>CAYRYD010000005.1:2472-177670 GCA_964428345.1 uncultured Saprospiraceae bacterium | reverse complement strand
CCGGAAACCGCCCTGAAGAGCTTTCAGTCTGGCAAGGCGGTTGGTGCAGGCATGTACGAAACCAAAGGAGGAGTGGGTGGCCCCGGCTACTACCGGCCGGTGATGGGTGAAGAGGATCGGTGGTCACCAGATGATACCACCTTGTTAGGGCACTGGTCGCCAACTTTTTATGATATCGTTCCGGCAGAAAACGGTCCGGTCCGATCGCAGGAATATACGGTACACCGGCACACCTCCGAGGTATATGCTGACCAGGCCATTGATTTTATCGAAGATCAGGTGCACCGGAAAAGTAATCAGCCTTTCTTTATGTATGTGTCTTTCAATGCTCCTCATGACCCCCGGCAGTCACCCAAAGAATATCTCGATCGCTATCCCCTGGATGAAATCAAACTACCGGCTTCGTACCGGACGGAACACCCGTTTGATCAGGGAGAAAAGATGACGCTCAGAGATGAAATACTGGCACCCATTCCCCGGACAGAGCTAGCCGTCAAGACCCACCTCCGGGAGTATTATGCCATCATATCACATCTGGATGATCAGATTGGCCGCATCCTGGATGCCTTGAAAAAAAGCGGAAAATCCGGCGAGACTTACATCATTTTCACATCCGATCATGGCCTGGCGGTCGGAAAACACGGGTTACTGGGCAAGCAAAATCAATACGATCACAGCATCCGGGTACCTTTTATCATCACCGGACCCGGGATTCCGGCCGGTCAGCAATCCGATGCGCTGGTCTATTTGCAGAGTGTGTTTCCCACTACCTGCGAGCTGGCCGGTGTGCCGGTACCTTCCACAGTCGAATTTGCCAGCTTGTTGCCGGTCATGCATGGCCTTCGACCAGGAGAAGAGTCGATCTTTGGCTCTTACAAGGATTACCAGCGGATGATCCGCACCAGAGAATATAAGCTCATCCTCTATCCCGAAGCCGGTGAAACCCAATTTTTTGACCTCCGCTCCGATCCGGAGGAATTAACCAACCTTCAGGTGGATCCGGACAATGTAGAAACAGCCCGGTCGTTATATAACCAGCTTTTAATACTTCAGAAAATGGTGGGTGATACCCTGCACTTGCCGGAACTGGTAAAAGGTGATGGTGAATAACGATCGTTGGTGCGCATGAGATGGAAGGAGTTCTTCCATCTGTTGATTTGTCTTTGGATACTGGTCAGTCCGGCATTCCTGAAAAGTCAGATCCTGATTGACGATTTTGAAAATGATCTTTCCAACTGGACAGTTTTGGAAGGAAATGCCGAGATCCAGGGCGCCAATGAATTCAGGGGGGCCAATGCAGTTCGACTTTTCAGGAGGATAACCCCATCAGGCGGGCAGATCACCTTGCTGCACAACACCTTTCAGGAAAATTTCGGGATTTATGAAATGGCCTGCTTTGCCGATGGCATGGTTTCCGACATTCAGTTTATTTTTCAATACTTGGATGACCAGAATTACTACCAGGTAACCTGCAATCCACGAAACACAGACAATCCCTACCTGCTGCTTTTTAAAGTGGAAGACGGTGATCATATTCTGTTGGACAGCATCGGTCCGGTCGTTGATTTAAACCAGTGGTTTATCTTAAGAGTCGAACGTTATTGCGACGGATCGATCGATGTGTACATTGACGATTTGTTAAAAATACAGGTGACCGACCGGTCTATTCTGCAACCTGGCACCATCGGTCTTGGTGCCTGGGCCGAATCAAGTTACTTCGATGCTCTGACCTTTGACCCGGTTACCTCGGATATTGTTGTTGATCTGGACACCTTCGTCTGTAGCGGCAGGTTTTTCGAACTGGCCGAAGAGCGCTACAATGAATCGGGGTTCTACATCGACACTCTGCAGACCGCCCAGGGGTGTGACAGCATCATCCGTCTGCAACTGACGATTGTGCCTCATTATCTGGTCACTGCCAGAGATACCATCTGTGCTCATGAGTACCAGCTATTTGACGGAGATACCCTTCGTACCGGTGGACGGTACAATGCCGCTCTTCAGTCCATACATGGCTGCGACAGTCTGGTCGAACTGAACCTCATCGTATTGGGTGGCGATACGATGTCCAGCGACACGAGCATCTGCCAGGGCGAATTTCTCGTATTCAGCGACGATACCATCTTTGAATCAGGCCGTTATTTTGATACCATTTTCGCACCCGATGGCTGTTTTGGTATCGTTGAATTGAACGTCGAAGTAGGTTTGCCATCCCTGAATCTGGGAGAGGACCAGACGGTTTGTTTTGAAAATACCCCTGATATAATGCTTCAGGTGTCCGGATTTGATTCGATCCGCTGGTTTGACGGCAGCACGGTGGATGCGATCAACGTTAATGCTCCCGGTATATACTGGGTTGAGGTTTTTCAGGGCAATTGTTCGGCTACCGACACTATTGAGATTTTCGAATTTTGTTTGCCGAAAACGGAAGCCTACATCCCCAATGCCTTCTCACCGAACGGCGATCAGGTAAATGACATCTTCACCGCTTCATTTCCGCAAAAGCCCACCTCCTTCCGAATGTTTATTTTCAACCGGTGGGGAAACCAGATTTTTCAGACTGATAATGAGGACTACGGTTGGGATGGTACGGTCCATGGAAAAACCGAACCATCAGGCGTCTACCTTTATGTTGTGGAAATCGATGGCCGGCAATATACCGGCACAGTCAATCTGATCCGATAAACAGGATCATCCGATTGGACTAGACATACTTAAGATCATAACTCAAAATCTGGAGTCCTTCTTTAAAAACTCTGCTATCTTTCAGATCCAACTGATACGATCTTCCGGAATTTCCAAAGATTCGTACCCCGCTTCCGAGGATGAGCGGATTCAATTTAATTTTTAGTTTGTCGATGAGTTGATGATCCAGCAACCAGCCAGCAAACATGCCTCCTCCACAGAGATAAATATCGCTTCCTTTGGATTGCTTCAATCTCCGGATAATCTCTAACTCGGGTGGGTGGATATGTACCTGACTGCTCCTATCAGGCAATTGCAGGGTTTTAGAGAAAATATAATGTTCCATATGGGGATATGCCGGTTCACCAGGTTTCAGACCATAATTGTAGCCGAATTCATAAGTATTCCGGCCCATAATGACGGTATCAAAATCCTGAAGATCCTTTAAATATTGATCGACTCCCTTCCCCTTTTGTACAAATCCGCTGATGTCCCCACCCTGGCCGGAAATATATCCATCGAGTGACGAAGCAACGTAATAAACAATATTCCGCATCGTATTTCCGATTACTATAGAGTGCCTAAGATAGAAATTGTTTTAACAGGATTGTCTGAACAGGATTTTTATTGATTTCAGGATGCACAGGATTCTAATTTGTCTTACACTGATATTCCTGATCCCGTTCAAGAATTGGTGCAATATATTGATCACTGATAATATCATTATATCAACAATAATCAACAATCTTAATTCGGAATAAAACGCTCAGGCTGTGCAAGATACATTGCACCTCATACCGATCTTATTCGCTCCGAAACCGGATCATGGTTTCTTTAAACAACTCGGCGGTACTAGGTGGTGTATAGGAAACGGCATTGGCGCCGGCTTCAATCACTTTACCAATGGTATCATCACTTTTGCCTCCGGTCGCAATGACTGCTATCCGGTCATCGATATCACGGATATGCCTTACGATATCAGCGGTATTTTCAGCCCCGGACACATTGAGAATGTCGACACCGCTGGCAATCCGGCCTTTAATATCATCCCTTTTCGATACAATGGTGACAACCACCGGAATATCGATCTTCTCCTTCAACTCCACAATCAGGCTGTTGGGTGCCGGTTTATTCAATACGACCCCTAAAGCTCCCTGGAATTCAGCGTCGACTGCCAGCTCCAATGACCGTACACCTCCTGTGATGCCCCCTCCTACTCCACAGAAAATGGGCTTGTCAGCTGCCAGGATCAGGGCATGCGAAATCAACGGCTGCGGAGTGAAAGGATATACGGCGATGATGGCATTGGCATTACAATTACGGATGATGGCCACATCGGTACTAAAAATGAACGACTTAAGCAGCTGACCAAAGACTCTGATACCCGAACAATCGTTGATAATCTCTGGTACCATGACGATATGCCTTCGAAATCTACTGCTGAAACCGGGAACTTCTCTCATCGTTGGTCGATACTTACCGGATATGAAAATCAATATCCTGTCAACCAATCTAACGCCTTACTAAATTGGGATGGTATTTCTGCCAAATCGAATTGCTTAGAGCCCGTTGAGTCGTTATCACTTTTAGGAAAATCCATTTGTCAGTCTACGAATCCTGTCATGAAGGTACAGCCATGTTTTTCAGCCAACTATTTATTAAGTTTGCGGCCAAAAATCTGAATCCTTTTATGGGAAGAGCATTTGAATACCGCAAAGCCAGAAAATTTGCCCGCTGGGCTCAGATGGCTAAAACCTTCACCCGTCTGGGCAAAGATATTGTGATCGCCGTGAAGGAAGGGGGCCCCGACCCGGAAACCAATTCCCGGCTCCGGGCTATTATCCAGAATGCCAAGGCAGCCAACATGCCAAAAGAGAATGTGGAAAGGGCTATCAAACGCGCCACCGATAAAGACACTTCCGATTATAAAGAAGTCGTACTGGAGGGCTATGCTCCCCATGGTGTCGCCATTCTAGTCGAGACTCTGACCGATAATAATAACCGTACTGTAGCCAATGTGCGCAGTTATTTCAACAAATACGACGGCAATCTCAGCACCTCCGGTTCGGTTGATTTTATGTTTGAACGCAAATGTTTCTTTAAAATCAACCCGGGCGATGCGGACCTGGAAGAGCTCGAATTCGAATTGATCGATTATGGCTGTGATGAGCTCTTTGCAGAAGAGGCCACCGCGTATGTATACGGTAGTTTCGAGAGTTTTGGCTCACTGCAAAAAGCCCTGGAAGACCGGTCCATCGAGATCATCAGTTCCGGATTTGAAAGAATTCCTACAGTCACCAAACCGCTGACTCCCGGGCAGATGGAAGATGTCGATAAACTGCTGGAACGGCTGGAAGAAGATGACGACGTCCAGAATGTCTATCATAACATGCAGTAAGATTTGTGATTATTGCTTCGTTCTGGCCTGACTTTCCGATGCTTGTGGCATGGAGGCAATCCAGTTCCGGATCAGTGCCACCCCTTCCTTATGCACGAGTTTACGCCCCAGCTCCGGCATCATGGCGCCCGGCTCCAGCGACTGCATCCGGTATACCATAATTGATGCATCGGGATTGCCCGGTACGATATCAAAACCTCGCCCTCCTGAACCTTTGCCGGCTGAAACCGGAGGTTTATAAACCCCCAGATTAAACAAGTTGGTCTCGTCGCTAGTAAGCCGGAGACCCGACACATAAGCGGGACCCCCCGCCCGGTGACAGGTGCCGCAGTTGACTTCCAGGTAAGCCAGAGCCCGGTCGTGCAGATCAGCCCCGGCATCAGCCCAGTCAGTCATCCGGGTTGTATCCCGCTCAGGGTCATAACCGGTCAGGAAATGCATTGAGCTCCAGCGAACCAGTTGATTTTCCAGACCATCCGCATAGAGGAAATCTCGATTCAGATTTTTCAACACCGGCCCTGCGGGCACCAGTTTCCGGTCACGTTCATGACAACTTTTACACTGATTTTTATTGGGAATCAGGTAATCAATGGTAAATGATTCTCCCTGATCGTCTTTTGCCGATATATTTTTAAAATCGCCGGCAATTTCCAAAAATGCTTCCGTTTGACCGTCATTCCAGATGTAGGTGAGTGGATCCCAGCCTGACTTCCTTTTAACCAGCAGGCGGGTTTCAACCAGTTGCCGGATATCATTTGAATGGTCGTAGTAAAAATTTTTGATTAAAACCGTGCCCTCCGCAAAGGTAATATCGCCCGACGGTTCAATCGATGCAGACACACCTTCGGGCATCCAGATAAACCGCGCCTTTTGGGCATAGTCAGAAAATAACGGTGTGATCAGTTCATACGGTAAAACCCGGTCAGCGGGGACCAGTCTTTGCAGGGGTGACCGGAAGAAATGATACATTGACAATTTTTCAAAGGGTGGATCATCCGGATTGAGCTGGACCTTTTGATCAGCATGGTGACAGCCCATTGAAAAAAACAGGAAGGTCACTACCAGGAGCATTGGTATTTTTTGCAGTGGATTTATTTCGTTGATAAGCTGTGGTTCTGATTTTATCATAAAGTTCACTGAAAACACTATCTGAACTGATATAATTATTCTTCTGATTTTCTTGACTTACTGCCTTTTATTTTCTGGCAGAACAATCGATAAATCGGAGCAAATCAATCGGCCGGATCAACCTTTTCAGGAGAGGAAATGTCAAAAGTGGCTAATTCACAATCGAAAGCCGACATATTGTGATCCAGTAATCTTTCTAAATCAGAGATCCCGGTAGCTTCTTCCGCATTGAGATTGGTAAAACGCAGTTCTGCTCCATTATTTCGGAAACAAACCGGCTTAATCCCCTTCCTGTCTGGATTAAAAATTCCGTCAATGATGATATCCTGAGGTCTGCCTGGAAATAAAGCATTGACCATCTGACCAAATTCACGGGAAAGATCAGGAATGGCCTTTTTGCGACTAAAAACATTATCGTGTACAAAAATATTCTCGTAGTAGGGATCGTAACCATTTTCCGTATTAAATGGTCTTTCGGTAAAATACCAGCTGATTACCGCCAGTCCCAGTGTCTTGTAACCACTAATTTCGTTATTAAATACTTCTACATCACGGTGCGCAATGATCACCATTCCGCTTCCTGGTGGCAGGGTAGCCACTACTCCTCCTTCAGGAGCAAAATTTTGAAAATTATTATCCCGCGATATATTATTGTAGACTTTGACCCGGGCGCCATTGGCCTGAGGTAAACCGGGCATGTCAAAAATCAGGATACCCCCGGTATTGCTTTCGGCGATATTATCATAGGCTTCGACATCCCGGCTGTTTTCAATTTCAATTCCCGCCACGTTATGATGGGCCAGATTGTTACGCATAATCACCTGGTTTGACTGGCCCACATAAATTCCTGCGTCAGAAGCATAGGATGCTTCGCAGGCCTCGACGATCACGTTTTCACATGCTACCGGATAAATGCCATAACCCCCGTTGGTAGATTTGGCACCCTGCGTCCAGGTCGTTCGGATATCCCGGATCGTAACATGCCGGGAATCCTGGATCTTCAGTGCATCACCCTCCGAATCCTGAATCGTAAAACCTTCCAACACGATATGGTTGGCCTTGATCAGCATTCCTTCGGCCCCATCTTTCTGCCCCTGAAAACTTAGGATCGACTTATCTCTTCCGGCACCTCTGATGGTGACATGATCGATACCATCGAGCGACAGGGAACGATCAAACCGAAAGAGTCCTTCCGGTATTTCGATGATGCTGCCGCTGTCGGCAAGAATCAGTTGTTCCTGCAGCTTCCGGGTAAAACTGGTATCGCTGACGGAGGGTGGAGTGGCAGGCTTACAGCCAGAAATCCAGATTAGAACCGGAAGAAGAAATACTCGGATACTCATTGGAATAAATCTACGCATTGACCGGGAAAATTTCAAACCGGTGTTTTCCAAAATCTTTTCCTCCCAATCCGGCAATTTTTATCAGCCGGTACTGTCGGAAAGTCAGGAAAATCAAACTCTTCGCAAGTCAACCACCAACCGGATATCAGTCCGGGATGGGTATCAAAATCAAATTGATTTTGCAGTTTCCGGGCTTTTTGTAATTTATGGTTTTGAAATAAAAGCCAACTTGTGCCAAAACCGACGAAAGTTCTTCACATCAGCGCGGAGTGTTATCCTGCCGCCAAATCTGGTGGTTTGGGCGATGTGGTAGGTGCCTTGCCAAAGTACCAGCAACATGAAGAGATCCATTCAGCCGTAGTGATTCCGAAGTATGACCTGCCCTGGATCAACCAGCAAAACTGGAAGGAAGTGTATAGCGGTGGAGTCTGGATGGGATTTTATGATCAGCCGTTTAAAGTCTTTGCATTGGATCCGTCCCTGCTCGGGTTTCCACTCTATGTCATCGAATTATTGGGCAAATTTGACCGTCCGGGCATCTACAATGATCCCTGGGGAAATTTTTATGGCGATGAAGCGGAGCGGTTCATCAGTTTTCAGAAAGCTGTATTGCGCTGGCTGCAAAACACCCCCGATGAGCGGCCCGATGTAATGCACTGTCATGACCATCATACCGGGATGATCCCATTTATGGTCAAGCATACCCCGGAATTTCAAAATCTTGGTTACATACCAACCGTGTTTACCATTCACAATGGCCGGTATCATGGATCTTTTGGTTGGAATGGCCGGTATCTTCTCCCTCATTTTGAAGATTACCTCGGAGGACTGCTCGAATGGAACGGAGCGATCAACCCTCTGGCGGCGGCCATTAAATGCTGTTGGCGACTGACCACCGTATCCCGGGCTTATCTCGAAGAGTTGCGATCAGACAGCAATGGGCTGGAATGGCTTCTGCAACAGGAAAGTGCCAAATCGACGGGCATATTAAATGGAATAGACACCAAAGTCTGGGATCCGGCCACTGACCCCTCCCTTTTTGTGAACCTTAAGAAAAGTATCCCGCATTTCAAGCGGGAAAATAAAAATCGCTTACTAGAGATATTCAATCTGGAAAAGGGGTTGCCCTTGGTCACCTTTATCGGCCGGTTTGCCCTCGAAAAAGGGGCCGATATATTACCCGACCTCGTATACCGCACCTTCAGCCAGCATTATCCCCTGAATATGCTGATCCTGGGATCGGGTGACAACGGTATCCAGAATGCCCTCAACAGCATGGTTTACCAATTTTCCGGCCGCTATAATACCTTTATAGGATACAATGAGGATCTGGCCCACCAGATATACGCCGGAGCCGACTTTTTACTGATGCCTTCAAGGGTAGAACCCTGTGGTCTCAATCAGATGTATGCCTTGCGATATGGTACGATACCGATCGTGAGAAGAACCGGAGGGCTGCAGGATTCAGTCGTCGACTATGGAGATCCGGGAGGAAGTGGCATTATGTTTAATCACGTATGGACGGGCGATATACTTTACTCTTTGTCGCGGGCACTGGCCCTCTATGAGAATAAGGATTTATTTACAAGTATAGTGGCCAGCAACATGCAACTGGATTTTTCGTGGGACCGTTCGGCCC
Source organism: uncultured Saprospiraceae bacterium (assembly GCA_964428345.1). GTDB lineage: Bacteria > Bacteroidota > Bacteroidia > Chitinophagales > Saprospiraceae > JABDMH01. The sequence continues at coordinate 168,477 of CAYRYD010000005.1, read as the reverse complement.
GGGAATACCAGACAATCTACCAGGAAATAGTAAAATAATATATATGAAAATAAAAATGATAAGCCTCATCCTCGGAGGCGGAGCAGGTACCCGGTTATTCCCGCTTACGGAAGACCGGTCAAAGCCGGCTGTCCCGATTGCAGGCAAATACCGGTTGATCGATATTCCAATTTCCAACTGTTTGAATTCCGGGGTAGTACGGATTTTCGTATTGACTCAGTTCAATTCGGCTTCCCTGAATAAGCATATTAAAAACACTTATCACTTTGATCTGTTCTCGCGAGGATTTGTTGATATCCTGGCGGCCGAACAGACCCTGGGTAATACCAATTGGTTTCAGGGAACCGCCGATGCGGTACGACAGACAACGATGCATCTGCGCAATCATGACTTTGATTACCTGCTAATTTTGGCGGGTGACCAACTCTATCAGATGGATTTTGAAAAACTGGCCAAATATCACATCGCGCAAAATGCAGCCTTAACGCTGGCAACCATACCGGTCACTGCCGATGATGCAGAGGGTTTTGGGATCATGAAAGTCAACGAATACGGTTTTATCGAGCGCTTTATCGAAAAACCGAAAAAAGATGTTCTGGATGACTGGAAATCAAATGTTTCCGAGAATTTAAGAAATCAGGGTAAAGAGTATCTGGCATCGATGGGTATTTACATTTTCTCAAAAAAAGCCATGATGCAGCTATTGGAAGATCATCCCGAGGCCACGGATTTTGGAAAAGAAATTATTCCCTCAGCCATTAAATCTGGTTACAATGTTGCCAGTTATGAATTTAACGGATACTGGACTGATGTCGGAAGCGTGTCTTCTTTTTATGAAGCCAACCTGGAACTGACGGATGACATTCCAAAATTCAATTTATTTGACAATACTCAGATTGTATATACACATCCAAGATTACTCGCCCCGGCAAAAATATCCGGCACCACCATTTCAAAATCGATTGTTTCGGAAGGCTCGATCATTCATGCAGACCTGATACACCGGAGCATTATCGGTATCCGCTCCCGTATCGGGCATGGTACCAAAATCAGCGCCAGTGTTGTTATGGGTAATGATTTTTTCGAAACGCTGGAGAAAATCGTATACCAGCCTCACGAAATACCAATGGGTATTGGCAATGATTGCCTGATCGATAAAGCCATCATTGATAAGAACTGCCGTATTGGTAACAATGTAGTCATTCGGGGCCACGAAACACTGGAAAACTCACAGGCAGATACTCACTGTGTGGTTGATGGGATCGTCGTACTGCGCAAGGGTGCCATGATCCCCCATAATGCGGTAATTGGTTATCAGGGAAAGGAATGATGCATCGGAAAACATTTCTTTGCGTAAGCTGCTATTACAAGGGCGTTGCTTTTATCCGGGCCTGCTCTGCGGAAGGAAACCGGGTTTATCTGGTTACTTCTTCACGACTAAAGGACGAAGCCTGGCCACATAATGCTATCGCTGAGATATTTTATATGGAAGAAAATGAGGAAGGATATTGGAATAATACCGATCTCATCAATGCCCTGGCTTATCTGATGCGGTCTGTAAAAATCGACCGGGTGATCGCCCTCGATGATTTTGATGTGGAAAGAGTTGCACTGATCAGGGAAGAATTTCGCATACCGGGTATGGGTCAGACCACCGCCCGTTATTTCCGGGATAAACTCGCCATGCGGATCCGGGCTCATGACGGGGGTATCCGCGTACCTCCCTTTTCGCCGCTGTTTCACGATCCGGATATCGAAGATTTCATCGGGCGCATCCCGGGTCCCTGGGTTGTCAAGCCCCGGGCAGAAGCGAGTGCTACCGGTATCAGGAAGATCAATACACCCGATCAGTTATGGCCTCTTTTGGCCGAACTGGGAGATCAGCGTCATCATTATCTGATCGAGCAGTTTTTACCGGGAGATGTCTTTCATGTTGATGCACTGGCCTATCAGGGAACCAATGTCTTCGCCCGTTGCTCCCGGTACCTGAATACTCCCTTTGAAGTGGCGCATGCCGGAGGAATCTTCCGGACCGCCACTCTTCCGGAATCATGGGATGATCACCACATGCTGACCAAACTCAATCAGGAGCTGATGGTTGCCTTTGGAATGCTACACGGTGCTTCGCATTCCGAATATATCCGGAGTTATGAGGATGACCAGTATTATTTTCTGGAAACCAGCTCACGGGTTGGCGGTGCCCACATTGCCGAAATGGTCGAAGCCGCCAGTGGCATTAATCTTTGGACAGAATGGGCCCGGATTGAATCCTGCCTCCTGGAAAACCGGGACTATGTCTTACCGGAAAAAACCAGCATGGAAGCCGCCGCTATCATCTCACTCAGCCGATTTGAACACCCGGACACCGGGAGTTTTGACGATCCGGAAATTTGGTGGCGCATGCAAAAGAAACATCATATCGGATTCATCCTCCGGAGTGACCGGCGGGAAAGACTCCTGCAACTTCTCGAAGAATATGGCAACCGCATTGCCAACGAATTCCATGCTGCAATGGAGGCGCCCAAACGATCGAGCCATTGAATCGGAGAAAATGATAAATTATTAATTATAAATTATCGAGGGCTGAGATAAGGGGATATTTTGAGGCAAAGAGAAATTCCGTAAAATGAACTTATTAGTATCGAAGTAATGTACACTTTCTGCAAATAAATAATTAATAAATCAATAATCAATAATCAATAATCGCACTAATCCTCAAAAAAACCGATACTTCCTCCCACCCAGTCTTTATCCCGGTTATACTTAACGCCGATCATTTCTCCTTTGGACAGCCGGGCGAGGTTGTTTACCACAAAAGGTCTTGGAGCATCTTTTGGCCAAAGAAATAACATCCGCAGTTCACATTTTACCGGCTCTTTGTCTGTTTCAATCACCGGCTCATATTTCACTTTTTCCTGCAGTATGTAATTGGTCGGATTATTGGTCTTTTCGATCGCATCACGGCTTACATGGAAGATCACTCCGGAACCGGAAAAAGAAAACATCGGCTTCAAAACATAATTCTCCAAATCATCGGGTATCTGATTCAAATCTTTCAGAAACCAGGTTTTCGGAACATACCCGCTCTCAAAAAGTGGTAAAGTATACTTACTGATCCGGAAAAACCAATTAGGATGACCGATCCACTCGACATCCCAGTCTTTGGTAAAGGAAAATTCTGTATTCAGATCCGGACGCTGTATCAGTTCATCAAAAATAACCCGGTTATAAATTCGATGCACATCAATTTTACGGCCATGACTATCCAGATAGTACAAGCTTCTTCCAGATGATTTCAAATCACTGATGCAAAGTGTTTTAATACCGAGTTTTTCTTCAGTGCAAAGAAAATCGATCCGGGTAGTCTGGATTTCTGGTTGAATCTCCAGCAGAATCACATTTTCCGGTTTGCAATCACCGACAATGATTGCTTTCATAAGATCAATGTAGGCTTCCGATGACAGTCCCACCAGATGCGAATAGTTTTCCGGAATATCAAAATGACGCCGGTACAGATGGGCAATCATGTCCTGATAGAGATACAACGATGGAAATCCCTGCGCCTCAATGAGTTTAGGTGACAGGTTGCCTTCACTATCCCGGCAGATACCAAAATCCATCTGGAGGAAAGTAGTGTGCTGGTCTTCACCCGGCACCCGCCAGCTATCCTGAAGCGACGACTCGGTGAGAGCTTTAAAATCGCTCCGGCAAATAACATCGGTGATCTGTTCGCAGGCTTCGAAAAGTTTTTTCTTCAGATCGTGACCGATAAATACGGGTGTTTCAGCAATCCGGAAGTTTGGAACGTGGTCATAACGGCGATAAACATCATTCAGGAATGCCTGATATTTACTGTTCGAAAAGGACACATTAAAACGCTTTCTTGCGTCTGGCTGCATCGGGATTATTCGGCTGTTATGAGGTTACAAGTTAAAGATCTGATGGCATATTGCAGAAAGCCAGGCAAAACTTTTTTATGAGTCAGTTCAACCTTGATCGGATCACGGGTATGAAACATCATTTCTTCATAAGCAGCCCTTCCATATTGCCCGATCAACAGCCTTTTCCGATCCTCCTGCTGAAAATAGGTTATCATCCCTTCCGGGTATGCTTCCGGATGAAACTGAACACCATACATGGTCTTACTGAATTTCACAGCCATGACCGCCAGATGAGGAAAATCATGATTCCGGTGATGCTCCATGGCCAGTATCTCCATTCCCGATCGCTCCAGATGATCCCAGTCTGGATCGATGACCTGATAACTCCGGAAATCCGCTGCGTAAAAGGGCTCAGGCAGGTCCTTAAAAATCTGATCCTCAAGACCCTGACGGGTTTTAGCTACCGGAAAAACACCAAAAGAATCCTTTGGCCGTTGATTGATGGTGCCAATACCAAAATGGTCACAGGCTATCTGGAAGGAATGACATATAAAAAAGACAAATTTCTTATACTCCGACCACTCATTGTACTCCTGGATGGCATCGAGCAATTGATAATATTGATCCTCCCAGGCTTCATTACCTTCCAGGGGATGTCCGGGCCCTCCGGTAGAAATGTAAATATCAAAATCCAGTCCCGGTACTTCCTGCTTTCTCCGGATGTCAAATATCTCGTATTCCAGATCGGGAAAATCATGATCGAGCAGACGGACAATGCTGCCCATACCCAGATTGGGCGTCCCGTCATACATATCTATGATTGCTGCTTTGGGCATATTCGTGCTTTCAGATAAAAGGCAAAGATAGGGAATGTTTGAAGAAAGCCACTCCCGGCATTTTCGGTGTGTTGCCTCACTCTGCCGGACTCATTAACGGTGCATCAGGTCTAAGCCAGCGATTTTCCCTGAATCGCAGCTGCCGCCACCCGGGCGTTGATCACACAACCACCGAGAAATGTACCCTCCAGCGATCGATAGCCATGTATCCCTCCTCCTCCAAAACCAGCGGCCTCTCCCACGGCATACAGTCCTTCAATGGCCTCCTGTCGACCCTCCGCATCCGGAATGGTCAGCACCTGTCCTCTCAAATTGGTCTGGATACCCCCCATACTCTTTCGCGAAAGAATAAATGACCGGATCGCAATCAGCGGACCTGCCTGGGGATCCAGTATTTTTTGAAATTTACAGGTCCGGATCCGGTCTCCGATATATTTTCTTAAATGGGCCAGACGGATCAGCTGTTCATCCTGGAAATATTTTTCTCCCCGTTCGATCTCAGCATCGTACTTTCTTGCGGCCTGTTCGATGTATTCTTTTTTCACATGTTTCTCGCCGGTCAGGGCGTTCATACGGGCAACCAGTTCATCCAGCGTATCGGCCATGATCACATCCTCACACCGACCGGCAATCTTATGTACCAGTTCTTTATTCCCTTTAAACAACATGCCATAAATAAATTTCCAGAATTTTTTATCCCGCATGTTCACATTGTGTTCCGAACCGGAAATGGAAAATTCCTTGTAGGCAATTTTTGCATTCAATATTTGCCATGAATATTTGATGGGTTCCTGGCAAATCCGCTCTACCAGGAACCGGGTGTCGTAGGGCGTGACCAATGGCATCGGACCAAATCTCCTTCCTTCGTAATTCACCCAAAGCGTTGATTTCATTGGTACAAGGCTCAGTCCGTGATCCTGAACCCGGGGTGCATAATGCCTGATCCCAACTGCATAATTCCATTGTTTATCCAGATTGACCACATTACCATTTACCCGGGACGCTGCATCGTGAAGATCTCCGACCGCATAGTAATGTGCCCCGTTCAGGATGGTTTCGGGTGGTTCACCCCAGGGCTTGTACCAATGGGTTTTTACCCTTTCAATGCTGCCATTGATCCCTCCCGAAGAGATCACCACCTGATCTGCCCTGATTTCAAAGGGTTCACCAGTATTTTCATGCACACCGGTTACCCCGGCAATGGTCTTGTTTTCCACAGCAATTCCGGTGACCCGGTGATTAAAAATCAACTGCAGATTTTCCTTTTTAGGATGTATGTGAAGCCGGCGGATAAATTCGTTGACCAAGCCCCAACCGGTACCCCATACCATATGAAACCTTGGCAGGGAATTGCCCGGCACGTACAGTCCTCGTTCGGGAAAGTTTAAGACCGGGAAAAAATTCACGTTGTTATCCCTCAGATAACGGTAACCATAGTCGGTACATAAGTGCAAATATTGTTCAGCCCATAATTTGCCCCAATATTCTCTATCATCAAACTGTGCAAAGGAAAACCAATCCTGACGGGCCACCTCATAACTATCTCGAATACCCATGCGGCGCTGATGCGGTGTATCGACGAAAAGCATGCCGCCAAACGCCCACCGGGCCAAACCACCAAAGTTTTCATCCTTGTCGCGGTCCACAATCACAATTTTTTTACCTGAACCAAGCAGTTCATAGGCAGTAATAATTCCCGCAAGACCACCTCCGACAATGACGATGTCACATTGATATTTCACAGTTCCATGATGAATGTTGGATCAAGAAGGCTGATCAAAAATCAGAAATACTGGTTTGGTATCTTTTTTGGTTTTCCACATGATCCGGTTAAAAAAATTCAATGATTATACGATATTTTTTCCACAAGAGACAAGTACTGTGAAAAGGACCGATCAGGGTTTTTCGTGCAGAATCTGGTCGATCACCCGGTTGGTCCGGGCAGCGGTGTAACCCGTGGAAGGACACTGACTTGTACCCAGTAAATCCTGCACAATAGTATTAATCAGGGGCTGCTGGATATGTTCAGGATATTCGTACCTGATTAAAACAGGGGCTTCACCGGTCATTTCAAGCGATATCCAGGCTTTCCCAAAACATGGAAAACGGAGCTTTCCAAGGCTGCCGGTAATCGTGATGGTTTCTTCTTCGACCTGCTTTGGTACGGTGAAACACCAGATCCCGTAACCAATAATATCATGCTCAAATTCAAACCCGGCAGTCACGATATCTTCAGCGGGGTAATACCCCGCCTGATTTTTGGCAAAACCTTTTGCCCGGAGCACCGGCCCAAAAACAAAATCCAGAAAATCGAGTTGATGGGAAGCCAGGTCGACAAAATGACCCCCACCGGAAATCGCCGGATCGACCCTCCAGAAATCCGGTTGGGATTCCACTTCCGGTCGGGCTGCTTGCAGAAGCTTTATTTCGACAAAACGGATATCGCCCAATTGGCCGGATTGCACGATCTCCTTCACCTTTAAAAAATTGGGCAGAGCCCTGCGGTAATAGGCTACGTAGAGCGGTACTTCCATCTTTTCACAAATCTGGATCATTTGCCGGCATTCGGCATAACTGAGCGCCATCGGTTTTTCGACATATACCGGCTTGCCCGCTTCTGCTGCCATCTCCACATACTGCAAATGGGAAGAAGGAGGAGTGGCGATGTAAATGGCATTAACCTCCGGATCATGCACCAACCGGGAGGCATCGTTATACCATTTTCCGACACCATGCCTGTGGGCATAGTCGGCTGCTTTATCTGCCTGTCGACGCATCACAGCGACAATCGACGAACCAGGGATCAGCTGCATGGCCGGGGCACTCTTTTTCTCACAAACATCGCCGACGCCGATAACCCCCCAGCGGATCTGCTTATCTCGTATGGTTACTGTTGTATCCAAAAGTCTTTACAGAATAAAGACCTAAAATAGATAATATTCTTAATGGAGATGTCCTTCAGACAACTTCTTCGGAAATACTCAAAAATGGTCCCGGTTTGCGATGGGGGAGAAAGGACAGTCAGCAAATCTAAAGCCGGGTATTGACGACATTGTTGTAGATCGAGCCAAAAGTATAGCTAATGCCCATGTTCCCACTCAACCGGAAACTGGTCGCAGCCTGTCTTTGGGCCAGCAGCAGTTCTTCCAACGAAATATCCCTCTTCGGCAGGGACCGTTGATCATTAATCAACTGAAAATTATTGCCCAGGGATAGTGACAATCCTTTGACAATACGAACATTGATCCGTCCCTCAAAAACAAGCCTGTTCTGCCGGGTATCATGAAAAAAGTGTGAACCTTCAAGTTCGGCGTAGACGTTGCCCCAAGGCTGTATGAACCGGGCAGCCATCACCAGGCTCTGACCGAACAAATTTTCAGATAATTGGTCAAAAATGGTCTCCTCCGAATAGTCACGGTACGAATGACTCAAACGATAGGCGATGGTGACCTCTCTTTCCTGCACTTCAGAGTAGGGAAAAATGCTGTATTCAAAAGCGGGCGCTATCCGGGTGGAAAGATCAAAATTATCAAAGGTGCTCTGACTGGCGGCGACGTAAATTCCTGAAGACCAATGATCGTTGATACTCCTGACAATGGTAGAAGACCCGGATTTCCGGTATACGTTGCTCCTGATGGTTTCCTCTTCGTTCTCAAAAACCTGGTAGTCGCCCCGGGCATAAAGAACATTTCTGATTCGCCAGGTTTCGGTGACCCGGTCTATGGATAGACTCCCCCATAATCTGGACTCCTTCCGGATGGTTTCGAAATCCAGGGAGCCCCCGCCATAAATAGAAATGACCCAGTTCTTCCAGGGATCTTCTTCTTCTCTTGAAGCGAAAGCCTCCGGTTTTTTATCCTCATTGACTCTGATACTCAGCCGTTCGGCCATCTTGGTCTGTGACCAGAAGTTCGCCAGTCCCAACTCGAGGGTATTTCGGATGGCATTTTGTCGCTCGGCGACCAACGTACCAGCCTGCTCAATCAGATTACGGTTAAATTCGGTGTCCTTGAAGTCCCTCCGGCCAATAAACCGGAAATTATATTTAAATCCATTGGCACCACTCTGAAGTCTGGTTACCAGCACGTGTACGTCGGCCAAGGTTGCCTCCCGTACGTAATTGAGGTAAGGTACATTGTTTCGGATATCGTTCATATTACAGACCCCACAATCGATATAGACATCCAGAAACTCCTTGTCGCTGACCGATTGGGCATGAACAGAGTAAAACGATAGTAACAATAGAAAAGGCAATACAGACTTAAACATCACGGTATACAATCAGGTGCACAAATAAATTGGGGCAAATTTAATCAAAAATCAAGGTAAATCCAATGACACCGGTCTCCTAAGAAGATGTTAAAAATTACCCACCGTCATCCCATTTTTACTACTTCTTTAACTTACGTTAGTACACCCTCAATTTTTTGCTAAATTATCACCCATGTTAAACTTATCAATCATTCTAGATGACAGCGCCCGGAAATATCCGGAGAAAACGGCTTTTTCCCTGGGAGAAACCCGGATGAGCTACCGTCAAATCAGGACGATGGCTGGCCAGGTAGCCAATGCCCTGATTGGCGCCGGCATACGGCCTGGAGATAAAGTGGCCCTCAGTTGTCCCAACCTGCCTTATTTCCCGGTGATTTACTATGGCATTTTGAAAGCCGGTGCGGTAGTGGTGCCATTAAGTATCCTCCTTAAAAAAGACGAAATCGCCTATCATCTCCAGGATTCTAACGCGAAAATTTATTTTTGCTTTGAAGGCAGCGATGCCCTGCCCATGGGCATCCAGGGATGGGAGGGATTTCAGCAGACACCAGGATGCGAACTTTTTGTTTGTATCACTGCCAAAGCGGGGGGAGAAAATCCTTTTACCGGTACAGTAAGTTTCAGTGATTTTATTTCCGGTTCCGAAAGCAAATGCGAAAGTCCGGTGACCAGTGCTGAAGATACCGCTGTCATCATTTATACATCAGGGACGACCGGCAAACCCAAAGGGGCTGAACTGACTCACTCCAACCTGCTGTGGAATGCCGATCTATGCCGGCATCTGTTTCAACTGCAAGACGAAGACCGCATGCTGATCGTACTGCCCTTATTTCACATTTTTGGCCAGACCTGCCTGATGAATGCCGGAGTGATGCATGGATTAACCTGTGCCCTGCTCGTACGGTTTGAGGCTTCTGCTGTACAAAGTCTGATCGTTAAGGAGGGAATCACCCTGTTTGCCGGTGTACCAACCATGTACTGGGGTCTGGTCAACCACTTTGATCCGGAAGAAGAAGAGCGATTATTAAGCATCAGGAAGACCCTGCGACTTTGTGTGTCCGGAGGAGCTGCCCTGCCCGTGCAGGTGCTGAAAGACTTTGAAAAAAAATACGGCGTACCGATACACGAAGGGTATGGCATGTCTGAAGGTTCTCCGGTGGTGACTTTCAACCAACCCGGACAGGTCCGTAAAGCCGGGTCGATTGGTACGCCGGTTTGGGGAGTGGAAGTCAAGCTCATTGATGCAACGGGTGAGGAGGTACCACAGGGTGAGAAAGGTGAATTGCTATACAAAGGCCACAACGTCATGAAAGGCTACTACCGTAAACCGGAGGCTACCGCCCAATCACTCCGCGATGGTTGGCTGTACTCGGGTGATGTAGCGATCAGGGATGAAGATGGGTACTATTATATTGTAGACCGGACCAAAGACATGATCATCCGCGGTGGTATCAATGTCTATCCCCGGGAGGTTGAAGAAGTGATGATGCAGCACCCGGCCGTATCCATGGTGGCGATCACCGGCATGCCAGATGATAAACTGGGAGAGGAGGTCAAAGCTTTTGTCGTTTTAAAAACAGGAATTAATATCAGTGAAGAGGCGTTGATCGATTGGACACGTGAACGGGTAGCTTCTTATAAATATCCCCGAAAAATCGATTTTATGGACAGCCTGCCCGTTAATGCTACCGGCAAAATCCTGAAAAGAGCCTTAAAAAATATCTGAGTCCGGATGAAAACGCATTTTAAGCGAAATTGGTTTTGGTATATCCTGATATTCATTCTGGGGGCTGGAAACCTTTATCAGTATTCAGTCTTCAGGTGGTCGGCAAGACAGGCAAAGTTGTTGCTGGACAAAGAACAAATAGACTGTAATAACCGGATTGCCATCATTACCGGGCAAAATCACATCGATGCAATCAAACGGGAGGCTGCCTTTTATGCTTCGCTGTTGCGCAACGACCTCGCTCAGAAGTCATGGGATAAAGCACTGGCCATGACTCTGCAAATTGTTAGGGAGACCCCGGTCACAGGCATTGAATTTGTCCTGCCCGATGGTAAAATCATCCTGGCCACTAACCGGATTCTGGAAGGAACCGATGCCACCAAAGACCTCCCTGATACCCTATTCAGTAGAGACGAAACCATCCATGTCTATCAAACCCCCGAAGGTCATCTGATATCGGTACCGGTCTTTGAAATCGGTGAATATCAGGGCCGGTTAATCATACACCACAGCCTTTCCAATGCTAACATTGCACCGCAATAATGACCCTGTTTCCATTGAAATTTCAATGAAGTATGATGAATGATATCAGACCGCCGGGGGAAAAGATCATCATCGTAGGGGCGGGACCAGCCGGTCTGGCAGTTGCCGGCAGGTTGCGTCAGCATCAGCAGGATTTTACCATGTTGGAAAGGGATGGGGTGGTTGCTTCCATGTGGCATCAACATTATGACCGCCTGCATCTCCATACTGTCAAAGAACTCTCTCACCTTCCCCACCTTCCATTTCCGGCGCATTATCCCCGCTATGTGTCCCGTCAGCAGCTGGCCGATTATTGCCAAAGTTATGCTCAACATTTTAATATTCAGCCCATCTTCGGCACTGAGGTTATCAGGATCCGGAAAGATGATAAACATTGGGAGATTCTCACGAGTGACCAAAAGATCTTCAAGGCCACTCAGGTGGTTATTGCCACCGGCTGCAATCGCATTCCGGTCATGCCCCACTGGTCTGGCCAGGAAGACTACTCGGGAGAAATCATACACAGCCGGTTCTATAAAAATCCGGTTCCCTATACCGGTCTAAAGGTGCTGGTAATCGGAATGGGAAATACCGGTGCCGAGATCGCTCTCGATCTTGCCGACCATGGAGTGGAAACGTATCTGTCAGTCCGTTCGCACGTTAATATCGTACCGCGTGATGTGCTTGGCAGGCCAGCCCAGCTTACCGGTAAAATGCTGGAGAAGCTCCCCTTTGGGGCAGGCAGGCTGATCAGCCGTATCAGTACCCGGCTGATCCTCGGCGATTTAAGAAAATTCGGCCTGCAACCTTCTCCCATGGATCCGGTTGATCAGTTAAAACTGACGGGGCAGACACCGGTCATCGATCTGGGTACTGTCGCCATGATCAAAGCGGGAAAAATCAAAATTGTACCGGATGTCAATGCTTTCACTACCAATGGAGTCATCCTGAAAAACGGGGATCTGTTGGAGGTCGATGCGGTCATCCTGGCGACCGGTTATCAATCCGGTTTGACCGGATTACTTGAAAATGCCGACAAACTACTGGATCAATATGGACTGCCCCGGGATTGTATGGGGAGGGGAGATTTTCAGGGTCTCTATTTTGTCGGCTTTGATAACTATAAACTGGGAGGCATCCTGGGTACTATTTACACCGATTCAGAAAAGGTCGTGTATGAAATAGTGGAGCAAAATAATAGTGACCAATAGGCACAAAATACTGTCATTACAGGTCTGGACAATTGCACCGAACTCCTTCAATTAAGCAATATCTCTGCTTTCCTTATTCATTTGCTTAATATCCAGGATTTTAATCCTGATTTTCAAGTCAACCCGGGTACCCTTCACAGCGGATCCATTGCTGATATCGTGAAACCGGATCCAGTCACTCATATTCTGATCCAGTAATTCCAATCTCTTCCTGGTAATGGTAATCCCCACCGATTTATGCTTTCTGTGATCCTTTGAGGCTCCGTTGATCCTGTTTAACCCTTCTCCATTATCTTGTATCGACACGTGAAGGCAGTCCTCATGTAACCGGTAGCTGATTTTAATCTGACCCTGACGGTCAGACCTTGATAATCCGTGAATTACCGCATTCTCCACAAAGGGAAGAATCAGCATCGGTTCAAGCAGAATACGATCTGGTTGCAGCACCGGATCGATGTCGAACTCATAGTGAAAGTCCGGAGTAAACCGCATACTTTCCAGATCCAGATAATTCCGGATAAAGTTGATATCCTGCTCCAGGGAAATTTCCTTTTCAAGGGAAGCGTTGAGACAACCGCGGATGAGATTGGCAAAATTCAGCAAATAGGTATTGGCATCTTCTTTCTTACCCTGATTGATATAGCTCTGAATGGAATTCAGACAATTGAAAATAAAATGGGGATTCATCTGAGCCTGCAACGCTGATTTTTTCAAATTATCCATTTCTGATTTAAATCGATCCTCCTCCCGTTTTCGTCTGTTCCACCAATTCAACACAAAATATCCGATTGCGAACAATGCTAATGCACTCATGGTGACAAACCACCAGGTGGCATACCATGGTTGGCGGATCATAAAAGGGTAGATGGTGCTTGCACTCCAGACTTTGTCTTTGTTTTGCGACTGAATTTCAAAATGGTACATGCCCGGGTTGAGCCTGGCAAAACTGACGGAAGGATTTTTCGATTGGGTCCATGGTTCGGAATCGCTCAGCCGGTACCGGTAGTTGATCTGACCAAACTGCTGATAATCGATGGTCAGAAAATCAATGGTCAGGTTATTTTCCCAATGAGAAAAATCTGTGCGAAAAGATGACGATGCACCATTAATCCATACCTGCCGTATTTCCGGTTTGTACGAGTGGAATTCGAAGGGAGGATCCTGCCAGCGGACCAAACCGCCGCCGGTACATAGCCAAGGTTGGCCCTCAAAGCTTTTGATTTGATAAATCTCATTGGATGGGAGGCCATTCTCAATCGTGAAGGTACGCACCGTGGGTTGGTCCAGTGCATCCAGGGTAATTTTACTCAATCCGTTGAAAGTAGCGATCCAGGCAATGTTATTTTCGTCCACATGGACGTCTTCGATCATATCCGAAGCAAGTCCATGGCTGGAATTGACCTCGATAATTTCTCCCTCTTTCCAGATGATTACTCCCCGTCCTTTGGTGCCAAAGATCAGGTGTGTCCGGTTAAAGGCATCGATATCTTCAATGCGTTGTTTAAATGCCGGGTGATCCACTTGTACCGGAATCAGTATGGTATCACGCCATTCGGCCAGACCGTTGTTGCCGCCGGTCCAGACAGTACCGTTGATGTCGGTGTAGATGGAGAAGAATCTCTGTTTAATGGTGAAATTACCAGCTTCGGGAAAAATCGTGGCATTTGAAGGCTGTACTGAATAAAATCCTTGTCCCTTTACGATCCATAATAGTTGTCTGTTGCTATCATAATGATATTTTCTTCCGAAAAAGTGCTTCCACCCCTGAGTATCAAATACTTTGTCATTAGAGATACCTTTGCTGAATCGCTCTTCATCGGCCCACAGTTCATCATTGATTCTATCATAATACAAGTCATAGACATGATTGATGACACCTGTATATGAAAAAGGTATTATCTCTCTCTGATTGTTCTCAAGATTCAGTGAAATAACTTGTCCATTTCCCAATCCTACAAACAGGTTCTGTCTATCTTTGAAGGCAATTGCAGATACTATCTTAGAAGAAAATCCTAATGTATCTCGGTAGATCTTAGTCTTAGTATTCGAACAATAGAAGAGCCCCGAATCATGACTGGCCACCCAAAGACCGCCATCCCGGTCCTCCAACATGCTGGTAATCGTCATGCCACCCAGGAATTCCTGATATTTGTTTTGTTTAAGGGCGTGGTAATCTTCATAGAATCGAAGTCCCCGGAGATGGGAAAGACCCATCCAAATTCCTCCATTCTTCGCGAATTGCAGGTCGTGGATCTTATATGGTTCAGGACGGTTCCAGGTAAGCTGACCGTCTTCCAAAAAATAAAGAACACCATCATATCCTATTATCATGGTGGAACTATCCAATTGAAAAGAAAAGGGTTGCACTGACTTCATCGGGGAATAGTCTATCCTAAACTGTTTTCTTTTTCCAAAGGCTAGAATCTCGAAAATTGTCGAATTGCCATTTTGAAGACTTCTATCCGTGCTAAGACAATTACAATTAGTAGCAAATGAAATATCCTTGTCATGATAAACCAGAATCGATTCAAGATCCAAACAGTTTTCAAGATTATCTCTACCAGACGAATCGATGGTAAGAAGACCACAGGAAGTCAGCATAAAACTGGCAGTAAGATCATCGCCAACTTTCATCAGTTGACCATCTACAAAACCAGACCTGTATTGCTCGACTACATGATTATACTTATAGGGTTCGATCTTGTCACTATCCAAAATAAAGACTTGTCCGTTCAACGCACTAAACCATATCCTGCCCTGAGGATCTTCAAAAATGTTCAATATCACATTGTAATCAAGTCCAGCGGCCGCACCATAAGTAACAAAATTGTAGCCGTCAAATCTCGCAACCCCATTATCAGTGCCGAACCACATATACCCCCTACTATCCTGAAAAATAGAATGAACCTCGGGACTGGGAAGCCCATTATAGGTTGAATATTCTTTAAAAAAAGGACTTGGGTTTTGGCTGTATGTCAAAGAGGAAAAGATGACAAAACTGCAAAACACCAATTTCATCATTACATGATTGTCTAATAAGGGTCTACGCATGGGCTATTCACGACTCTCAAAATTTTCCAAATGCCTTTCAAGACTTCTTACTCTTTCGTCTTGTTCAAGAATATGAGTGTGAGTTCTTCGATCTTCTGAAGTAGTTTTTCATTGATATCTCCCAACCCTATCCCGAAAGTCCTAACTTCCTCCTCATCAGGTATATCGGGTAAATGTTTATGCACTTTCAGATGAGAGCGCAGGTCATCAAGCGACATTAAATCATACTCATCCTCAAAAACAAAATCGGGCCAACCTTGAGGACTAACCGCTGCTTCCTTAGAGAAAATCGTACCATCAACCGCCAATTTATATCCGTGACTATCTGCAGTGCCTATCGACACATTACCACCAAGATAGAAAAGATTACCATTTATCTTGTACCACATACATTGCGATGCTGACTTGAAGGATATCGTTATTTGGTCTCCTTGAAGGAATCTCTCCATCTGAGGAATAGAAATTACGGCTTCTGTAAATCTCCTCAATGGTATTCTTAATTATAAAGCCATAGAAAGAATCACCATTCTTTATGCAAGTCCTAATCATATCGGTCAAATCGATTTCCAGTGAGTCATAATTGTTACTTGCAGAAATCTCTAATATACATTGGAATCAAAAGCAGGCTGAGTGTTCCATGTAACGGTCTTTTCATCCCAATCTTCTGTGAGAAGATGAAAGCGACATGCATTGTCCCCATAAGCACCTCCTTGACTGTAGGGATAGTTGTGGTCTTTATAAAGGGTTAAGGTGATCTCCAAGATGGAATCCGGTTCTATTGGGAGTTCCATCATAGGGAAATAGATCAATCCTCTCACAAGGTTCAAATTATCATAACGAGTCCATGATTCTGCTCGGTACCAGTGTTGTTCAGGGTGTATCACCAAAGTTCTGATTCATCCATTCGGGAGCACTGAACAAATCTGCGTCTTTTCCTTCTTGTGGTCCAGGCTGCAAAACAATTGTGTGCTGATATTGCGCAAGTACAGAGCCCAGTATGCATGTAGAAATCAGAAATTGTGCAAAAATATTCTTCATTGATTTAATTTGTGTACCGTTCCTCAACTTTGTTAAAATGAATAAACTGACATGTAAAATACAAAAATCATAGTATAGCTATATTTTTACATCTATGAAATGTCGCTTCAGAAATTCTACGAAGGGATCTATAACTTCCTTTAAGATACAGCAGTCAAAACCCTTATATTCGTCCTGTGTTGACTTCCTAATTAATTGACAATGAGTTTGATGCCATCATTTTACGCACACCCTACTGCGGTAATTGATAAAGGCGCCCATATCGGTTCAGGCACCAGGATTTGGCACTTCACCCACATCATGCCAAAAGCAGTCATTGGTAGAAATTGCAATCTCGGACAGAATGTCTTTGTCGCGAACGGTGTCGTACTGGGCAATAATGTCAAGGTTCAAAACAACGTGTCGATCTATGCGGGGGTCATTTGTGAAGATGATGTGTTTCTTGGGCCCTCCATGGTCTTCACCAATGTGATCAATCCCCGGAGCGCCATCAACCGCAAGTCAGCCTATCTGCAGACGATCGTCCGGCAGGGTGCCACGATTGGAGCCAATGCCACCATCTTATGCGGAAATTCCATCGGCCGGTATGCCTTTATCGGTGCAGGAACGGTCGTGACCAAGGCGATTCCGGACTTTGCGCTCATCGTGGGGAATCCCGGCCGTCAGACCGGATGGATGAGCCGTTTCGGTCACCGGCTGCAATTTGACGAACACGGCAGGGCCCAATGCCCGGAAAGTGGTGAAATATATCTTTTAAAGGATGATGTGGTGAAACCGGAAGATGAGTGCACCTGAACATATCCCCATTTCCGTTGACCTGCCCGCTAGGGTGGCACCCCTCATAAAGCACACCCTGCGCTTACTTGAAAATCACTTTGAGGTACGGTTTTATGAGATACCAACCGGGGGTGTATCCATATCCGACAAAAGGTCAGCTGATATCCGGATCTCGGAAAAGTTGGTATCTGCCATCGACAACCGGAGGTTTGCCCATGAAAATCTGATGGAGGACGCACCATTGATTCGCTGCGCTGACGGAAATCCGGATTACCTCGGCACTTGTGCCTATATGGCCAACTTCCTGCAGGAATATGTGACCAATCCCGAATGCTTTGATGATCTCGATCGTTACCGGTATCGTTGCAGCTACCAGTACAAATTTGGCTGTGTAGAAGAAAACCTGGTGCTTCAATATCTGATCAGGTTGCAGCAGGATTGCGCCGACCTGCAGCACCTCCGGAGAAAAAACTTTCCAAGTAACCTCTGGATCAGTCATGATATCGACTACCTTTTCCATAATATCTGGCCGGAACTTAAGACCGCTATCAGGAACTTTCGGATTGACCACATTCTGCGTCTGCTCCTATGGGAGAGCCTTAAGGACCGGGACCTGGAAATTTTCAGAAAAATCCTGACCCTGCACCAGACATACGGTATCAAGGCCACTTTCTTCTGGATGGCCAATCGGCAAAAATATCAGACATCATCAGGCCGGATCATCGAAAACGCCAACTACGACATCGGAGATAAGACAGTAAGAAAATATCTACGGCAGATCAAAGAATGTAAGCATGAGCTTGGCGTCCACCAGTCGCTGGGTTGCCGAAATCCGGTTACGGAAAGAGACCAAATTGACCCATCGATCACCATCAACCGGAATCACTATCTGGCCGGCAGACTACCAGAACTCTGGCGATCCCTGGAAGGAACCGGGATCCATAGGGATGCAACTGCCGGATTCTCCGAGGCGATGGGATTTCGAAACTCCTATGGGCTGCCATTACAACCTTTTGATATTGATAGAAATCGTCCTTTTGAAATCACTGCCTTTCCACTGCATATCATGGATGCCACCTTCATAAACCGGGGTATTAAAGCAACCGATGCCTTGTCAAACATTATGGCTTTCTGGGGCAGAAATTCGAATGACTGCCAAATATCATTATTATGGCACAATAATTATTTCTCTGAGACAAAATTTGGTGAATGGATTTGTGTATACAGAAAATTTACTGCCTCAGTGAATAAAAAAATATTGAACTTACTAATCCAAAAATAGCTGATGCTACTTAGCTAAAAATTTAGACCTTGCCTTCACATCAGACCACAATTTAAATACATCCGGTGACACTTTAAATATTAGTTGTGGCACAAAGAATAATAAACTAAACAAAGATCCTCTCAGTAAAATTTCGAATATTGGATTATCAGGGGCAGGAACCAAGGTTGCTAAAATATATGCTATGATAAAAATAAAGGATACTTTTAGGTGTACTAATGAAAAAGGAATGATATTAAAACGTACATATATAAATACTAACTGCGATATATTGTAAACAATAAATGATATCGATGTAGCAATTGCAGCCCCAATTATTCCATAAACTGGAATTAGAAATATATTCAAAAAAATGTTAACGCATGCCAATAAAAGCAAGGCAAACAAATTGAATCTATAGAATCTGGAATATCCTATTATGGGCTCAGTCAATCCGGCCGATACATTTATCAGCTGGCCAATACCCAATAATAAAAATGTTGAGACTAATGGTTTGAGAGCATCTGATTTTGGGGTCAACTCTAAGATGGGATCAAGACAAATCCAAACACAAAAAATAAAATATAGTCCGGTGGTAAAAAGAACTTCAGAGGACTGACGGAACAACTTTGCAATCGGATTAATGTCAGATCGAGAATGATTCTCAGCAATTATCGGACCTGCAATAGATACCAAAGAAGCATAGGGGATGACCATTATATTGACCATGTACGCAAAATAACTATAAAAACCATTGCTTTGATAGCCCAAATAAGATGTAATCATGACACTATCAATTCTAAAAGACAGTAAATATCCAACAACATTAAGTACATTATAAATGCCATAGACAAACATACCTTTTAACAAGTTTCTGGTGATAAATTTCAGGTCTAACTTTAAAGAAAATTGACCTAAATACGAAAGATACAATAACAAACCCACTGACGCTGTATAAAATGCGAGAGTATACAAAAGCTTGAATACACCCAATTTAATGTATCCATAAAATGATAAAATAATAAGAACTGGCAAAGCAATCTTTAGAAGCAAATTGTTAAATATCTCGGGTACTACAATTCTTCTAAAATTGCTGGCATGGAATACAAAAATTGCATTTAGCACCAAAGCCAGACTAATGGCATAAATGAAAGTCTTGTTATCAATAAAGACATCTGTGTCCATCCCAAGGGAATTCAGTACACCAAACAACCACTGATCAAGCAGAGTTACGACCAACAGGAAAAAACCAAAACTAATGAGGGTCCATAGTAGTAAAAGGCCAAGAAAACCATGATGCTTCGATTCCGGGTCCGCAAAATCAGGGAAGAATCGAACGGTCAGTCTACTGATACCAAATGATGCAAATGGAACCACAAGAGTAGCGGTTGACAGGATGAATTGAGATAAGCCGTACAGTTTCCAGTCCAGGGGATAGATCTGCAATACACTGATAGCTCCGATAAGAACCCCCACATAGGAGATAAGTGTCCGTTTGAGACTCTGCCTTCTTACAATGCCCATTTCATCAATAGATTCAAATCTTCGAAAGTAAGATTCTTCCCGGACAACAGTAAGAAATGAATAGTTATCAGGTTAAGATCCGGGCAACACACAGTTGCAAAGAGATCAGGTATTCCGAGCCAAAACGCGAGATCATCCATGGGCTTAACTCATGACCATTTTGACGGCTAATGCTGATAATCCCCTCGCTATAAGGGTTATTCCTTGGATATCATCGCTTTACTCATAAAACATCAAATCGAAAAGGACTTTCTGACACTTTACTTGTCTGAGGGGATTTCACTCCAGAAAACAATATTCCTGCTGTAAATCTGGGTGGAAGTAAAATGATACAATCCTTGCTATCTTTGGACCTTTCTTTTTATCAGCAGAATAGGAAAATGATGGTTATTGGCTCTGGTATGCTAGCTACTGCATTTATGTCTGACAAGATCAACTCTGACAATGTCATTATCTTTGCCTCTGGAGTCTCCAACTCTCTTGAAACAGACAAATTGGCATTCAATCGTGAAGTAGACCTTCTGCTGAACCACGCTTCAACCTCTGCCAGATTGGTCTACTTCAGCACAGTGAGCATATTCGATCCATCTCTTTCGGATAGTCCATATGTGCTGCATAAGCTATACATAGAAGAAATGATATCGGCCCATTTCAAGAACTACCTGATCATCAGATTACCCATCGTTGTTGGAAAAAGCACAAATCCGAATACATTAACGAACTTTCTATATAACTGCATTCGATCAGGAAAATCATTTAATCTCTACACGAATGCCCAAAGGTACCTCATTGACCTGGATGATGTTGTGTTCCTGACATCTCAGCTCTTGCAAAAAGTGCATGAGAATTGTAAAATAAACCTTGTCCTTGACAATAAAACCTCCATTCAATCCATTGTATATCTATTGGCTGAAATAATCGGAAGACAACCTTATTTCAATGAGGTTCCACGGGGATCTGACTATGATATCGACAATACTTTCGTTAAGGACCTGTTGGGTGAAGATTACTTTCAAATTCAAGGTTCAGAGTATATAGAGAAGTTGCTTAAGAAATATTATCAATCATGATAAAGAACCTTATTCAGAAGTCTTTACAATATAGTGGTTATCAACTTATTAAGCGTAATAAGCTTCATATTCTGAAAGATATGGAGCCAGCCTTTCTGGAGATCTATCAAAAATGCAGGCCTTATACCATGACCTCCCCAGAAAGAATGTATGCGCTGTACAAGGCCATCCAGTACATTGTAAGAAATAACATACCTGGTGATATTGTTGAATGCGGTGTCTGGAAAGGAGGCAGCTCCATGCTGGCAGCTCTAAGTCTTAAAAGGTTTAATGATAACTCTCGCAAAATATATCTTTTTGATACCTTCGAGGGTATGAGCGAACCGACGAATGAAGATGTAAATTTTCGAAATGAAGAAGCGTTTGATGAGTATGCAAAGTCCCTGGGAGAAAATGGTACTTCAGGTTGGTGTAATGCTTCCATCGAGGAGGTAAAGAAAAATATGACCAAGACCGGGTATCCCTCCCAAAATACTATCTTCGTTAAAGGGAAAGTGGAGGACACTATTCCTTTAACTACACCCAAATCGATTTCGGTGTTACGTCTGGACACAGACTGGTATGAGTCCACTCTTCATGAATTAAAACATCTATATCCAAAAATCACTAGCCAGGGAGTACTCATCATCGATGATTATGGTCATTGGCAGGGAGCAAGAAAAGCAACTGATCAATACTTTAATGAAATAGGTGTATTCCCCTTACTTAACAGAATAGATTACACGGGCCGTATGCATATTAAACCCAGTGAAGAATATGCAAAATATTGACAAATGGACTCCAACTAAATTCCATAAAAAAAATAGTCACTACAAGCCAAATCTTAAAAATGTCGGCATTCCCTCATACTACATTTGTAACACCTATATCGATCATTATGTCCGATATATACAGAAATATTCTTCCGGCATATTTTTAGATTGTGGTTGTGGTAGCGTTCCATACTATGAGATCTATAAAGATCAGGTAAACGAAGTGATATGTACAGATTGGCAACAAACTAAACACGACAATCAACATGTTGATGTATATTCCGACCTTAACGAAGGTCTGAATTTCGAAGATCGATCATTTGATACCGTATTATTAACCGACGTTCTCGAACATATTTACACCCCAGCTAAATTGATAAATGACATTTTCAGAGTCCTAAAGCCGGGAGGCAAAGTCATAATTGCAGTTCCCTTTCTATATAAGATCCATGAAGAACCATATGATTATCATCGTTATACTGAATTTTCGTTGCGACGAATGTGTCAGGAATCAGGATTGAGAATTATCGAATTTGAACCCTACGGCACGTATTTTGATGTTCTATTTGATACAGTGAATAAAGTGTTTATCAGAAGTCGTTACATACTTCCGATTTTCATGTCATTCACCTCATTGGTTAAGAAATCATGGTTGAACAAAAAGGTAAACCATGTGCACGGAAATAACTATGCCCTTGGTTACATTCTTGCGGCCGAGAAAGCTATAAAATAATAAGTACGATCAAATAAAGCTATCCATAATTTCGTACAATCTGACGCTTCTGCTTCCCAAATGATAATTACTCATAATCCTCCTGCGCGCCTTTTCTGCAAATTCATCAAGATCCGTTCTTTCAAGAATATCCGTGATTAATTTCGCTAAAAGGTTTACATCCCTCTTCGCCAGAATAAATCCTGCATCACCAATGATATCAGGTATTGCAGCGACATTTGAACCAATTGGTATACATCCGCAGAGCATTGCTTCACAGATTGCACTGGGAAAACCCTCTGCAATGGAAAGCTGAAGATAATATCTATGAACAGAATAGACATCAGCAAGTTGATCATATGCCACAGGTGGTAAAAATTTTACGTTATCGGTAAATGGCACCCTGATATCGCTGGCAGAACAACCAAGTATGGTGAATTGACAGTCTGGTAATCTCCCTGCCACCTCAATTACCAGATCAATCCCTTTTCTCACAAAAGAAGATCCTTCAATTCCAAAGGCTGCAGTAATGAAAGATTTCTCAGGACTGGTCAAAGATTTCCGGTAAAAAATATCAGGATCATATTCCAATCTTAATATTTCAATGGGTGCCTTTATATTTCTACAATATTGCTTAAATCCCTGCTTTGCATATTTGGGATCATAATATAAGGATTCAGAAAATACCAGACTACTGTCGACAGGTATCAGCATATCCGCTAACCTCATTGACAAACATGTAAACTTTCCCAGTAGGTATTTGTTAAAATGTCCATAATTAAATGATGGATATTTATATGCATCTGCACCCCCCACAAACACTATTAATGGCTTCTGAAATATTTTTCCAAATATTGCTGGTATAAGACTGTGGTAACCGGCAAAAAAACATACTAATACATCCGATTTCACAATGTTTCTTAAAATAAAGAAAAATTGCTTAATGAGGTAAAAAGGAATTCTCCATTTTGTTTTG
The DNA here is from genome assembly GCA_964428345.1 of uncultured Saprospiraceae bacterium. GTDB lineage: Bacteria > Bacteroidota > Bacteroidia > Chitinophagales > Saprospiraceae > JABDMH01. The sequence continues at coordinate 144,868 of CAYRYD010000005.1, read as the reverse complement.
GTATTAACCTGGCATTCTTTTATATCATACTTTTTCTCAAGAATCCCAATATCATTGGATACAAAGGACATTCGTTTTATATAAAAATAAAGTATCTTCGCGCGTCTTCCATTTCCTGCAACAATCACCTCTTCCATAAACTAAGCAAATACATTTACTTTTTACCATAATAATTTTTAACAAATCCGGTTGGTCTTTTACCTGTCATCCATTGAAAAATAGCCCAGATGAGTCCAAAACCATATGCGAAAACCTGAATATTCAAAGTTACAATTGACAGAACAGCTGTCCAGAAGTTACCATAGATAAAATAGGATTCAAAAAAAGCAAGACAACAAACAAACACAAATAATCCACATGCAAACTTCAATATCAGGTTAAAACCAAAGAAGAGAGAAGATATTAACAATAAAAATAATCCAATCACAATGAGTGCTGGAAGAAAATGGATGGGTTTTAATAAATCAGGATGGATCCGGCCCAGATTTATCCGGGCCACGCCCCAGTTGAAAATCTGTTTAAAGAACTTCCCCAAACTTGTTCGGCGTTTGTGATAGACAAAGGCATTGTCAATCAATCCAACCTTAAAACCAGCCTGATATATCCTGGCAGAGAAATCCATATCCTGTCCATGTCTCAACTGATTCATACCTCCAATCGTCTCATAAACTTTACGATTAATTCCCATGTTAAAACTTCTGGGATAATACTTGGCAATACTCTTCCTGGAACCACGGGTACCGCCGGTACCTAAAAATGATGTCATCGAATAATTTATAGCTTTGAGAAGCGGTGTAAAGGATGGGTGATAAGTATCCGGACCACCAAAAGCATCTAATTTCCTCCTTTCTAAATCCTGATCAATTACCAATAGCCACTGCTTTGGCACCATGCAATCGGAATCCAGGAATAGGAAATATTCTCCTCGGGCTGCCCCCATCCCATAATTACGGGCTGCCCCCGGTCCCTGGTTGTTTTGATGCAATGTTCTTATCTGTAAGCCCGAAGGGCTTTCATAAGCCTTCATAAATTCCCTGAAACCATCTTCTGATCCATCATCAACAAAAATGACTTCGAAACCGCCCCGGTCAAATTCAAGGTCTTCAGCAGATGCCAACAACTCTTTCACTTCGTGGAGCCTATTGTAAACCGCAATGATTACCGAATACTTGATCATACCTTTCAAAAATGATGTAAATGTATGGATTATACATGATAACTAGCCCAAATGTATAAGAAGAGTGATTGTGGATACCTGCCTGGCTGGATTGATGAGGTCTACACAATAAGTATCCTTTGGCAGTCATTTAATAGAAAGATATGGGATTATTGACCACAAACTCAACCGTCATTTTGGCACCAGAGAACCTAATTAGCCCCGAATGTTAGGATATGACCTCAATGTGTACTCCGATTCTGTCTATCCAATCAATCAACGATCAGGTCCTTAAGGTAATCAATAAATACAATTAAAGTCTTATGGATAAAATATGGGAGTAACAATTTGTATTTTGCACCCTTAACAATAAAATTTGAAATCAGTGACAAAGAGAAGGACCAAAACCTCCAAATCAACCGAAATCCAAAATAGGAAAGGCTTAAATCCCTGGATATGGCATAGTATCGCTCTCGCCAGCTTCCTGTTCTTATCGATCCTCTATTTTTATCCGCAACTACAAGGGAAAGTAATCGTTCAGGGTGATATCATCAGTTATAAAGCGGCTTCACATGAACTTCAAACTTATGCAAAGGAAGAAGGTCGATTCCCCCTCTGGACCAATTCGATGTTTAGTGGCATGCCATCTTTTCAAATTGGTATCCCTACCCCGGGAAACCGGACAATGGTCGTTGAGAAAATCTTTAATTTGTTTCTAGACCGACCTATTGGTTACTTTGTTGCCATGATGATCGGTTTCTACATTATGGGATTAGCCTTTGGAATGAGTCCCCTCGTAGCACTTATCGGGAGTATTGCTTTTGGTTTTACTGTCAATCATTTTGTCTTGTTCGAAGCAGGCCATACCGCCAAACTGAGAGCCTTTACTTTCTTTGGAATTATAGTGGCGGGAATAGTCAATGCCTATAGGGGTAAATATCTGCTGGGAGCAGTACTTTTTGCGTTAGGAATGGCATGTGAGATTGGGGCAAATCATATCCAAATGCCATACTATCTATTTATGTCGCTACTGGTGTATATCGGATTACTGCTGTACAAAGATTTGAAAAACAAGAACATAGCTAATTTTCTCAAGGCTAGTGGCTACCTCGCTATCGCACTGATATTGGCTGTTGCTGCCAATACCTCCAGACTTTGGACAACGATTGAATATGCAGAAGAGACCATGAGGGGAAAACCGATTTTAACGAAGAGCAATGCTACTACAGCAAGCAGCAGTGAGGTTGAAGGTCTGGCCTGGGATTATGCCATGCAATGGAGCAATAGCAGCCTTGACCTTCTAACATATGTTGTACCTGGCATAGTGGGTGGTGGCAGCAGAGAACCAGTAACGTCAAACTCCGACTTTGCCAGATTGACCGGCCAGGCTGGAGCCAATGAAATCTATGCTCCATTGTATTGGGGCAGTCTACCCTTCACCAGTGGCCCTTCCTATGCTGGAGCGATCATTTTCTTTCTCTTTATTTTGGGAGCTATTGTTTTGAAAGGCGAAATTCGTTGGTGGCTGATCTCAGCTACTGTCCTGACTCTTCTACTCTCCATGGGTAAGAATTTCGAATTCTTTAACCGTTTGTTCTTCGATTACTTTCCCATGTATAATAAATTCCGGACCCCAAACAGTGTTGCATCGGTTACGGAGTTCCTCATGATCCTAATGGCAACCTGGACACTTGCAGAAATAGTTAAAGGCACTATTGATCAAAAGAAACTGCATCAAGGACTGATCTATGCCGGGGCTGGTACCCTGAGCATTTGTTTGCTGCTTGTTATTCTTGGTCCATCTCTCTTTTCATTCACCAGCCCCAATGATGTCAATTATGACCCTCGCCTGGTTGAAGCATTAGTAAATGACCGTAAGTCTTTACTCCAAAGTGACGGTTTGAGAACCATCTTTTATATTGCCCTTGCGATCATACTTCTGTATCTCTTTAATCAGCGAAAAATAAAGAGTCAGTTACTTCTAATCTCACTGGCTTTTCTCATAATCGTCGATATCTGGGGCATTGGAAAGAGATACCTCAATGAGAATTCATTTGTTAGGCCCAATCAATCCGAATCTGCTTTGCAGCCCAGACAAGTCGATCAATTAATTCTAAAGGACCAGGATTTATATTACCGCGTTCATGATCTATCAGTAAACACCTACAATTCGTCGATACCAGCCTACCATCATAAAATTATTGGTGGCTACCATGCCGCCAAACTTCAGCGTTACCAGGATATGATCGACTACTATCTTTCAAAAAATCATATGCCTGTCCTGAATATGCTTAATGCAAAATACATCATCAATCCCAATGGTGAACTTCAAATCAATACCCAGGCAATGGGCAATGCATGGTTTGTCAACCAGGTGAAGCAAGTTCAGACCGCCAATGATGAAATCGAGCGCTTGCAAAACATGGATCCAAAAACCACAGCCTTGGTTCATCAGGAATTTTCCTCATACGTAAGTGATCAACAATTTAGTGGATCTGGTGGCATTGAACTAATATCCTATCATCCAGAAAGATTAGAGTATAAGGCCGAAACAGAATCAGAACAGTTTGCCGTTTTCTCTGAGGTATGGTATGGTAATGACAAAGGCTGGAGTGTCTATATTGATGATAAACCCACAGATTTCATTCGAGTCAACTACATACTTCGCGGAATGAAAATACCAGCGGGATCACATAATATTCGATTCGAATTTCATCCGAAATCATTCTATACTGGAGAAATAGTATCAAACATTGCGTCAATATTGATACTCGCAATCGTTGCACTCGTCTTTGTAAACACCTTTAAACCAATCCCAATCATAAATAAGTATATAAGTATAAGTGATTAATTCAAATATTCAAATATACTTTGAGGAAAGTACTCTTCATCACATACTATTGGCCACCATCAGGCGGCCCGGGAGTCCAAAGGGTTCTATACTTTGCTAAATATCTGCCACAATACGGATATGAGCCGATAATCCTGACTGTTAAGAAAGGGGAGTATCCTGCGATTGATCACAGTATGTTAAACTTGATACCAGCGAATCTGAAAGTTTACAAAACAAAGACTATAGAACCATTTACATGGTATAAAAAAATTACCGGCAAATCGTCAGATCATAAAATTGATACCTATATCCTGTCTAAAAAGCACGCGAGTTTCAGGGAAAGAGTCCTTCAATGGATTCGCTTAAATCTTTTCATTCCGGATGCACGAATAGGATGGATATTTTTTGCAAGAAAAAAAGCACTGGAAATTGTGTCTAACCATGACATTGCCCTTATCTATTCATGCTCACCACCCCATTCAGTTCAACTCATTGCAAATACTGTATCAAGCAAGACCGGAGTTAAATGGGTTGCAGATTTCAGAGATCCCTGGAGTGATATTGTTTATCACCAGGAGAATAAAAGACTAAGGATCATAGATGTAATCGACGCAAAGCTTGAGAAGCGAATATTCAAGAATGCTAATATTATTCTGACGACCTGTCATGGATTGAGATCTCACCTAATCAAAAAACAAGATCTGCCTGAAAACAAGATTAAAGTAATCACAAATGGTTATGAACCACAGCAGACAATTTCACCGGTAAATAACAAGGATGATATATATATAGTAACTTATGCCGGGAATCTCTCAGTTACAAGGACCCCCGAAAGTCTACTTAAAGCCATATCAGTACTCAACAATAGAAACAATACTATACTGATCAGATTCCGAATTGCCGGAACAGTTTCTGATGAATTTCAAAAACTCGTTACATCATACGGACTGATGGACGATATTGAATTGCTTGGATACCTCCCCCATGAAAAGATATTACCCATATATCAAAGTTCAGACCTTTTATTACTGGTGATAGATCGTGTTCCATCCAGTGATCTATTCATTGCAGGAAAACTTTTTGACTATATGGGAGCAAAAAGACCGATTTTAGTTTTTGGCGACCAACCTGGTGAAGTTAACCAAATAATTACCGAGACTAATAGCGGAAAATTCATCCATTATGATGATGTTAATGGAACAATCACTTTCCTCGAGGATCAAATTGATTCCAAGATAAACAAAAAAGATACTAGCTTCAGCTTTCATAATATCAAGCAATATTCAAGAAAAGTCCTTACAGGTAAACTTGCTTCGATCTTCAATACTCTTATTGATTCATGACAAAGAAAAATTCTTGTTGATTTTGGCATTACACAAATCTTATAAAGGTAAATACCAGTTATAATGGAGGTAAGTAAGGTCTATTTTATGACAAAGAGGGTACTGACAGATCTATTCGAGAATACCAAGGTGGATCTTTGTGTTGAACATGAACAAGTTCTTGGATATTACTATATTATCTTTAAGGAAGATAAAATCAATACTCGCGGAGGAAACAAACCCTTTAAGTTTGATGAAGATGGTGTACCACTGATACATTCATACATTGATGTTGATGAAGACAAAGGTTATTATTACTACCCCATCACAATCGGACAATATGGGCTATCGATCTTTCATCAATATCTTAGAACCAGGGATAGTCATAAAAAGGATCATTTTATCCGTATTGCAGAATGGTTTACCAACAATGCTGTTGTCAGAAATAATGAAGCAATATGGTTGACATTGGTTCCAAAACCTGAATACAAGATTTTTCAACCCTGGAAATCCGCATTTAGTCAAAGTAGAGCTATCTCAATACTTCTTCGGGCATGGCAGCTTACATCTCGTCCTGAATTTCTTGATCTGGCTACCAGGGCCTTAATACCTTTTACGAAAGATATAACAGATGGAGGGGTTTCTGTTGATCTTAAATCAGGAAGAACGTTCTATGAAGAATATGTTGCAGAGAAACCAACCAGAGTCCTGGATGGCCATATCTTTGCACTCTTTGGAGTATATGATTACATCCGGGCAATCACAGATGAATATGACCGTTTGCATGCGGCGATTGCAAAAGAGATATTTAATAATGGCGTAAATGGATTAATCAATTGGTTACCTGACTTTGACATGGGCTATTGGGTTTATTATAATCAATGTGAATTAGATGATTATCCCAAGGAAGATGTCTGTACCTTGGGTTACATGCGACTTATTTCTAATCAACTGGAAATCCTTAGCGGGCTGTCCAGGCAAGATGTCTTTCTGGATTATGCAGCTAAATTCAGGTCATACATAACAATCCCAAACATCATTAAATATTACAGGATGAAGTATAAAGCTCTAAAGTCCCTCAACCGAATTTAACCCTATGTGCGGTATCGCCGGAATAATAGAAAAGAGCAATAATAGCCAGGACATCATGGCTCAAATGCTGCGGGTCATGCAACACCGCGGACCGGACAACCGGGCTATTTATCGTCATGGGGATATTACGCTGGGCCATCTGAGACTCTCGATCATCGATCTCGACACCGGTGATCAGCCACTTTTCAATGAAGACCGAAGCCTCTGTATTATCTATAATGGAGAATTATACAATTACAGGATTTTACAAAAAGAATTGGAAGCCAGAGGCCACCGGTTTACCACCAAAAGCGACACGGAGGTTGTCTTGCACGGCTATGAAGAGTACGGACCCGGTATCCTGCAAAAATTGAATGGTATTTTTGCCTTGGCCATTTATGATCATAATCAGGGCTCGGTTTTTCTGGCCAGGGATCACTTTGGCATCAAACCCCTCCATTATTATACGGATGGAACTCGTCTGATCTTTGCCTCTGAAATAAAGTCCATCATCCAACATCCGCAGATTCGCCGGAATCTCAATCCCGATGCTCTCCACCAGCAACTCAATCTCCGGTACAATCAATCTTCCGAAACCCTGATCAGGGATATTTTTCGCCTTGCCCCGGGTCATTACCTTCAATATAAAAACGGAAATGCCCAAATATTCAGGTACTGGTCCCTGAGCCCGGCTACCCCCAACCGGTTGACTGAATCGGAAAATCTTGAACAGATACATTACTACCTGAAACAAGCCGTAGAAAGGCAACTGGTCAGTGACGTACCCATCGGAGTCTACCTTTCCGGAGGCATGGACTCTTCGACGATCGTCCAGAAAATGCACGAATTGAAGGTACCGGAAATCAATACATTTACCCTGGGTTTTAATGAACCAACCGATGAGTTTTCCGATGCATCTGTGATCGCCCGGCATTTCAATACCAATCACCGTACGCTGTCTCTCTCCCTCAATCCACTGGCCGATCTGAAGCAGACCATCTGGCATGCTGAAGAGCCCAAGATCAACCTCTTGCAGGGATTTAATATGTCATCGTTCGTTGGCCAGCATGTCAAGGTGGTTTTGGGAGGCGTGGGAGGAGATGAAATATTTGCGGGATACGATATACATAAATTCATCTATCCAACCAACCGGCTACATCAGAAAATACCGGGCTGGCTGAAAAAAATGCTCCGGTGGAAATCGGACTTTATCTTCAAATTACAGCGAAGATCCGGGGCGTTGTCCTGGGACGAATATCGCCGGGGAGTGCAAATGCTAATGGCAATCGGTCATATTGAGCGTTACTACCTCATCCTCCGTAATACCTGGGATTTTGATCAGCCTTTCTACCATAGTATTTACCAGCGGTCATTTATCGATCAGCTTTCCGCGAAACACCAGGTAGTTCATTCATTTTTACCGCTTTTTTCCAAGGTAAAAGAATCATCCCCTTTGGACCAGGTTTTATTTGCAGAGATTCAGTCTAAAATGGTCAACGATTATCTCCTGGTGGAGGACCGGATGTCGATGGCCCATTCGGTCGAGGAGAGAGTACCGTTTCTCGACCTGGATCTGGTCGATTTTGCCTTGAGTATACCCATTGAGTTAAAAATCAAATACAATCAGACCAAATATATCTTCCGGAAAGCGATGGAATCCAGATTACCCCCGTCTATTGTCAAAAAGAAAAAATGGGGATTTACCGTCAATCCCTATTTACAGTTTAAAAAAGACCTGAAAACCGAAGCAGAAAAAAAGCTGACAAAAGATTTTATTGAGCGACAGGGTATTTTCAACTATGCATACCTGCGTCAGATCATCGATCATAAACCAACACCGAAAATGCGTTGGCATTACAATTACCTTTGGCTGGTATTGGGTTTCGCTTACTGGCAGGAGCTCTTTACGGATGATTTCAGATAAAAACTGTCACCTGAATGCTGACCAAATCAGCAATCTATGGATGGTGGTATAATCTTCGCGATGGCAGTCTGTGCCGGATGATCTTTTCAATCTGGTCCGGATAAAAAATCCGGATGTCTTTGCGATATAAAACGGCAATCCTGTGAATGTCTTCCCGGGTTACCTCCAGATCCTTCAGTGACGGGGAACTGTTTAGTTGCAACTCCTGATCAAAATCAAAGCCGAGACGGTTGGCAACAAACGCAAAATCCTGTTTAAATCGCTCAAACCGGCCGATGAAATCGACATTCCTTAAATCGATCATCATACATTGAGGTTTTAAATGATCGTCAATATCTGAGAGTCCTATGTTTCTTACCCAGGTGATGAAGCTCCCGATATTCTTCATCTTACGATGCTCCTCTTCTGAAAATTGAAAATAGTTGGTGTTGACGACCTTATCCTTCCAGGCACTGATAAACCGATCAACCGGATTACGCACAAATGCAAATTTGAAATAGTCTTTGTACATCGCTGGCAGATAACCCACTGCTGAACTGTAGATATACTGGTCGGGACCGGCACTACTCCGAAGATGATGATCTATGGTCCTGCTTGCAACTTTATATACTCTGAACCAAATCGCCTGATGACAAAGATCATAGGAAATATGGTATTTGTGCTGTGATATGGGGGAAATCAGGTATTTATTCAGGTAAAAATGCTTGATTTTATTCATCTGCAGTCTTTATTGTCTTATTACTTGAGAAAGTAATCTGAAATCAGTTATTAAGAACAATAAAGCTTCAAGTGTGAACTGGGTTTAAAGTTATAAAACAAATCAATTTCAGGTTCATTTTTTTACAAAAAACCTATCGAACCAACCCATAAAGATGGGCATTCAGATATTGCCCATCCTTCGCAACTACGCCATGCAGAAACCCCTCTTTTGTAAAGCCTGCCTTCTCCAGTACCTGGCAGGAAGCCGGATTGTTTTCAAAAACCATGGCTTCCAACCGGACGATGGCCGTCCTGCTAAAGATATATTCCGTAAACTTTTTTACAACCTCCGTCATGATCCCCCGGTTCCAAAAGGGTTTACCGAGCCAGTAACCCATTTCACTACGGTGCGACTTAAGACCATGACCGTATAATAATCCAATACCGCCAATCTGTTCACCCTGGGGATTCCGGATCGCCCAGTCCCGCTGAACTCCGTTTTTCTTTTCAAACTCCAGGACCGAACTGATAAAAGCATTGGCATCGGCCAGGGTGTACGGATTGGGAATGGAACTTGTGTTCTGGTAAAATACCTCATCATTCAGATAACGTACCAGACTGGCGGCATCCGGATAGTCAATCACGGTGAGATGGATGCCATCGGTGACATCGATACGGTCTGAAGTACGAAACAGCGATTTCACAATCGAAATCAGGTTTATACGATAACGCAATGGACCAAAGATAGGGAATATCCAGACCAGTATTCCTTTAAAACCCTCAATTTTTGGCTCATCGGCTGACTTACAAGTCGATCTTTTCACTCAGGACCGGTAGTGAATCATCCGGCGATAGGTACTAAGGATACGCTGTGGATCAAATCCAAAACGGAACATATTGAAGGCCACAAGATTAGCCAGTTGCACTCTCAGGTAGCTGTTTCCCTGATATTTTCTGGCCGAAACCAGGATTTCACCCGGAATGACCTTAAACTTAAGACCACTTTCCCTGGCCCGCCGGATCAGGTCGTATTCTTCCATGATGACAAATTCCTTCCGGTAGCCCCCCAGGGTAACAAATGAGTCCCGGGTCATGAAGAGGCTCTGGTCTCCACCCCTCACCCACATCCGGTCAAATCGGGTAAAGAAATTGTTGATCTTCAGCAAAGTACGTGGACTGTCAAAACGAAAGCGGTAACAACCCAGGTCGTATCCCTCCTCCAGAGCAGTACGGATATCGGAATAAAACGTCAATGGGGGCAGAGTATCGGCATGAACGAAGTACAGTACCTCACCGCTGGCTATCATTGCTGCTTCATTCATCTGAACGGCCCGTCCCCTGGCCGTTGAAATGACCCGGGCCGAAGCAAATTCCTGGCATTTCTCCACGGTACCGTCGACACTATGACCATCGGCAACGATAATCTCCAGGGCATTTCTATCCGGAGACTTATTCAGATGATATAACAACGGCCCGATATTATCTGCTTCGTTGAGTGTGGGGATGATGATACTTATGGTCATAATAAAACTGCTCCCAGGGAGTGATCCTAATCCTTGTAGATTTTTACCATCCTGCCATCGGGCCGGACGTAACCGCGGTACATTCCTTCCGTATTGAAGGGCATGTGAATCTCGCCGTTCCTGTCAACCGAAATCAGCCCGCCGGTACCTCCGGCTTTGGTCAGAATCTCATGTACAATGTGGTCACCTGCTTCTTGCAGGGACTTCGCGGCATACATCATCTGGGCAGATACATCGTGAGCTACGGCATAACGAATGAAATATTCGCCATGACCGGTACTGGAAACGGCGCAGGTGGCATTGTTGGCATAAGTGCCGGCACCGATAATGGGTGAGTCCCCAATGCGATTGTATCTTTTATTGGTCATTCCACCCGTCGATGTTGCGGCAGCCAGATTTCCCCTGGAGTCCAGGGCTACCGCTCCCACGGTACCATGTTTGAGATCGCTGTGATCCAGCCGGGTTGTGTCCGGGTCGGTTTGCAACACCTTCTGCAGGGCTTCCCATCTTTGTTGCGTGAAAAAGTATGATGGATCGACCGTATCAAGTCCCTGTTCCATCGCAAATGCCTCAGCACCTGCTCCCACCAGCATTACATGCGGTGATTTTTCCATCACCGCCCTGGCTGCCAAAATGGGATTTTTAATTACCCGGACTCCCCCCACTGCACCCGCCATCAGGTTGCTTCCTTCCATCAGCGAAGCATCCAATTCGTTTATCCCATCATGATTGAATACAGCGCCTTTCCCTGCATTAAACAGCGGACTGTCTTCGAGAAAAGTAACCACGGAAACCACGGCATCGAGACTGTTACCACCAGTATCCAGGATTTCGCGACCGATATCCAGGGCCTGATTCAACGTCTCAAGATAGACTACCTCCTTGTCAGGATCCAGATTATCCCGGGTAATCACCCCCGCTCCTCCATGGATGGCCAAAGCATACTTTGCCCTATCATGTGTTGTCTGAGGAGACCCGGGTGTTTCTTTCCCGGAGGTACAACCTGTCATACTGCATAAAATGAAAACCGCCATTACTTTGCCATATCGTCTCAGCATCTCCTGTAGTTTACTCCAGTATAGAATTGCTACATTTGGGGGCTAGTGTAAATGTAACAAATCACCATAAAGATGAAAATACTGATCATCGGTGGAGGTAATATGGGACAGACCTACGCAACCAGTTTCCTGCACTCTCATATTGTCAAACCTGAAGAGATGATGATCCTCGAAAAATCGGCATCCAAGGCAGCCGAGCTATCGCACCAGAATATCGGGACGGTACACGAATTGCCGCAGGATTGCCTTCCGGCGGCCGACCTGATCATCCTGGCAGTCAAGCCTCAGGACGCATCCCAGCTTTTTGATCATATCCGGCATATGGTTGACCCTCAACAAGTCTTCCTCTCGATCATGGCCGGTATCAGGATTGATACCATCCAGCGATTGCTGGGCGTAAAGAAGGTGATCCGGGCGATGCCCAATCTGCCAGCCCAGATTGGGATGGGAATGACCGTCTTCTCCTCGAGCGATGAGGTTACCCGGATCGAACTGGTGATGGTGCAAAACCTGCTTAACACCACCGGTAAGGCCATCTATGTCGAACGGGAGTCCTTACTGGATGCGGCCACTGCGATTTCAGGAAGTGGTCCCGCCTATGTTTTTTACTGTATGCAGGCGTTTATTGAAGCCGCCGAAAAAATGGGGTTCACCGCTTCCGAGGCCGAGCTGCTCACCTTGCAGACTTTTAAAGGAGCAGTAGATTTGTTTCATAAAAATGACTTTACCTGTCATGAATGGATCAGAAGGGTAGCTTCGAAAGGAGGTACGACCGAAGCCGCGCTCCAATATTTTAATGAAAACCAGGTTGCCACCCATCTGGAGGGAGGTGCTATGGCCGCCTTGAAAAGAGCAGAGGAACTTGGAAGTTAAAATTACAACTACCCGGAGGCATTGAGCCAAAGTCATATCCATCTTCCTACCGGTCAAAAAGTAATTTTTCAATCTGCAGGTAAATCGATGGATTAACTTTCCCGTTCTCATTTAACCGGTCATACCCTTCCTTCCATAAAATGGTCACATATCCGCTCAGGGGTAAAATCCAGATGGCGATCAATGCATACCACCCAAGAAAGATGGTTAAAAGAACAAAAGCAAGCACAAACCAAAGAAGATAAAACACCAGTAATAACCCCATTCGCACCGGAGTATAGAATTCGATTTGCCTGACTTTTTGATCCGCAATGTATTTTGCGAGATAAAAGGGAATGGCATTTAAGATGAAGCCCAGCAAGGCCAGCGGCAACACCAGGATCAGGATGAAATAGTCTTGCCAGGACCACTTGTCACTCAGCAGGAAAGGTTCATTTGTGAGTTTATACAAATCGACTTTGACCGGTTCAGCCAGACGGTTGATCTGAGCCGCAATCTTCTTTTCGCGTATGAATCTCAGTGGGTTCCGATCCACCACCGGCCAGACAGGGTCCTTTGCCAGTTTTTCATAAAAGCCAAACAACCGGTCGGCCAGTTTTTCATCTTCAACCATTTCGAGATGAATCACAAGCGGTAGCATGGACTTATAAAGATCGTCGGTCAAAGACCGCACACCTTCATTGACATCCTTATCGTATAAATCCAGATAATCCTGAAGGTCTACCGGATCACCGACCTTGATCAATGCATCAGAACGGAAACGCCTTCCATCCGAATAGTTGACACCTACCGGTACAATTCTGATTTCCTTAACTTCCTTTTCGGTATAGGCACCAAAGACCAGCCGGGCTGCGCCTTTCTGGAGCGGAGACAATTTCTTCTGCAACCGGGTATTACCTTCGGGAAACATTAATATGACCTTATTTTCCCTTAGGGCTTCATGAGCCCGGGCAAAAGACTCCACATTGCGTCGCATATTGGAAAATCCATCCCGGAAGCGGTAAATCGGTATCTGATTGGTTGCCCTGAAAAACCATCGCCAACCAGGCTTAAAAACATCTCCCCTAACAAGAAAATGAAGCGGCCGCTCCAGAAAACAGGCGAGCAGACACGCTTCTGCAAAGGCCATGGGATGATTGGAAGCTAACAAAACGGGACCTTTGAGTGGCACTTTCTCCGGGTCGATCAGATAGATTTTCCCAAAATAAATTTTAAATAGCGTGGCCGCTATCTGTCTGAGAATTCTGTATAACAACGCTATTTTTGAATTTTTGTACCGAAGCCGGAAAATTAGTCATTTTAGTGCAGAAAGGATCGAAATATCTGATCGTCATCGCCGGACCAACCGGAGTCGGTAAATCCGATCTGGCCTACTCTCTGGCAGGGTGGCTTGCTACCGAAATCATTTCAGCGGATAGCCGGCAGATTTACCGCCAAATGAATATTGGCACTGCCAAACCATCACCGGAGGAACTTGCCCGGATCAGACATCACTTCATCAATGAACGGGACATCACGGAGCCTTTTTCTGCTGCCCAGTTCGAATCACAAGCCCTGGAACGTCTCAGCGGCATTTATCAAAACCGGACGGTTGCGATTCTCTGTGGTGGTACCGGCTTGTATATCAGTGCATTATGTTATGGACTAGATCAGATACCGGACGTAGACTTTGAAGTGCGACAGCGTTTTGACGATCTCTACCAGCAGGATGGTATCACCATTCTTCAGGAGCAGATCCGGGCGAAAGATCCGGCATACGCGGCTGTAGTTGACCTGCAAAATCACCGCCGGCTTATCCGGGCCCTTAGTGTTATCGAGATTTCCGGAAAACCTTTCAGCAGTTTCTTAAACAGTGCTCCCCAACCCCGTTTCTTTCATACGGTAAATATTCTCCTGACCGATGACCGTAAAAACCTGTACCAGCGCATTGATAAACGGGTTGATGCGATGATAACAGCCGGTCTGGAAGCCGAAGTGGAAGAACTGAAAGCATACCGGGATCTGCAGGCTATGCAAACAGTGGGCTATCAGGAGTGGTTTCCCTACTTTGACGGGCTGATCAGCCGGGAGGAGGTAATCCGCCTTATCAAACGCAACAGCCGGCGTTATGCCAAAAGGCAAATGACCTGGTTCCGGAAACATGGTGACTGGACCAGTTTTCCATATAATGATCTAAACAGGATCAGAGAGTATGTGGCTGCTGCGATTGAAGACTACTGAGTACCGGCCAGTTTCATAAGACCAAAGAGGGGCAGGACGCCTCATTGCAGCAACACATGGACGCTTTCCGGAGGCCTGCCGATGATTGCCTTCTTTCCATTGATAACAACGGGTCTTTGGATCAGTTTTGGATTATCTGCCAATATGTTTACCCATTCCTCTTCCGAAAGTTGACGGTCCTTGTACTCGTCTTTATAGAGTTTTTCTTCCTTCCTCACCAAATCCTCTGCCCTCATATGCAGTTTGGCAAGAACTTCCCTGATCTCCTGACGGGATGGAGGTGTTTCCAGATAAAGCACCACCTCTGGTTCAATACCATGATTCTGAATGATATTGAGCGTTTCCCGGCTCTTACGGCACCTTGGATTGTGATAGATTTTCATACCTTCCGTCGACATTTATTCTACGGTGCAAATTTACGGCTTATTATGATTTGGAAGCAAGCCTCCAACCGGGAAATCCTTAATGAAAAGTCTAAAAACACTTTAATTGAGCATTTGGGGATCGAAATATTGGAAATTGGCGACGATTTCATCACGGCAAGTATGCCGGTGGACCATCGTACCCGGCAGCCGGATGGCCTTTTGCATGGTGGGGCTTCCGTGGCTCTGGCTGAAACCATGGGCAGTTTTGCCGGCTGGCTTGCCTTAAACGATCCAGCCCGGGAAAACGTTGTAGGTCTGGAAATCAATGCCAGTCACCTTGCCCCGGCCCGAGATGGTAAAGTCATTGCCAAAGTGACACCGGTCAAAATCGGAAAACGGGTGCAGGTATGGGACATCCTGATCAGCCAGCAAGAAAAAAAAATCTGTATATGCCGTTTAAGTACGATGACCATCACCGCGTAATGAAGTTTACCGGATTCCTCCTCCCTTTCCTCCTTACCATTTTGTTGATAGACCCCGGGGAAATGAAAGCCCAGGAATCCATCGCTCAACAGACGGACTTTAACGTAAGTCTGCTCAGTAACCGGCAGATCGAATTTCCGGCCAATGTCAGTGATCAATATCAGAGATATTCGGACATCTGGGGTTATACCGCTAAAGACGGTACTGAATATGCCGTTTTAGGCACCGGTACCGGAACCGCCATTTACGAACTCAGTGATCCGGAGAATCCTACTTTATCGGTTTTCATACCCGGTACGCTTTCCCGTTGGCGGGATTACAAGTCTTTTGGTCAGTACGTATTTGGAGTCGCTGATGAAGGTACTGACGGCCTGCTGATCGTTGATATGTCGCAAGCCCCCGACAACATCACCTGGTCTTTCTGGAGGCCAACCCTGACCGTGGGTACTGATCCGGAAAGAACCCTCGATAAATGTCATAATCTGTACATTGACTCGACTTTTATTTTCCTGGCCGGATGCAACCTCTGGGGAGGTGGCGTCCTGATTTTCGACCTGTCTATGGATCCCGAAATGCCATCATTCGTGACCGGTGGCGACCGCAGGTACGCGCACGACGTATTTGCTTTGCATGACCGGATGTATACTTCTGACCTGTCCCAGGGATTTACCATTGTCGATATATCGGACATCACTCAGCCACTCACTCTGGTTATCCGGGAGACATCTTCCGATTTCACCCACAATGCCTGGACCTCGGACGACGGATCCCTGCTGTTTACCACAGACGAAAGAACACACGCCACCATCGATGCCTATGACATTGCTAATCAGGATGAGATCATCCTTCTGGGCCGCTACCGTCCTACTGCTACTTTGCGGAATCCGGTGATCCCCCATAACGTCCATTATCACCAGGGCTATCTCGTCATTTCTTACTACATCGATGGTCTGAAGATTGTCGATGCCCATGACCCCGGAAATTTGGTGGAAGTGGGCAGTTACGATACATATAGATTCCGGGATGACGGATTTCATGGTGCATGGGGTGCTTTCCCGTTTCTCTCATCCGGTCTGATCCTGGTATCGGACATCGAGACAGGATTGTATGTCTTCCGTCCGGAGTATCAAAGGGCAGCTTACCTTCAGGGACAGGTTTCTGACCGGATCACCGGAGCTCCCCTCAACGGAGTACGGATTGAAATCGATTCAGAAAAACCGGGACTTACTTTCAGCGCCCAGGATGGATCATTTAAAACCGGATGGGCCGGAGAAGGAACCGTCATCATCCGGTACGGGAAAGAAGGATACGCACCCGGGATCGCAGAGGTCGAAATGACAACATCACAATATGCAGACCTCGATCTGCAGCTCGATCCGCTGTCCAGATACACGGTAACCGGCAAGGTCCTCGATGCCACCAACGGACAACCATTGGAAAATGCCCAGGTCATTATCTTTAACGAGCATTACGAAGAACGGGGGGTAACCAATTCCGAAGGAGTTTTTACCCTTGCTTCCTTTGAGGGTCAACAGACGATTGCCGCCGGCAAATGGGGTTATCTGCATGATTTTCAGATCACCGACATTCAGGGAGACCAGTCAGAAGTCACCCTGGGGCTGACCCGGGGATATCGCGATGACTTCGTTTTTGATTACGGTTGGCAGGCCAGTCGCAGTGTCAGTACGCCGGCCTCTCAAGCCTGGGAAAAAGGCAATCCCCGATATGCCATCTACAACGAGCAGCTCACCAGTCCGAACGGAGATCTGAAAGATGATCTTGGTAAGGAATGCTTTGCCACCGGCTTGGGAGGAAGCCTCGCCTCCAATTTGTCCGATACTTCCATCCTGATATCGCCTTTTTTTGACCTCACCACATTTCAGGATCCCTATATCAACTATGTCACCTGGTTTTACGATGCCGGCGTTTTTCCGGCTGATGACCAGTTGCAGATTTTTCTGGGCGATGACAATGAGGAGGTTTTAATCGAACAGATCACTCATTCGATGAGCGGCTGGCGGGAAAGATCCGAAATCCGGGTGCAGGATTTTATGACACCCTCCAATCAGATGTACCTGAAAATTGTCGCTGCCGATACCGGAGAGATACATATTTATGAGGCAGCGATTGATGCCTTTTCGATTACGGAAGGCCAGACGACTTCGACATTTGAAGACCAACTGATTTCAAAGATTAAGCTATACCCCAACCCGGTTCAGGACTGGTTGACTGTCGAGCTGAGCGACTTCGTCGCTGATGAATTAAAGATCACCAATATCATGGGCCAGCTGGTAATAAGTCAGGCCTTGACCAGCAAATCCCGGATCCATATCGGGGATGTACCGGCAGGAACTTACCTGGTTTCCTTTTATAACCAGGGAAAATTATTGGGCAGTAAAAAAATGATCAGATCATTATAAAGACTGGGAGCTTATTCATTATCATTTATTGCTACCTGAATATTGATTAATTTCGATTCATTCTGGGGCCCTCTAAATACCCCGTTGCAATGCCTTGTCTCGCCCGGCACTTTTTGAATTTGCCGAATTTCAGAGGTATTTATCGGTGCCCTTTGTTTAATCATCCTTGATAATATAATGAGGACTATCTTTTTTTCCATGCTTATCCTAATCCTGGGTGCCTGTGCAAAAAAAGTCTTAACCCTCACGATCACCAACGAACTGGCAGGTGGCCAACCAGCTTTTATCACCCTGGATCAGCAATCATCGGACCATCCGGTATTCCTGGTCGAACATGAAAAATTCATCGATCCGGTAAATCTGCAGCAAGCCGGACCGGATCTCTGGTGTTTCATTCCACCGGTGACCATCAGTGCGGGAGAAAATCTCAGATTGACCGGCATTGAAGATCCGGCATCCAATCCTTGCCAGGTAAGGAAAGAAAAAGACCACCTGGTCGCCACCATAAACGGCGGGGAGATATTGCGATATGCCCTGGCCACCCGGTTCCCTCCCGATACCATGCCGGACTATTATCAGCGCAGCGGTTTTATCCACCCGCTAAAAACCATCAGGGGCGTTGTTCTTACTGCTGATTTTCCTCAGGGTCATGCCCATCAGCATGGGATATTCCATGCCTGGACCCGGAGTTATGTCCGGGATTCCATGATCGATTTCTGGAATCAACAGGCCGGGCTGGGTAATGTAAGGCATAAAGAACTGCTGGAGATCCAAAACGGTCCGGTTTTTTCGGGTTTCCGGGTAGCCCTGGAATACCTGGCATACTTTCCGGCCGATACCCTGATCGTCAGTGACGAAATATGGGATGTACGGATTTATCCGCTAGCCACGCATTACCTGATCGATTGGCAGATTAGCCATCGGTGCAAAGGCCCGGATACCTTGTTCATCGACGAATATCACTATGGAGGAGCGGCTTTCCGGGGCAGCGAAGCATGGAATCTGGAATCAGGGGCCTATGACTCCCTGGTCTATTTTGTGACTGCCGAAGGTAAAACCCAAGCTGATGGTAATCATACCCGTCCGGAATGGGTAAGCATGCATGGCATCACCGAACAAGGATACGGAGGCATTGTGTTGATCCAGCATCCGGCCAATTTCCGCTATCCCCAGGCTGTTCGCGTTCATCCGGTCATGCCCTATTTCTGCTTTGCTCCCATGGTACAGGGGGCATTCACCCTGGCTCCGGGAGAGACGTACCAGTCTCGATACCGTTTTCTGGTATTCGATGGCAAACCCGACCTGCCGCTGGTTGAGGCAACGGTACATTCCTGGCAGCAGGTACCCTGAACCCAAAAATATTTAACGTATAAGGATATCGAAAAATCGGGATAAGTATCTTCCACCCGGAGCAGGTAACTGCACCATCTTTTTATATTTTGCACCTTCCAAACCAAAATGAATCATACCTGACATGCAGATCTTAGATAAGATCCCGATAAACGATCTCCGGTCAAAACTGGAGCATTTCTGGGGGCTATCCGGAGAAAAAATCCTTATGATCGAAAAGGAATTTGATCCGGATCAGGGTGCCCCAGTCTTTACGGTGGCAGGCAAATATACCACCCGCGGCTGGACCGAATGGACTCAGGGGTTTCAATATGGCTCGGCCATTCTCCAGTTTGAAGCCACCAGGGATGAACAATTCCTGAAAATCGGCCGCGAAGCAACGCTTAAGAAAATGCCCCCCCATATCAGCCACTTCGGTGTTCATGATCATGGCTTCAATAACGTCAGCACCTACGGAAACCTGCATCGCCTTATGGCAGAAGGTATGATCGAAGACAATCAGTGGGAGAAATCATTCTACGAACTGGCCCTGAAAATCACCGGAGCCGTCCAGGCCAACCGCTGGACTAATTTGCCGGACGGCAAGGGTTACATCTACTCCTTCAACGGACCACATTCCCTGTTTGTGGATACCATCCGTTCCGTCCGGGCCCTGGTGGTCAGTCATGAATTGGGCCATGATCTACGGGGAGAAAACGACCGGATTATCAGTTTACTGGACCGGGCTATCGACCATGCACTCAGTACAGCCAGGTATTCGATATATTATGATGAAGGCCGGGATCAGTATGATCACTGGGGCCGAACCGCCCATGAGAGCATATTCAACATCAATGACGGCAACTTCCGTTGCCCTAACAGTCAACAGGGATTTTCCGGATTTACCACCTGGACCCGGGGCCTGGCCTGGGCAATGCTGGGATTTGCCGAGCAGCTGGAATATCTCGGTGCCTTGCCACGCAATGCTTTTGACCACCGGGAAGGTATTGATCAGATCGAAGCCATTTTCCTGAAGGCAGCCCGGGCTACCTGTGATTTCTATCTGGAAAATACGGCCATCGATGGCATACCCTATTGGGATGCAGGCGCTCCGGAATTATCCGGTTTAGGTGATTATCGTAGCAAACCAGCCGATCCATATAATGATTTTGAACCAGTGGACAGTTCAGCCGCGGCAATAGGTGCCCAGGGGCTCTGCCGGTTAGGCCATCATCTCAATAACCACCAGAAAGGTTCCGGAGATCAATACTGGACGGCCGGGTTGCAGGTTGCGGCCAGACTGCTGGAAGAACCATACCTAAGCCAGGATCCAAACCATCAGGGCCTCACGCTCCATTCGATCTATCATCGACCAAACGGTTGGGACTACATACCTCCCGGCAGCAAAATACCCCATGGTGAATCCAGTATGTGGGGAGATTACCACATGCGCGAACTTTGTCTTTACCTCCAGTCCATCCTGGATGATCGGGGTTACTACACTTATTTTAACGGCGTCAGAAAACCTGTTTAAACCATGACCAGTCGCCGGCTACTGTGTATCCACACCATTACCACCAAGCCCTGGTCTTTACCCGAGGCATTGGAGCAATACAACTTACGCGGCATCGGGGGGGTCAGTATCTGGCAGAACGCCATCGAACCATGGGGAGTAAAGGCCGCGGCCCGGATTATCCGGGATTATCCCGTCACCGTCGTATCGTATGTCCGGGGTGGATTTTTCCCATCTGTCGATACGGCAGCCCGGGCTAGAGCCATTGAGGAAAACAAAAGACTGATCGATGAGGCGAACGAGATTGGCGCACCATTACTGGTCCTGGTGTGCGGAGCCGATCCCGGGCAACCGCTGACCACCTCACGCGACCAGATCCGGGATGGTATCGAAGCAATACTCCCGCACGCCAGGGCATCCGGGGTGAAACTGGCTATAGAACCACTACATCCGATGTATGCCGACAACCGGTCGGCGATCAATACCCTCAAACAAGCCAACGATATGGCTGATTTTTTTACTGACCCTTATGTTGGTGTGGCTGTAGATGTCTATCATCTTTGGTGGGATCCGGACCTGAGATCCCAGATAGAGCGCTGCGGGGCGGATGGTCATTTGCTGGCTTTTCACATCTGTGACTGGAAAACTCCAACGACCGATCTGTTGAACGACCGCGGATTAATGGGTGAGGGTTGTATTCCCATCCGGGAAATAAGCTCCTGGGTCAAGGAAGCGGGATTTGATGGATTTATTGAAGTCGAGATATTTTCAGATCATTACTGGTCAATGGATCAGTCCGTATTTCTGGACAAAATCATCGAATCGTATCATAAGCTTTATTAACCGATAAAAATGAATAATCAACTCAGTATTGAACGTATAGGCATCATTATGAATGGGGTAACCGGCCGGATGGGAACCCGTCAGCATCTGATCCGCTCCATTGTTTCGATCATCGAAGATGGTGGTGTGAGAATCGGAAACGACCGGATTGTCCTGCCGGAGCCTGTACTGGTCGGACGCAATGAAGAGAAACTGAAGGCCCTTTGTGATGAGCACCGGATCGCCCGGTACACCACGTCGCTGGATGAAGCGCTGGAAATACCGGGATACGATGTTTACTTTGATGCCCAGGTCACCGGTCAGCGGTTTGAAAGCGTAAAAAAGGCTATTGAAGCAGGTAAGCATATCTATTGCGAAAAACCTACCGGTACCACTTTAGAGGAAGCAATCACGCTGTACCATCTGGTCAAAGCAAAAGGCGTCAAACACGGAGTTGTGCAAGACAAACTTTGGTTGCCCGGAATGCTAAAACTCCAGGATCTGATCCGCGAAGGTTTTTTCGGAAAAATCCTGTCGATCCGGGGTGAATTCGGGTACTGGGTTTTTGAAGGTCATACCATACCGCCAAACCGGCCATCCTGGAATTACCGCAAGGAAGAAGGCGGTGGTATCATTATGGATATGCTTTGTCACTGGCGCTATGTGCTCGACAATATTTTTGGAGAAGTCAAATCCCTGAGCTGCCTTGGTGCAACGCATATTAAAGAACGCATCGATGAAAATGGTCAACCTTACGTTTGCACCGCTGACGACTCAGCTTATGCCACGTTTGAACTGGCCGGCGACATCGTTGCCCATTTCAATTCATCCTGGGATGTCCGGGTAAGAAGGGATGATCTTTTGGTCTTACAGGTCGATGGTACCCGGGGATCGGCGGTAGCTGGTCTCAGGGATTGTTACACTCAATCGTACGACGAGACACCGGTACCTGTCTGGAATCCCGACATCCCCCAGCCAATCAATTTCTTTGACCAGTGGAAAAAATACAAGGCCAACAATACCTACGAAAATGCCTTTAAAGTGCAATGGAAGATGTTTCTGGAACACCTGGTGCGCGATACTCCCTTTAAATGGGACCTCCTGGAAGGTGCCAAGGGAGTTCAGCTGGCTGAATTAGGCCTGGAAAGCTGGTCAAAGCGATCCTGGCTGGATGTAACACCGTTAGTTTAATTCCTTAATCCATGAAAAAAGTTGCGTTTATCACCGGCGGAACCCGGGGCATTGGTTTGGGAATTGCTCAGGCTCTGGCCCATCGTGGCTGGTCGCTGGCCCTCAATGGAATGAGACCGGAAGAAGATGTTCAGGAGGTTCTGCAGAGTTTAAGCCGGGAGAAGATCGAGGTGCTCTATGTCCAAGGAAATGTGGGTAGTGACCAGGACCGGGCCGATATGTTCCGGAAAATCGCCGGACATTATGGAACGGTACACGCACTGATCAATAACGCCGGTGTTGCCCCGCTGGTCCGGACCGACCTCCTGGAGACCAGCCCGGAAAGCTACGACCGGGTCATGGACATCAACCTGAAAGGGGCATTTTTTCTAACCCAGGTCTTCGCCAGACACATGATCGAGGCAAAGACACATGAGCCCACTGCATTTTTTTCGATCGTCAACATTTCCTCCATTTCTGCCACGGTAGCTTCGGTAAACCGTGGTGAATATTGTCTGTCGAAAGCCGGAATGAGCATGCTGACCAAATTATTTGCCACCCGGCTGGGAGCTTTTGATATACCGGTTTATGAAGTGAGGCCCGGTGTTATTATGACCGACATGACTGGTCCGGTCAAAGCCAAATACGATAAGCTGATAGCCGAAGGCCTGATGGTCCAGTCACGGTGGGGAATGCCGGAGGATGTCGGCAAATCGGTGGTTTCACTGCTCGAGGGTGACCTCCCTTATTCGACCGGTCAGGTTATCATGGTAGATGGTGGAATGACCATCGAAAGGCTTTAAAGTATGGTCGATAAAGGTGTTTCGCTTCCGGCGAATTAGGGAAGGAAAGTCAAAAGAAACTTTTACCTTCAGGCACAGCGAAAAAACTGACCAATGAACAGATCCCAACTCTGGACGCTATGTCGCATCGCCGTTGCGGTGATCGTCGTCTTAATCTTCACCCCGCTTGTTATCCCCTTTCAAAAGGCAGACCCCTTCTTTTTGGGAATGCCGTATACCTTGTGGATGGGTTTGGTGGTCAGTTTTATTCTACTCGGATTAACCATCGCCGGTTCGTGGGTTCATCCCGGACGGGATCAATGATTGCTAAAATTTTCGGATAATGATCAAGACACTCTTCTTTGCCGGTGCTGTCTATTTGTTGTTGTTAATGCTGTTTACCTATCTCACCAAGTCAAAGGATAAGGACAGTAAGACCTATTTTCTGGCCGGGGCCAATCTGGGTTCGGTACTGGGCCTTTTTACATTTGCCGCTACCCTGTTTAGCACTTTTACCCTGCTGGGCATGCCCGATTTTTTCCGTACGCACGGTGTCGGAGCCTGGATCTTTCTGGCTGTATCCGATATGGTCATGGTCTTTGGTATCCTTTGGATAGGCTATTACCTGCGTAAGAAAACAAAGAACCATCAATACCTTGGGATGGCTGGATTTATGGAGAAGTGTTATGAATCAAGACTGGCAGGGATCGTCGCTTTTGCCGGAGCCTTTATTTTTTTAATCCCTTATGTCGCGATTCAGATCCGGGGAGTGGCGATCTTTTTGAATGAAGCATTTATGAACGGACCAGCCCTTTGGGTATATGCAGCGGGCATGGTTGTCGTCATGCTGATCTATAGCGAGATTGGAGGTCTGAAAGCCATTATATACAGTGACACGTTGCAAGGCATTCTCCTCCTGGTGGTTATCTGGGTCATCGGGATCAATTGTCTGGATAAAATGGGAGGATTAGCGGCAGCCTTCGAAAAGATCGGTCAGCAAAATGAAGCATTGCTTTCAGTACCCGGTCCAAAAGGGATCTTTAATTTTCAGTTTCTTTTCAGTTCGATGGTTGCCATTTGCATGATCCCCTTTACGCAGCCTCAGGTAAGCACGAGGCTTATCATTATGAAAAGTGAAAAGTCGTTGTTTCGCACGGCCATCGGATTGGGCACTTTTGCCATCCTCGTGATTTTACCGACTGTATTTCTGGGCATGTACGGAGCGCTGAATTATCCGGAGGCCAGTACTTCGGAATTTCTGGGGCAGACGCTCATCCATGATCAACCTGGTTATTTGGGAGCTTTTGTTCTGATCGGGTTGATCGCTGCCGCTATCTCGACTGCCGATTCCCAGATCTTTGCGCTGGGAGGAGAGACCCGTTCTCTGTTGAAGGGAGAGGATAAGAGCATGGTTGCCCGGGCTCGCATTTCCATTTTAATCTTTGCTGCCCTGGCCCTCATTTTCGCCTTACTGAGCAGCGATGAACTGGTTTTGCTGGCCAGAGCCAGTTTTGCCGGGACTGCCCTGCTTGCACCTATGATCTTTACCGGTATATTTTACGACCGGTCGATGCACCTGGTGAGTCTGCCCTGGCTGACCCTGGGAGCCATCATATTCAGCATCGCAAGCCAGTTGAATCTCCTGGCCCAAACAGTCGGCGGTATCCGGGTAGACCTGTTTCTACTGATCATCCTGTCTCTCTATGCCCTGGTGCTCATCGGCATTGACCGGTCAAGGGCCAGGAGTAGAGCATGATTTTACCTGCCCATAATAGTTCATTAATTTCAGCGAACCAACCAGATACCATGATCTTCATCACCCAACTTATCTATATCAAAGACGGGCAAGAAAATGTATTCGATCAATTTGAAAATGTTGCCATTCCACTGATCGAAAAATACAAAGGAAGACTTTTGTTACGTATGAGACCAACGGAAAGCACTTTCATAGAAGGGAGCATGGAGAGGCCATATGAAATTCATTTGGCAGAATTTGACAATGAGCAAGATTTTCAAAACTTCATGAAAGATGAAGAGCGAAAACAATTTCTGCATCTGAAAGAACAATCGATAAAATCAGTTCTGCTCATAAAAGGGACCAGACTGTGACAAAGACTATGATCCATTATCAGTTGTGTCAGTACTAATTTCTCATTGGATAGTTTATCCGGATTACAGACAGAATAATTGAATGCGATAAGCAAGTCCAAAATCTGCCCTCGGAAGCTAACGAACTGGCCTGATTTCTGCTATACATTACGGTATGGATCTATATCAGTTCATCGCATTGGATCTGAGGACAAAAGCGGACACGGTCTGGAATCATGCCATCTACCTGATGTCGAGGCCTTATGCATCCGGTATAGCAAATCTGTATGCACTGGAAGATTTCTACGTGGAGGTCTACTACGATCAGGAACTGAACAGCATCGAGGACATTCGCAGCTTTAAGAGTGTGCATTGCCTGGAGCCTTATCTGGATGAAATCAAGTTGGGGAAACTCCTCGATGCTTAGTTGTCTGGGATAGACAATCGAATAAATTCAGAGTCCTCAGCATTCCAATTTCTATAAAAGCAACGACCAGAAACCCCTCGAAAGCCTGAGAAATAATACCACCCCTTCGGGGTTGGGGTGGTGGCGAATTTGTTCTATAATCCTGTCAGCTTAAATGTAATATATGGGAAGCAGAATGCGGGACGAAAAATCCCGAAATGGTGGGGATGGCTCTTCCTGGTTTACCTACCCGAATACCAAAAGGCTAATGAACGGGTTGGGCGCGGTGACTCAATAACCCCGAAGGGGTGATATGATTATAGAAAATTGAAATTTATATTTCGCATCAAACCCCGAAGGGGTGATATGATTGTGCCAAATTCAGATTGAAGCGAAAACATCCCTCAATACAACGTGAGCGTCCAGAAGAAAGGAGGTTTGGCTGGTGGTATTGCGAGGCAAGCTCTTACAGATAATACCACCCCTTCGGGGTTGGGGTGGTGGTGGCGAATTTGGTTATTCTATAATCCTGTCAGCCCTTCGGGCTTCTTAAATGTAATCGATGAGAAGCATAATGTGTGACGAAAAATCCCGAAATGGTGGGGATGGCTATTCCTGGTTTACCTCCTTGAATACCAAAATGCTAATTAGCAAAACCTCCCTTTGGGTTGGGCGCGGTGACTGATTAACCCCGAAGGGGTGATATGATTATACCAAAACCAAGCAGAATTCAGCATCAGAATAAATCATTTGAAAATATTTATAAGAATGGGAGTTGACTGGAAGAAATTGGTTGTGATCTTCGTTTTGATGGGGCTTGACAGAATCACCCTTTTGGGGATCGTATAAACGCTGGAATTTCGATTTCTTTGATAGTAGTTGGCTTAAATCAGGATAGCCGGGTAACCGGCATGCCCGGATTCGGACCCGGAGGCTGAGGCAGTGCACTCATCCGGGCCAAAGCAGGCATGAATGATTTTAATATCGAAAAAACATAGCCCTATGAAAAAAAGAAACCTAATTACAGCCATGATCTGGATGATGACGATCCCTGTCATGCTCAACGCACAGGATGCCAAACTCGAAGTCGAAGATGGAGCAGTGTTGTTTCGGGGTACGACAGGCTCTACTCCGGTATCCGGATTTGGTACCCGCCTGATGTGGATTCCGGATAAAGCAGCCTTTCGGGTTGGGCTTGTATATAACACGGAATGGGATGCCAGCAACATTGGACACAGATCCTTTGCAAGCGGTACTAACACAACTGCTTCGGGTACTTCTTCCTTTGTCGGCGGTGGTTTAGGTAACACGGCTTCAAATTCTTATGCATTTGTGGGCGGTGGACAGGACAATATAGCTTCGGGTTCTCGCGCTTTTGTGGCTAGTGGAGAGAACAATGTGGCTGGTGGTAGCTCTTCCTTTGTGGGTGCCGGCTCTGACAATCTGGCTTCGGGTAGCCGGTCTTTTATCGGAGGCGGTACCGGCTTATTGGCCAGATCGTACGGGGAGGCAGTTTTTGGTACGTTCAACACGGACTACACCCCGAATTCACCATCTACGATCAGATCTGCTGACCGTCTGTTCGTGATCGGAAATGGCACCGAGACTGATAACCGCTCCAATGCCATCACGGTATTGAAGAATGGGCGAGTGGGAATCGGTGCTGACAACCCTTCAGCTCAATTACAGGTAGTGTCCAACAGTACGACAGACACTGCTCAAATACATATTGTTGAATCCGGTGCAAACGACTTTGCCAGAATCAACTTCACCAACCAGGACATTGCCAATAAACAATGGACCATCGCGGCACGTAGTCATACCATGGATGACCAATCTTTTTTGAACTTCTATTACCTCGGCATGGGCAACATACTTTCGCTTAAGGGCGATGGGGATGCAACCCTGATGGGATCGCTTACCGAGAATAGTGATAGGACACTTAAAGAAAACATCGTACATATTGACCACGTGATACCCTCTCTTCTGCAGCTCAAAGCTTATCGATATGACTGGAAATACCTCAACAAGGATAGACAAATAGGATTCATTGCCCAGGAAGTGCGCGAGATTTATCCCGAACTGGTCAAAGAAAACGAAGATGGGATTCTTTCTGTCAATTACACCAAATTCGTCCCGCTGCTTATCGAAGCCATAAAAGAGCAGCAGACCCAGATAGAAAGCCTGACCACCCTGAACAAGACCTTAGGGTCAGAGATAGAGCACCTAAAAAGCATGGAAGTCCAGCTTGCCCAAATCACCTCAGCCCTCGCAGAGTTGGGTGTCACTTTGGCGAAGGTACCTTAGCTCCGGTCGACAAAACAGGAACAGTATACAAGGAAAGAAGGATTACAGCGAAGCGCAAGACTATCGAATCAGTGGGCAATCCAGTGAGCAGTATCAAAAAAAAAACGGCCACAACTCAATTGTGACCGCCCATAGAGCTTTTTCAGAAGTAGCCCGTAGGGGAATCGAACCCCTGTTACCAGGATGAAAACCTGGCGTCCTAACCCCTAGACGAACGGGCCTTTAAATGAATTCCGAAAAGGCGTTTCTTTCGAAAGTGTGGCAAAGATATAACTTTCGAAATAATTTCAAAAAATTGATCAGAAATTGCTGATTCGGCTTGGTGTGGTGGCCGGAAACTCTGATTCTCAACACCTTTGTCATTCCGATGATGGGATCAAAGGTTAGCCGAACCAGCTTACGGTTCATACGGAATGACCAGCACTATCGACAGACTATTCGCTGAATCATCGCTGACCGGTACGTACTTTCCAAGGGGTTGAAGCTCCGGATAAACTTATATTTGCGTTTTCTCAATATCGATAAGATGCGCAGTAATCATAATCTTTTCCATTTTATATATCGTGTACCAGTACTGATGGGGTTTCTCCTTATCGCCTGTAAACCGGTCACCCAATTGGAGGTAATCAAGCCGGCCGCCATCAGTCTGCCGGATCATATCAAGACACTGGCGATCATTGACCGCAGCAAACCCAGCAGCGGATTTGTCGATGTTCTGGAAGGCGGGGTCACCGGTGAAGTCATCCACCAGGATCGCAACGGTCGTCTTCGGGCTTTGGAAGCGCTGACACAAACCCTCACCAGGACGCCCCGCTTTAGCGTAGTGAATACCGGTATGGCCCTGACCGGAAGTGAAACCGGATCAACCTTCAATATACCATTGCCCTGGGACGTAATCGGGGACATCTGCCGTCAATATGGCGCCGATGCTGTCATTGCCATCGAAAAGTTTGATTCCAACAACTTTCTGGAAGTAACCCCCCGAAAAAAGAAAGTAAAGGATAAGGAGGGTAATGAAAAAGAGGAAACGGTATTTGACGCCAAACAAGAGGTGGAGGTGCATCTTGGCTGGCGTCTGTATGATCTGAAGTCCAGATCCATTATTGATGAGGTGGAAGTCACGGACTCCGGTTCAGATTCTCGGTCTGACAAGAGTACCCGGGAAGAAGCAATCAAAGACCTGGAAGATCCACGAAACATTACCTACCGCGTGAGTGGCACGGCAGGAACAAAGTATGCCGAGCGGATAGCACCGGTATGGACGACTGTCAGCCGGACATTCTATAAGAAAGCCAAAGGACTCCAGGAAGAAGCGATGGCCAGAGCGGCCCGGTTTTTCGAAACGGATAACTGGGAGGGAGCGGCCGAAATCTGGCAAAAAGTGGTCTCGGATCCAGCCAGTTCCGATGAGGTAAAAGGGATGGCCAGTTACAATATGGCGGTTGCCTGTGAAAAAAGAGGCTTATTGACCACAGCGCTCCAGTGGGCTCAACAATCCTATGGCGAATACGGTAACAAGAAAGCCCGGAACTATGTCAATACCCTCAAAAATCGTCTTCAGGACCAGGAAATTCTGGAGCAACAACTAAAAGATCGAACCTGATGACCCTATATCATTTGATCACGATTACCCTCATCTTGCTGGTTATCGGTCTGGGCTGTGCCGAACAGACGGCCAAAGAAGATAAGGGTTTCAGTGAGCAGATTGATCAGATTCGTTTAAAATACGCTCCCGACAAACGGGTGGCAATCTTCAATGTATCTTATGCAAACGGAATCATCCGGGGGGAGACCAATCTGCCCGAAGCCAAAGAACAACTCACCAATGAGATCCGGTCCCGCTCCCTGACCGATAGTGTGGTATTGCTGACACCCTCTATCGGATTCGTCAATGTCTCGGTTTGTAATATCCGTGAAGAACCCCGGCATTCCGCCGAATTGTCGACCCAGTCGCTCATGGGTACCCCCCTTAAAATCTACAAGGAACAAAATGGATGGTATTACGTTCAGACCCCTGATGGTTATCTGGGGTGGCTGGATGACGGAGGGTTGGTCCAGATAAATCCGGAGAGATATGCAGCCTGGAAACGGAGTGAGAAAGTGGTGGTCAATACCCCGTTTGACTTTATCTATGCAGACCTTGAAAAAAATAGGGTATCGGATGTCGTTGAGGGAAATATTCTGGAAGCAGGTGCCCAAATCGATGGTTACCGGATGGTCCGGTTACCGGATGGACGTTCCGGAATGATCGATGCCGCCAATATTGTAACTTACCAGGAATTCATTACCCTTAAGGAACCTCTCCTGGGTAATATCCTCCAAACTGCCCATCAATTCATGGGCAGGCCCTATCTGTGGGGTGGCACTTCCGGCAAGGGAATGGATTGCAGTGGTTTCACCAAAACTGTTTTCTATCTGAATGGTCTGGAATTACCCCGGGATGCCAGTCAGCAGGTCAATGTCGGCCTTGAAGTACCAACCGACACTACCCTCCAAAATCTGATAGCCGGCGACCTGATTTTTTTCGGGACAAAAGGCAACAATGATCAAAGGGAAAGAATCACTCATGTTGCCATGTATCTCGGCAAGGGTAAAATCATTCACGCATCCGACCGGGTTCAGATCGAAAGTCTGAAAAGAGGAGATCCGGATTTTGCCGAAGGTCGCCTGAAATCGATGGTCCGGGCTAAAAGAATGCTGGAAAACCTCGGTGAAAACGGTGTGAGGAAACTGGAAGACCATCCGATGTATAAATATTAGGTAGGGGAAAAACGAACAGGATATGACAATCCCATTATAAAAAAATTAATTTTGAGCGTCCAAAAATAAAGCCTACGCACCCGGAATGATAATCAATTACTATAACTACTATTATTCATGAACCCAATTGTACAAATCTCCCTGGATATCATCGACCTGAATGAAGCGCTGAAAACCGCCGAACTGGCGCTCCGGTCGGGAGTCGACTGGTTGGAAGCGGGTACTCCTTTGATTCTGGCAGAAGGCATGCACAGCGTAAAGGCTTTACGGGAACGCTGGCCGGAGGTCCCGATCGTGGCAGATTTGAAAACCATGGATGGCGGTTGGCTGGAAGCAGAGGTCATGGCCAAAGCCGGAGCAACCCATGTGGTGGTGATGGCAAGAGCCCACCCGGAAACCATCAAAGAGGTAGTGAGGGCCGGAAAGGATTTCGGTATCGCGGTGATGGGTGACAATCTGGGGTGCGAAGATATGGTAGCCGGCGCCAGGATGTTGGAGGATCTGGGGTGTGACTATATCATCCATCATATCGGATACGATGAGCGCCGTGGTATTGCCGCCAGAGGCGAACGCATGCCCAGTCCACTGGATCAGCTCCGTGAAGTGGTACAGGCGGTCAGTGTGCCGGTACAGGCCGTGGGTGGACTAAGCATCGAGCAAGCCATGCAAACCCCAAAATATGGAGCTCCTTTGGTAGTTTTGGGGGCACCCTTGACGGTTGATGCCGACAGTTTTAAAACGGCCAGTGGAGATCTTGGCCAGATTCTGAGACAGATTTGCGATAAAGTACACAGTTATGGAACCAGCAGTAGTTAATTATTCCGACAAAAAATACAGTGTTGAATTACGGGAGATACCCAGACCAACGATCGGTGACGAGGATGTCTTGCTCCAGGTGGCGGCCGTGGGAGTTTGTGGCAGCGACCTGCATCAATGGACTTCCAGTCATAGTTGGGCAGTCAACTATCCTGTTGTCCTGGGCCATGAATTTTCAGGTACTATCGTGTCTGTCGGCAAGCGGGTTGAGGGCTGGTCGGTCGGCGATCAGGTAGTCAGTGAGACGGCGGCGGTTATTGACCCCAATTCGCCAATGACCCGGCAGGGACTTTACAACCTGGATCCTTCCCGTAAAGGATTCGGATACGGTGTCGATGGTGCGATGACCAGGTATGTCCGGGTTCCTTCGCGCATCCTGCACCGGGTACCGGAATCACTTTCGCTGGATAAAGCTGCCCTGACCGAACCTTGTTGTGTTGCCTACAGTGCCACGGTGGTCAATGCCTCCATCAAACCCGGAGATTATATCCTGGTCTTAGGCCCTGGTCCTATCGGCTTACTTTGCGCAGCTTTAGCCAGACTGCAGGGAGCCATCGTGGCGGTTGCCGGTCTGGAAAATGACCGGGCCCGGTTAAAAATTGCTGAATCCTATGGCTGTGAGGTCCTGATCAACAACGTGACGGATTGGGCCAGACAGGGAGACGGGCTCGGTGCAGATGGAGTGATCGATGCTGCCGGAGTATCGGCAACCCTGAAACTTGCGATCGATCTGGTACGGCCCAATGGATGGATCAGTAAGGTGGGCTGGGGACCGCAACCGCTAAACTTTTCGCTGGATCCGCTGGTGCAGAAAAATGTGACCTTGCAAGGTAGTTTCAGTCACAACTGGCCTATCTGGGAAAGAGTGCTCCGGCTACTCTCGACCGGATTGCTCAACATCGCTCCTATCATCGGCGGTCAATGGCCCCTCACCGAATGGAAGGATGCTTTTGAAACCATGCATTCAGGAGAAATCGTCAAAGCCATCCTGAAACCATAATCCCAAAGAACAACGGAACCATAATACCAGAACAGAATAATACCATAACACCTTATTTTCTACCATGCCCAAACTTGCCGTTTTCCCCAAAGCCTGGATGGATCAATTGTGTATCGATGGTTCGATGACCCTGACAGAATGGATAAGACTTGCCGCAGGTCTGGCCATTGATGGTTTGGAATTTTATTCCGGGTTTCTGGAACTTCAGGATGAAAAACGCTGGCCGGAATTTAAAACCATTGCCGCAGATTATGGCCTCGAAATTCCGATGCTTTGTTGTTCGCCCGACTTTACCCATCCGGATCCGGCCTTTCGCCAGCAGCAGATTGAGCTGGAAAAAAAGTGGATTGATATGACGGCTGCCCTCGGCGGATCGTTTTGCAGGGTGCTTTCGGGACAAAAAAGGCCGGAGGTGACCCGGGAGGAAGGCATCAACTATGCTGCGGAATGTATCGAAGCCTGCATACCCCACGCACGCGAAAGGGGCGTGACCCTGGTCATCGAAAATCACTATAAAGACAACTACTGGACCTATCCGGAATTTGCACAGATGAGTGATGTTTTTGCGGATTTGGTGAACCGGATATCCGACCCGGCTTTCGGGGTGAATTACGACCCCAGCAATACCATTCTGGCCGGAGAAGATCCTCTGCAGCTCCTCGAGCTTGTCAAACACCGGGTGCTGACCATGCATGCCTCCGACCGTTATCTCGCACACGGCACTATCGAAGATCTGCGCAGGCAGGAAAACAGCACCGGCTATGCATCGATGCTCAGACATGGTGAAATCGGCCAGGGGCTCAATGATTACGACAAGATATTTACCACCTTGAAATCAGAAGGGTTTGACAGCTGGATCAGCATAGAAGACGGAGTGGACGGCTTTGAACAACTAGCCCGGTCGGTCTCGTTTCTCAACCGGAAGATCCGGAAAATCTGGTCATAAATACCTTCCGTCTAACCTGGAATTCCTTAGTGCTTACGGAACACGGAGGATCATTTGATTTGAATTTTCGGGTAAATATCTTCAGATTTGATCCGGACAGAATCTTACCTGGATCTTGACATAACTTCCGGCAGGTAACAATTCCGGAAATAGCAACCAGATTGATTAACTGACTCTAATTGCGTCTAGCCATGAAAAATCCATTCCTCTTTCTTGCGATTTTCCTCCCCTTAGTCCCGGTCAGATCCCAGGATGTAATGTCCCCTGAATTGCTCTGGCAGCTCGGGCGTGTCAATGTCCTGGGTATCTCCAGCGACCAAAACCAGATTATCTATCAGGTAAGTACTCCCTCGGTCAGTGAAGATAAAAGTAACATAGACTATTATGCGATTCCCATCAATGGTGGAAATCCCGTAAGCATTAACAATCCGGAAACTCGTCTGATAAAACGTCATCGGTCACCTGACGGCAACTATGAGGTCAGTGTCAGGGACGTAAAAATTGTCAAGGTGTTCGGTAAAGATCTTTATCCTAAACTTGATAAATCTCAGGTACAGATTTATGATCAGCTCAATTACCGGCACTGGGACACCTGGGAAGACGGAGCCTATCAACATCTATTTGTCAAAAATATCCGTACCGGAACGGAAACCGACATCATGGAGCATCAACCGTATGACTGTCCGCAAAAACCCTTTGGTGGCGAAGAGGATTATCTCTGGAGTCCCGACAGCAAACAACTCGTCTATGTAACCAAACGCAAGGCAGGAACTGCATACGCAGTTAGCACCGACACGGATGTCCTGGCCTACGATCCGGTGAGCGATCGTACCACCAACCTCAGTGAAGGAATGCCCGGCTATGACGTCAGCCCTGCTTACAGCCACGACGGAAAGCTGGCCTGGTTGAGTATGAGGCGGGATGGATACGAATCCGATAAAAACGATATCGTTATCAAAACGACCAACGGCATCAAAAATATTACTGCGTCGTGGGATGGCACGGTCAGCAGTTTTATCTGGAGCGATGATGGTCGCCTTATTTATTTCACGGCGGCGACCGATGGAACAGTTCAATTGTTCTCTGTTGATCCGGAAACATCGGCGGTCAGCCAGATTACCAGGGGAGATTTCGATATTGTGAGTCTGGCCGGTCAGTCAGGCCATGCGATAATTGTCACCCGGATGGATATGAACCGGGCTTCCGAAATATTCTCAGTAAATCTGACTGATGGATCGATGAAACAACTCACCTCCGTCAACGACGCCATTTACCAAAAGATACAGCCCAGCAAAATCGAACGCCGGTACGTGACCACAACCGATAAGAAAAGGATGTTGGTCTGGGTCATTTATCCGCCCGAATTTGATCCATCCAAAAAATATCCTACGCTTTTATATTGCCAGGGTGGTCCCCAGGTGCCACTTACTCAATTTTATTCCTTTCGTTGGAATTTCCAGCTAATGGCCGCCCAGGGTTATATCATCGTCGCTCCCAACAGACGGGGCATGCCCGGACACGGAGTGGACTGGAATGAGGCGATCAGCAAAGATCATGGCGGACAGGTAATGAAAGATTATTTATCCGCCATCGATGCCCTTTCCCGGGAGAGTTTTGTTGACAAAAACCGGTTGGGATGTGTGGGAGCCAGTTATGGCGGATATTCGGTATTTTTTCTGGCCGGCATTCACGGGGGAAGATTTAAAACCTTTATCTCTCATGATGGGGTATTTAATTTAAAAAGCATGTACGGTACCACAGAAGAAATGTTTTTTGTCGACTGGGACTGGGGTGGTCCTTATTGGGAGCAAAAAAATAAAGCAGTCCGAAAAACCTACAGGAGATTTGATCCCAGCAACATGGTGGCGAAATGGGACACACCGATTTTGATTTTTCAGGGAGGCCGTGACTACCGGGTGCCGATCGGACAAGGTCTCGAAGCATTTCAGGCTGCCCAGCTCCGCGGTATAAAAAGCAGGCTGGTATACCTGCCGGAAGAAAATCATTGGGTCCTTCACCCGCAAAACGCAATCGTGTGGCAACGGGAATTTTTCAGGTGGCTTGAGGAAACTTTGTAATTATTAAAATTTCGGATGACAGAAAATATTGCTGATTCCTGTAAAAAAATATCACCACAACGGCAACTAATGCCATTTCACAAAATCAAATTAAAATGGTAATGTTACTTTCTCTAAAAATCAGCCAATTTGAGTTATCCTGAGAAACTGATTTTGATAGCCACAAGTTTTCTGATCATTGCCTGTTCTTCTCCAGGGAAAATTCCGGCTGGTTTTGAAAACGACAAGATTAAAATCGAATCGCTCACCAATAATGTATTTATCCACATTTCCTACCTAAACATTCCAAACTATGGAAATTTTCCCTGCAATGGAATGATCTACCGGAATGGAAAGAAAATCATGGTATTTGATACTCCGACTACCGGAGAGGCAACGCAGGAGCTCTTAAGCTGGATAGATCGCAACTTATCCGGACGGGTGGTAGCGGTGGTGGTCAATCACTTTCATAACGACTGCCTGGGAGGGCTGGATGTTTTCCATCTGCGAAACATCATGTCTTATGCAAACAATGCAACCATCAGACTGGCTGAGGAAAATCACGAAACCGTACCCAAAGCCGGGTTTGAAAGCTTACAGGAACTTGTGCTGGGAAATAAAAAGGTCATTAATCAGTTTTTCGGTGAAGGGCACACCACAGACAATATCGTCAGTTATCTCCCGGAAGAAAAAATTCTTTTTGGCGGTTGTCTGATCAAGGAAATGCAGGCCGGAAAAGGAAACCTCGCCGATGCCAATGTAGACGAATGGCCGGCAACCGTACGAAGGATTAAAGCAAAATACCCTGATATCCGGTTCGTCATACCAGGTCATGGCAAGCCGGGTGGTATGGAACTTCTTGACTATACCATCGAGTTATTTAAGCGGTAATGGTTCATTCAGAAAACACCGTATCGTGAATAATGGCATTGGAATAATGTTTAATTGTAAAGGAAATGCAGGACTTTTGGAATAACCGCTACTCCTGCGTTAACTTTTTTTATGGGGAAGATCCCAATGAATATTTTGCCCAACAATTGAAATATTTCAGTCCCGGCAAAATATTATTACCAGCTGAAGGTGAAGGAAGGAATGGTGTTTTTGCCGCCCTGCAAGGCTGGGAAGTAGATGCCTTTGATTTTAGTGTTGAAGGCGGTAAAAAAGCCGGTTTACTCGCAGCCCGGAAAAAAGTACAATTAAATTACCTGGTAGGTGCTTTTGAACAACTAACCTTTGAACCCGGACATTATGATGCCATCGGACTGATTTTTGCCCACATCCCGGTCGCAGACAAATCCACTTTTCACCAGAAAATAAGATCCTGGCTCAAACCGGGAGGAGTGATCATCCTGGAGGCTTACAGTAAAAATCATTTAAAATATAACCTGGTCAATCCACGGGCGGGGGGTCCAAAAGACATAAATCTCCTTTATTCAACAGAAGAGATTATCCGGGATTTTGGGGACTTTGAGATGCTGCACCTGGAAGAAAAAGAATTATACCTCAGTGAAGGGGAATTCCATCAGGGTGATAGTGCGGTCATCCGTTTTACCGGAAGGAAAAAACCCAACATTCATTGACAAATCCAGTCGCAACAATTCCAGCCGGATTTAAATCTGACCATGCTCGTATCCGACATATTGCATTCAACCAAAAAATTAGCACAGTATACTTTTAAGCTTTTCATAAATTACCGCTTGAAGATTACGACAACAAAACGTCCGTAAATGCAGGTTGATCTATGCCGGTTATAGAAACTCAGGCACTGTCCAAGCAATATAAACAGATCCTCGCTGTCGATCGGCTTTCGATGAGCATAGAACCCGGCACTATTTATGGTTTTCTTGGATTAAACGGCGCCGGTAAAACCACCACCATGCGGATGCTCCTGGGCATGATCCGGCCAACCCATGGCATTGCACGTATTTTTGGAAAAAATTGCCGGACCGCTCATTCCATCTGGTCAGACGTAGGGTACATGGTAGAATCGACTTATGCTTATCCTGAACTGACCGTCCGGGAGAATCTTCAAATATTTCATCATTATTATGGAATCCACCATAAATCCGCCATCGGAAAAATCATCGGGCTATTAAAACTCGAAAACTACCAGGATACCCCCGCCCGTTATCTGTCCCTGGGAAACCTCCAAAGACTCGGGCTGGCCAGGGCCCTCATGCACGAACCGAGAGTGCTGATCCTCGATGAGCCGGTCAATGGCCTGGATCCTTCGGGTATCGTGGAAGTTCGGGAACTCCTGAAATCACTGGCTGACAAGGGAACAACCATTTTGATTTCGAGTCACTTATTGGGAGAGATCTCCAAACTAGCTGATACGATCGGCATTATTCACCAGGGCGTGTTAATCCATGAACTAAAGCCGGAACTCCTGGATACCCGACTGCATAAGAAACTGATGATTAATACTGATAATCATGAAAAGACAAAAACAGTACTGGAACAGCACCACATCGAAGCGACCATGGACGTCGAAGGTGAATGGGAAATTGATGTGGCCAAGCTACAGTACTCAGCCGAAAAACTGGCTTACGTGCTGATCACTCAGGGCATTGGTCTTCGTAAACTGAACCCGGTGGAAGAAGATCTGGAGCATTTTTTTCTGCGAATCATCCAGGAGTATAACCGATGAACAACCTCACAAAATCCGTACTGGCAGAATGGTATAAAGTGAAAAAATCACCGATGCGGTGGGTAACGGTCATTGCCTTTGCCCTGGGGCCGGTTATGGGTGGACTGATCCTTTATCTGTTGGGAAGTCCGGATGAAACGCTGGCCGGAAGCCTCCTTATGGAGAAGGCCAAAATGATGTCTTTTGAAGCCAACTGGGCTTCCTACCTGATGCTCCTGGCTCAGGTAGCGGGAGTGGGTGGTGTACTGGTTTTTGGATTCATTGCCAGCTGGCTTTTTGGCAGGGAATATTCGGACAAAACGTTCAGAAACCTCCTGGCAGTACCCACCACAAGAAGCACGATCCTGAATGCCAAATTCATCGTTTATCTGATCTGGTGCCTTGCTCTTGCCTTAAGCAACCTCATTCTCGGTCTGATGACCGGAATGGCACTTGGGCTGGGTGATCTTCAAATGTCGGGTGAAGCATGGACCACCTATCTGATCACTACTTTGCTGGTCATCCTCCTCGGCAGTCCCATCTCTTTCTTTGCATTATGGGGTCAGGGATACCTTGCACCTCTGGGATTTGTCACCATCACTCTGGTTTTGGCTCAGATCATTGGCGCAATCGGTTATGGGCATTATTTCCCGTGGGCCATTCCCGGCTTGTACAGCGGATCAGCGGGTGCCTACAAAGAAGCGATCGATGCCTGGAGCTATCTGCTCCTTGCCGTGGTAGCACTGGCAGGTTATATTGCCACCCATCTCTGGTGGAACAAGGCGGATCAACACTGAATATGTTCACCATTCAGTATATGCAATAATGGGTGGCCATAGTGGTTCAGTCCGGGAGAATGTTTACATTCGAAATGAAATCCCAATTCGTTTTGCTTTTACTATCCGGTATTTTCATTATCGCTGGTGTACTCATTCTGATTATCGGCAAATATGCCTCAGCGCTATCGTCACTGATCATCGTACCAATAATTGGAGCGCTTATCGCCGGATTTGGGGAGGAAACTGCCGGTTTTGCTATCACGGGCATTAAGAACATCGCTCCGGTGGCGGCGATGTTTGTTTTCGCCATCCTGTTTTTTGGTATACTCACCGATGCCGGGATGTTTGATCCAATCATTAGGTCAGTACTACAGTTTGCCGGTCAGGATCCGGTTAAAATTGTCATCAGCGCTGCCCTTCTTTCCATGCTAGTCCATCTGGACGGATCGGGAGCTGTAACCTTTCTCATTGTAATACCGGCAATGCTTCCTTTATTTGACAAACTGAAACTGGATCGCCGGATCCTGGCCTGTGTGGCAGGTCTGGGAGCCGGCACCATGAATCTGGTGCCCTGGGGAGGGCCTACCTTGCGGGCTGCCTCTGCCCTTCAGGTGCCGGTAACGGAATTGTACAAACCGTTGATCATCCCTCAGGTGACCGGATTGCTGTTTGTCTTTCTGGTAGCGTTCTATTTGGGAAAGAAAGAAGTGAAGAGATTAGTTTTACAATCATCTGTTGTAATTGATCCCCAATTCAGACAAACTTCTCCAAGACTGGCACGATCTGCCCTGCCTGAAAAATTCTGGATCAACATATTACTGACCCTGGTCACGATCACACTACTGATTCTGGACTTCCTGGCCCCGGCGCTCATCTTTATGCTGGCATTGGTCATCGTCCTAAACCTCAACTACCCTTCGCTCCGGGATCAGGCCGAACGCCTTGATGCCCATGCGAGATCTGCCATGATGATGGCATCGCTGTTAATGGCAGCCGGAGTGTTTATAGGCATCCTGACTGAATCGGGTATGATCCGGGCGATGGCAGAGGCCGCAACCGGGATTTTATCTCCGTCTTTTGCCAGGCATATCCCACTGAGCATCGCCCTGACCGGAATGCCCCTGAGTCTGGTTTTTGACCCGGATTCCTTCTACTTTGGTATCCTTCCTGTGGTAGCCGAAGTCGGTGTATCATTTGGAATTCCGGCAGCCAGTGTCGGACAGGCCGCGCTGCTGGGGCAGATGACCACGGGATTTCCCTTGAGCCCGCTGACCACCAGCACTTTTTTGTTGGTAGGTCTCTGCCGGATCGATCTTGCTGACCACCAGCGTTTCAGTTTTCTCTTTGCATTTTTAACCACCCTGGTAATGACTGTTACCTCATTGATAATCGGTCTTTTCCCAATTTAGCCTGGATGAATTCCTCTAAGAAAAGTATTAGAATTGGTGCCGGTGCAGGGTACTCCGGTGACCGGATCGAACCGGCGGTCGATCTCGCCCGGCATGGTCATCTTCGGTATCTGGTCTTTGAATGTCTGGCCGAACGCACCATCGCTCTTGCCCAACAAGCCAGAGCAAGGGATCCCAATGCCGGATTTGATCCTTTCCTCGAAGAACGGATGATGGCCTGCCTGCCGATCTGCCAGGCAAATAAGGTGCGGATCATTACCAACATGGGTGCAGCCAATCCCCTGGCAGCTATGCATAAAACCGCTGAAATTGCTCAGAAGAACGGCATCAGAAATCTGAGAATAGCCGCGGTTACCGGCGATGATGTACTATCAGAAGTTCAATCAGGTGACTATATCCTGATGGAAACCGGTCAGCCTTTGAAATCCCTATCCGGTCGATTGCTATCGGCCAATGCCTATCTTGGAGTCAGCCCCATCACCGAAGCACTTGCTCAGGGTGCCGATGTGATCATTACGGGAAGGGTAGCCGATCCGGCGCTCTTTCTCGCCCCCCTGCTGCATGAATTCGGGTGGTCTCTCCGTGATTACGACCTGTTGGGTCAGGGTACCCTGCTTGGCCATCTGATGGAATGTGCCGGTCAGATCACCGGAGGGTATTTTGCCGATCCAGGGTTTAAAGACGTGCCGGGTATCGAGCGGCTGGGATTTCCTGTTGCTGAAGTCACCCGGGATGGTCAATTTTTTATTACAAAATTGTCCGAATCAGGGGGAATGGTTACTGAGTCCACCTGTAAAGAGCAATTGCTTTACGAGATTCATGATCCGGCCAGTTACCATACACCGGATGTCGTTGCCGATTTCAGCCAGGTGATGGTCTCAGAAATTGGAAAAGATCAGGTACGGGTGACGGGAGCGACCGGCAGGCCCCCGACTGGACTCCTCAAGGTCTCGGTCGGTTACTACGACAGTTTTATCGGTGAAGGGCAGATCAGCTACGGTGGACCCGGGGCAGTCGACCGGGCAAGCCTGGCCCTTGCTATCATTAGAAAACGGCTGGAGATGCGAGGCCTGACCAATGATGAAAACCGCTTTGAACTCATCGGGATCAATTCTTTACGGAATTCTGCAGAACAGGTTGGTGACCTTGATGAAGTAAGAGTGAGAGTGGCAGTGCGAACCGACAACATTGGGGATGCCATTCAGATCGGTAATGAAGTCGAATCACTCTATACCAATGGTCCGGCCGGAGGAGGTGGTGTC
The DNA here is from genome assembly GCA_964428345.1 of uncultured Saprospiraceae bacterium. GTDB lineage: Bacteria > Bacteroidota > Bacteroidia > Chitinophagales > Saprospiraceae > JABDMH01. The sequence goes on along the minus strand of CAYRYD010000005.1, from coordinate 102,846 downwards.
TCTAAAACTTCCAGGGAAATCATTGCGGTTCAATCGATCTTGATCGAGTCCGGCCTGGTACAAACAAGAAACTATTATCTTGATACCTGATGAAACTGCGAAATCTGGCTCATGCACGAAGTGGCGATAAAGGTAATATATCCAATATTGCGGTGATCGCTTACCGGCAGGAAGATTACCCCCTGCTGGTCAAATACCTGACAGCGGAAAAAGTCAGATTATTTTTTGGAGACATTGTGAAAGGTGTCGTCCTCCGATACGAGCTGCCGAAAATCGGTGCCCTCAATTTTGTATTGCACGAGGCACTGAGCGGCGGTGTTACCCGGTCACTGGCTCTTGACAGCCATGGCAAGACCTTATCCGGCATGCTATTAGATATGGAGATCCAACCTGAAACCGACGACACACAATATTTCAATGACATAACCTGATTGGCTGGGTTCGGGGCAAGAGTACGATTGACTTTTCTCGCAGAATCACAAAGAAATTGAGACCTTTAATGAGACTCAGAGGGATACAGGCAGATTTTGATTTAAATGCGAACAAAGGACGAATATCACTCAACGGAGACCGGCAGACCGGAAGAATACGAAGCTGATCTTCAGTTTTTTTCCATTTGGAATCGGTCACTTCAGGAAAAACTGACTGCGGTCCGGAAATCCTACCGATGGCGGATCGGACATGCATTCATCCGGATGATCGAACTGATGCTGGGACGCTGGAAGCCAAAGTTGGCCATGGATGAAATTGGTGAAATTCTGGCCTTGCAGGACAAGTATCTTAAACGGAGAGGTCACGCAATCGGGGAGACAGAATACCGGAAAAGAACGGAAATGCGGAGGGATCCGGTGCTTATTTCCAAATTGGAAACCGGACAGTTAGAGATCGGGTTTGCGGTATCGGAAGCAAAGGAAGATGCACGCACCGGAGATTTTTTTACCGCCCGGCAGCTGGGCATTGCCCTTCACAAGCAATTCGGGTATCAGGTCCGTTTTCTCGAACGCGATAAAGACTGGTATGATCTGAAGGGTATAGATGTCCTCATCTGCCTGCTTGATAACTATAGACCGGACCAGATTAAAAATGCCTCACCCGGTCTCATCAGGATATGCTGGGCCCGGAACTGGTTTGACCGGTGGCTGGCAGGACCGTCATTCAACGAATATGATCTGTATTTATGTTCCAGTAAACTCGGGGCCATGTATTTTGAGATGGTGGGAGGAGTGCCTGCCGAAATACTTCCGATAGCCACCGACTTTGATCAATTTTCCGCCGGTAAATACCAAAAAAAATATGCCTCCGACTATGTCTTCACTGGCCACCGGTGGAATTCAGACCGTGAAATCGAAAAATGGCTGCGTCCGGAGTCACTGTCTTACAACTTTGCCATCTATGGCCAGGGGTGGGAAAAAAACAGGAAATTCAGACCATTTGTCCGGGGTCATGTTTCCCATGCCCACCTTCCGGATGTTTATGCTTCTTCCCGGCTGGTCATTGACGATGCCAACCTGGCGACCAAGCCTTTTGGTTCGATCAACAGCCGGGTTTTTGATGCATTGGCCACCGGAACTCTGGTACTCACCAATGGTGAGCGGGGAGTGCATGATTTGTCTCTTGAGGAAGTCCCAGTGTATCGCAACGAAGTGGAATTGCATGAACTAATCCGCTATTACCTCTCTCATGATCAGGAGCGTATAGCGCTTGCTCAACAACTGCAGCAAAAAATCGCCAGATTGCATAACTATGATCAAAGGGCACAACATTTACAAAATATACTGCAGGAGTTTGTTACCGGTTCACGCGATTAGCCATTATTATCCATTAATAGTATTGGGACTCTGAGCGGTGGCTAAATCTTTTTTCAAGGTTCGGGACGCCAGATAAAAATGGATGGAGGCCCAAAAACTGCTAATGACTGCCAGGATCAAAATTATATAGCGCAATGCCGTCAAAGACTCATCGTAATAGTCACTCACCATACCGATAATCAGTGGTCCCAGACTCATCGCCACCAAATTTGCCAAGAAGAGATAAAATGCCGCAGCCTGAGTCCGGCGATGTATACCGGCTAATGCCTGGATCATTGAGAAGACTGGCCCCAAAAACATGTGATTAAAAAACAGCATCAACCCTAAAAACCAAAAGGCCAATCGGTGATCCACTGATAAAAACGTTGGAAATACAAAAGGTATGACCGTCAGGGTGGCCAATGAGGCAAGCCAGGTGTACGAGCGCACATCACCAGTTCGCTTTAACAGGTAGTCGGACAATCTACCACCGGTCAATGTACCCAGGGCTCCCCCAAATCCAAAAGCCAATGCCATCAGGGTTCCGACCTCACCGGATGACATTTCATGGATTCTTATAAAGAAGGTCGGTGTCCATACGCTGACGCCAAAAGCTCCAGTGGCATGTACGGCTCCGCCAACAGCAAGATGCATCATACTCTTGCGTGTCAGGAAATACCTGAAAGTTGAAATCATGGACTCATAATGCGAACTCCCGGTTTGATTTTCCGAATGTCCGCGCGGTATTTCTCTTATCGTCAGCCTCACCACGAGGGCCAGGGCGATACCGGGCAACCCTACCATAAAAAAAGCGGTACGCCAGTCGCTCCATTCATTGATCCAACCACCGGCCAGATACCCAACGACAAAACCCAACGGCACATAGAGAAGAAAGACACTTAGGGCAAATCCCCGTTCCTCCGGCGGAAAGTAATCTGAAATCAGTGACTGTGAAGGTGGATTACCTCCGGCCTCCCCAATTCCCACACCTACCCGGGCTAAAAAGAGTGAGACAAAACCGGTAGCCAGACCACACAATGCAGTCATGGCACTCCAAACCGCCAATGCCAATGAAATAATGTTACGACGGTTGAACCGGTCACCCAGCCAGGCAACAGGCAATCCTACCGTAACGTAGAAAAGTCCGAAGGCAACACCCCCCAATAATCCAAGCTGGGTATCACTCAAAGTAAACTCTGCCTTGATGCTTTGCATAAGCATGGCAAAAATTTGCCGGTCAACCCATGCAAAGATGCCCACTAAAAGCAGCATCAATAAAACGAAGTACCTATAATTCTTACGCAATGTAATCGATTGCCGGCACCATACCGGGACCGGATTTAATAATACCGCAGATTAATAAAATAAAGGCAATGAATGCACAAAATTTCAGGTTTCGTCAACAGAAATATTTTCATCAAGGGATCCGATATCAGGTTAGAAATACTGATAAATACCAGCTGCCAATTTTTCAGCCACCCGGTTATCAATTTCCGGATTGCCCAGAATTCCCGGGGTCTTATTTACATCCAGAATATGCACTTTGCCGTCGTGCACAACGTAATCAAATTTTCCATAATCAATCCCCATGTTTTTCCGGATCTCATGAATCTCTGCAGGAATTTCCGACGGCAGGGAAAATTCGACGGCCCCTCCTTTGATCACCTTCGACTTAGAGTATACCCGGTGATTTAAAACAATATCTCCTAAAAAAAAGCATATCCGGATACAAAAGTAATCTTCATCACGCTCAGGTATAAATCGCTCAACGACCATTCTATCATTATTCCAAATGATATCCGGCACGCTGCTGATGGTGTCAAAGACCTGGTAATTTTGCGGGTTCATGGTCTGGATCATACCTGGCCGGAAGATCCGTCCGGTCATTGTAAAAAATCTTCCCAACCAACCTTCCTGGTAGGATTCCGGAAGACCGCCAAAATTATTATTGGTTTTTGCTATTACCGGACCTGGATATAGACTGTCTTTGGATACTACATTCCTGCTGATGTGACGTTTCGAAATGTCGGTTACATTCCGGTTTAATACCACAGGAAATCGATCTAAATATTTGGAATACTTCACCGGAACTTTGGTCAAATCGATATGAGACAGGATCATATCGCGGTCGTCTGGCTTAGAGGGTATTCCCTTTACAACGTCTACGGAAAGACCCAGATTCTTCCAGTGGTCAGCAATATACCAGATGAGATGACGATTAAGATCCGGATAGAGATCCCGTTGATGAAGAAAAATGGTGATCCTGCGGTTTGAGGTTATTGTTGAAGGATTCAATTTTAATCATTATCATTGAAAATGGAAAACGCATTCTGGGAAGCCCAAATAGAAATCTTCAAAAATATGAGGCCACCTTTCCGTCCTCACCTTTCAGAAATCCAGTTATTGGAAGAAGTCGCATCCAATTTGGTTAAATCCCGGCACATTTCCAATCTTCAGGTCTTGATTTTAGGCTTAACTGGTGAAATTGTTCATCTCCGGTGGCCGGAGGGTACGAGCATAACGGTAGTTGAAAGATCACCCTTAATGATTGAACATTTCTGGCCAGGTGATATACCCGGTCAACGCAAGATAATGACAGAAGACTGGTTTTCAATGTCACTACCAACATCTTCGTTTGACATGATTATTGGCGATGGTGTTTTTAACTTCATGTCCTATCCTGATGGTTACCAAAACTTCGCTCAACTATTATCCCGACTTCTTCAGAAAAACGGTCTGATGTGCATCCGAATTTTCAATCAGATCTCTCCCAAAGAAAATCCTGCCGATCTCCTTTCAGATTTCAGGGAGACAGCGAATATCGATTATTTCCCTTTCCGGTTACGATTGGGAACCAGCCTGCAGGAAAATGCGGAAAAGGGCATTTGTATGTCAAAAGAAATCCTGGATCAATATCTCATTGATCATGGTATCCCGTTGACGGAATTCTATGCTAAAAGCAAATACACCCCTCCCTCCTACCCTTCCGTTCCTTTGGCCGTAAAGACGGAAAACAATCGGATCACCTATCCAACAGATGAGGAATTCACCCATCAGATCGGCCGTTATTTTTCTGTACAAAAAGTTCTTTTCGGTGCCCATCCATTGGCATTGCGAACTCCTCTTTTTGTATTGACACCGGTTTAATGAATTCCGGGATTTTTTCAGTTGAGCTGGTCGGGTTTGCAATATATACCACTACTGGTTCAGAAACCTGAGGAGAGAGTTCTTTAACCGGTAATAAACCTTACGGCCATTCAAACCCAAAGCTGAATTTCCTACCAGAACCCAAAGCACCCGTACCCATTTATTTTTGAGTATTGACTCATGCTCTTTAGCCGAAAAAAATTCGGGCCAGTAACTTGGTTGCCTATCCGGCTCGACCCCGGTCAGCAACTGCTCCCATTGTCCATTTTCCTCATATCCGAAGTGAATCAAATCTTCCGTGATGGATCCATGGAGCATCAGTTGACCGGCAATCCTGGCTTTATGGTTTTTCCAGTTTCCCACACTGGCTGAAGAGACCGGACGGATACCACCCAAAGCTTTGAGGGATTTATCAGAGGGAGCACTAAATTTGTGAAATTCACTAAACTTCATCCGGGCAACCAGAAAAGGCATTCTCTCTGAAATATATTGCTGAATACGGTCTGGTCCGGCCACCAGGTCTTCATATTTGATGGTAATAAATCGGGGATGCTTAGACAGTGCCACGCCAAAAGGATGATATAACTTCCAGAAATTAAGTCCGGACCAGTAAAGATCAGGTTCGTTACCATGGCGGCTGACCACCATATCTCTGGGGTCGCGAAGCAGATATAAAACGTAGAGATTGGGCACCCACCGGAGAACCGGGCCTATGATCTTAATATCCCGCGGTGATTTTGTAAGGAAAATCTTACAAGGTCTGGAAGGCCAGGCAGAAATTCGATCTTCGTGATCCGTAAAAAGATCAATGTCGAAACAGGTGACCATCAGTTCTGTTAATAAGGTAGTACCCGACCTGGGTCCGCAACCTACCACATGAATTCTTTTCATTTTACAATATGATCAACCGCCAAAAACGACTTCCTGCTAAACTAAGGTACATAAGAAGAGCCCTAAGATACAGACATTGGAAACACCTTGGGCAGGTTTAAGATGAACCACCATTAGTCACGGGAGACAACCTCTTACAGAGGTATTTAATATGTCCTCTAATTATTTTCAGGCACTTCTTTCTGAAAAGAAAATGATTTGCTATCTTTGAAATATAAACCACAAATAACGCCTCTGTTAAGCGTACAAATTCTCCTGGCAGCCTTGCCGGGAATTTTTAAAAGATAAGGATCTTCATCTCAGATCCTTTGAGTGATGGGTATAGATACCCTTTATTTTCTATTTTATTTCCTGATTAACATTTCAATCATCATGATTATTGACCATAATAATTGGTACCAACATTTTTTTGATGGACTAGCCCTCGACCTGTGGGCCCGGGTGGCAACGCCTGATTATGCGAAGAAAGAAATCGCCTTCATTAAAGAGCTGATATCCTTTCCGGAAAATGCCCGTATACTGGACATGCCTTGCGGCCTCGGCTGGCATTCTCTTTTACTGGCAGAAGAAGGGTACCGGGTGACCGGTGTCGATCTTTCGAAGGAATACATTAACAATCTGGTAAAGAATGCAAAGGAGAGAACCCTTCCGGTAAGGTCCCTGCAATTAAACATGCTGGATTTTACAACACCGGAACCTTACGATGTCTTACTCTGTCTGGGCAACAGCTTCAGTTATTTTAACGCCAACAATATGCAACGGCTTACATCGGTAATGGGCGAATCACTAAAGCCAGGTGGCAAGCTGGTGATTAATACCGGATCTTTGGCAGAATGCATCCTGTCGCATCTTCAGGAGCAATCCTGGATGCAATTGGGGGATATGCTTTTTCTGATGGCACACGAATACGATTGCATATTGGGTGCCTTAAAGACCGATATGCAATTTATCGTTGATGGAAAGACCGAAAAAAAGACAGCATTTCATTTTGCCTATACCCTCGCAGAAATCAACCGGTTTCTGAAGGTCTCAGGCATTGAAATCGAGGCTGTATATTCGGACTTTGACAAGAACCGCTTTAAGGCTGGAGACCATCAGGCTTACATTGTTGCCGAAAAAAAGTAATCCAACCAAAGATGGTGTATGGGTAATATCCGTCATTTGACCAGGATGTCGCCCGTGCACCATCCTCTTTATTCATGGATCTATATTTCGTCCTTTCCCCGGTCCACTCTACTTTAAGATCTATTCTCTTTCCGGAACACCATAGAAAGAAATCAGTTGCCGGAATTTGGAAATTGTACTCACAGCTACTACTTTAGGCAAATCGAAGATCAGAAACGGTTAGTATGGTAAATTTGAGCACAGTTTTGATCAGGGTCGGATAAGAAAAAAGGCAGATGCAGGCAGAATTTAGTCATTCGGTGATCATTTCTTTTAACTACGGTATCGATTCACTTGATCCGCTTCATCAGCTGGGTGACCGGTTGAGTTATGTCCTGGACCGGTGGGGAGAAGGATACTATGACGGTCATGAGCTGGCCATGGATGATTCGCATGGAAGTATTTTCCTCTATGGCAGGAATGCGGAACAGCTCTATAAAATCATCGAACCCGAACTGTTTAATATTGACTGGATGGATGGCGCATTGGTGAGTCTGCGTTTTGGAAGACTGGACCGTCAGGCTAAATCGATCGAATTTACGCTAGAAAAGATCTGACCGGGTGATGATTTTACCGGCTTCTTTCCACCTCCCAATTCCATGCACTGCGCATGATTTCATCCAGATCACGCCGGGGCGTCCAACCCAATAGCTTCTGAGCTTTCGTGTAATCGGAATAAATAGCAATCACATCGCCTTCCCGGCGACCCGCTATTTCATAGTTTAACTTCTTTCCCGACACCTTTTCAAACGACCGGATCACCTCCAGAACCGTGCTACCGGTACCAGAACCGAGATTGATAATGGTACATCTGGTCTCATTGCTTTTGCTGCCTAAAAATTCAACGGATCTGGTATGTGCGGATGCGAGATCCATAATATGGATGAAGTCACGTATACAGGTCCCATCCCGGGTCGGATAATCAGCACCAAAAACCGAGAGTTTTTTCCGTTTGCCGATGGCCGTTTCGGTAATGATCGGGACCAGATTACTGGCAATATTGTGGGGAGACTCACCGATCAGATTGCTGCTATGAGCCCCGGCAGGATTAAAATATCGTAAGATGACTGCCTGGTGTACCGGATTTACTTTCAGAAAATCGCCGAGGATATCTTCGCAAATTTGTTTGGTTCGGGCATAGGGCGATTCGGCTCTTTGCAACGGAGTTTCTTCAGTGACCGGCAATTCGGCTGCATTTCCATATACCGAACACGAACTGGAAAAAATGAGGTCGTACACGGAGTATTTCTTTTGACAATGGAGAAGATTGATCATCCCCACTAGATTGTTCTCATAATAAAGTAGGGGGTTGGCAACCGAATCTCCCACACTTTTGAGTGCGGCAAAATGGATGACAGAGTCAATATCATTTTGTTCAAAGATTTTTTCCAGCCGGTCGCGATCACATAGATCTACCGCATAGGTCAGAATCTTCTCACCGGTGACCTGACGGATGCGACCATAGGTCATTTCCGTGCTGTTAACAAAATTATCGACACTGATCACTTCATAGCCGGCATCGATAAGATCGATGATGGTGTGACTGCCTATATATCCGGCCCCTCCGGTTACCAGGATTTTTGCCATGGAATAAATGCTTTTTATTAAGTCCGTTATTTTTTAAGATTACTGCATTCGGGACCGACCAAACTGATCAACAACGGGAAAGGCCTGAACCCCGGTAAATATACGAAAGCTCTTTCTACGAATGCCTTACCCTCCTGACGTGTTAGGTCTTTTCGTTTAATGCAGCGTTTCCCGGTTTTAAAACATGTTTAGTCATAATGCCGGAAAAATATGCCTAATTTTAGCGATGATCAGAAGAATCAATAACCATAAAACATCTGAATTTTGAACCTGACCCAGTTTAAGGAACCTCTGTGTGGAATAGTTAAGGAGGCTGGAGAAGCCATCCTCAAAATTTATGAAGACCCTACTCTGTTTGAAGTTGATTATAAATCGGACAACTCTCCTCTGACAGCAGCCGACCGGGCTGCTAATGATATCATTATCACCGGACTCCAATTATTGCCGGAAGTGTTTCCAATTATATCGGAAGAGAGTAAGATGTTATCCTATGAAGAGCGCAGCACCTATGAATATTGCTGGCTGGTCGATCCGCTGGATGGCACCAAGGAATTTATCAAGCGCAACGGTGAATTCACCATCAACATTGCTCTTGTCGAAAAGAAAAAACCAGTACTTGGCATCATTTACGTACCAGTCACCGGAGCCTGTTATTTCGCCGCAAAAGGCAAAGGAGCATTCCGGATTGGCCAAGGCAGCGATACCCTCCTCGAATGCCGGCCTTTTGATTTAAACCAGCCCGGGCTCAGAGTACTGTGTAGCCGTTCACACCTGAGCGAGGCCACCCGTGAATATGTAGACCGTTTAAACAAGCCGGTATTGGTGCCGCAGGGTTCAGCCCTGAAATTTACCGTAATGGCGGAAGGTAATGGTGACATCTATCCCCGTATTGGTCCAACGATGGAGTGGGATACGGCCGCCGCCCATATATTGCTCGAAGAAGCGGGTGGAGGTATTGTAGAATTTGCTACCGGCCGACCCCTTATCTACAACAAACCCTCGTTGCTTAATCCTGATTTTATCGCTTTTGGCCGGGGAAGTATTGACTAGAGGGCACCTCAAAAAAGGCTGAAATACGGCAATTCAAAAAAGAACCAGACGAGACCGAGGCATCGCGAGCTCTTGACGGCATCGAGCTGACTTTGGTTTAATGTCCGCTCCGGTGTGTATCGATTTTTTTTGGAATGGGATCGTAACCGTGACCTCCCCAGGGATGACAGCGAAAAATACGCTTTAGCCCGAGCCAGGTCCCTCTGAAAATACCCCATTCTTCAATGGCCTCTACCGTATAACGGGAGCAACTGGGAGTGTAGCGGCATGCCGAACCCAACATCGGAGAGATCGCCCATTGATAAAACCTGATGGGGAGGATGTATAATTTTCTTATCCACATAAAGACCTAACATTTATTGCAGGAGAATAGTTGCTTCCAGTTTGCGGACATCAAAAAGCAAAAATTCCTTCTTTCTGGCCGAACGAAACGCTACAATATTCTTCTGATCATCAAACAACTCAACCAGCAGGCGGTTCTGCAATTTGATAGCACGGGGATTCGAAATTTGCTCGCCTTCCAGATAACACCAGATCGCTAGCAGATCATCGCTGTTCTCTTTTCCCAGAAAATGAAGATTTACCAGCTTACCATCTACCTCAATTTTAAAATGTTGATTGAGATAAACACTAATCAGGGAATCGGCATTGGCCGCTTCTTTGGAAGTGGAAATATGCGGATTAGCCATACCCTGATTCTGGATCGCCAGTTCAAGATCATCGATAAAGAGATGAAGGCTGATCTCCAGCGATTGATTTTCAGCGTTAAAATGAATCTCTGCTTTACTCAGGTGAAAATCATGCAATCCGGCATTGACCGGTCCGGCCATCAGGATACCAAGCAGAAATAACAGGTTGAGAAAAGACATCCGGCAAACATTCCGTTTATTAAACCCCCGGCCTCAGAAAACAATTCCGGAAAAGCAGGTCCAGGCCTGAAAATTAAATACCATGGATAACACCATGCAATCCATGGTATTTAATTCATTTTAATAGCGGTAATAGTCGGGTTTAAAGGGTCCGTTGACCTCTACACCAATGTATTCGGCCTGCTCGGGAGACAATTCATCCAGTTCTACACCGATTTTTGCCAGGTGAAGTCTGGCTACTTCTTCATCCAGGTGTTTTGGTAACATGTATACCTTGTTTTCATATTGATCGGAATTCTCCCATAATTCGAGCTGGGCCAGCACCTGATTGGTAAATGAATTGGACATTACAAAGGAAGGATGTCCGGTTGCGCAACCCAGATTGACCAGCCGACCTTCAGCCAGAAGGATGATGTCATTACCCCCGTAGGTATACTTGTCCACCTGCGGTTTGATTTCGACTCTTGATGCGTTCGCTTTCAGCCAGGCGACATCGATCTCGTTGTCAAAGTGACCGATGTTACAGACGATGGCCTTGTCTTTCATGTGTCTGAAATGCTCTGCCCTTACCACGTTTTTACATCCGGTGGCAGTTACGATTATATTGGCTTCTTTGACGGCATCATGCATCTTCTTTACCTCATATCCATCCATGGCGGCCTGCAAGGCACATATGGGATCAATTTCTGTAACGATGACCCGGCATCCGGCACCTCTCAGAGAAGCCGCTGAACCCTTACCGACATCTCCGTATCCGGCAACGACCGCTACCTTTCCGGCCATCATAATATCGGTAGCCCTCCGGATAGCATCCACACAGGATTCCTTACACCCATATTTGTTGTCAAACTTTGATTTGGTGACCGAATCGTTCACGTTGATTGCCGGCAGGGGCAAGGTTCCCTTTTTCATCCGTTCGTAGAGACGATGAACACCGGTAGTCGTCTCTTCGCTCAGCCCCCGGATGCCGGAGACCAGTTCCGGATAACGATCCAGCACCATATTGGTGAGATCACCACCATCGTCCAGGATCATGTTAAGTGGCTTTCCCCCTTCAAAAGCAAATAGTGTCTGCTCAATACACCAGTCAAATTCTTCTTCGGTCATTCCTTTCCAGGCAAAAACCGGAACACCCGCTTTGGCGATGGCAGCCGCAGCATGGTCCTGGGTAGAAAATATGTTGCAGGAAGACCAACTCACTTCGGCTCCCAATTCCAGGAGAGTTTCAATAAGCACGGCAGTCTGAATCGTCATGTGAAGGCATCCGGCGATCCGGGCCCCGGCCAGGGGTTTGCTTTCACCATACTTCTTTCGAAGGGTCATCAATCCCGGCATTTCCGCCTCGGCTAATTCGATCTCGAGTCGACCCCAGGATGCCAGTGAAATGTCTTTTACTTTATGGGTTAATCTTTCAGTGGTTGAACTCATCGCTATCATTTTTTAAAATGCGAGCACAAAGGTACGAAAAAGTCTGTCCCATGGATGAAAAGATCCTGGCAGAAACACCAGTGAAGGTCGTATCGTTCACATCATTTCTGACTAATACGGATAAAAGTTTTTTCTTTGGGAATGATACATATAATGAAAAGATATATATATTTGTCGCGATTATGTAGGATAGATTTCCGACCTCTTACATCATTCCAAATTTACACCAAACATTGTATTCCGTGTCTGACCTCCATTTTCAATTGAAAGGACTGAATATGGACGATAAATCAGGCGACTAGTAAGGGAAACCTGATAGGAAGTCATCAGGAACTAACCAAGCAAAGTGGGGCTTTAGTGATTGGTAACCAAAACATTATTACACCAGAAATAAAACCAGTTCAAGGCCTCGCCCAAAATTTTTGTAAGCCGGGAAATTCATCTTTCCGGCTTACTTTTTTATGGCCCTTCATTTAAGTCAGCATTTCCCGGTAAAGTGCCATTTGTTGCCTGCATACAGTGTCAGTTGTAAACTGGAGCGAATGCAGGTAACCTTCTTCTGCCAGTTGGCTGTGAAGAAGGGTGTCTTCCATCAATCGTTGCATTGCCTCTGCCAGTTGGCCGGGAGAAGCCGGATCGACCAGGATCCCGCCCGGACCGGCAGCTTCCGGCAGAGAGCTGGTATTGGAGGTAATCACCGGAGTACGGCTGCGCAAGGCTTCCACTACCGGGAGACCAAACCCTTCATAGTACGATGGGTAGATCAAGGCATGGGCCAACCGGTAGATGACCGCGAGATGCTCACGGGAGATGTGACCCAGAAAGACAATTCGATTGTCAAGCGAATGTTGTTTGCAGTAAGATTCCAGGAATTTCTGCTCCCGGCCGGTACCAATGATCACCAAAGGTACCCGGATATCCGGTCGTATCGCTCGCATCGCCTTTAAGATAGAAAGTACATTTTTACGCTTACTAAGCGACCCGACATAAAGGAAGAACTCCTTCGGCAAAGCATATTGTTTTCGGACCACGCCAGGATCCGGTCCGTTTTCCGGCAATTCAACCGGTGGACCAATGACCCGGATTTTCGTTTCATCAACCCCATAATACCGGATCAGGTCCTCCCCCGTATGCCGGCTCACCACAACGATCACATCGGCAGTATTGCAGCTATGCCTCCACTTAAAATCATAGATCTGACGATCGACCCAGGAGTAAAGTTGAGGGTCCACCTTAAAAATCACGTCATGAATGGTGACTACTGTCCGGACATTAACTTTCTCAATACCGGTGGGCAACTCATGACTCAGACCATGATAAATATCGCATTGTTCATCCCGGATCTGATCACATATTCGCCAGCTTCGCCACAACGGGGCGGAGGAACCTTTGATCCTAAACTGTTGAAAATCCGGCCAATAGGCACTTTTCTTCGCGTTTTTGGCAAATAAAATCCATTGTTCATCCGGATAGCTGTTCCGAAGACCACCTACCAGCAACCGGCTGTAAACACCCAGTCCGGTGTGATTATGAAAGAGTCTCTTGGCATCAAACCCAATGATCATGGACATCAAATTTTATTCCGACGGGATCCCGTGGCTAAAGTTTGGAAAAGGTAGCGTGAAAGAGGCATAACTGGTACAAAAAACAAATCTTATCCAAGGGTCTGATCTCCGATTGAAGATCATATTATGGCTGAAATCTGCTATTTATGGTAGTTTTTCCCCTTAAACTGGTGACCACCAAGGCATGCCCTCTTTCATTGAAAGCAGGGATTATGTATCTTCCTGTCATGAAACGGTCGATCTTATTTGCTGCCATGCTATTGATGACCATATGCCAGGTCACCAGTCAGGAGGTCGATACGGCGATCCATGTCAAAAGCATTTATTTCGGAGGTGGCGCTTATTACATCGATGAGATGCAGGAACAGGAGTTATTTGAGTGGCTGGACAGTTTTCCACAGCTGGAGCAATACGAAATTCTCATTCAAAGCCATACTGACAATATTGGCAGCATCGCGTTCAATCAAAGGTTGTCTGAACTGAGATCTCAATCGGTTTACATCAAACTGATGGAATATCAGGTTCAGCCGGAAGCCATCGAAATTGTCGATTTTGGGGAATATTTACCAACTTACCGGAATGATTCCTACCATGGAAAACTGGCCAACCGCCGGGCAGATGTCATATTAAAACCAGTCTCTCTGTGAATATAATTACACTGTTTATTACCTCATGCCTCATTCTCACTTTTTTCAACTTCTCACCAGCCCAGATCACCCTAGATCAGCAACAGAGGATTGATTCATTATTTGCATACTACAACCGTACGGATATGCCCGGATGTGCTCTCGCCATCATCAAAGATGGTGCAATTCAGTACCGGAAAGGTTATGGTATGGCTGATCTGGAAAGAGGCATTGTGATCCAGCCACATACCGTTTTCTATGCCGGATCGATTTCCAAGCAATTTGTGGCAGCCTGTGCCCTGCTCCTTTCTGAACGGGGAAATTTAAATCTCCAGGCCCGGGTGCAACAGTATTTGCCGGATTTTCCGGAATACCAGGATCCCATCACAGTGCAACACCTGGTCTACCATACCAGTGGTATTAAAGATTATTTTGAATTATTGGAAAAAGAAGGCCTCAATTATCTGAATCAAATCACCCGGGAGCAGGTATATCAGCTGATTAAGAGCCAGGACTCACTGAACTTCAATCCGGGAGACCAGTATTCCTACAGCAATTCGGGATACCTGATGCTGGCTATGATTATCGAGAAGACAGCCGGAGTGCCATTCGCCCGGTTTGTCGATCAGGAAATCTTTAAGCCTTTGGGCATGACACACTCCATGTTTCTCGACGATGTCAATAAGCTGATACCCAACCGGGCCTGGGGCTATCACCAGAATATCGATGGTGGGCTAGAGAATTTGATCATGCGGTTTGATCTGGTAGGTTCGGGCGGGTTATATACTACCGTTGAAGACCTTTTTCTTTGGGATCAGAATTTTTATGGTTCAAAAATCGGCAGTTCCCGTTTTATCGACAACCTCCTAACTACCGGTAAACTCAACGACGGCAAGGATACCCGTTATGCTTTCGCCATTTTGAAAGATCAGTTTCTGGGCCGGCCGGTCATCGGTCACAGCGGTTCGCTGGGTGGATACCGGGCCCAGTTCATCCAATTACCCACTGAAAGACTGAGTGTGATCATCCTCAGCAATCTTTCCAGTTTTAAACCGGGTGAGAGGGCACACGATATCCTGGAGATCCTGCTGAACTGACCGGAAAACCACAAAGGCTTCCAAGGGGTCATGACCCCTTGGACCGTATCGACCCTTTTTGAAGAGTTTCTACGCTTCCTCGAGTTCGGCCTGATATTCGGCGATCAGTTGCTTCTGCAATTCGGGAGTAACCGGCATGAACTCAGAGAATCTCCGGCTAAACTTGGCCTTCCCCTGACTGATCGACCGGAGGGTGCTGGAATATTGATACATCTCAGCCAAGGGCACCTTGGCTTTGATCTTCTGATAATGTCCTTCTGCACTCATCCCCATAATCATGGCTCTTCTGGTCTGGAGATCTCCCATCACATCGCCCATTACTTCATCGGAGCAAAGGATTTCGACCTCGTGGATTGGTTCAAGAATCTGGGGTCCGGCTTTTTCAAATGCATGCTTGAACACATTGGTTGCCGCCAGTTGAAAGGCCATATCGTTCGAGTCGACCGGGTGCATCTTTCCGTCATAGACACTAACCCGGATATCGAGACAGGGTGAACCGGTCAGCGGACCTTCCGTCATTTTCATCATTACTCCCTTCTTGATGGCATTGGAATACTTGGCATCAATCGAACCTCCAACAATACACCATAAAAACACCAGTTTACCGCCCCAGGGTAATTCGGTTATGTCTTCGTTTCTGACCGTAAGATCGGCAGGATTGGGCATGCCTTCATGATACGGCTCAATTCGCATGTGTACTTCTCCAAACTGACCAGCGCCACCACTCTGTTTTTTGTGCCGGTAGGAATCGTTGGCAACCCGGGTGATGGTTTCCCGGTAGGAGATCCTGGGCCGGATAAACTCCATGTGGAGATCATTATTCATTTCAAGCCGGTGTTTGATCAGGTCGAGATGCAATTGCCCCTGGCCATGCAGTATTGTCTGTTTTAGTTCGGCCGACTGCTCCACAATCAGGGTAGGATCTTCTTCCTGAATCGCATGGAGGGCTTTCATCAGTCGCTCCAGATCGGACTTGCTCGGGGGTTTGATCGCGGTGCGGATCCGGGGTTCCGGAAACTGGATGGGCTCAATGGTCCTGACCTTGCCCTTAATGCCCAGACTATCGTTGGTATGGGTATTTTTAAGCTTGACCGTGACCCCAATATCACCGGCCACCAGTTGATCAATATTATCCCGGATTTTTCCATTACTGACAAAAATCTGGTTGAATCGTTCGGCGGTACTGGTGCGTTCATTATACAATTCATCGCCAGATTTTAGAGTCCCGGAGTAGACTTTAAAATACGTAACAATACCAATCTTGGGCTCAGACATGGTCTTGAATACGAAAATATTGGGATCAGCAGCAGGATCACAGGGCAGGGTAGTTCCATCCGTGAGCCGTGCCGGTTCCATATGATCCGGCGAAGGCGCAATATCATTGATGAATCCCATGATACGGCCACTGCCCATGTTATTGACCGCACTACAACAGAATACCGGAAAAAATTCCTGGCTGGCAATAGCGAGGGTCAGACCCTGGGCCAGTTCTTCTTCGGTAAGTGAGCCCTCCTCAAAAAATTTCTCCATAAGGGCTTCATCGTTTTCAGCCGCCGCTTCAACCAACTGATTGTGTATTTCCTGGGCCCGGCCTATCTCACTGTCCGGGATATCTTTCTTTTCAGGCTTTCCACCACCTTCCGGAAATACATACATGGTAAGCCTCAGGGCATCCACAATGGTATTGAAACCGGTACCGGCATTAAGTGGATATTGCAGCGGTAAAACTTTATTTCCAAACCGCTGCTTCAACTGCTCCAGACTGATCTCGAAATCAGCCTTTTCGTGGTCAAGCTGGTTGACCACAAACATAGCGGGTTTGCGATACTTTTCGATGTATTCCCAGATCAACTCCGTACCCACTTCAACGCCATTCTTGGCATTGATCAAAATGACTGCCGTATCGACTACTTTCATAGTACTGATCACTTCTCCTACAAAATCATCCAATCCGGGGGTATCAATAATGTTAATTTTATTGCCTCTCCAGTTGGCATGCATCAAAGTACTGAACAATGATCCCTGGCGCTCCTTTTCAATGTTGGTAAAATCAGAGGTGGTTGTTCCATCTTCCACGGTACCCCTGCGGGAAATGGTACCCGATTCATAGAGCATCGTTTCTGCAAAGGTGGTCTTGCCACAGCCTGAATGTCCCAATAATGCTACATTTCTGATGTTCTTAGTCTCTAGTGTCATTTTAATTTCGATTTTATGGTTGCAGTCAAAACAAAAAAATGCTTTCAACAACGGTAATATGTCAATTTTTTCAAAATAGGTATTTACCCGAACTTTACCTAATATTTGACAAAGTGCCCGGCATCTTTTTTAATAATTAAAAAATATTATCCGTAAAATATTATCCATCAATATTTTATAATTCATATCAATCTTTAATATTGATGGATATGCTCAAATTTCTCCCATAGGTCAGACATTGTCCAACATTATCTCAGCGAGTGCTGCTGACTTCGTATAAAAGAGCACAAAGGTCGAGAGAATGAAATTTCAGAGATCACCCGCCCGCTATTGTACCGGGAAGCGGATGGAATTTGGTTACTAGTCAAATGGAAGAAAGCGTGCCCTAAATCCATCCCGTGCGGCTTCCTGTAACTGAGCACAAGATTCGCGGATCGTGGTTTCGATCGGCCGGTATCTCAGACCCAGTACTTCCCTGGATTTGGTCGTATCGAAATGCGTTTCCTTCTGAGCGTTAATCAGGTTGCCCCGGGTCACCACTTCCTTATCACCCAATAACCGCATCGTCCAGGAACGCAGGAGTGCGAGTTCGCGCAAGACCGGGTTTAAGGGGATTGACGGTGGTGTCCGGTTTAATTCGCGGGCGATCATCGACGTAACATCCCGGTAACTGCGATTTTCACCACTGATGATAAACCGTTCGTTGAAAATCGGTTTTTCCAACAGCAATACGGCGGCCTCAGCCACGTCACGTACATCCACAAAGCCATCGATACCCTTGGGATAAATATTCAGGTACCGGTAGATTCGCTTGAACAGACTGGCGGTTCCCTGGTCCCAAAACCCGCTACCCAAAACAAGTGATGGATTGATGATCGCCACCGGCAACCCTTCACTACCGGCTCGACTCACTTCCATCTCCGCCCTGTACTTTGAAATGGCATAACCGGTATTGGGTACATTGTAGTCAAATCCGGTTTCTTCATCAATTTTTAGTCCGCTTTTCCTGGAAAAAACCGAAATGGAACTTACATGAACCATTTTGCTGATCTGATTTTCCAATGCCGCATTGACCAGGTTGGCGGTTCCTTCCACATTGACTTTCATCAACAAACCGGCATCTTTCCGCCCAAAGGAGACCATGGCCGCTGCATGTATTACCGCATCGACTCCTTTCAACAGATCATAAATGCCCAGACAGTCCAGCATATCAACTTCGACCCATTGAACCTGCTCAATGACAGGCACCACCAGGTCCATTCTGCTATGTGGCCGCCGGACCGCCAGGACATTGGTGTAGCCACGGTCAATCAGCAGGCGCAGTATATAGCTCCCGATAAAACCGGTAGCACCGGTGACCAGAATGCGGGACGATTTATGCATAGATAATCATGGGATTACCAGGGGCCTGAAATAAACAACCTCCAATGTGATCTTCCGTAGAGCCGGTTACATCACAGAAGACATTTTCCAAACCTTTGACAAACAAGTAAGCCATCAACCCCATTAAAGCGGCTTCCTTAAATTCAATCAGCTGATTGGAAGGTAACAAAATCTGATGATTGATCCGCTCCAGATAGTTACCTATCGTATTGACCAGAAAATTGTTGTAGGCACCCCCTCCCGTCACCATAATTGTGGTCGGATTGAGGTGATTCCTGCAGTGATTGATGATTACCTGGGCAATCTGCCAGGCAATGTGATGGGAAAAGGTCGCCAATTTGTCGGCCACGCTGCCATCCTCCTGCTTTACCAAAGGCCATACTTCTTTAATGATCCAATTGTTGTCGATGGACTTTGGCGGGGACAGTTGATAAAAATCCAGCTGATTCAACCTGTTCAACAAACCCTGGATAACCTGCCCACCCGCGGCAATGGACCCTTCTGGATCGTAATCATAACCGTTTTCACCAGCCAGGAGATTCAATATCTGATTGCAGGGACTGACATCAAATGAACGAAGGGCTCCATCATGATCGTGAAAGGATATATTGCTGATACCACCCAGGTTTAAATAGAAATCTGCTTTCTCAAGTAACAGCGTATCAGCCAGGGGGGCAAGAGGAGCACCCTGGCCACCCAATGAAAGATCGATTTGCCGGAACTGGGTCACCACCGGAAGTCTGGTGACGGCCGCTACGGCACCTCCATTCCCAATCTGACAGGTAGATCTTTGATCCGGATCATGAAAAACCGTGTGTCCATGCCATCCAATCAGGTCGGGTTTTAACCCATGATCTTGACAAAACCCGGCAGCCAGTTCACCAATATAGAGGCCAAAACGATTATCCAGTAAATTCAACTCATGACCACTAAGGCCCGGAGCATCTCTCAGCGCCTGATACCAGGCTGGAGGGTAGGAAATAGTCTCACTGACAATAAATCTCCAGCCAATACTAACCGGATTTTTTTTTTAATCATGAAGTCACACAGAGCAAGATCCAACCCGTCCAATGAACTTCCCGACATAAGACCCAACACCTGCATTTGCTATTCCTTTAAGCCCAACGTATATTCCGCCACCTGACTGATCTGTTCGTCAGTCAGGATCCCTTTAAACGGTGTCATCAACCCTTTGCCGTTGGTCACCTGGTTTATTCTTTCTTCCATGCTGATTTCGGATATGGACAAATCCTTGGCACCGTTGAGTTCCAGTTTTCCATCGATTCCATGACAGGTGATGCAATAGGTCCTGAAGATCTTTTCACCCGCAGCTTTGTTATCTACCGGAGCGGTGGCAACCTCCTTGCTATCGGTGCCGCTATCCGTTTTTTCACTGGTCTCTCCACCTCCACCACCACAACCGGTCAGAAGCACCAGGGTTACCAGTAAAAGATTCAATGTTGATTTCATAATTTATTTTTCAATTAAGGCCCGGAATATAGTAAAAATATCAACCAACGGATCGGGCATGAGGCTAAATCAAACAATAGGGTGAATTGTATATTTTTGCCTTCAAAAAGTTATGCAGTGGCAATGGTTGGTGGAAGTCATAGGCTGGATCGGATCGGTCGAAGTGGTATTGGCCTATTTCCTGGTTAGCAACAACCGGATTGACGCCAATTCCAGGTTTTATCAATGGCTTAATCTGACTGGCAGTATTTTTTTACTGATTAACACGGCCTGGTATGGAGCATTCCCCTCGGCTTTCGTCAATTTAATATGGGCACTGATTGCTATCACCGCTCTCTACCGGATTGTGACCAAACAACCAAAAATCTGATGCGATACGTCGACCTCAGTCATACAATTGTTGATGGGATGACAACTTACCAGGGGCTACCCGCACCCATTATCTGTGACTATCTGGCGAGGGAGGAGTCCCGGACCCTGTACGACGGGGAAACCACCTTTCAGATTGGCCGGATCGACATGGTTGGCAATACGGGCACTTATATTGACTGTCCTTTTCACCGGTACGAGCATGGAAAAGACTTCTCCGAGCTTTTCATTTCTGATCTTGCCGACCTTCCGGGAATCCGGATCGATATGCCTTACTCGCGATCGCTGGCCATTGATATCGATGCATTTGAAGTACAGGATCTGGAAGGTAAAGCGGTATTGATACATACCGGCTGGTCTGAATTCTGGCGCACTGACCATTATTTTGCACCACACCCATATATCACCGCACGGTCGGCTTCTTTACTTCGCGAAAAAAAAGTAAAATTGGTGGGTATCGATTCATACAACATCGATGATACCACACAAAAATCCAGACCGGTGCATTCCATATTGCTGGAAGCCGGCATTCCCATCGTAGAACATATGTGTCAGTTACACCTCTTACCGGCAAGAGATTTCTACTTCACCGCCTGCCCGCCCAGAATCAGGGGTACCGGTAGTTTCCCGGTAAGGGCTTTTGCAAAATTTTAGCCGATCATGCCTCTGGAGCAAACGCAAAAGTATAGACCAGGTTTTCGCTTTCTTGGCCCTCACGTGGAGACCATTTACCCTTATTTGTTCAGGCGGATCGAAGGTTTAACTTTCGAACGGGAACGGGTCGAGCTGCCTGATGGAGACTTTCTCGACCTCGACTGGTCAAGAGTCAAGGGAAACCACCTCCTGATACTCTGTCATGGTTTGGAAGGAAGCAGCCAGAGCCAGTACATGAAGGGGATGACTATCGCAGCGCAGCAACGTGGAATCGATGTATTATGCATCAATTTCAGATCCTGTAGTGGCGAAATGAACCGTAGACTGCAACTTTATCATCACGGGGAAACCAGTGACCTGAGCTTTGTGATCGATAGAATCCTCCAGGAAGACCAATATCGCAGCCTTTCACTGGCTGGGTTCAGCCTGGGAGGCAATGTCATACTTAAATACCTCGGTAGTCTTGCCGACCGGGTACACAAAAAGATCCGGAATGCGGTAGTGGTTTCGGTGCCCTGTGATCTGGCATCATCCTCCCATGCATTGGATCAATGGTACAATGTGCTGTATACACGTCGTTTCATGAAAGCCCTTAAAGTCAAATTTGCCCATAAAGATCAGCAATTCCCGGGATTGATCAGAATGCAAGAGTTTGACAACGTGAAGACCTGGAGACAATTTGACAACACCTTCACTACAGCGGTAACCGGTTTTGAAAATGCCGACGTCTATTATAAACAGGGTTCGGCCCGGAATTACCTCCATGGCATTCAAATCCCCACGCTGATTATCAATGCCCTCAATGATCCATTCCTGATGGCACCCAGTTATCCTTACGAGCTTTGCCGGGACCATCGCAAGGTCTATCTCGAGACCCCAAGATATGGAGGTCATGTTGGCTTTTGGTATCCCAGGCTGAAAGAGGCCTATACCGAAACCCGTGCCCATCAATTTATGGATCAGTTCGCATAGGGACAACAAAAACCCCATTCAATGATCAACCGCTTATCTACGATTTGCGATTATTTCAGAGGTTCTTGGAGAGGTTCACCATATTTCAGTCAAAATTATTTAAGGTTTACCCACCGAAATCCTGAAAGTTCATGATCTTCGTCAACCTGCTCGAAGTACATGATTTAGTACATTTATGATCAAAACAAATATACATACTATGGAAGAAGGATGGATTTTAGTCTACCGGACCGATGAAGAGTATAAAGCGGAGATTATCAGGCAATTGTTGGAGAACCATCAACTGCATCCGGTGATGCTTGACCAAAAAGACGACGAATTCCGAATTGGTGATGTCGAGATATATGTTTCGCCCCTCGAAGCGGAAGATGCCAGGTTGGTTATCGAACAAAATACCGAATCCTGAAAGCAGCTATTCTGCTGTGGTTGCCTGGTGTACATTTCAACTAAAAATCTGCACAACTTACGCTCCCGAAGTAAAAGAAATGTACACTGCCTGCATCCGGTTATCCAAAGTGCACCGGATAAAAGTTTGATTCTTATCAAATAAATAAGTATTTTACTGCAATTAATCTATTTACACCAAATGATCAAATGCATGCCCTTGCTGAAAGAGACCGTCTTTGCTGGACTCGATTAAGAAAAGGGAGTAAGGAGGCTTTGTCAGAGCTCTTTCTCGCTTATGCAGACAACCTGTACGGTTATGGGTTTCTCTTATGTAGCGACAAGGAAAAAGTGGAGGATTGCCTCCAGGATCTGTTTTTTCAGCTTTGGGTAAATCAAGCCAGGCTCCCCCCGGTCACGCATGTGAAGCAGTATCTGATGATCGCTCTGCGCAATAAAATAAAAAGCTCTTGCCGGGAAAAATATTTCCTTAGTCTTGAGGATCTTAGCGACCGGGACCTGTCAGAAGAAGTCAATGCTGAACAGCAATGGATCGATGAG
This sequence comes from uncultured Saprospiraceae bacterium, assembly GCA_964428345.1. Classification (GTDB taxonomy): domain Bacteria; phylum Bacteroidota; class Bacteroidia; order Chitinophagales; family Saprospiraceae; genus JABDMH01. The sequence continues at coordinate 79,646 of CAYRYD010000005.1, read as the reverse complement.
GAATTGCAGCAAAACAAAAACCATCTGTTGCAAAACGCCCTGCAGAAATTACCGGTTAAAATGAAGCAGGCTATCTATCTCCGCTATTTCGAAAATATGGAATATTCCGATATAGCAAGGGTAATGAACATCCGGCGTCAGGTAGCCATCAATACGGTATACCGGGCAATAGCCCACCTGCGAGCATTTTCCCGGCAACACGCAGGATTGATTTATTCGATGGTTCTTGTCTCCATCGGATAAAATTGGTGTTCCTAAAAAATCCGCGATTTTTTTTTAAAAGGAAGGTTATCCTTTGACTTTTAATGCGACTAAGTAAAATAGGGGCAGGTGATCCTGCCTGCCATTTTAGACCATGTTGAATAATATTGAGAACCTCTCTACCGATGAGTTGGCCCGTAATCCGGACTTCCGACGATGGGTGTTACAACCTAACGTCCATGACCAGCATTATTGGCAGCACATTATTCATCATAATCCATCACAAGATGAAAAAATATCGCTGGCCAGAGAACTGGTCATAGCGGCAACCAGCCTGTCAGGTGATCGCCTTCAACCGGCCCGGAAAAAAATTTTGCACCAGCAGTTGATGGTGAAAATTCATCGGCATAAAAAACAGCTACGCCTTCGCCGTATAAGCCTTTCTCTGGCAGCTACCTTGCTCCTGTGTCTCATTTCATTCAAAGTATACCCCTATCTGATTAAAGCGGATGATCGTCTTATCTATGTATCGCAATACGGCGAACGGAAAAAGATAAATCTCCCGGATGGCACAATAGTCGACCTTAACGCCAATTCAAAATTGACTTTGGGAGATCAATGGGAAAAAGACTTGAGGGAAGTCTGGCTCGAAGGAGAAGCCTATTTTAAAGTCAGGGAAGGATACGCAACCGGTTCAAAATTTACCGTGCATACCTCAAAGCTGGACATTGAAGTTTTGGGCACCCACTTTAACGTTAATTCCCGGCCCGGAACTACCAAAGTATACCTCGAGCAAGGCCGGGTCAAACTCATGCTCAACCAGTCTGAAAAAGCAGAACAGGAACTTTTTCTAGACCCGGGAGACCTTGCTCAGTTTACCGACGATCACCATGAGATTATAAAACAGTCATCCAGGCAGGCAGAATCACTGGTTTCCTGGAAAACCGGCTATCTAATTTACAACAATGCTTCGTTGTCTGAAGTCATTGCGGATATCCGGAATACGTATGGTAAAGAGGTGCGGGTTATGGATACAAAATTACTCCAAAACCACATCAACGGGGCACTTCCTACTGACGACCTTAACGAGTTTATAAGAATGACAGAATTACTTTTCAATGTAAATGCAAGCATTGAAAAGAATAAAATAATCCTTAAAAATTAAATAATTCAAAACAATACTTTTTTCATTCTAAAAGGGAAGGCATATGACAATTCATTTAAGAAACTTAAAATGCATTTTCGTCCTGATCGCCATTTCTGCGGGTTCATATTTAAACGCGCAGGAACTGGCCATGGTCCAGGATAACAATCATTTTGACTGGTCAACCGGATCCTCCGGAATCATCGCTTTGGAAGATGCCCTTGATCAGCTGAGTGATCAGCACAACGTATTTTTCACCTATGATATCTCGGTGGTAAAAAACATCGTTGTATCGAACGAAAATTCAAGAAAAGGAAAACTTGAAAAGAATCTTGAGTCACTGTTGTACGGTTCAGGGTTGACTTTTGAAAAAATCGGGTCCCGCAATTATGCGATCATCCTTTCGGCAAAAAAAACTGCTTCGTCAGATGAAAAGAACCGGGAAGAGACGTTGACCTCGAATGTATCAATGCTCGAAAAGCTTTCTTTCCAGTCTACCCGTGATCAGACCCGGAAAATTCAGCCGTTAAAAATGGATAAAATCATCAGGGGTGTAGTGACCGATGCAGCTGACGGGTCTCCCCTTACCGGGGCCAACGTTATTGTCAAGAACACCTCGATCGGTACCGTTACCGATCTGGATGGCAGCTTCGAATTGTCGGTTCCCGATGATGCCAGTACAATAGTGGTATCCTATACCGGTTATGCCACCCAGGAGGTTTCCATTCTCAATCAAACATCAATCATTGTAGCACTGATCTCCGAAATTGAACAATTGGGTGAAGTGGTTATTACAGCCCTGGGTATCCAAAAAGAGGCCAAGAAGCTTGGATATGCCACCGCCAGTGTATCCGCTGACGAAATCAATGTCAATCGGAGTTCCAATTTCATGAATACCCTGCAGGGCAAGATCGCCGGAGTGAATATCTCTTCGCTCGGTACCGGTCCGGGTGGGACATCAAAAGTACGGATCCGCGGCCAATCATCGATTTCCGGTCAGAACAACCCCCTGATCGTAGTCAATGGTATTCCGATAGACAACACCAATTTTGGTACGAATCCCGGCAACCAGGGTGCCGACGGAGCACTGGGTGTACAGGGGGGTGGTGTGTTTTCGGATGGAGGTGACGGATTGCAGAGTATAAATCCGGATGATATCGAGAGCATGACGGTACTTAAGGGAGCGGCAGCGGCAGCGCTGTATGGATCCAGAGCCAAGGATGGAGTTATCATGATCCGGACCAAAAGTAAAGGCGACACCAGGGGTATTGGTGTTAGCTACAATATTAATTATACCAATGAGGTACCTCTTGACTTTACCGACTATCAGTATGAATATGGCCAGGGTGAAAACGGAGTCCGACCTACCTCGCCCAATCCCACTTCCGGGCAGTGGTCTTTTGGTGAAAAATTTCAGCCGAACATGACCCAGGTCCTGTTTGACGGTGTCACGGTACCCTACGAGCCTCAAAGGGATTTCATCCGGAAATTTTACCGGAATGGTCAAAATCTAAACAATTCACTTTCTCTTTCTTCCGGTGGCGAAAAGGGCGGATTCAATCTGTCCTTGTCCAATCTGAAAAGTCTTGGTATAACTCCCAACAACGAATACGTTCGTAAGACGATTAATCTCGGATTTAGCTATTTGTTGTCCGAGAAACTGAGTTTTGAGGGGAATGTCAATTACTCCAACGAAAAAAATGATAATCCTCCAAACGTTGCCGAACAGGATAACAGTATACCAACATCGCTTTATAATATGGCCAACTCCATGCCATTTGATTTGCTGGAGGAGAAAAAATTTGATGCCGATGGCAACGAATTTGTGTATTCCCGTTTTCGCAACCGGACCAATCCCTATTGGGTATTATCCGAGCAATTTAACAATATAGTCAGAGACCGGATTTTCGGTAACATATCCATACGCTATAATCTACTGCCCTGGTTGTATGTCCAGGGAAGGGTTGGACAGGATTACTGGTCAAGAGATCAGGACTTCAACGGCCTGCCCACCGGCAAGGCCTCTCTCGGTCCGGCACCGGCTGGTTTTGTCAACGGTACTTATACCCAGGAAAGTGTGCGCTTCAGGGAAACCAATATGGACCTTCTGCTGGCAGCCACCAGGGAGTTTGGTGAATTTGGGATCGACGTTACTGCCGGAGGCAACCAAATGCGCCGGCGTCTTGACCGAAACCGGGTTGCAGTGACAGACTTTGTAGTCAGGGATCTCTATACCGTGCAGAATGCCCGGGTTAAGGATCCGACCTATGCATTGTCAGAGCGGGCGGTCAATTCACTCTATGGATCGGTTGAATTGTCGTTCAGAAGACAGTTCTACCTGAATGGTACCGTTCGAAACGATTGGTTTTCGACCTTGTCGGCTGAAAACCGCAGCATCTTATATCCTTCGGTATCTGCCAGTTATGTATTTAGCGAGTCTTTTGGCAGTCTACCTTCCTGGTTAAACTTTGGAAAAATCAGGGCTGCCTACGCCGAGGTGGGTAGTGATACCGACGTTGCACCATATTCCGATGTGCTTTTCTACGGGATCAATGCCAATCTGTTTGCCAATCCGGATGGTGCATTGCAGCCCGTTGGGGGTTCTTCCGGCAATCAGTTGCCAAACCCCAATCTGAAGCCGATGCGAACCTCCGAAACCGAGATCGGTCTGGATTTGCGAATGTTTAGAAACCGGGTAAACCTTGATCTGGCTGTTTATCACAAAATCACCCAGGACCAGATCGTATCTGCTACGATATCCGATGCGTCCGGTTTTGTGAATACGCTGATCAACAGTGGGGAAAGTCGCAATCAGGGCATAGAGATGTTGTTGAATCTGGTACCGGTCAAAACCGCCAACCTGAGTTGGGATTTTACCTTCAACGGTTCCTATAATAAAACGAAAGTATTAAGCCTGCTGACCGATGAGCCGGGTGAAAATATCCGGGTAGGTGCCCATGTATTCAATGGATTCCTGCACCATGTGGTGGGCGAAGAACTGGGTCAACTGACTGGTTTTGGTTACCGTTTTGATGCACAGGGTCGACAGGTATTTGGTGGTAATGGGATTCCTCTGAGATCGACCAGTCTGATCTATTTCGGAAGTGCTTTACCCAAATGGGTCGGCGGCTTCACAAACGGCTTTGACTATAAGGGAATTAATTTCTCCTTCCTGATCGATTTCAAATTGGGTGCAAAAATGATGTCAGGCACCAATTTCAATGCCATCCGGCATGGATTACACAAGATTACTCTGGAAGGCCGCGAGGGCGGTGTTGTTGGAGTCGGTGTCAATGAACAGGGAGAAGTGAATACGGTCGCTGCAGGAGTTCAGCCTTATTGGGAAGTGGTCCGGTCACAACAGTTGGTCGAACCCGTGGTATACAACGCGGGCTACTGGAAGCTGCGTCAAATTACGGCCGGATATGACTTTACAAAGTTTCTAACGGATAAAATCCCTGTCCGCTCGGTCGTGCTGAGTTTTGTCGCCAATAATGTGCTGATGATCAAGAAGTGGGTGCCCAATATCGATCCGGAAACTTTCAACTATACCTCAGATAACGTTGTCGGATTGGAAGGTTCCGGAGTACCCTCGACCCGCAGCCTTGGATTTAATCTTAATGTTAAATTCTAAATCGGATAATCATGAAAAAAACTATTCATAATTTTCTTGCTATCTCTTTGATTTTATTGTTCGCAGCTTCCTGCGATGATGGATTTGACGATCTCAACACCAATAAAGTCAGTCCTACCTCTATTGATCCCGCTTTTATTTTAAATAACGCCAGCATTGGATTATCCTTTCCGGGAGGTTCGCTGGTGTATGATGTAGGCATTGTCCAATACATCATCAGCCCGAACTCGGGTGTACTCACCGGTGCCAACTATAATCAGGACAACCGCAATTCAACGGAAGGCATGTGGGTCGATTATTTCCGTTCTGTAATCCGGCACACCCGGGATGTCATTGCCCGGACGGAAGGAGTTCCGGAACGAAGTAACCTTTTGCAGATGGCAAGGATTGTTCAGGCATATGCCTTTATGGTATTGACCGATACCTACGGAGATATTCCCTATATAGAGGGTGGTAAAGGCTTTACCGATCAGATTGTACTGCCCATTTACGATAGCCAGCAAAGTATTTATCCGGCTTTGATCCAGGAATTGAGGGAAGCGGTTGCCGCCCTGAATGCCGGTGGAAGAATAGAGACCAGTGAAATCAACTATGGCGGCGATGTGGAAAAATGGAAAAGACTGGGTAATTCGCTGCTTGTACGGGCCGGAATGCGCCTGAGCAAGGTTGATCCGTCCCAGGCTCAACAGGTTGTGCAATCGGCAGCCCAGGGAGTCATGCAGTCCAATGAAGATAACTGGTTGGTCAAGCATGATAACAACTATCGCAATGGCTTTGGGGTTACCCTCAACGGTACGGAAGCCAACAACTACTACCTGGTCAATTCTTTTGTCGATTACCTGAAAGCACATAATGACCCGAGACTGGCAGCTATAGCCATCCGTTATGTAGGAGCAAAATCCGGTCCTGAACAAAGGCCTGATGTCGCCACCAATGACCCGGCCGTGCAAATTGGCATGCCAATGGGACATGATAACAGTACTATTGTCGGGGTGGCGGCGCAACTTGGGTTGGCCAGTTTTTATGACTTCAGTCAGGCAGACCGACTCCGGGTGATGAAAGTGGATGCTCCGATGTTTTTGGTGACTCATGCACAAACGCAACTGCTGCTGGCGGAAGCTGCCGTAAGAGGTTGGGTCAGTGGAGATGCTGCTACCTACTATGCCAACGGCGTTAGGGCTCATATGGAGCAAATGGCTGATTTTGACGTCAACGCAGCGATTGCCAGCGAAGATATTGACAGCTATCTGGCCGCCAATCCTTTTGATGCCAATAATGCCCTGGAGCAGATCAATAATCAATATTGGGTAGCTTCTTTTCCCAGCGGACCAGAAGCCTGGGCCAATTTCCGGCGTAGCGGTTATCCGGATCTCGTTCCCAATCCTTTCCCAAGTCAGGATTTAACCAGCGAGCAATTCATCCGGCGTTTGACCTATCCTTCGGCTGAACTCGGAGTCAACACTCAAAACGTAAACGATGCTATTGCCCGGCAGGGACCCGACGTGTTAGATACCAGGGTATGGTGGGATAAAAAATAAAATAGGGATTTTCATACTTTAGAATTGGTAGAATCACCCAGAGGCAGAATTTTTTTCTGCCTCTGCCATTTAACCCTTCGAAGACATGCCCTTTTCCCGGAGTTTGTTATCTTCCTCCACTGCCAAAAATGTAACTCTGAAACCACTATTTTTAGGTTTAACAAATATTACTATCATGAATTTTAAAAAGTATTTACCTCTCCTGACCCTGATGACGGTTTTGTGTACTGCTCTTTACAGTCAGGCAGTTCAGGTCACTCCCACCCCCGAACAGATAAAAGCCCTGACTCCGGAATGGACCGGTGAACGCTTTGCCGATGGTAGACCAAAGGTCAGCGACCGGTTGCTGGAACGTCTAAAAAACATTTCAATGGAGGAGGCCTGGGGAACCCTGCGCAATCTGGGTTACCACAACCAGTTTGAAGGAGATTGGATGGTTCTGAAACCAGATCAGGTTATGGCCGGACGGGTAGTGACTGCCCAATATATGCCTTTGAGGCCTGATTGGAATGATCTGATCAAAAAGCAGGGAGAGACTGAAGGAAGAATTGGCGGTACCAATTCATGGCCTATTGATGTCCTGGTAACCGGAGATGTCTATGTGGCCGATAGCTACGGTAAAATCGTCGATGGTACCCTGATTGGTGATAACCTGGGAAATTCAATTTACGCCCATTCGCAAAATGGCGTGATCTTCTACGGTTCAGTAAGGGATGTAGAAGGTTTGGAAAAAATCGACGGTTTCAACGGTTGGATCAAGGGTTATGACCCATCCTTTATCCAACAGATGATGCTGGCATCGATTAATGCACCAATCCGGATCGGAAGAGCCACCGTCTTCCCCGGCGATGCAGTGCTGGCAAAAAAGAATGGGGTGATTTTTATTCCTGCCCACCTGGTTGAACAGGTGGTCATCCAGTCTGAATTTATTGCGCTCAGAGATGCATTCGGTCATCAACGCCTGCGGGAAGGCAAATGGACACCCGGACAGATCGATACCCGGTGGACGGAGGAAATTAAAACGGATTTCCTGAGCTGGCTGGATGCTAATCCGGACAAGTTACCGATGTCCAGGGCTGAATTGGATGCTTACTTAAAGGACCGCAACTGGTAATTTCGACCTGATTTAGATAATTCAATCAATAATAAACCCTTGCCACTACGGCAAAATGGTCGGAGGCATAAAGACCATCACGCGATTTGACGATTACCTCAAAGCCGTTTACATCAAAATCCTGGCTGCAGAAAATGTAGTCGATCTGATCCCGGGGCAGATTTTCTCTGACTCTAAATCCGGAAAATGTACCCCGGGGTCCCTGAGGGTTCGAGAGAGACAACAATTTGCTGTCAAAAACGGTCAGTTGCTCATCGGGCCTGGTCAGTGTCAGGTAAGCCTGCGACGAAGGATTTACATTAAAATCTCCACTCAGCAGAAAACTCTCTGTGCCGGCAATCTCCTGAATTTTCTGCCTGATTAAAGCGGCACTTCGAATTCTTGCCTCGACACCCCGGTGATCGAAATGAGTGTTGAAAACATAAATGATCTTTCCGGTTTTTTTCTCTTCAAACTTTCCCCAGGTTACTATCCGTGGCAGAGCAGCGTCCCATCCCCTTGATGGTTGATCTGGTGTATCGCTAAGCCAGAAAGTATTCGATTCGAGCAACTTCCACTTTTTGCGCTGATAAAAAAGAGGTGAAAACTCTCCCTCGTTCTTGCCGTCTTCTCTACCGACGCCGATCCATCGGTAAGATCGCAAAGCTTTTTCCACATCCTTACACTGGTGTAGCAGTGCTTCCTGCATGCCAAAGAAATCGGGGTTCTGATCAGCAATGACCTCATAAACCTGCGATTTCCGGGCATCCCAACGACTCGCTCCATCTTCCGGATTATCAAACCGGATATTGTACGACATCATGGATACCTGTTTGGTGCCCCGCATCGGAAATGGTTGCAACCAATTCCAATAGTCCCTGGATCGCTCAAGGATCCGGTGCATATCTTCGGGCAATACAAACCTACTTTCAACCAGCGATTCCAGGTGGGTTCTCACTTTAGTCAGATAGTCGACTTTGCCAGTGTAAATCTCCCGGATCGTCATCCGCCCGTCTCCGGGGGCGTGCCCCTGGATGGACAGTGGAATATAGGTGCCCCGGAAATCGGCAATCTCCCCATTTCCCCCTGCCGTCCCCCGACGTAAACTATAAGGTATGTAGCTTGCCAGTGGAACGGCAACTTCCGCATTGCGGATACCACTGATTTCATTACCTAATGCATCCACCTGGGGCACCAACGAGGGAAAGGCTTCGCCGACGACCGGTGGCTGGTAGTTGATTATACCCTGAGGCCATTCCGGTCCATAATCGACCCGACGGGCCACCTGTGGATATCTGCCCGGGGTAAAGGAAGGCAGATCCGGATAATGCACATCGGCGGACGAAACCAACTCGCCTTTGCTGATCCGGGGAAAGTTGCTTTCCGGCGGACTCTTACCGACAACTACCCAATCCAGGAGATTGATCAGGAGGGCCCGGTAATTAGGTCTGAATTCCAGGGGGTTACCGATATAGAGTCCGTTTTGAAATCTGGTCGGTGGGAACCCATCCACAAAATGCTGGCCACTCGCGATGTGGTAAATGCGTTCATTATCCTGAGGTAAAACATCGTTCTTCCCTTCTACATCCGTGTGAATCAGACTGGCGCTGCGTCCCCAATACTCATAGCCCGTATTCACAGTAATAATATTGGGCTGAAGACTTGCGGGTAAATGTGATAAAATGCCATCATTGATACCGGTGACCGGATCACTCTGCCGGCGACCGGAGAACGGAAAAATGTCGGTGGGATAGTAAAAAGCCGAATAACGGTGGGCATCACGTGAAGGCTGGGCAAACCGGTGATTGAAACTACCGCGGCCACCTCCTGCTGTGATGATCATCATGCCATCAAATGCCCGTCTACCGGATTCATCCTCATTGAATCCCTGGTAATTAAAATGACGTAAGAACCGACCGGTCTGAGAAACACCTGCTGCGATGCCGTATTCTACGGGAAATATACATTCCACATCATATTTGGCATAGGCGATGATATCCCGGACTGCAGCCAATCCCATTCCCACCAGGGGAGGATGGGCTGAGTAATAGACCAGTTCATAGATCATGCCTCCTTCAAAACCATTCTTACTGTAAATGGTCCGGTCATCTGACACTATACTGTCATTCTCCCAACGGCCAAAATCCCAAAGGTTCCGGTCGACGATTTCCCTGGGTTCATCACGCCCTTTGCGTCGGGTAAGAACGTGCAGATCAGCCGTCGGATCATAGACCGGGTAAGCTATCTGGGTATGGTGTCCCAAACTTAGATTATTAGTGGTTTCATCGACAGTCCAGTCACTGCGCACCCGTCCGATAATGGGGCTTCCTTCGGGATACTTCGCAACCGGAGTAATAAAATTCAACAGATCCTCACTTTCAGGAACATCAAACTGCCAACCCACCCAGATGATCGTGATGCCCCGGTTCAGTAAAAGCCCGTCACCAAAAAAATCAGGATTGCCGGCACTAGCCTCATTACTGTTTCCGTTCAGGAAATAGGACGGTGTAAATTTACCACCCCGGTTGCTTACCTCAACCAGTGCGACTTTCGATTGACCCGGATCCACCGGTTTTAAGACTACAAGATCTGCGCTCGACAAGACGAGACCATTCTCATTGACCGGTGCATAACCGATATCTGTGATGACCTGGTTCTGTCGCAGCAAAGGATCTATGCCAAAAAATACTTTTCCTTTGAGTAACTCATAAGCTCCAACCTGGCCCCAATTCCTCCCTTCCAGAATAGTATCCCTCTGTTCTATCAGCACCGAAAGGACCCTTGCCTGAAGAGACGTGGCAAGCCACGAAAGGCAAAAAAACAGGACGGTAAAAATCTTCATACTTCGTATTTTTTGTCTGAGCCAATGGGCTTATGGTAGATATTCCGGAAATAGATAATCAAGGGGATAATACATAGTGCACTGAGTACTACTCCATACCACGGTAGTTCGGGTACGGGTGTTTCATCCAAGTCACTGATCAGCTCCGGCCGGAAATAACTCAGAATGATCATTAATCCGTTGTTGGCAAAATGGGCAGCTACCGGAATCAGTATATTCCTGGTCCAGAGAAACAAATAACCAAGATAAAGGCCCAGGATCAACCTGGGTATAAACCCTTCAAACTGAAAATGAATGATACTGAAAATGATGGCAATCACCCACACACTGACTTCCTCACGTCGGAAAATACGATAGCCCAGTTGTTGCAGTATACCCCTAAAAATCAGCTCTTCGCCCAAAGCAGGTAAAAGTGCAATCAACAAAATATTGACGATCAGATCCCATGGGTTATCCATCCGGACGATGGCTTCAAGCACCCGGGTAGCATTGTCTTCCAGGTCTGTCATCCAGTCGGGTAAGGGAAGTGACTGATTGAATTCGTAGGTAAATTGGATGACCGGAAGCAGAAAAAGCAACATGACGACACTATACAATATCCATCGTCCGGAGATTGGTTCTTTTAGTCCGAAGAAAGACCACATCCTGTACTTAAACGTCATCCATCCGAATAACAGGGCAGGAATCAGGAAGGTAAAAAGTTGGGTGATGAACAGCACTGCCTTTAAATGCCGGCTATCTCCATCATCGACAAAAATCGTAGTTGCATCCACTCCCAGAATGTACAAATAAGCTAACTGGATGAAAGTGCCCAGAACAATACATCCCAGGACGATGGCCAGGAAAAAAAACAACAACCTGATCAATTGCGACCGGTCTTCCGGTAAATAGATTTCCGTATTCAAAATAGTATCTTTGCCTGATGACACGATTGAGCGTAAACCTGAATAAAGTCGCACTAATCAGGAATGCCCGCGGAGGCAATATACCGGATTTGATCGAGGTGGCAAAGGATTGTGAGCGTTTTGGAGCTGAGGGGATAACAGTACACCCGCGACCCGATCAACGCCATGTTCGCTATGCCGATCTGGCGCCGCTCAAGGCTACCGTTACAACCGAATTTAATATCGAAGGCAATCCAACTCCTGAATTTCTAAAGATCATTCTGGAAATCCAGCCAGACCAATGTACGCTCGTGCCCGATGCTCCCGATGCCCTGACTTCCGATGCCGGCTGGAATACCATCAAACATCACGATTTTCTGGCGGATGTCATCGGTCAATTGAAGGAAAAAGGGATTCGCAGTTCCCTTTTTGTCGACCCTGACCTCCGGATGCTGGAGGGTGCCAAAGCTGTCAATGCCGACCGGATCGAGCTGTACACCGGTCCTTATGCGCACGACTTTGTCAAAGATCCCGAGAAAGCGGTAAGGCCTTTTGCGGAAGCAGCTGCCCATGCAGAATCTCTAAACCTCGGTGTCAATGCAGGGCACGATCTGAATCTGCACAACCTTCGCTTTTTGAAAAAACGACTTCCCAATCTCCTTGAAGTTTCCATCGGCCATGCGCTGATTGCTGATGCTTTGTATTATGGGCTTCAAAATGTGATTCAGATGTATAAACAATGCCTGGTGTAAGACCAGAGGAACCTTGGTAAAGAGCCCGAAAATCATTTGGGTCAAATTTTGTTTTCCAGTCGAATGTCTTCCCACCCTCCCTTCAAAACCAGGTTCTCACTGCTATACCCGTCCTTTCTGCAGTGATGGCACGGTTTCTGTATCAGGAAAACTGAAAACCGATACTGTCCCGACAAATATGATTCCTTAATGAAACCTGGAATGATATTGAAAGACAGTGCATTATATGATGGCTTTAGTCTGACACCAAAATTGGTAGAACAGGCTTCCGAGTATGTCCTTGAGCTTCTGCAGGAAAGCCTGAGCCCTGACTTTGTTTTCCATAACCAACGTTATACAGTCCAGACCGTACATGCGGTATCACTGATCAGCAAAGCGGAAGAAATCAGCCTCCAGGATCAACTCATGCTGAAGATAGCGGCCTGGTTCCACCATACGGGGCTAACTAGAACAGCGGAACAACATCGCATTGCAAGTGCCGAACTGGCCACCGGGTTCTTAAAGCGGTACGCCGTAGAACAAGAGATCATAACCCGGATCGTTAATGTCATTCTCAATTCAGGCACCGCCTGGGATGTTACTTCACTTTTTGATATGGTGCTCCATGATGCCGACTGGTACTTTCTGGCCGCATCCAACTATCAGGAAATGCTGGATCGCCGTAAGGAAGAAATGCTCCGCATCAATGGGCGGCTGACCCGGTTGCAATGGTTCGATTTTATTGACGAATGTTTCGTGCAGCATCAGTATCTCACCAACTACGGCCAGGAATTTCTTCATAACCTCCGCCGGGTTAATTACCTCAACTATAAAAACAGTGGTCAGCAACTGATTACCAGAGAACTTCTCGAACCAAAATCCAATTTCTAATCCACTAACAACCACTTCAAACCACTTCAAACCACTTCAAACAACATCCAACTACCTCAAACCACTTCCTACAACTTCAAACTACCTCAAACCACTTCAAACCATTTCCAACCACCTCAAACCACCTCAAACAACTTCAAACCATTTCCAACCACCTCAAACCACCTCAAACAACTTCAAACCATTTCCAACCACTTCAAACCACCTCAAACAACTTCAAACCATTTCCAACCACTTCAAACCATTTCCAACCACATCAAACCACTTCAAATCCTTGATCAATTAGTCTGTATGCCTTAACTTCGGCCCACCAAGCCTGCCTCTTGAAGTTTCTGATTTAATTATCTCGTATGGCTAAAGTTAATTTTACCCAGGCCCTGAAACGTTTCTACCCAGACCTGGGACCTATGTTGGTTGACTGTCGTAATGTCAGCGAACTCATTGATATGTTGGACCGTAAACATCCAGGGTTGAAGAATTACATCGTCAACGAACAGGGACAACTGCGAAAACACGTGAATATATTCGTCAGTCAAAAGTTGATCAGCGACAGGGAACGGTTACAGGACACCCTACGGCCGGACGACGAAGTGTACATCATGCAGGCTCTCTCCGGAGGATAAACCTGAAAAAATTCCCATACAAATGAAAAACAAAGTTTTGGTTGGCACCCGAAAAGGCATGCTCGTACTTGAAAGAAACGGTTCTTCCTGGAAAATCACGTCTGACCATTTTCTGGGTATTCCCGTCAACCTGGTATTTGAAGACGAGCGTAATGGTACCTGGTGGGTGGCACTCGATCACGGACACTGGGGTAATAAACTGCACCGGTCAGATGACAAGGGCAAAACATGGTCTGAAATAACCGCACCACAATACCCGGAAGGATTGACGATCAGGGATGATATTCCTGCAAGTCTCCGTTATATCTGGGCCTTTGCCGCCGGGGGACAAAACCAGCAAAATACACTTTGGATCGGCACCGAGCCTGGAGGATTATTTAAAAAGGAAGCCGACGATCGGATTTCGTTGGTGGAAAGTCTTTGGAGCCACCCCAGCCGGCCGGAACATTGGTTTGGAGGAGGCAGAGATCATGCCGGCATCCATTCGATTGTGGTAGATCCCCGGGATCCGGACCACCTTTATGTTGGTGTCAGCGTGGCCGGTGTATTTGAATCACGGGATGGTGGCCAATCCTGGATACCTAAAAATAAGGGATTGCGGGCTGATTTCCTTCCCGATCCTGAAACAGAAGTGGGACATGATCCTCACCTGGTGGTCTCTTGTCCAGCCAATCCTGACATACTCTGGCAACAAAATCATTGCGGTATTTTCCGAACCAGCAACGGAGGCGAATCCTGGCAAGAGATTTCAGACCCTGAAGGCACTGCCCGGTTTGGTTTTGCCATTGCCGCCGATCCGGGCAATCCGGACAGAGCCTGGGTCGTACCGGCGATCAGTGACGAAATGAGGGTAGCGGTTGACAGGAAACTGTGTGTTTGCCGTACAGATGATGGAGGGAAATCCTGGCTCACATTTCGCAAAGGACTACCCCAGCAGTATTGCTATGATCTGGTGTTTCGGCATGCCCTGATCTCCGATGGCAACAACGTGTTTTTCGGCACCACCACCGGAAATCTGTTTGCTTCTGGCGATGCGGGAGAAAACTGGACAGCGGTCTCCAATTACCTGCCGATGGTCTATAGCCTGAGCTTTGCCAGTTAAAAAAGTGGCTGTTTCGCCGGAGTTCAGTTACTTTACCTGAACTTAGCAGATTTGTCGTTTCGGGAAAAACAGGATAGGCAGTCTTTGTTATGAAGCGTCCGGTATGGATAGTATATATTTTCGGGATACTCTCTATGGTAATCCTTTTAATTTACCAGTGGAGCACTATTCCCGATTCAGTCAATCCATGGTTTGGACAGGACCCACTTTTGCTGGGATTGCTTTATTATCTGACTGTGGTTATGCTGCTGGCCGGTTATGGCTATTTTGGATATCAGGCACTGACTAGCAAAAAGATCAGAAAAATTGATCATATTTTTCTTGGCCTTACTTTTATAGCCGCCTGCCTTCTATACCTTGGATCTTTCAATCCTGTGTTGTCTCCCAATGGTGATAACGCCGAATATATCATCAATGCCAAATCGTTGGTGGACCGGGGTGGCTTTTTCCGGTTGGACACCCCGACAGAGACACCCAACTCGATCGCTTCCATTGGATTACCCTTGCTGCTGGCACCCAGTTATGCCATCTGGGGATTGAATTTCCTTCCGATGAAAATTCTGATCATGATCATTAGTCTGGCAACTGGTCCCCTATTCTTTATTTTCCTGCGACAGGAATTTGATTTCTTCGTCAGTGCATTGCTGGGTATCACGGGATTTCTTTCACCTTACCTGATAGCCCACTCTACCATGATCGTTACTGAAGCCCCCTATTTATTCTGGTGCCTGACTGTTTTGATCGTCTTTAATCGATTTGACCGGAAGAAAGTCATCAGTTGGCCATTATTGTTGTTATTGTTCTTCCTATTGGTCTGGACTTACCTGACCCGCGCGGTAGGAGTGGCGTTGATCATAGCTATTTTGATGTACTTCATTAGCAGACTGCCATGGTTGCAAATAATTCAATTGAAAATCAGTGATCAAAATGGGCGTCTTTTGCTGGCAAAATTTGTACTTATTGCTTTCCCATTGATTGCCGGATTTATTTTCTGGCAGTACCGTCAGCAGCAACTGGGTGTCTCACAGCTGGGAATATTCATGCAGGTCGACTGGTGGTCACATATAAGTCATAATTTTACCGCATTAACGAATGTCGCAGGCCATCTTTTTTTTAGCCCGGATGCTTTTCGGTGGTATAAGCAGTCTGCTGATCATTTTCTCTCACCGGTAAATCTTTTCTGGATTCTAATCCAGTTGATTATCCTCATTGGTCTTGTATCTGATTTACGGCAAAAAAAACTGGTAGCTTTCTATTCGTTAGCTCTCATTCTCACCATACTGGCAGCCAGTCTGACCCCACAGGAACGCGTCATTATCCGGTATTTATCGGTCTTGATCCCCTTTCTTATTTATCATTTTTACCGGGGCATCCTCGTTATTTTGAATCATCAAATCCTGTCAAAAAACAAGCACTGGACTTCAATTGTCAAGGCAGCCACATTCGGGATAATTGGTCTTATATTCGTTACGCATCTGAGTGCCAACCGTTATAACGTACTGACCAAGGGAGCCGTCTACAATGTTTACTATGAAAGCTTTTTAACCTCGGCAAAATGGTGTGGACAAAACTTACCCGCCGGGTCTTATGTGATGTCGGTAAAACCCCGAATTGTTTATCTCTATAGTGGCTTGCCAGGTCTCGTGATCGGAAATGAACGGGACATTTATACTCCGGAATATGAAAAACAAAAACTGGAAGAAATCAAGCTTAGAGGTATAACACACATTATTGTTGATGCCATCAGTAACGCAACGATAAAGAATTTCTATCCGGTAATCCAAAACAATCCCGACAAATTCGAGAAACTCCCGGTTCCCGGATTGGGAAATAAATGCACAGTCCTGAAAGTACGGCCTTATTAAATCTCTATTAGTTAGATTACGGAATTAATTCAACCTAAAAATTTTGGAATTTCATAGTTTCAGAAATCTCAGATGGTCAGACTGGTCTTTGCCCGACAACCGGAGATGGTAACTTCCTGCCGGTAAATCTGACAGTATTAAAATGCTCAACCCCCCGGTTTTCATTCTTCCGTCCTGTATCAATTGTCCCTGATTACTGAATATCTCAAAGCGAATTACTTGAACATCCCAGTCTTTTAGTTCAACCTTGAGCTCATCTCCCGTTGGATTTGGAAAGATCCTGGTCATTTCAAAAGTCCTGTCTTCACGGATAGACACGGTAGTATTGGTATCGGGAACAGTGACATCCTCCGGGTAGTCCCCAAAAAGGCTGAGCATACCCGGTCTCGCTGCCGGGAGTCCGCCAAACTGGGTATCAGAGTAAGACCAGGCAAGGGCTCCCGCATAGCCCAACCGGTATGCAAACTGATAGCATTCCTGCACCGTAAATCCTTCAATACCGTGGGCAGGAAACTCCCCGATCACGATGGGTTTGTCGATGCCCCAGTGAGAGGCCGGATGATGAAAGGGAGAAGCCGCCAAACCCAGGTGATCGTAATAATGGACCTGAATAAAATCCAGGGTACCTTCCGGATCGCCCCCCGCTGCAATCAGCCGGTCATCGCGGTAAAAATCCATGTATCCGGCCACGTCGGATGAGGCTTGAAATGACCAGGAACCATTGGAAATCAGCGCCTCCGGAGCAACCCGGTGGATCGCTCCGGCGCAGAGGTTAACAAATCGCTGGATAAATTGCATGGTCGTGCGCTCGGCCGACCATCCGAAATCGGTGGTCATCCCTTCCGGTTCGTTAAAGATCTCCCAGGTCATGATGGCCGGATGACCATCCAAAGCCTGCACCATAGGAATAAGAGCACGGTGGATATAGGAGAGCGTTGCTGCTGTATCTTCAAGTAAGGACCTGGTGTGCGCCAGATTCTGTCCCTGATTTTGTAACATATCGAATGACCAGAGGCAAAGACTGACCACAATACCCCTTTCATAGGCCAGATCCAGTACTTTCCGGATATTTCCGATAGTCTGACTGTGCAGTCCCGATACTTTACCATCTGCTCCGAATACCGGACTGGCAGATCCATTGGTATGCAACCACCAGCGTATGGCATTCCCCCCTGCCCTTTCGATGTCGTCCAGGATAGTGATCCAGGCAGACTCATTGTAATTGGTAAGATCCTTTGCAAAATTACTGTTAGTCGTCCAGGCTATATTGAGGCCACTCATGAACAGGTTGTCCCGGCCTTTTCGAATGGGGAGGCGGTGATTTTCTGAATGATCCAGATCGGCCACAATGATCACGAATGGATCAACTGCCCTGTTTCCGTCATTATCGGTCACTTGCAGTATGGCTTCGTGAGTACCCACCGTAAAGGAGTGAACCAAAACCGGCTGATCTCCAATGACAGTGCCATCCTTCAATTGCCAAAGATAGGTCGTGATGTGACCATCGCTGTCCATACTACCGGAAGCATCCAGGGTTACCGTTTCTTCGCCGTCGTTCAGTTCATCATGAACCAGGATGTTACCCTGACTGACGGCGTTGGGTGCCTGACCAATCACCTGGCTGAATTTGAAATAATCCAACTCAAACCAACCCCAGAAATGGATGATATCAATGGTGTTAATTCCTTCTCCGAGTAATACTTTCCCGGCCTTGACTTCTCCAAATCCGCTGATCGCTTCAAACGGTATCGTTTGCCTGGGACCGCCATTGATGCTTAAGTAATTCTCCTTATATCCGTAGGGAGTGGCAAATCCAATGATTAATTCGTATTCCCCGGATTCGGACGAATGGACCAACAAACGGAGTCGGTCACTGTCAGGAGTATCGAAGTTGGAAACGTAACCGTTTCCCGAATAGCCGGAGGTGCCAAATTCTACCCGGGTACCAAAAAGAATGCCGCCTTCTGCCTCCACTCGGGTATTCTGCTGATCAAGGGAAATGCCGGGCAATTCAGAAACCGGACTTAACCGGAAATGATCCGGTTGAACCGGGGCATTTCCATATTGCAATCTAAGGGTATGCATACCGGTCAAAAACTGATAACTTCCGGCATTCACCACCACGAAAGAATCCGATTGCTGATGCCTGACCTGGTCATACAACTTGCCATCGACCATTAGCTGGCTGTAAAGATTATCATTACCAGAAGAGGCATAAATCAACTCGATCTTATAAAGGTCCGCCAGGCTAATATTGAAATCCACTTCAAGATAATCGGATGATTCATTAAAGCCTGTTACAAATCCGGTACCCGAATAACCGGGAATACTATTAGCTGATGTGACCCCTGAGAGATGACCCGTTTCGGCTTCCACCACCAACTGATGTTGGGAATGCAGGCCGTTCAGACCAAACAGGTATAGCAACGGGAAAATAAACAGGGCCCTCCTGGTCTCCGATCCGGACATAGCAAAAAATTGGTGAACTAAGCAATATAGGTAATAATCAGATATGGGGCACACCGGCTTCAGTTCACAAAAGATTCACCTCGTTAACTCAATAGACCTATCTTTGATAAAAGAAGATGAAGATTTTTGAATGCCCGAATTGCCTTAATCCACTTTCTTTCGAAAGTACCCAATGTGCAAGATGCGGGCATGCTGTTGGTTACCTAAAGCAATATTCTGAGCTCAAACTCCTGGTACCGGGAGAAGATGGCAAAATTCACACGGAGGAAGGGAGAACTTTTCAATATTGTCAGCATTATCAGTACGGAGTATGTAACTGGCTGGTACCGACCGATAGCGCCCATTCGCTTTGTGATGTCTGTCGTCTGGATCAAAACTTCCCCGAGATAAATTCCGAAGACCAACGTGCTATCTGGAAGGAAATGGAGCAGGCCAAACACCGGATGATTTACAGCCTGAACCGGCTTAATCTGCCGGTGGTCAGTAAAATTGATGCCCCTGATCATGGACTTTCTTTTGAATTTCTGACCGAAGAATATCCCTCCTCTCCTGCCAGAAATGGATATTCCAATGGCCTGATTACCATTAACCTGTCAAGAGCAGTTGCCCGAAGCACCGGATCTTTACACCATCGGATCGAAGAACACCACGGTTCCATCATGAGCTTTCTTCGGCATGAGACTGGTCAATACTATTGGGAACAATTAGTGTTGTCTAACCGGGCTATCCTGCAGACTTTTCGAGATCTCTTCGGAGATGAAATACCCGATTACACTGAGGCTCTCAACCAACACCACCAACTGGGACCTCCCGACAACTGGCAAAAGAACTATAGCAGCAAATACGCCACTTTTCACGCCCGGGCAGACTGGGCTGAAACCTGGTCACATTACCTTTACCTGATGGATCTGCTGGAATCGGCCTATGTTCTTGGCCTCAGCATCCGTCCAAATTTACAGAGCGCATCCTCGATGAGTATGTATGCCAGCTTCGACCCATACAAGGAGACAGAATTTGAGAAAATTCTGGATGCCATTATCCCACTGAACTTTGCTGTTAGTCATTTGAATCAGAATACGGAACAACCCAACCTTTTTTCCTTTTCGATTCCCGAGCCGGTCATCAGGAAACTCCGGTTCGTACACCAGCTTCTGCACTCGTTCGACAACTAGCGAAATCAACCAGTTATCTGGCTGTAGAAACCAGGTTTCCCCTATTTTCCGGTATACACTCTTCTCATGACTTCGATTTTTTCCTCTTCTTCGGCAACCGAGCTGGTAGTAAACATCATAACTCCCCCTGACTTTCCTGACAGTCCCGAACGCAGTACCATTTCAAAAGTATCAGGAGTAATCGTGCCGGGATCATTGTGAGCTTGTATTATCGGCCAAACCTGTGGATAGCCCGATTCCCGGACATCGATTCGCTGTATGAACCAGTCGAGATTCTCCCCTACCCATCCGGGCTCCCTACCCATTCTTTCGTGATAGACCATCGGAGAAAATACGTCAACGGACTTTTTCAGCAAATCGTAATCCAGGCCCAGATTACGCCGGCGGGCACCGTCAAATTCCTGATCGTCCCAGGGACAATGATACACGCCCAATAAGGCACCGGGTTCTAGGGACATAAGGATGGATTTCATTTCAACGGTCCATTGATAGATTATCTCGCACCGCCATTGACGCCAGGCCGGATCATGATGGTTGAGGATCCAGCGAGCTTTGTCGGCCCTACTGCCCTCCGGAATCTGAAGACCAGCAACCCCGGAAAAGGCCTTCAGGCAATGATCGCAAAAGCAAGTCTCCGGAAGGATCGGATCGGGTTCTTCAAACTGGGCATGCCAGTGTAGGTAATCCAGCCAGACCCCATCCAGATCAAATTTGGTCAGCAGGTCTGACAGCTGGTTTTGCCGGTACTGGCGAAAACCGGGTTCTGTGGGGCAGACTCCCATAAACCAGGAAGCCGGCTCTACCTTATCTCCCTGCTCATTGATCGCCCAGGCTTCCGGATGGGATTCGACATAATTTTTCCCATTGAGTGTGGCAAATTCCGCAAAGACCTTTGCTCCCTCTTCCCGGGCCCGGCTTATCATCGCCTGATTGATCGAACCGCTATGTACAAAAATGGCGTTGATACCCAGATCACTCAAACGGTAACCTTTATCCCAGAGAGGCTGTGGACTTCCGTAAACACCCTGGATCCGGAGGGTTTGGGTCCTCACTGACTGGCAAGGGAATGATACAAGAGCAATAAGGAAATACCACAAAAAGCCGGGAAGAGCGTAGTTTGCCATTTCACTGCAATTTTCAAGATTGCCTCTAAAATAAAGATTCCAATGGTCACCTGCCTGGAAAGGTGAGACTCCATAAACCTCAATTCACACCGGTTTTTCTGCACTTGACTCCAGACAGGGTTGATCAACCGTCTGGTTCTGATCACATTTGCATCCGAATTCAAGCTTTCATTCACCATAAAAAATTAGTACGATGAAAAAAATGTATTTGGCCGGGTTGTTGCTCATCCTGAATGCCTGCAACAAGGACATTATTGATGGCAATGGGCAGTTAATCGAGGAGAACCGGAATGTATCGTCCTTTACCGGTATTGAAGTGGTTGGTGATATCGATATCAAACTGACGGCAGGTGACCACTACAGCATCAATGTCCGGACGCATAGCAACATCATGCCCTACCTGGAAACAGAGCTGGAAGGACAGACATTGAAAGTGACCTACGATACCGATACGCGGGTGGTTAATGCCAGATCAACAGTGACGGTGACCATGCCGGAACTCGAGGGTCTCTATCTGACAGGCGATGCCACCATCATTACCAACGGCGATTTCCAGGGTGAGGTATTGGAGTTATCGGCTACTGGCAATGGAAAATTGATAGTGGGTTCCGGTAAATACCAAACGCTTAAATGCCTCAATACAGGACAATGCCAGATTAAAGCCTTTGATTTGGAGGTGGACCAGGCTGAAGTAACTTTGCACGGAAACGGACACACCGAAGTAAGGGTCCATGAACTACTAAAAGCCACGATCAATGGCAATGGAAAGATCTATTACAAAGGCAACCCACAACTAATCACCGATATCAACGGAAATGGTAAAGTGATTCAAAAATAGTTACCAGCGCTCAGCCCCGCATAATAAACTAAGAAAACAAGACATGGAACAAAAAATTGATCTCTTTACCCCCATTCACAAAGCGATCCGGGCTTTGATCTACCATATGGGAGGGACCTTGTTAACCACCGATTTCAGTGATGATCAGGAAGCCAATAGCACCTTCGATGCTTTGGAAAAAATGCTTGACCTTTTGGAGGAACACGCTCACCATGAAGACAATATCGTGTTTCCACCCATCGAAAAGGCATCTCCTGGTATTTCTTAGGAATTGGAAGTCCAGCACCAGGAAGGAGAAGAGAAGGTGTCCGGTCTGCAAGTTCTCCTGAAGGAACTGCGCACCGCAGATACCTCCACCCGTATAGCCCGGGCCAACATTCTGAGCATCTATTTCACCGACCTGATTGCTTTCTATCTTTCTCACATGAACCGGGAAGAAGAAACGGTCCTTCCGGTGTCACAGCAGTTACTATCCAATGAGGAATTAACCGCCATCCGGGTCAGGATTCAAATCAATACATCTCCGGAAAGGTATGCCGAATGGATGCGGTGGATGTTACCAGCACTGAATATCCGCGAACTGGCGGGTCTATACCGACAGGTAAAGAACAGCGCACCTGCTCCGGTGTTTGAAAAAATCCAGTCGATCGGCAGAGAAGTGATTGATGAAGCACGGTGGCAAAGAATAAGTATTATGGCAGACTGATCTGGTTTTACCAGAATACATCAGGTTAAGAAGAAGGCATTCCGGTTAGTACCTGGAATGCCTTCATTATTTATCTTCAGGTCATGGATCCCAAAATACTTCATGGTCTTAGTCCGGAAATGTACCGGCATCCCCTGGAAACACGGGCTCTCGAAAATCTGCGAAAGACGAAGGGTCTGCCAATCCTGGTCAACAAGTTTCATGAAATCGGACTGGAACAACACATGTTGCTCCAATATCAATCCAATTCCATTCGGGTCAGTGAAAACAATTTTAGCCATCTGCAGTATTTACTGGAAAAAGCCTCTGATATTTTGCAGGTAAGCCAAAAAGCCCAACTTTATATCCAACGTTCGGACCGGTTGGAGGGTATTTCGCTCGGTGTCGAAAATCCCATGGTCATTCTTTCTTCCGAAGCGGTCGATAAGCTGAGCCATCAGGAACTGCTCTTTCTCCTCGGACGGGAGATGGCCCATCTGAGTCACCAACACACGCTTTATAAAGAAATCGGCTTGATTTTTCCCGATCTGATGGAGGCTTTTTCCGTTATAACGCTTGGCATCAGCTCACTGGTTTCAGCTGGTCTCAAGTATGCATTGTATCACTGGGATCACATGTCGGAACTGACAGCAGACCGGGGAGGACTCCTGGCCTGTCAGGACAGAAATGCCGCTCTTTACCTGTTTGCCAAACTGGCTGGCTGGCCGGAACGCCTGTGGTCGTCAATCAGTCTGAAGGACTTTGAGCATCAGGCCCATCACTTCGAAGGGCCTCAGAAAACCTTTGGGAAGGTCATCAGTTATATGCTCGGCAGCAATTCCTGGGCCATTGCCCGGGCCAGGGAACTGATTTTATGGACCGATGAGGGCCCGTATCGGGATCTGCTTGATAAGAGAACCATCCTTTGAGCCTACCCTGCCATCAGGAAATTTTCTTTTTACCATCAACCTTCATCGGCTGCTACATTTTTTACATCCTTTATCCGCAGGGTTTCATACACATTCTCAATACCCCGGTGATTGTCCGACAATATAATCAGGGTGTCTTTTACCTCGATTTGGGTAGAACCACTGGGAGTGAGATATTTATCATCCCTTTTTATCATGGCAATCAAGGCGGTTTTTGGAAAATTCAGATCGACGATCTTCTTACCAGCGGCGTAACACCCTTCATTGATTTCAATCTCCCTGATTACCGTCTTGGGATGTTCAGCCAGGAATGCTTCGGTTGGGGCCAGAGGTTTCACTTTCTCGGGGAGAGCGACATGAAGCCATCTGGCTACGATAGGCAGTGTAGTACCCTGAATCAGCACTGAAGTTACTGAAATAAAAAAAACAAGGTTGAATATCATGTCCGCCTTGTCTATACCAACCAGTAACGGATAGGTGGCAAAAACTATCGGCACGGCGCCCCGCAAACCAACCCAGGAAATATAAAACCTCCTTCTGGTTTTCATTCTGAAGGGCAGTAAGCTGATGAATACGCTTAGTGGACGGGCAATCAGGATCAGGAACAGTGAGATGAGCAGACCAGTGCCGGCAACCGGAATTATCTCTGAAGGAAAGACCAGCAGTCCCAGAGTAAGAAACAGAACAATCTGCATCAACCAGGCCAGTCCATCGTACATTTTCATGATCGTTTTCTTGTGAATCAGGTCCTGATTACCCAGATAGACTGCACAAATATATATCGCTAAAAAGCCATTTCCCCCGGCAAAATTTGTCGCCGAAAAAGTAATAAACATCAGGGCGATAGCCAACACAGGATACAGACCCTCAAAGTCCAGTCTGATTTTGTTGATGACTAATTTGCTGAGACGGCCAAAGAGAAAACCCGCAACTGCTCCGATGACCATCTGCCGAAAAAACAAGGGGATGACCGAAACGATACCCAAATCCGGGTTGACTACCAATGCAAGAAAGGCAATAGTCAATACATAGGCCATCGGATCGTTACTACCGCTCTCCAGCTCCAAGGTAGCTCGTAAATTGCTTTTCAATGCCAGGCTTTTTAATCTTAAAATCGAGAATACTGCAGCAGCATCTGTCGATGAAACAATCGCACCAAGCAGCAAACTTTCATAGATATTGAAATCAGCGATCAAATAGACGAAGATGCAGAGAGTTAGGGCTGTCAGCAGGACTCCGAGTGTCGATAATGTGATACCTTCTTTAAGGACCGGCCTGACCGAACTCCAATTGGTATCCAATCCACCTGAAAAAAGAATAAAATTAAGCGATACAATCCCGATAAATTGGGCAATCTGAGGATCATCAAATTGAATGCCCCCAACACCCTCAGATCCGGCTATCATACCAATAGCCAGGAACAGAATCAGGGTTGGGACACCAAATTTGTACGAAGTTTTACCTACAATAATGCTGATAAAGAGCAGGACAGAGCCAACAAAAAGTATGTTTTCGATCGTCAAATTCATAGGTGAACCGGTCGTCCTTCGCACAAAGATAGACTGTACATGATATGAAACCAGATAAAATAAATTCCGGCCGTGTTAAAGCGGTCTCCCGGATATGGCAGGCAATTGACTCTTTCATCTGTTGTTAATGCTGCATCAGGATAATTTGACGGGGTTTAAGAAGTGCCACACAAACCGAAAATGCCCTTTCTACAGCTCAATTTGGTTCAGGAATGTCATTCCATTAAGGTTACAAAACCTTTCATTTGCCATTATCGATACGAAGAATCTTCCTGCTCTTCCACCCTCATCATCTGGTAAGTGTCACCCTCGATGTCTGTCACCGGTCCTGTATTGGTATTTCCGATCAGCCACATCCATTCACGCCCATTCCAACCTTCAAAATCCGCTCCCTTCCAGAGCATCCTGCCAGGATAAAATGAGGGACTTTGTGAGCTGCAGGAATGGATTGAGCCTGAAACCTCCAACTTTCCCTGTTGACAGCAGGACACGGTAATCCAGGATAGCAAGAGAAGTGAAATCACAACAATTTTATCCATTTTATGTCGCTCTCACTTTTTATCCACTAATAAGGATTTAGATCTAGTAGTTAGATGGAATCATCGAAAGACCTATTTGCCGGAGCTCGCCACCATACGGTACCAGAATATCTGGTATGTCTTTCTGCCGGAGTGCCGGCCAATTCAATCCTTCAGACAACGCACCGAATTCCCAAACCCCTTAGGATTGCCAGTACTTAAGATTCTCTCAACGAAGTAATACAATATCCGGCAGTTGGCAACACTAATACTGGATGCAGTACTGCTCCACCAGGTACTATAACTGCCAACATTAATAAAGGTGCCATTCTCATCACGGGCTCCGGCTGGCAGTCCGGTAAGACTGCTTTCGCTGGTTGCCCCGGTATTAGGACTTTGCCAATGACTCAACCCTGACTCTTTCATTTTACCTCCCGCTTTATCTTCTCCTCCCAGGTAATCGATCAGGTAGTCCAGTCAGCATTGGTTGGCACATGCCAGCCGCTGGGGCATAGTTTGCCGGTAGCCACGGCATACCAGTTGTATAATTAGGTTTTTGACCTGAAAGCCAGGAAAAATTATCAGAAGAGAGTGGCCGAACTCCAATCTGAAATGGCTGAAGCGGAAGATTGCAATTCGTATTTGATCCTGAAAACCCCGGTAACTGCCACCCAGGGTATAGTCGGCTCCCAGTTTCGCAATCGCGTCAACTTCTTCAATTCCCCTGATATATGAGGTAGACTCCAATGCCAGCAAGGAAAGACCTTTAAATTTTGAGAGGTTAATAATCAGATCTTCTGTAAAACCCTGCATCATCAAATCAAGGGGTCCTATCACCCGACAACTCTCTGAATGGCAGAATGGCCAGATTAATATCCATGCCGTAAATTTAGACAATCAAGTCTTTACTTCAGCCTTTCGAACCAACGGCAAAGAATTTTACATCAAAATAACGGCAAGCCATAACCGGATGTCAGGAGTGCCCGGGAATGGGTCAAAACGAGGTGCTCCTATATTAAATCCATAGCCACCCCTCGTTTACAACGGGGAATGGCTATGGAAAAGATACAGGGATTTCACGAGTCATTATTCCGGAAGGTAAAACCCGGCTCAACCACCATTAATATTCCAATACTCTGGGTAATTTTTTTGCTTCCGCTATCCATTGCTCAACCTCCTTCAGAGAGGGTACTCTTCGGGTCAATTTCTTCTCCGCGTTGACTTCCTCAAGCTTAACTGCCAAATTCTCAGCATTTCTTTGTGCCAATTCCGGTACGGTATCGACCCCGGCGGCTTCCAGTAATTCGGTATATTCCTGACCCAAACCATGAATTCTGAACAAATCCGCCATGTTGGCAAATTTCAGTATTAATTTTTCAGATATTCCCGTTGCTTCGACCAGGTTCTTCCTTTGTTTTGTGGTTTTGGCATTCTCCAACAATTTGTCGGTATTATTGATACCGGACTGACGAAGTTTCTCGCCTATTACTGTGCCAATTCCTTCGATTTCTTCAATCTTATAGTTCGCCATAATATTTAAAATTTAATTTCCTACTCGTCTGGTTTTTCGGATTCACCCCGTTTTTTTTCGTGGGTTCTGGTCTCCACATTCTTTATTCTGCTAGTCAGCCTTAAAATTAAAGACCGTCTTGTGATTTTATTTGTTTGGTCATTTCAAATTCAAATAATTCTTATGCCTTTTTATAGGCATTGATATAATCCATCAGACTCCGGAGTGTTACAATTTTTCCATAATCCTCTTCCGGAATTTCTACACCCAGTTTTTCGTCCAATGAGACAATAAATTGCAGATAGTCAAACGAATCGATATAGAGTGCCTCCCGGATGCTTTCATCCGGAGACAGACCAGAAGGTTCGGTATCCGGCGCAATCTGTTTCAGTGATCGGAAAATGACATCCTTGATTTCTCCTTCATTCATAGTTGCTCAGGATTTTGTAAATATTTGTCTACTGCAGCCAGAAAGCGGCTTCCGGTTAGTCCATCCGTTGCGCGGTGATCTCCGGCCAGGGTGACACAAATAACCGGACAAATACCCAGCATTCCGTTCTCAGCAAAGGGTTGTTGTGAGATTTCTCCAAATCCAATGATGGCAACCTGGGGAGGATAGATGATTCCGAAGACTTTGTCAGCACTGTCTTCCCCAAGGTTGGTGAAGGTTATGGTCGAATCGCTGAGTTCGGAACTGCGAAGATTTAATGCTTTTGCCCTTGGAATCATGTCATTCAGCGCCGTCATGATTTCATCCACTGTTTTCAGATCTGCATTGGGTATGCACGGAACTACGACACCGCCCAAACGCAATGCGACAACCAGTCCGATATTAACCTCAGTTTTCAGATACAATCCGTTATCCCAGATGGCATTCAAAGCAGGAACATCCCGAAGCGCACGGGCTACTGCTTTAATCATCAGGGCTACCGGTAGCAGCCGCTCCCTGGGTGAACGGTGTTTGTTTGTCTCCTGCAACCAGCTTATGGCATTTTGCAGGTTGACCTTTTTTTCCAGGTAATAATGCGGAATCTCGCGATTGGATTTACTCATGGCAGAAGCGATGGCCCTACGAATATTTTCGCTGGCGGCCAGCGATCTTTCCATACTGGAAATTTCCGGTTTTTCGACCGACAGTTCTTTTGAAAGGGCTATGAAATTTTCGACATCCTGCTTTGTAATAGCTCCATCCAGTCCGGTTCCTATGATCTGATTGACTTCAATTTTATTGGCTATGGCCATTTTTCTGGCCAATGGTGAGATTTTTACTCTTTCCGGTAAAGCTTCAGTATGCGGTTTTTCTTTGACTCCTTTGGTGATCTCCCTTTCTTCAGGAGATTCCTCTTTTGATTCCACGGCTTCTCCTGTTGGATTGATCAAAGCCAATACGGTTCCTACCGGGACCTTGGCTCCTTCCTTGATCAATAATTTCTCAATTATTCCTTCATCAAACACCTCTATTTCGATCAGCCCTTTCTGCGTTTCAATGTCGGCGATAATATCTCCTCGCTTCACTGCATCTCCCGGCTTCTTTCTCCACTCCACCAGGGTACCATCTTCCATGTCTGCACCCAGGCTGGGCATTTGAAATTCGATCATAATCCCATCATTTTTTTTACTGTACTGACAATAGTTTGTTGCTGAGGTACGCTGGCTTCTTCGAGGTGCAACGGATAGGGAATTGGTACTTCCACACCGCAAAGGCGTTCTACCGGTGCATCCAATTCATAAAATGCCTGCTCCATGATCCGGGAGCTTACCTCAGCCGAAATGCTCACCGAACGCCAGGCTTCTTCCACAATGAGTGCCCGATGAGTTTTACGTACCGAGGAGAGAAAGGTTTCCTCATCCAAAGGTCGTAAAACCCGTAAATCAACAACTTCGGCGTCAACACCGGCTGATGCCAGTGCGGTAGCTGCCTCAAGGCATTTATGAACACTTAATCCATAGGTGATGAGCGATATATCATTGCCCTGACGCAGGATTTTTGCCCGGCTAATATCCACAGCTCCTGCATCCACAGGAATCTCCCTTTCCTGATTGAGTGAAAAAGTATATTCAAATATGATTACCGGATCGGGACTTTCGAGAGCGGTGAGCAACATGCCTCTGGCGTCTTCATGGGTGCCTGCCGACAAAACAATCAATCCCGGCACGTGGGCATAAAATGGTTCCCAACTGTGGGAATGCTGTGCAGCTAGTTGACGCCCGATTCCGCAGCTCATCCGGATGACCAGCGGCACATTCAATTGCCCACCCGACATATGCAGTAATGTGGCTGCATGGTTTACAATCTGATCCATAGCCAGTAAACTGAAATTAACCGTCATCACTTCAACCACGGGTTTCATACCTCCAAGAGCCGCTCCAATGCCGGCTCCCACAAATCCCGATTCGGAAAGCGGTACATCCATGATGCGATCTTCTCCAAATTCCTCGAGCAGCCCTTTACTTACGGCAAAGGCGCCACCATAGCGACCCACATCTTCACCCATCACAAATACTCGTTCGTCGTTTAAAAGGGACTCCCTGATTCCTTGTTTCAACGCCTCCCGGTAAGTCATTTTTATAGTTTTGGCCACGGTCATGATTTTTCGCTGTATACAAACCTGGTCAGTTCATCCACTGGCTCCCAGGTTCCTTTTTCGGCAAATTCAACGGCTTTTCGTATTTCACCTTCCACCTTTTTTTCCATCGCTGTAACTTCCTCCTCCGTTATCAACTTTTCCCGGAACAAATACTGCTGAAACCGGGGAATGGGATCTTGTTGCTTCCATAATTCCACTTCCTTTTTATCGCGATATAATTCAGCATCAAACATGGAGTGAGCCCGGAAACGATAGGTATTGCACACCAGAAAATAGGGCTTTCCGGTGCTCCTGATTTTCCGTACTGCTTCACCGGCGGCATTCATGACGGCCAGTAAATCCATGCCGTCAACCGCCGCGGATTCAACTCCGTATGCCGGGCCTTTTTTTTCAAGTTCCCGGACCGCATGGGTGTAGCGAAGGGCGGTGCCCATCGCGTACAGATTATTTTCGCAGACAAATAATACGGGTACCTGCCACAATGCCGCCAGGTTCATAGCTTCGTGAAACTCTCCTTCGGCGGCGGCTCCTTCTCCAAAAAAACAACAGATTACCCTGTCCTTTTTCTGCTTTTTAGAAGCCAGTGCCAACCCCACAGCCATGGGGAGATGCCCTCCCACTATCGCATTGCCTCCGTAAAAATTACGGGAAACATCGAAAAGATGCATCGAACCACCCCGCCCCAGACTGCATCCTTCCCGTTTTCCGAACATTTCGGCCATCACACTTCCAGCATCAACACCCCTTGCCAGGGCATGGCCATGTTCACGGTAGGTACCCAGGATCTGGTCCTGATCAGAAAGAGCCTGAATGACCCCTACTGCAACCGCTTCCTCCCCTATATACAAATGCAGAAATCCCCTGATTTTCGATCTGGAATACTCCTGGGCAGATTGCTCCTCGAACCTCCGGATCTGAATCATCTGATACAAGAGTTTTTGGGCCGTCTGCTTATTCATCCTGGTTTGACTGGAATCCATGGTGCTGTTCATTTTTGTTCCAGAGTTGATGTATCTCCCTCCGGCAATCCGAGTTCCCGGGCTTTTAACAGTCGTCTCAATACCTTCCCACTCCGGGTCGTGGGAATGTAGGTAACAAACTCAATTTCCTTAGGAGCGATTGCAGGGCCCATTTCTTTACGGGCAAAACCCATGATATCCATTTTCAGCTCCTCACACGCCTTATAGGATCTATTCAGCACGACAAATGCCTTGACCAATTCTCCGATAGCCGGCTCTGGCTTACCGATCACGGCAGCTTCTGCCACGGCTTCATGCTTCATCAAGGTACTTTCCACTTCAAGCGGTCCGACCATATGACCTGAAGTCTTGATGATATCGTCTGCCCTTCCTATAAACCAAAAATAGCCGTCAGCGTCCTTTCTTGCCAGATCACCGGTAATATACCAATCGCTCATGAAGCATTTGTCATATCGCTCCTGATCATGCAGGTAGGCCCTGAACATCGAAGGAAAGCCTTTTCTTAACACCAGGTGTCCTTCCTGCGAGGGAACCGTCAAAATCCTGATATCATTGTCTTTAATTTCTGCGATTGCAGCTTCTACTCCCGGCAGGGGTTTTCCCATTGACCCGGGTTTCACTTTCAATGACCGGTAGTTGGCGATCATAATCCCTCCGGTTTCGGTTTGCCACCAGTTGTCAAGTATTGGCATTCCAAAGGCCTTCTCTCCCCATAGTACTTCGGCGGCATGCAAAGGTTCACCAACACTCAGCACCAACCGCAGGCTGTCAAGCTGGTAGACTTCCCGGGGAATAATCTGCATCCGCATCAGTCTCCGGATAGCTGTGGGTGCAGTATACCAGATATTCACCTTCTGCTCCTGCAGGATGGTATACCACCTGACCGCATCAAACTCTTCCTCATCGACCACACTGGTTATCCCATTGACCAAAGGAGCGATAATGCCATATGAAGTCCCCGTGACCCATCCCGGATCGGCCGTACACCAGAACATATCTCCCGGATGAAAATCAAGTACATACTTACCGGTGGTATAATGAGTAAGTACTGCCCGATGGACATGCAGCGCTCCTTTGGGCATGCCGGTCGTCCCGCTCGTGAAATGAAGTAATGCCGGATCTTCCGGATCGGTAGCCGGTATGGTAAATTCACCGGAAGCCTGGTGCATCAATTTTGAAAAGGACCTGACTTTATCGGAAATGTGATCATCGATGTCTGTCAGCAAGATTAATCGAAGCGAGGTCAACCGGTCGGTCTGCTGTTTAATTTTTCGCTCATAGAATGCCCGGGTGGTTACCAAAACTACTCCTGCACCCCGGCTTATTCGTTGAAAAACCGGTTCGGGACCAAATACTGAAAATAAGGGGCAAAAAACGGCCGTATATTTTAAGACACCCAAGGCTGTTATATAGAGTTCGGGAGTTCTTCCCAGTAAGGTGTATACGGTTTCTCCCTTTCCTATTCCCGATGCATCCAGGACATTGGCAAACTTGGAGGTCTGCATTTTTAAATCTGCATAGGTTAAGTCATTGACAATCCCATCTTTACGTATGAGCCGAATCGCAATGCTATTTTTCAGATGACCATCAGCATGACGGTCAACCGCCTCATAAGCAATATTCAGACCCTTACCCCCTGGTAGTCCGTCTAAGAAGGCACGTTCCTTATCCCAGTGAAAATTCCGGCATAAGGTTTCATAATTTGTGAAGTTGGGTCGAATCTTCATATTTCATGGATACTTTACGGGTAATCATTTTTAAGTGGACCCCTAAAAAACCCGTTCATTTGTCACCGCTTTTCTACGATCATTATTCAAAGGTTTTTGAGATGCTCTCCGTAAGAAAAATGGCAAGGTCGCTTCCTGATCTAATGTATCAGCTGTCCCTTCTTTCTTTCTGCCCTGCTGATATTTTCGATTCCCCTCAGTAATGCATCAGGAGTAAAGGAAATGCTGTCAATACCCAAATCAACGAGAAACCGGGCAAACTCTGGATAATCGCTTGGAGCTTGTCCGCAAAGTCCGATTTTCACGCCCGATTCTCTGGCACTTTCAATGACGGTTGCCAGCATTTGCCGGATTGCTTCATTGTTTTCGTCAAACAAATCACTG
Source organism: uncultured Saprospiraceae bacterium (assembly GCA_964428345.1). Classification (GTDB taxonomy): domain Bacteria; phylum Bacteroidota; class Bacteroidia; order Chitinophagales; family Saprospiraceae; genus JABDMH01. The sequence goes on along the minus strand of CAYRYD010000005.1, from coordinate 46,645 downwards.
ATGATCCTCGAGTCCCGGTCTATTCCCAGGGTAAGCTGAGTGAGATCGTTCGAACCGATGGAAAAGCCATCAAAAATCTCCGCAAACTGTCTGGCAAGAATGACATTACTCGGTATTTCAGCCATGACATACACTTCCAATCCATTCTTTCCGCGAACCAGACCAAAATCTTTCATGGTCTCGAGTACCAGTTTTCCTTCTTCGACGGTGCGACAGAATGGTATCATTAGCTTTACATTCGTCAATCCCATTTCATCGCGGACAATACGCATGGCTTCGCATTCCAAACCGAATCCCTCCCGGTACAGCTGGTTATAATAGCGGGAAGCTCCCCGGAAACCAAGCATCGGATTTTCTTCTTCCGGCTCAAAGAGTTTTCCGCCGATCAACTGGGCATATTCATTGGTTTTGAAATCACTCATACGCACAATGACCTCTTTTGGATAAAATGCCGCTGCGACCATGGCTACTGCCTCCGAAAGTTTCTCGGTGAAATATTCCTTCTTGTCGGGGTAGTGATGGGTGATCGCTTCAATGGCTTTCTTATCATTGGAATCGGTGAGTTCACTGAACTTAACCAACGCCATGGGATGAATGCGGATGCTATTGGCAATGATAAATTCCATGCGCAACAAGCCGACGCCCTCGTTTGGATACTGTGATAAACGGAATGATTTATCGGGATCAGCCAGAATAAACATGGGTCGGGTGTGAGTACGGGCAATATTTTCCAACCGGATTTCCTCCTCCTGCCAGTCACATTTTCCATTATAGACCAACCCTTCATCACCTTCGATACAGGAAACGGTTATGATCTGTCCATCGTGCAGTTTTTCGGTTGCATCACCCGAGCCTACTACAGCGTGTATGCCCAATTCGCGAGCGACGATCGACGCATGACTCGTTCTTCCCCCTTTATTGGTCACAATACTCACTGCTTTACGCAGCATGGCATTCCAGTCAGGATTGGTGACGTCGGCGACAATGATGTCACCCTGTTGTACCTTTCCGGCATCGGCGAGGGATTGTACGATACATGCCCTTCCACTGGCAATGGCCCGGCCCACTGCTTTTCCTTTGCAAACCGGTACCGCTTTCGAAAGGAGTTTAAACTCTTTCAGGGTCAGATGCTCTTTTTGTCCATGTACTGTTTCCGGACGAGCCTGTACGATAAACAATTCACCGGTCAGACCATCCTTCGCCCACTCTATGTCCATCGGCAGTTGATAGTGTTGTTCTATTTTATAACACCACAAACCCAGGGTTTCGGCCTCCTTCTCGCTAATGGAATAGATGCTGCGTTCATGAGGAGGAGTATCAATCCGGATAATGGATTTTACATCTGTCCGACCCGCATACACCATTCGCGTCTCCTTGGTGCCCAGCTTTTTATAAATAACACTGCGTTTCCGATTGTCGATTGAAGGTTTAAATACATAAAACTCATCGGGATTGACAGCACCCTGGACGATATTCTCACCCAAACCCCATGACGAAGTGATGTAAACAACCTTGTCAAATCCCGACTCCGGATCCAGCGTAAAAGCCACACCAGCACTGCCTTTATCGGAACGCACCATGCGTTGCACTCCCACCGAGAGCGCCACTTGCATATGATCAAACCCATTGTCGAGCCGGTATTTGATGGCCCGGTCGTTAAACAGCGAAACGTAGCATCGATGGACGGCGGTGAGCAGATTGTCCTCTCCCTCCACATTGAGAAAACTGTCATGTTGACCGGCAAAACTGGCGGTAGGCAAATCTTCTGCTGTTGCACTACTCCTTACGGCCACCGAAATTTCGCGATTACCCTTTAGGACTTTGTACGATTCAATTACTTCATCTGCTACCGGGTCCGGTAGTTTTCCGGATGCAATAATATTCCGGCAGTTCTCTCCGATCTCCGCTAGATTCGACAATTTTTCAAGATCCAGTTTTTGCAGTTCATTTTTTAGTTTGACTGTCAGGTGGTTTTTCTCCAGGAAAAAACGGTAAGCCGCGGCGGTCAGGGCAAATCCATCCGGTACTCTTATACCAAAGTGGGTAAGTTTACTGAGCATTTCACCCAGAGAAGCGTTCTTACCTCCTACCGATGCAACATCGCTGTTACGAGTTTTATTCAATGGAATGGTATACAGCATAATCCACTATTTAAGCAGGTTAATATTAAGGCTTGCCTGGCATGGTTTGAATGATGACTGTCAAGCAAATTTATGATATGTATCATACCGGTTCCGGAGTGGCAACTGAAAAGCAGCTCACTGATCACAGTACTGAAATTTGGGACCAATGCCTGGTGACCAGATCAAATCAATATCTGCTTCACGACCTCCATCGTATCAGTGTCGATCTGAATAATTCCCTCATGGGAATCATCCAATCGGTCTATCAGCTGTCCCTGATTGTTCCAGATAGATGATAGGCCGGCACAGCGCTGTCCGTCCGCTTCACCAATACAATTGGACATCAGTACGGTCATCGAATATTCCCTTGCAATGGCAGACAATCGATCACTGGCATTTTTCAATCCATTCACAAATTTTGCCACGCTGGCGATATAGATCTGCGCTCCGTTATGAAAGGCATTCTCTGCATGTTCCTTTACCGATAACTCATAGCAGATTGAAAATGCAATGTTGAAATGATCCACTCTAAAATCCGTGATATTCTGTCCGCTGACAAAAAACTTCAGTTCGTCGGGATGCAGAAATTGTTTTGAATAGGTTTGTCTTTCTATGTATGGACGAAAAAGGAGCATGCTGATGTGAATTCCCTCTTCGCTTATGGTGGGCATCCCAGTCCCGATTATGATCTTTCCGGCATTGCTGATTTTCTGAAAGATATCAAAGCGTGAATCGTCCGGAGTGGTGGCGAGATGTTTTACCAGGGATGGTTCGTAACCAGTCAGCGAAAGTTCAGGAAAAATGACGATATCAGCCCCTTCCGATATGGCCAGACCGATCAATCTTTCATGTTGTGAAATATTATGTAAAATATCTCCTTTGAGTGCTTTGGTCTGAGCCGCACAGATCTTCATTGTCCCATTGGTTTAGCAGTGGTTATATGCTCCATTTTGAAAACCTTCCTAAAAATCGCATTTCATTTAGCAGGTGCTGGTGTGATAGTCATAATTCCAACTTTAACAGAATCATATCTTGTAGTTGTACGCCATTTTCATAAATGGGTTCCGGATAGTTGCGGACAAAAAAATCTTTTCGGATATCAAATTTTTCGAAACCTGCTTTCAGGTAAAATTTCAACGGTCCGGCCGAAGCATCACCGGTTCCGACGATCAATCTTCGGAAGCCCTTGTTTTTTGCCCTATGCGCCGCATCCATCAGCAGAAGACTTCCGATTCCCCGTCTCTGGTATTTGTCAGCCACTGCGATATTTTTAATCTCCAACGATTCCTGATCAACCGGCTGCACAGCGTATGTGGCTATCAGGTAGTATCCACATTCATAAACATAGATATCGCATTTGTTGATATAGCGGTTGATGGCTTCGGTTGTCTCATCGGCAAGTAATAAGAGATCCCAGGGGATTTCCTCATTCTTACGAAGCTGTCTGACCATATTGTGTTGCCTGATTTAATCAAACCAAAAACTCTGACTTTTTCCACCGTACAATTCGCACCGTTGAATGTCCCGAAAACCGGATCAGCCTAACGCCACGTCCAGAAACATCATGATCGTGAAACCGAGCATGGCTCCAATGGTTGACAGATCCGTTTCATGTCCAACCTGAGATTCCGGTATTAATTCTTCAACCACCACAAAGATCATCGCTCCGGCTGCAAAGGACAGGGCATATGGAAGCAAAGGAGTCATAGTCACCACCAGATAAGCTCCCACAATACCGGCCAGTGGTTCAACCACAGCAGACAATTGACCATAATAGAAAGCTTTTGACCGGGTGAATCCTTCCCGTCTCAAGGGAATAGATACTGCAGCCCCTTCGGGAAAATTCTGCAATCCGATGCCCAGCGCCAGAACTATCGCTCCCGACAATAATGCCGGATCTGGATTACCAGCCAGTGCTCCAAAGGCTACCCCCACCGCCAGACCTTCGGGTATATTATGGAGGGTGATCGCCAGAATCAACAAGATGCTGCGGTCCCATGAGGTCTTGATCCCTTCGGCACGATCGACCGGCAGTCGCCCATGCAGGTGCGGCAGTATCTTGTCAATTAATAAAATAAAAGCACCCCCGGATAAAAATCCAATTACGGCCGGCAACCATGCATAAGACGGATTCTTAGCTTCTTCCATCTCAATAGCCGGATTCAACAAGGACCAAAAACTGGCTGCGATCATAACACCGGCTGCAAAGCCGAGCATCAGATTCAGGATCCGCTTATTGATGGTATTGAAAAAAAATACCAGGGAAGCACCGAGGGCAGTAACCAGCCAGGTGAAAAGGGTGGCCACGAAAGCCAGCAATACCGGATTGTAATCGAGTAACCAGTCAACCTCCATTGATTCGTAAAGTCAGATTTCCCCGGCTGAATCAAACCCACCGGGACCAAAAGATACTACTTTCCCATCAGGTGAAATCGGATTTTTCACAAGAAATCCGGTCTTTGAGGTCAATAACCGGCTTACTTACAACCCTCCATTCCGCTATCAGTCTACCGCAAAACCTTTGGATGCCGAGCCCGTTAGCAATCTACCGGTAACGTCGGTCATGCAAAATTCTATCATCCGAGAATCAGGAGTCCGGAGCCGGTCTGAAAATCGCACGGTCATCAGGATATTAACCAGTGCAATTGGTTATCTTTGTGTCTGCCAAAAGGGATCACAATGATCCGGATATTGTTAAAAACTGGTAACAAATAATGGAAATCAATATTCAATTTATAAAAACCGAGAAAAACCCCACTGCTGAAAATCTAGCCCTGGAAAAACTGGATGATCTTTCCACTAAATTTGACTGGATCATCCGGGCAGAAGTCTTTTTTAAAGAAGAAAAAGGCACTTACGGAAAAGGCAAGATCTGTGAAATCCGGCTGAGTTGCCCGGGTCCAAGGCTCTTTGCCTCATCCGATGAGGAAACCTTTGAGGCATCACTGGCTGAAACCATCCGGGATCTGGAAATTCAGTGTGATAAGCGTAAAGGTGAAATGAAGCCGTACTCATAGCCCAGTCTATCCTTTTCGCATCAGGGAATATGAATCCCCGAGATCGATTCACAAGTTTGGATGACAATTGACCAACTGGTATTGGATCAGCCAACCCATTGATAGGTGAGATAGAAAATACCCACCAACAGGGTAGCTGCAATGCCCAGAATGAAATAGGCTCCTTTGGTCATATCGGCCAACGATTTCTTGATTGCTGCCCGGTCATTGACATTGGGGAAATCATCTTCCGGCACCGGTACCTCCAAAAATGCACACAGCGGCTCCCATCCCTGGTCTACCGTAAATACCAGAAGTTTTTCCGGAGGAACCTCCCTTCTGATTTCTCCGATATGCTCGTGATACCGGGCAATGGCCGCTGTCCTATCATTCATGGTTCCTTTATGGGAACGCTTCCAGATTAGCTTTGAGGTCATATTGCCCATCTTCCGGGCAAATGGGGTGACCAACCGAAGTAATTTGAATTGCCACATGGTTTCGGTAAAATAAATAGTGTCGATGGTGCTCTCGTACCATGCTTCCGGTCCCCTGGGATGAAGAGTGAGGATCACCTTGGCCTCAGGATAGGCAACCAGCAACTCCCTCCAGACACAACACCCGGGATTATCCACTGTAGCAGAGTAATTGGCAAATACCTCCTCCCAGGGGTGTTGCTGCCCCGCTGGCGCATTGGCTACGCGATTCCAGAAATCCAGGTGCGATTTATTTTCTTTGTTTCCAATGACTTCAAACATATGATAGCAGCGATAGCCTAAAATATTCAGAGCGGTGTACGTGGACATCGTACCAGTTCTTCCAAAGCCGGCGCCAACAATTTTCAGACTCATAAGATTATTTGAAGATAAATGAACAAGGTCAGGATAATGAACCACAATTTAAAAATATTATCCTCGTTTTCCCTGATTGACTTTCTTGCGATCCCTGTTGTCTGGGGCAGTAAAAAGAGATCCATTTTTTGATGGGTTTGAAAAGATGGTGACGCGCCCATTCAGGTAGCCATCAAATCTGCTGATCCGTTCAGATCATTTTCGCTTGACCGGTATCCAGATTTCCTCTTCAGAGTCCGGATCATCATTCTTATACTTCTCACCCAGCACCTCAAAATGCGGCCGGTCATCCAGGTCATATCCCGACGACGGCAACCAGGTTCCAAAAATATACCGGAAGGACTTCTCACCGGCAGGAGCTGCTCCCCTGTGTAAAAAAACGGCGTACAATCCCCCTTTGAGTACAGTGCTTTCGAGACCCTCGGGAATCGAATCAAAATCGGTTACCTCAACCGCCGCCCATTTTTCAAAGACCGTATTTTCGTTGAAATTTCGAAAATCGAATGATTGATCAAATATCTGCATCGAGATAAAATCATCATTCAGTTTGTTCTTTATTTCCCTGCGGCGTGCCATCAGACTTCTCCAAAGTTCTGCCGTCTGGTTTTGAGCCAGGGTCATGCGCAGTCTCATTCCCAATAATTTTTTATCAGGTATATTTTCAAGACGTGGATGCATATGACTGGATATATTATTGTATCACGTCTCTACGGATCAATGATCATTGTGATATCGAGGACAAATGTGCATATTCATTATCAAAATATCATGCAACATTAATAAATCCCTTGAGCTCGGTTCTACCATTCCTGAAACCCTGTTTTGCAGTTACTCTCATTAGTCTCTGTGTATAAGCGTTTATCAGTAAATACCAAATCATCCGGAGAATGTTTAATTCATCTAACATTCATATCATCCTCAATGAATAAGATAATCATTAAAAACGCACTAATAATTCTGCACTACCTTTATCTTTCCGGTGTTGAGCCGGGCTTTCAACCAGTCTTCCATTTTCCGGACTTCTGCTGAAGAAGGACGTCGCTTAAAATTGAGATAAGCCAGATAAAGGGTATCCGTCTGAATGCTGTCTACTTGTGATAAAATCGCCGGCGCAATCGAAATTTCGGTCACATTGCCATTGATCACCTTAATTTCATCCACCAGTTCCAGTACGGGTATTTCTTTCTTACGGTATTCAATCAGTTCATTCTCCAGTACCCGGATCCGGTCATCGCGGTTTTTTATCTGCGCTTCATTTTTCCGGTACAAATCTTCAATGATGCCACTCCTCAATTGCTGATTGAGCAATTCAATGGTTGCCAGGTCAACGCCGGTCTGTTCGATCTGTCCCTGCATCACTCTTAGTTGTGTATCATATAGATTGTAATCCGGCATCTTCTCTTTGATTTCCTCAATGGTCTCTTCAGAAACCCGCTCACCAAAGAGTGTAATCGCGATCGAGCTACCTTTACGGTGATATTCCAGCCTTCGACTGATTACCTGGGTATTTTCAAAATCAAACTCCTGATGGATGAAATCATTGGCATTGCGTCTGAAGAAAGATTCTTTTGTGATATGAAATGCTGTATAGACACTGGGGATAATCGTCATGACCACAAAAAGCGTAATGTATCTTTTTACTCTTTTCTCACGTTCAGCATCCAGAAATTCCTTGGGTCTGAATCGTAAAGCCCTGACAATAATATACGTTGCAAGAGTGATAAAAACACTGTTGATGAGGAATAAATACAAGGCGCCAATGAAGTAAGTCCATTGCGTGGTAGCCAGCCCGAAACCAGCCGTACAAAGGGGAGGCATCAATGCTGTGGCAATAGCCACCCCCGGTATCGCCGTGCTTTTCTCCTTGCGGGATCCGGCGACAATACCGGCAAACCCACCAAATAACGCAATCAGAACATCCCACAGGGTAGGCGAAGTCCGGGCCAGCAATTCAGATTGCGCCTCATCCAGGGGAGATATCCAGAAATAAAGGGCGGAGGTCAGGACACTGATCAACACTGCGATCCCCAGATTCTTCAACGCGTTGATAATCAACTCAAAATCATTGGTACCGACTCCCAAACCAATACCCATGATGGGACCCATCAGCGGTGAGATCAGCATTGCCCCGATAACGACCGCCGTGCTGTTGACATCGAGCCCAACGGATGCCACCATGATCGCGAAAATCAGAATCCAGAGATTGGCTCCTTTAAAAACCACATTTTGTTTGATTTCATTGGAAGTCTCGGTCTGACTGGCCTTCCCTTCCGAAAGATTAAACCTCTGACTTAAGAAGGTTTGGAATTGCTTAAGCAAGGCTCTGGTGTTGGGAGTTTCTGTCATGGATGACTATGATAGGATGTCTGATTGGCAATTCATCATTCAATTATAGTGCTTTTCAGACAGAGCAACAAGTCAATCAGGAGGCCTTTCCATCGGTCAGCCAATGCAGCAATCATAGCAGCGCTATCCCTGGCAGATCTTCTGCTATTTGAGAATAATTAGTGGGCAGGAACCAGCAATCCGAAACTGACTCGGGAGATCATTCCGATTTCAGACTCTGGGAAGGATTCACCAGGGCAGCCCGGACACTCTGGAAGCTGACTGTAAAAAAGGAAATGATCAAAGCGGCAACCCCAGCCCAGATGAAATACGATCCGGAAACCGGTATTCTGTAGGCGAAATCTCCCAGCCACTGATCCATAAAGTAATAAGCCAGCGGTGAAGCCACCACCAGGGCCATCAGCACCAGCTTGAGAAAATCAAAGGATAAAATTCGCACAATGCCCAGGGTTGAGGCCCCCAACACTTTTCGGATACCGATTTCCTTTCTTCGTTGTTCGGCGGCAAATACCGAAAGTCCAAACAATCCAAGGCAGGAAATAAAAATCGCGATAAAGGTAAAGACGGTAATAATCCGCGACAATGACTGTTCTGTTTTATATAAGTTATTGATGTTGTCATCCAGAAAAGAAAACTCAAAGGGAAAATCCGGGATGATCCTTTTCCAGGTTGCTTCCACCTTATCGGTTAAGGCATGATAATCAGCGGTGCTGACATCAGCTACCAGGTATTGGAGATTTCGGATAGGCTCAGCCGCCACCATAAAGGGAGTGACCTCATTGGAAAGATCCTGATAAATAACGTCTTCCATCACACCGATAATGATTGCCCTGAAGTTCAGATCTTCAAACTGGGAAAACAACTGCATACCCGGGGCATCCTGAGCCCTGATGCCTAAACGCTTAATGGCGGTCTCATTGAGGACCACCCCCATGGTCGATCCGTCTTTGGTGGTGTCTGACACAAGGAGCTCACGTCCTTCCTGCACATTGATCTTCAACGTTTTAAAAAAATCACTGTCGACATAATTAAAGCGGATGTCGACTGCGCTGTTCATGTCTTCTCCTTCCCGGTACATTGGAAGGTCATTGACCAGTTTTTGACCGGGGTATTTACTCATGGCCGAAGCAGAGAGCACTTCCGGAAAATGCAGGAGTTCATTCTTAAAAAGTTCGAGTTTATGCATGGTCTCCTGAGAATGAAAGGGTATCACAATCTTATTGCTTCGCTCAAACCCCAGATCTTTCTCCAGCATATAGTGCAGCTGTGAACGGATAATCAGAGCGCCAATGACCAGGACAATGGCAATGGTAAACTGGCCAACAACCATTCCCTTTCTTAACCAGCCTCTGTGATCCCGTCCGGTCACCACACCTTTGTTTCTTAGTACCTGCAGGGGTTGGAAGGAGGACAGATAGAAAGCGGGGTAACTTCCGGCCACCAATCCGGTTAAAATGATTAAAAATGCCAGTAGAAGAATGAAACCCCAGCTGGCTGTCAGTTGAATCTCCACCCCGGTTCCGGTAATGGAATTGATCAGTGGCAGGAGAAGTTGCAGTACAGGAATAGCGAACAGCATGGAAATGGCCGAGAGCAATACACTTTCTCCCAGAAACTGACCCATCAGAGCAGCCCTGGGAGCTCCGACGGTTTTTCGGATGCCCACTTCCTGGGCTCTTTTGGTCGACCGGGCCGTGGTCAGATTCATAAAATTGACACAGGCTACCAATTGGATGAATCCGGCAATAATCAGAAGAATATTCAGAAAGGTAGCGCTGGTGTTATTCGCCATGTCTGCATTGAGCCCGGATCCGGTGTGGATTTCTTTTACCGGTTGTAAATGAAGTGATTTCTTCATCCCGAGCTGTCTTAACTGATCAGCTCCATGTGCCAGCAGGAACTCCGGCAATTTCGCTTCCAGTGCCACCGGATCAGTTCCAGGTCTTAATTTGACATATCCATAAATGAAATTATTTCCTGCCCATGAATTGTTGGTCCGGATAAACTGACCAATACCTCCCGAATTCATGGCGATAAAAAATTCAGGCATTAGATGGCTCTCACCCAGGGCATCATCATAAACCCCCATGATTCTAAATGGCTGTTCAGACCCGCCGCCACCAATATTAATGACTTCACCCAATGCGGAAGACTGATCAAACAATTTGCCGGCCAGTCTCGATGAAATCACGATGGTATAGGGTTCATTTAAAGCTGTGGCGGGATCACCTTCGATGAAATGATAATCAAACATCCGGAAGAACGTACTGTCTACATACAGGCCCTTTTTTTCATAAAAAACCTTCTCACCGATCCGGATCAGATTTTGTTCGAGGCTGGGGTGACTGCAGACTCTGGTCACCATCTCCACCTCCGGGTAATCTTCCTGCAGGCCCGGCGCTATAGGTGGAGAGCAGGTCGCCATATGTAATACCTCACCGTCATTGGCAAGATCGAGATCACTGATGATGCGATACAGCTGGTCTATCTGACTGTGATGACGGTCAAAATTCCGGTGATAACGCACATACAGTAAAATGTAGAGAAAGCAAATAGTGCCGATGGTCAGCCCAAGAAAATTAATAAAACTGAAAGTCTTGTTTCTCTTCAGTGTGCGATAAGCGACGAGCAGATAATTTCGAAACATAATAGATCTATCATTTGAGCAGAAAAATACTGGTCCTTCTAATTAAATAGTCCGAATCTATTCTTGTTTAAGGCTCTCTACTGGGTTGATCAGGGCGGCCCGGATACCCTGATAGCTCAAGGTTGCGACAGCAATCACAAAAGCCAGTGCTCCTGCGGCTACTATCATCCACCATTGCATATTAATCCGGTAAGCAAATTGTTCAAGCCACCGGTTCATGATCAGCCAGGCAACCGGGGCAGCTATCAGCAGGGCAAAAATGACCAACCGCAAATATTCACGGGCAAGCAAGGTAAAAATTGACCCTGCACTGGAACCCAGCACTTTACGGATACCAATTTCCCGGGTCCGCTGGGCAAACCCATAGGAAGCCACCCCAAAGAGGCCCAGGCAAGCCAACAGAATGGCCAGCCAGGTAAAGACATAGGTAACCCGGGCATTTTGCGTTTCAAACCGGTACATTTCGGCAAACTCCTCATCGAGAAAATGATAGTTAAATGGCCTGTGGGTAATGATACCGGACCAGGCCTCCCGGATCCTGTCGATGCTGTTTTGTATTTGACCCCCTGTTAACTTGACCAATATGATCCTCCCCCAATTTTCAGGAAAAAGCACCAGGGGTTCAATGGACTGATGCAGACTGGCAAAGTGGAAATTTTGAAAAACTCCTTTGATCAGACTGCGCCTGCCATTAAAATTAACCACCTTCCCAATCGCTTCGTCTTCACTCCATCCCCAGGCATCAGACAATGCCTGATTGATCAGGATGCTGCGCATCAGGGTAGAATCCTCCTGAAGCCGTCCGCTGATTTCGAGATCAGCCTGACTAAAGTCCTGACCTGCCAGCAGATCAATGGTCATGGTTTCTAAAAAATCGAGTCCGGAAGGAAGTGCGGTTACCGGTTGATTGCTTTGACCACCGGCTTCCTTTCCTGCATTGTAACCTCCCAGGATCAGGGTAGGTGAGTCATAAGAAATCGTCACACTGGCAACATCCTGCAGACCGGTGAACTGATCTTTTAGGGCAGGGTAGTTTTTAATGACGGTACCATCAGCCGGTATGGAGATCACCAGGTCTTTCTCAAAGCCCAGATTTTTATGATGAATATAATTCATCTGATAATAGAGGGTCAGGGCACTGATGGTGAGTACAATGGAAATCCCAAACTGAAATACAATGAGCGATTTCTTTAACCAATGGGATTTTCTACCCTGTAATATTGAAAATCCTCTCAAAGCATTCAGTGGTTCATATCTTGCAATGACCATAGCCGGATAAATACCTGAAAGCAAGCTCACCAAAACTGCCATAAGAATGATCACCCCAAGTTTATCTGCTTTATACAATTCATGAAACATGAGCTGCCGGTCAAAAAGCTGATTAAAAAAGGGTAATCCCACCTTTGCCAAAAGAAAACCAAGCACTACGGTAATCAGCATGATCAATCCCGATTCCATCAGATTCTGCGTAATTAGATGTGTTTTACTAACACCCATTACTTTTTGTACACCGATTTCCCGGGATCTTTCGGTGCTGGTAGCAGTTGTCAGATTAATATAGGTCGTACATGCAATCAATAAAATCAGAAATCCGACGATGCTTAAAATATAGATGTACCGGATATTTCCCGAAGCTTCAAAATTGCCAGGAACTTCCGATTTCAGGTAGATGTTGTTAAATTTCTCCAAATGAAAGGTGAGGTGGTCGTCTCCTGAGAGGCCCGTCTCCTCACTTTGCGTCTTCATGTACGCAGTTATTTTATGCTGGAGTTCTGATAAATCGATATTTGGATGGAGCAGGAAATAGGTAGCATAATTGGCATTCCACCAGGATTCATTCCTGACTTCCGATAAAGTGTTAAAGGAAACCACCAGATCTGGCTTGATGTGTGTGTTGGACGGTGGGTCATCCATCACCCCAGCGACCACATAATCTTTCTGCATACCGATCTGAAGGAATTTACCAACCGGATTTTCAGACCCGAAATATTTCGAGGCAACTTTTTTGGTCAGAACAACCTGATTGGGTTCGGTAAGAATCATCTCTTTGTTGCCTGACAAAAGGGGAAATGAAAAAATTGAAAAAAACGTGGAGTCGGCAAAAAAGAGGTTATTCTCCTCGTAAAGTTGTTCACCAACCTTAACCACCTGAAGACTTTTAATCATCCTGACCCCGGAAATAATCTCAGGAAAGACCCGGGTAAAGGTAGGGCTTACCTTACTGCCGGTAACATTGGCCAGCACGGTTTCTCCGCCAAACCGGTATTCCATGTTGGCCTTGACAATCCGGTCTCCGTTTTCATGCATCCGGTCATAATTCAATTCATTATATACATACAGGGCAATCAACAAACAGGAAGCAGTAGCAATGGTAAGTCCCAGGATTTTGATCCCTGAAAACAACCGGTGTTTGTTGACGTGCCGCAAAGCCAGGATGAGATAGTGTCGGTACATTGATGAATGCTTGAATACTCCTCCAGATAAATGATAAATAATATGCCAAATCCATATATAGCTGAATATCAAATTATTACGAATATGCGATAAATGACTATTGTACGATATCGGACAAATTTTGCACGAATACGGACATGAAGACAGTACAACATCTCCAGGCTTGAAAAGTAAGGATCTGGAGTTTTTCTATTTTGGTTGGAAAACAGTTTTCTTATCAGTAGCCAGCGGAGAGCTGGTCATCATGCTGACCACCCAGCCCACTATTACACAACTGATCACTCCGATGGCCCCATAGAGATAGCCATTTACATCGCTAAAATTCTTAAATAAAAGGGTAATGATCGCCCCTGCAAAGGTACCGGTAATGGCTCCGGTTGGGTTGGCTTTTTTAGAGAAGACTGCCAGGACAAAAACACCGGCGAGGCTGCCACCGATGACTCCAAGGATCTCCTGGAAAAAATCAAAAATAAAATCTACATCCGACACTGCAACCCACATCGCGGTCAGGGTGCCAAAAGCACCCATGGCGATGGTGACATACCGGGCCATCCGGAGATATTTACTGTCGCTTTCATCCGGCCAGATCCGTTTATGAAAATCAGTGATATAGGCTGTGGCGATGCTGTTCATACTGCTATCCAGTGAAGACATGCTGGCGGCAAATACCCCCGAAATAACCAGACCGGCAACCCCGACAGGCAACTGAGTCACCACAAAGTACGGCAGGATCTCGTCGGGTCTGTTGCTGGTGAGTTCGGAAGGGTTCATCAGATAGAAAACAAAAAGTGTGGTACCAAGCCCAAAAAAGATCAAAATGCCCGGAAGGGTGATGATGCCGTTGGTCCACAAGCTCCGGGCGGCCTCTTTCTCCGTTTTTACCGTCAGGTAACGTTGGATGACGACCTGGTCTGAGGAATAGGAAATCAAATTAAGGAAGAAAAAACCGGTAATCGCCACCCAAAAAACCAATTGGGTGTAATCCCAACCGAACTCTATGAATTTAAACTTTTCGTATTCCGCCCCAATACGGATCACCTCAGAAAATCCACCGTCAATATTGGCGACAGCAATAAAAATACTGGCAATCGCACCTCCCATAAGGACAACCACCTGTACCACATCAGTCCAGACCACTGCCTCGATACCTCCCATCACGGTATAGATAGTTGAAAACAAACCCATAACCGCAATGCACAGCAGGATATCAATACCGGTGACCGATGAAATGGCGATTGCCGGAAGGTACAAGACGATCCCCATCCGGCCCAGCTGCAACAAAATAAAAGTAAGACTTCCCAGCATACGAACCTTGAGGTTAAACCGGGATTCAAGAAATTCATACGCTGTCGTTATGTTCATGCGGCGGAAAGAAGGGAGATAGAACCGGACGATCACCGGCACGATACCCAGGATCATCAGGGTGCCGACTGCCAACCGCCAGTCAGTAGCATACACAATCGCCGGAATGGCCATAAAAGTAATGGCGCTGAGCTGAGTGCCATAAATGCTGATGCCGGCCGCCCACCAGGGAATCCGGCCACCGGCGAGAAAATAATCGGCTGTTGTATTTTCCTTACGGGAAAAATAAAACCCGATCAGCAACATACAAAACAGGTAAACCAATAAGGTGAGCCAATTTTGCCAGCCGAAGGAAATGCTGGTATCCAGTGTAAATACTTTTGGTGAACGCCTGCCCGGACCTATTTCACCGTTAGGTACAACCCAGTGACCTTTCCACAGGGTTACCGGAGCCGTAACCCGGGAAGCTCCGGATGGCATATCAGGCTGGGATACCCATTCATGGCTTTTGACATTGAATGCTATCACATCAGGAATAAATCCGGGATGATTGGCCGGATCGGTGTATTTCAGGGTACCGGCATCCAATCCACCCGGGATTACAATATGATCCATTCCCAGGGTAAAGGCCGGACTGGGTGCTGCCGCAGCTCCCCTCGGCAGGTCCGGGAGCTGTTGCCATTGTCCGGACCGGAAGTCATCCTTGTCCGGTTGATACCGGAAGGCATCCTGCATGAGCATCCGTTCAATCGTACCATCAGCCTTTCTGCGCAGATCAAACCCACTGAACAGATAAAACATACCGTTGTGTGCAGCTGCTACCGACTGGATCCGGGCAGGACCAGGCCAGGATGGTCCCTCCAGCCAGCGTAGCTCCCCTGCGGACGCATTCAGATTCAACAGATACAACTTTTTTTCTGCCAGACCTTCGGGTGTGTGATTGCCTCCGGCAATATAAATGACCCCATCCATGACTACACCGCTCATATTGGCAAGGGGTTCCGGAAGAGAAGGAAGGGAATCCATAATGATCTCACCATTCCTATATTCCAGCGACAGTACGTCGGCATAATGACCGGTAGCATCATTTCCTCCGACCAGAATTACCCGGTCCTGATAACTTACGGTAACTCCGTAGGCCCGCTTCCAGGGTAGACTCTGTCTACTGACTGTCCATTGTTCTCTTTCACCCTTCAACAGATAAATGATATCATACCACTGTTTTAGTCCACCCTCCCAGGGTTTTTTATCCGGAAAATTAGCACCCCCGGCGCAGATAAGCACATCGTGACTGACACCGGCAAACATACCGGCATAACCCTCTTTATCGGGAATTGGAGGAAGCTCAGACCAATGCGACTGGGCATTGATTTGAAAAACAAGACCAAGCATCCAAAAAACCACCATAACTGCTCTTCGCTGCATAACTTACCTCCTGATTTTTTCCGGTATCCGTCAAGCGAAACTGATTTCCAGTGATACCTGTGATAAAAAAACTATAACCAGATTTCCCGGTCAAGTTGGGATGACCGGAAAGCAGCCTCGATGACTGCGATGACCTTCTGACCGGTCTGGCCATCGACCGATGGATGCCGGTTTTCCTCAATCGAAGCGGCAAACTCATCCCACTGGCGTCTTAGCGCTGCATCCAGCCAACTATTTTCCAGCGAACCTTCAACCGGTTGCCAATGGTCATCTTTTGCTAAAAAAGTCCCTTCCCGGCTGCTAAATTTCAGATGTCCGTGGGTTCCGAAGATTTCAGTTTCCACCCTGGTCACTCCCTCGACAAAACCGGCATAGTGAAGAGTACCTTCGACGCCATTATCGAAATTCAACCATAGTACACCATGGTCATCCACTTCCTGATCGTGAAAATGAGCACCGAGGCCCGCCCGTACACTTCGCACCGGACTTTGTGCAAGGTCCATCAACAAATCAAGCTGATGGATGCCCAGGGTCCATAAATATCCACCTCCGGAGGCTTTGCTAAGGTGCCAGCTTTTCCGGTCCGGACCCATCCAGAAAGTCGAAGAAACACCGGAGATCTGAACCACATCTCCCAGCCTGTCAAGGGCAAGCATCTCTTTAGCCTTCAGATAGGCCGAAGTAAAACGGGCCGATTGTCCCACCATTAGCCTGGTACCGGCCGTAGCAACCTCCCTGTTGATGTCCCGACAATCGCCTATGTTCAGCGCCATCGGTTTCTCCAGCATAATGTGTTTGCCAGCCCTGGCAGCTTCGATAGCAATGCTCCCGTGAAGATGGTGCGGGGTGGCGATGAGCACCGCCTCAACCTGAGAATCCGACAGTAATTGATGATAGCCGGAATAGGCTCTGATACCATACCTCGATGAAAATTCTTCCAGCCCGGCGGGATCTCTCCGGCAGGCAGCAACCAGCTCCCACCTGCCGGTTTTATGCATGGCCTCAATGTGGCGATGACTGAATTTACCGGCACCAATAATTCCTGCTCTGATCTTCATCTTTTCGGAAACTCTGGAAAAATTAATATTGCCAAAGGCCGGGAGTGATGATTATCTCATCGTCGACCTGAAAATTAACATCCACAAAATCTTTCATCGCGGACGAAAGGGAAGGTCCGTCCAATAAATCGATATTTTCCCGAACCTGGGCTAAATCAGCAGCACCGATGACCAGGCAATCGATATCCGGTTGGTCTCTTACAAAGGAAAATGCGAGCTGGGATATGGACCATTCATTATCACGGCAAATTTGACGCAACAGGGATAAATACTTTCCGGCATTCAGCAAATTACCGGTCAATGATTCGGGCTCCAGAAAAAAAAGTCCCTGAAGAAATACGCTGCGGGCAATGACCAGTTTTTGGTATATTTTCATCGCCCTGAGTAATCCTGCCTTCAATAATCGCTGATCAAAAAGATTAAAAGGTACTTGCACCATTTCTATTTGCGGTATTTCCAGGGTGGTCTCCACATCGGCAGGATAATAGGCAGATAAGCCCCCGAACCCAATCATCCCCTCTTCTTTCAACCGGTCAAAGATTACTGGTAAAATACCAGAAAGTCGGGTTAGATTATTGGCTGGGGCACGGTGGAAAAGGCATCCACAGACCGAGCTGACTCCTAAGAGATTTAACGATTGACGAACACTCAGACTTGCCTGGTCCCAGCACTTTTCCAGGTCATTTTCAACCTCCGGATCAAGGGCAAACTTGGTAATAATGTGTAACGGGGATCCCTGCGGTTTATTGGCCAGGAATTTACCAATAAGGTTTTCCGATGTCCCGTATTTTCGTGCTGTGTCAAACGTGTTAATACCATGCCCGACGGCATAATTCAATAAATTGATGCCCTGTGAAAATGCAGGTTTTCCTTTGGTATTGGAAATACCATAGTCCATCCCGAGTTGTACAGTCCCCAGGACCAACGTTGAAAATTCATAATTTTTAAAACGGATATAGTGTTTAATCATGTTATTCTCCGATCAGAGGTAACAATTAAAAAGACAAAAAACTACCAGCTGGTCCAGCCACCATCCACCAGTAGATTATGGCCGGTAATATATCCGGATGCGTCTGAGGCAAGGAAGACTACCGGTCCTTTGAGGTCATTGTCATCGGCAAACCGTCGCAAAGGAGTCAGGTTGATATAATTGTCGTAAAATTCATTATGACCGACCACCTGTAAAACCCCCGGACCATATCCACCCGGGCTGAGACAATTGCAGCGAATATTATGCTTACCGTATTTATTGGCAATCCATTTAGTAAATCCCACCATACCCCATTTATCGTAGGTATAATTTACCGGACTCGACATTCCGGTATCACCGTAAACCGGAAATCTCGGACCCCTTGTCCCCTGGATGGAACCGACATTGATGATATTACCCTGATTGGCTGCCACCATGTGCCGGATCACCGCCTGAGTGATCAACATCAAGCCTGTCGAATTAATTCTCTGTGCTCTTTCCCATCCTTCTTTGGTTACTTTTTCCAGGTCAGCCAGGCCATCTCTGGTTACTGAATTGTTGACCAATACATCGATTCGCTGATACTTTGAAATAACCCCATCCACAAAATCATGGATCGATTGCTCATCGCCCTGATCCAGTTGAAAGGCATCGGCTTTCAGTCCTTCCGAAACCATGTTTTCCACAAATGTCTTACACTTCGCAAGATCACGGGAAGCTACAATGACCGTTGCACCGGCTTCGGCCAGTGCCAGGGAAATCGATTTTCCATATAATCCTGCCCCTCCTGTGACAATGGCAATGCGACCCGTCAGATCAAACAATCTCTTTGTATGCATAGATTATTATTTTACGGTTAATAAATATTTATTCGGTCAGTAAGTCCTAAAACCATGTTCTTTTAATCCTTCGTTTTTGACTGGAAAATAGGGAGTCTGGATACTCTTCCGGGACCCGGCTCACCGAAACCACCAGTCACAAAAAGACCGGAATCTCCAAAACAAAGATTACTCGTGAGGGGAATACCCGTTTCATACGTCTTGAGCAGCTCCCCACCCGGTGACAATACCTGAATTGCACCCATGCCATAGTGAGCCACCCATAGCCTTCCGCACCGGTCAAAGTTGATGCCGTCGGGGAGATTACCGGTCTCCGGATCAAGATGGTTTATGGGCAGATCGGCAAATACCTCCACCTTACCCTTACGGCGTCCGGGTCCATCCAGGGTAATCATCAGGATCCGGTTGCGATAGCTCTCAGCAACCAGCAGGTATCTACCATCTGCCGTCAGTGCAATGCCATTGGCAAAGTCTATCTGGTCGGCAACAACAAGGGTTGTCCCGTTAAAACCTACATAGTAGACTGCACCATCATTCCTCACCGAATCGGTAAAATAAAATCCCTGTCCTTCAGCAACCGTAATATCATTGGGGCACTGCACGGTCAAATGGCCAATCTTACCGCCACCCAATTGCCGGATCATAGTCCCCTTACTATCGTAATGCCGGATACAGCTCTCTTCACTATCGCAGACCAAATGGTCGCCGTTTTTCAGGATTGCCTGGCCATTGGGCCGGGTACCGGTAGCCCAGGGCATCGCCTCCCCATCCTGCCAACGCCAGATGGTTCTCCCGGCAAGGTCCGTAAAAAAAAGATGGCCATGGTCATCAATGACCGGTCCTTCTGTATAGTGATTGAGGTCCAGGAGAACCTCTGGACGCACGTCTTCCGGAGATGGGAGTGAAGGATCGGTGAGATTCATGAGTCCGGCGTTTTAATGGCTTCAAAAGGAAACAGGGGTTTCCTTCGTTTTTCGTACTTCAATTGTCGCATATCGGCGGTAGTCACCCCTGCAGTATTGACTCGAATCACTGATGGACAAACCGGACCATACGCTGCTACCGGAGCTTGCACACCCTTGGCTACGACTATATCAAAATCGCTGGGAATAATTTGATAATGAAGTAATTGCTGCGAACTGAAAGGTACTGTACGCCTGGAAGTGAGCATAATGGTCGTTTGATTGGGAGTTTCCACGATGGCAGTCGGACCCATATCGAAACTCATCTGACCGCCATGGCGAACTTCCCTCTCGGTAAACTTACCATCCACCAGGGCCTTGACACGTACGGTGACCATCAGAGGTTCACCATGCCGGTTGTCGCTTTTGGCCCCTATGGAGACAGATCTGTACTCACCCGGAGCACAATGGACCAATTCCTGTACTGTCAGGGGATCCTGAATACAAATGAAAGACCTCCAGACTTTCCGGCTTTCAATAGCATGAAGGATGAAGGTGCTGTCTCCGGGTCCTCCCCCTCCTACATTATCGCCCATGTCCAGAAACAGTACCGGTTTTGGTAATTGCGATACCCGATCCAGCGCTGCCTCAACCGTAATTTTAGCTCCCAGAAAATCAGTATGATGGTCAATAATATACTCGTTGAGCTGTTCAAGGACATGCTCAGCCAGAAGAGGGTCATGATCCGAAACCACCAGAAAAGTGGTGCCCATCTCATAGACATCGGCATAGGGAAACCCCAACATAATGCTTACCGAAAGAACCCCTGGCTTTAGGGACAAACGCCCGGCCAACCGGTACAAATCCAGACAGGGCTGAGCGGACGTGTACTGCTGCTCGATGCTGATGGCCACCTGCGACATCAGCAATCGTTGTAC
This sequence comes from uncultured Saprospiraceae bacterium, assembly GCA_964428345.1. Classification (GTDB taxonomy): domain Bacteria; phylum Bacteroidota; class Bacteroidia; order Chitinophagales; family Saprospiraceae; genus JABDMH01. The sequence goes on along the minus strand of CAYRYD010000005.1, from coordinate 25,797 downwards.
CGGTTTGATGTTCTCCATCAGGGTTTCGACCATGAGCCGGGCTGCCTGCCTGCCAGTCTCTCTTTGATCGATATGTGGATTAGTCTTGTAGGCAATGAGTGCATCGGTAGCTTCAACCATCATATGGCTCACATTGGCATGGGGATCAAGGGTACCGATCACCGGAACATCTCCAATCCGTGTGCGCACCCTCGACAACCAGTAACCGTCAAAATCATCCCAAAGCTCGCTGACTGCCGCTCCGTGAGGCACTACCATCAATCCGTCAAGCGGCAAAGCCTCGTCCAGTGCCGTATCGACCATCGAAAGTAAGACCTCCGCTGTTTCAGTATCGATCCTTCCACCAGGGGTTGCTTCGGCATACAAGAGGGGGACAATTTCCAACCGCTGATCACGTAGCACTTCCAGGATCCCACCGATCTCATGATGGGCATCCTGGTATTCTCTGATGATCCGGTCGCCGCTGAAAAGGTGACCGTTTTCAAAATCCTGTAAGGTCGTCGGCTGACTCAAAAAGGTATTGGATTCATGGTAGATACCCAAAAGACCGATTCTTTTGCCGGAGAAATCAACTGCCATATGCCACCAGATCAACTTCAAATTTCAGCAAGTCGCTCAGACAACCGATCAGCGTGGTCCGGGCCGGATAGGGCTCGGAAAAATATTCCCGGTAAATTTCATTAAAGCGGACCAGATCCTCCTTCCGGCCAACATAGTTTCGAACCTGGACAACATCCTTAAAATCCAGACCGGCGGCCTGGAGAATTTTGCGGGCATTCTCAAACGATCGCCGCATTTCTCCTTCAAAGGTGTCGACGACAATATTCCCGGAGTCATCCACAGATGCCTGTCCGGATACAAATACCCATCCATTAAGCTGAACGGCCGGAGAAAAAGGCAATTTACTTTTGGGTACTTCGGGACCCTGAATCACTTTAAAATCTTTCATAATACACCGTATTTTTGATAGGCTGCCAGCGCCTTCATTCCTTTTTTAATGGCATCGCGGGTGATATTTTCCGCGTCAACTTTCTGCATGGCTCTTTCCATGGCTTCCATTTCCACGTCACCAGGAACGACTACCAGGCCATCTTCATCGGCAAAAATGAGATTTCCGGGATGAATGACTACACCCCCGATTTCTACCGGAATGTCGAGATCGATCACCCGTTGGCGGTCGAGACTGTCATAGACACAGGAAGCCGAGGCAAAGACCGGAAACTGCATCTCGCGCATCCTGGCAATATCGCGTACCGCACCATGGATGATTGCTCCGCGACAACCGCTGTTACGGGCGGCTGTCGACAGGAGTTCTCCCCAGATGCCGGAACGAACCGAACCTCCGGCAGCGGCGATCAGCACATCACCTGGCCGGCATTCATCAACGGCTTTCAGCTCCAGAGCATACGGATCGGGATCCTGATGGTACATATCGGCCCACAGGGTAGTCTTACAGCGTCCTGTCAGTTTATGGATGCCGGTAAATGGCTTCAGATCAGTGCGGATCGACTGATGCCGGAATCCCAGGCTATCCAGGGCGTCGGAAATCACCGCTGAATAGAGTCTGGATTCTATTTCATCCAGTGAATATGTTGTCTTACTCATGCTCTTGTAAGATTTTGAGATCTGCAGCATTGGTTACCCGCTCCACCAGATCAATCACCTTGTTATCATCCCAGGTTTTGTTGGCATTTCCAAGGGGTGGAATGGGCATCCCGACATCGATCTGATACCGCAAAAGCATAGCTTGACGGACAAAGCTCCAGAAATTGGGTAGGATCGACGCGATCACCTCCTGAAAAGTCAACATAAATGCCGTACCCAATTGTACGTCACCCTCCAGAAAAGCCTTTCGTATTCGCTGGCATTCCCTACCCCAAAGGTTGTAAGTACTTCCGATAGCGCCGGAAGTACCACACATCGCTGCATGACACATCAGTTCATCTGAACCGCTGAATAAAGTGAGGGCACCGCGCGAACTAAAGGAGATGGAACTGATTTCAAGCAGATTGTTGGTTGTCAGTTTCATGCCTTTCACATTGGGTATCTTCAGGAGCTTTTCAATGAAAATGCCCGTATCTTCCCGGAAAGCCCGCTCTCCGAGCTGATACGGAAAAAAAGGCAAATCTGTCGATGTGGCAATCTGTTCGTAATGCTTCAGAGCCATGGCGGAAGAACCATCCGGTGAGCCATAATAAATCGGACCTACCGAAGAAATGCCATCTGCTCCACACCGGGCGGCATGCCTGGCCAGCTCTACCGATTCGCTGGTGGTCATCGATCCAACCTGGACCATCACCGGCAATCTATGATCGACCACCTCCGTGACCACTTCTGTAATGCGTTTTCTCTCTTCGTGCCCAAAGAGGAAACCCTGCCCGGTTGAGCCAAGTATATAAAGGCCATCCATCTCCTGTGATGCCATGAGTTCGACCAGCTTCTCCAAAGTTTTGAAATCCGGATTCCCGGAAGTACTCACAGGAGTGATCAAAGCTGGCCAGACTCCGGAAAAGAGATCATCGTGTTTCCCTTCTGGTACTTTCTGTTGTTGATTCATCTAGATTTTGTTTTAATTCTATGATTCCCGATATATATTTTACCGGATTATTTACAATCATTTTTTCGGTGGATCCGGGATCTTTAAATCCGTGCCCGGTGATCAGACATACTACTTCATCATCCCGGTCAAATGATTTTTCCTTTAATGACCGGACAAATCCCGCCAATGCCACTGCTCCCGCAGGCTCACAATAAATACCTTCGCTGACTGCCAGCCTTTCCTGCCAGTAATATACTTCATCATCCGCTACGAGATAACCGGTACCTCCGGATCTCCGGCAAGCCTGAATAACCTGATCGCCATCGATCACACTGGGCACCTGCAATCCGCTGATCGTAGTAGCGGACACTTCTGCAGGACGGGCTTTGGTCATTCCCATTCTCAGTGGAGTAGCAATGGTATCATTACCGGCAGGCTGGACACAGTGCACTTTCGGTCTGGCCCCGGACTCAGATCGCTCGAATCCGAGAGCAACCGCCAGGGTGAGACCACCACCACCGGCCGGGCAATAAATGTGCCTTACCTGCGGTAGGGTTTCGGCAATCTCAAAAGAGATAGTCTGAACCCCTTGCATACCAAACGGACAGTAGGCAAAGGCACTGATTTGAATGGCGGTATTGTACGATTCCGCAACTTGTTGCAGTTCTCTGAATACGGTTATGGTTTGCTCTGTTCGGATACCGAAGTCTTTAACCATCCATAGTTGGGCCCCATAAGCCTGCATCTGGCGAAGCTTCCCGGAGGGAGCACCATCGACCACCGCAATATGGCAGGGTATGCCAGCCAGGGCAGCATAGGCGGCCAGGGCAGCCCCGGTATTGCCACTCGAGGTAGCCAGGCAGATTCCTGCCCCATCCTGTAAAAGACCAGAGATGGCCAGGGCAGCAAAACGGTCCTTATAGGAACCGGTCGGATTCAGGCTCTCGAGTTTAAAATAGAGATGATCGAATCCGAGAGCGGGACCTATATGACGGGAACGGATCAGTGGAGTATTACCTTCTCCCAACGCAAGTACAGGGAGATTCCCGGTACTGTCCAGCAGATGACTATATTTCAGTATACTACTCAAAACTGACCGGGAAATTGAAGTTTTTTAAGTTCATAGCTGTTGAAATTAGTGCTAAAACCACCGTCTATGACCAGATTGGTACCGGTGATAAACGAAGCTTCGCTGCTGCAGAGCCAGACTACCGCGTTGGCGATTTCTTCAGGATGTCCGCTCCGTTGCAGAGGAGTCTGGTCTTCCACCTGGTGAGTCAGCCTGTGGGTAATGTCCTGACCATCAGGATCCACAAAATCCTGGCTGAGCCGGGTGGTAATATTACCGGGACTGACAGCAATGACCCGAATACCCGATGGGCCATATAGGGCGGCCATCTCAGAAGTAAGGCTCAGCAAACCACCCTTGGCCACCACATAGGCTGCAGAAGTACCAGCTGTCCGTTCACTCATGATACTGGAGATATTGATGATCACTCCGGGAATCTTCATCGCCTCCATCCGGGACACAACCCATTTGGTCAGAAATGCGGGAGTAGTCAGACAAATGCGGAGGGTGCGCTCCCAGTTTTCCAGGGTGGCGGTCCTAAGAGGCTCAATCACTCTCCAGGCAGCGTTGTTGACCAGTGCATCAATCCTCCCCCATTTCCCGGCTGTTTTCTCAACCAGTGACGGCACCCAATTCAAATCTGCCAGATCTCCGGGAAGATACAATATGTGCTCTGCCGGCAAATCCGGAAAGGCATTCAACAGCTCATCGACATCATCCGAATTGACGGCGACATTATAACCCTCCCGGATGAAACGCCGGGCAATGGCGTTACCGATACCACGGGATGCTCCGGTAACTATGGCGACTGGTCTATCCATAAATAATCTGTAATTGAGGGTTCTCATCAACGGGCAATATTCCGCCCAGGGCGTCTCCCTTCCTCACCGGGGGCGTATTGCGGAGGATAAATAAAATTCCATCCTGCCCGGCCAGTACCGGTGTGGCAGACATTCCGGTTTCATCCTGGATATGACCGACCAGATCGCCGGTCCAAAGGCGTGTACCCAGCGAAACGCGGGGTAAAAAAAATCCATCACAGGGAGCAGGCATCAACTTTTGCAGATAACCGCTTTCACTCCGGTGATCCTCAAGATGATACCGGCAGACCGGATCCCGGGGTGGCTCGGGCAACATTTCCAGTTGTTTCAACACATTGAGGCAGCCCTCGAAAGCCAGCACGGTCATCTGCTCGTTGTATACACCGCAGCCTCCGATTTCAGTGTAGATGGCCGGTACTCCTGCATCACGGGCTACCGACAGGGTCCGTCCATTCAATGAAGGATCAGTGCCCCAGACCATGGGCAGTCCAAATGCGGTGGCCATCTCCCGCTGAGCTTCCAGTACCAGGCTATCAGGGTGAATCATGTATCCAGCAAATGGGTAAATATTGTGCAATGTACCTCCATTGTGCATATCGATGTAGTAATCCGCTTTCCGGATCAGCTCACTGACGGCATGAGCGGCTCTTTCGGTTTCACTGCCACCGGGATTTCCCGGACATATTCTGGCGAGATCCAGACCGTCATTACCGGTCCGGTTAGCTGCTTCAAAGGCCATTCGGTTGACCACTGGTACAATGGTTAATGTGCCCCGCAATTTATGACTTTCGGTTTTTATCCGGTGATACAACCGGCGGCAGGCTTCCATAGGTTCATATTCATCGCCGTGAACACCGGCGGTAATCAGTAAGTGGGGACCTTGGCGGGAACCCTCAATCCGTAGGATACTTATGATATCAGATTTAATAGCCGTCATTTCCCTCAGTTTACTTACGTTCAATTCCGTCTTCATCATAGATCCAATCCACACCGATGCGGGCAATATAGGTCTCCGCCAAGCCATTATTTTCTCTCCGGTCACCGGCACAATAACCCAACAAGACCTGATCACCGACAAAATCGATGGCAGTGTAGCAATACCAACCATCTGGATTGTCTTCGATGGTCTTGCTTAATTTCCAGGTCTTCCCTTCATCGCTGCTGATGGCTAGATTGAAGGGAGTTCTTTTCCCGGCTATATTTTCGTCGTCCCCTTCATTATTGTTCCAGGCCATAAGCAGGTCACCGGTTGAAGGAATACGTTTTATAGAAGCAGGTGATAGTGGAGACGGGATGTCACTCCTTACTGCCGGCGACCACGAGTGGCCGGCATCGGAAGAATAAGCCAGATACTGAGCACCGGCATCCGTCCGGATAAACATCATGATCTTTCCATCCTTTAAAGCGATGACCCCCGGTTCCTGCAGGACCACTCCATCCGGATTTTCGACTTCGATACCTGCGGTCCAGGTCAGCCCATTGTCGTCGGAATACCAGGTCTGCAGCCGGCCTCCGTCCGACCATTCCATGCCCGGGGCCTCGTGCAACGAAACCGGCATGATCAGCCGGCCCGAACTCAATTGAATGACCCGGTCATTGTTTAGTACGTAATATCCGATCTGATCGCGGATACATTCGATGGGATCACTCCAGGTAGCGGCTTCATCTTTCGAAATCCGGAGAATGGGACGGCAATCCTTATGCGAATTCTTCCGCGCATAAAACAGGGCAATATCGCCGTTCTGCAACCGGAGAAGGCTGACACTCATGGTATTGAGACCACCTTCATTTGGTAGTATATTTACATCTTCCTGAGTCCAGGTCTTACCGTCATCATCCGAAGACCGACTGGCAAGATACGCCGAAGCATAATCACCGGAACCATCGGTAAAATGTGAATAGATGAATAAAATCCGGCCATCCCTCAGGCGGATAAAACTACCCTCGCTGTTGCGGGGATTGCCATTGGAGGGTTTGAGTTTCAGCACTACCGATTTTCCCTTTTCCGGTGCATTGGATTCCGGCTCAACGGTACAGTTTGTCATTAGAAACAGGCTTATGGAAAAGATCCAAAAATTGGTCATTGATATTTCAGGTACAGTCAGGCAGATCATTATCTGTTATTTTTTCGGTGGTTTCATTGCATTAATTTGTTCAGTGAATGCCCTCATAATTGGGAGCACCGCAGGTTGAAGCTCTGGCATCAAACATTTTAAGTTCCTTAAAAATCAGTCTCGCCATTTGCTGGTGGCCGTATTGATTGGGATGCAACGGATCATTCAACCAAAGTTTATACACATCGGTCATTGAATTGCTCAAGCTGTCGTTCCAGTGTTGGTGGTGATCAATTAGAATTAATGCTTTCTGGTTGGCGATTTCCCTGATCTCTGAAATGTAATCCGGGAGACTTTTCCTCTCCGGGGCATAGGCACTCAGAATGATGTTGGGGGTTTGCAAAACAGGTATCGCTTTTAACGTGCGGATCTTGCTGATGGTGGTGAGCAGATTTTGCCTGAAAAGGTCCTTTTTTATTCGCTCACCGGCGCAGTCATTGGTACCCAGCATAATAAATACGACGGATGGCATAAACCGGGCTACCCGTCGCTCAAAATCGTCCAGCACCTGAACGGTAGTTTGACCACTGATCCCAGTGTTTACAATCACATCCTGAGTCCTTCCCATTTCCCAGCGTATGCGCTCCTGGAATATTTCCGGATAGGAACGGTAACCGTGCGTATGTTTGGCCCCCTGCGTTATACTGTCGCCCGTAAAAAGCCAGCAATGCGACTCTTTGCTTTTTAGTAACTGCCCGATGGCCTCAATGTCGGATTTTTGATCCATGGATTTCTCTCAGAATTCTTTTACTGATATCAAAGGCAACGAAGAATATGCAAAGGGCAGGAACAGGACTTTCCCACCCATTTGCATGATTCTTCTCCTTGTATGAAAAAACCTATTCATCATGAACTCCTGAGTATCTTTCTCTATCCTGCTACCTGTAGTCATTTAAAATTATTATGCTTTCTTGCGAGCCTCAGCACTTCGTCGGCCAGATGAGTGGCGATCAGCTCGTGACCCCGGTCGTTGGGATGAACACCATCCAGCAACAGATCATCCAGGCTATTCCCCTTTTTCCGGGCATACCGGCTAAAGGAAGTATAATTATCAACCATTCCTGTGCCGTATTTACGGGCCAATTTTCGCACTGTCTTTACATACAACAGCAGTCTTTCATTCTGAAAATCAGGATAGTTACCCCCCAGTAAATTTGGGGCCATCAGGATTATCTGAGACTTTTCTGCTTTTAGCTGTTGAATCATGTATTCCAAATTACGCTGATAGTCGGAGAGCGGAATTCTGGACGGGCCGCCTTCCACTTTGCTATCAATATAAGAATCATTGGTACCGAAACCGATGATGGTCAGGTCCGGCTGTTTTTTTAAAACCGCCGTGTCGAGCCGGTCGAGTGCATGGGGAATTTTGAAAAGATCATGATCTTTCCGGTGGCCGGTGTGACTTCCACCGATGCCGGCATTAATGACTTTGGCTTTGAGTCCATGTGGCTCCAGCAGGGAAGGCAAACGTTGGGCAAAAACCCGTTGAACCGTTTTCCGGACGGCAGTGATGGAATTTCCAAAAGCCACAATAACGACCGGATCTCCCTGGGCCGGTTCAACGTGATTCATGCTGGGTGAAGCCGGTTGACTTAAGCCGTTTGCAGTCGGTACAGATAAAAGCAAAATAATCAAAGCGAATTTATTGATCACAATCTGTCGTTTTTCTATTGATATATCCATGCCAGATCAATCTTTTGTACCCGGATACCCAGATTGGCCAACCTGTTTTCCGAAGCGATCCGGCTGGCTGCCAAATATCCCAGTAAAACTCCCTCATCCACAAATTGCATCGCAGTGTAACAATAAAATCCATCCGGATCGTCTTCGAGTGTCCTGATCTTTTGCCAACTGACCCCTTCATCCCCGGAGATAGCGATACTTAAGGGTGTTCGCTCTTTGGACATGGCCTCATCGGTTGACAAATTATAGTTCCATACGGCAAGGAGATCTCCGGTACCGGGTATTCGTTCGATGGTGGCCGGTGAAACCGGTGAGATGAGTGTACTCCTGGTCACAGATCCCCAGGTTTGGCCCATATCCATGGACTTCGAATAGCACTGAGTACCTGCGTCGGAACGGATCACCATTAAAAGGCTGTTATCTTTCAAATGGACGAGACCCGGCTCCTGAAAGGTAATATCTTCCGGATTCGGCACCATGGCACTGCTATGCCAGGTCTGACCTTTGTCGTCAGAATAATAACTGTATAGTTTACCTTTGCCGTTAAACTGTCCTCCGGGTACATTATGCTGTGCCACCGCCAAAATCAGGCGCCCGTTGGACAACTGAATCACCCGGTCATTATTCAACACAAAATACCCTTCCTTATCGGTAATACAAGGTACTGCATCACCCCAGGTTCCGGCTTCATCCCTCGAGAGCCGCATCATGGGAATGCAATCGTCAGCCGTATTTTTACGCAAATAAAACAACGCAATTTCACCGGTCTGCAATCGTAGCAGGGAGACTGACATCACATTGAGTCCTCCCTCGTTATTGACCTCAATCTTATCGGAAGAACTCCAGGTGATTCCCCGGTCTTTGGAAATACGGCTGGCGAGGTTGGCTGTCGCATGATCGTGGGCCGATTCTCCATAATAATGAGAATAGATAAATAACAGACTACCATCCTTCAGCTCAACAAAATCTCCTTCGCTGTTGCGTGGATTATTTTCTCCGGAATCCAGCCGCAATACCACCCGGGGTTCAATCGCCGATTTACCTGCGTATGGAAGTTTAGTACCGCAAGACATTAGCAGGACTGCAAAAAACATCAATTGCAGAAGAACTGGTAGATTTCTCCTTTTCATCGTTCAGAAATTTTCCTCAATCCAATGGGATGATATAGTAGAAAGTGCCTGCTCATTGATATATCCAGGACATGTCAATCTTGCGCAGCCTGGTCACACTCAGCCGGGTCCGGGCAGACTGACTTCCGGCACAATAACCGAGTAGTACCGCATCATCCACAAAATGCATGGCGGTATAGCAGTACCATCCATCCGGATCGTCTTCGATGGTCCTCACCTTTTCCCAACTGACCCCTTCGTCCCGTGAGATGGCGATATTCAATGGGGTTCGCTGTTTGGAAATGGCCTCATCGGTCGACAAATTATGATTCCATACGGCAAGGAGATCTCCGGTACCGGGTATCCGTTCGATGGTGGCCGGTGAAACCGGTGATATGAGGGCGCTCCTGACTGCTGGCCCCCAGGTCTTCCCTCCGTCCATGGACTTCGAAAAGCATTGGGTACCGGCATCCGAACGGATCACCATCAACAAATTGCTATCTTTCAAATGGATGAGTCCAGGCTCCTGAAAGGTAATGTTATATGGATTTGGCACCATGGAACTGCTGTGCCAGGTCTGGCCTTTGTCGTCAGAATAGTAGCTGTACAGTATGCCTTTCCCGGTAAACTCTCCACCGGGCACATTGTGTTGGGCAACCGCCAGCATCAGGCGACCATCGGACAACTGAATTACCCGGTCGTTATTGAGTACAAAATATCCCTTTTTGTCCGTGATGCATGCAATGGGCTCTCCCCAGGTCCGGCCTTCGTCGGTCGATAACCGCATCATGGGAATGCAGTCGTCAGTGGAATTTTTTCGTAGATAAAACAAGGCTATTTCGCCCGTCTGTAACCGGAGGAGGGAGACCGACATGACGTTAAGACCTCCTTCATTGCGCAATTCGATATTGTCGGAAGTACTCCAGGTAGCTCCCCGGTCTTTGGAAGTCCTGCTGGCGAGGTAAGCGGTTGCATGATCACTCGATGATTCTCCGTAATAATGCGAATAAATAAATAACAGGCTTCCATCTTTTAATTCAATAAAATCTCCTTCACTGTTTCTTGGATTATTTTCGCCCGGATCCAACTGGAGTACCACCCTGGGCCCTGTCACTGGCTTACCTGAATAGGGAGGTTTAGTACCACAAGCCGTCAACAGAATGGAAAAGGCAATGATCAAACCTTGAATAACCGGAAAATATCTTCTATTCATTTTCTATTTTTTTTCTCAATTTCCTCGCGGGGAATTTCCAACTTATTGAATGAATTATTCTTTACAAAAAATCTTTCTCAAACAACCGGGCTCTCAATCCACCCCGCCAGGTAGTCAGCCATAATTCACCGGGGTTGATCTCAAATAAATAGGGATAGGAAATATCTTTTTCAGTCCGGGCAATGACAACGGGATCCGTCCATGACTGACCATCATCCTCAGAAAACATGATCGACAATTCCTTCCGGTGGTTGACCGCCGGCACTTCCGACCACAGGTCCAACAGGGTAGGATACAGGTCATCGGTAATCAACGGGATACCTGACCGGCTACCAGGTTGCACCCTTCCGGGATAACGGATAATCGCCGGAATGCGGATACCTCCTTCATAAAGACTATGTTTGGCACCACGAAGAGGCGCGTTGGAGGTGACCGTATGCTTGCCTCCATTATCGGAGGTAAAAATCACGATGGTATTTTTTCTCAGATCCAGGGCATCCAGTTCTTTCAACAGTCTGCCCACATTCTCATCCATATGCTGTACCATGGCGGCATACTCCGGAATATTCTGGTATTTTTTCGAACCATTTTCAGCATCGCTTTTATCTAAAGTACCTTCACGTTCAAATTTTTTCCGGTATTTTTCGATGACGCTTTCCCTGGCCTCCAATGGAGTATGCACCGTGTGAAAAGAGAGAAAAGCAAAAAAAAAGCCGTTGCTGGTTTCCCTTAATGAAATCAATGGTTTCATCGGTCAAACGATCGGTGAGATATTCCCCTGCTGGTCCATTTTCCATTTGGGTCAGGTGGTGAGGACTGAAATACGAAACTTCGAGTTGATCCAGTGGTGGTTCCTTTTCCGGATGTGCCAGTCTCCAGGCGTTTCTTTGAAGTAGTACCTCCTATCGCGACATCAAAACCCTGATTGGAAGCCCAATGCTTCATTCCTTTGTCAGGAATATGTAGTATGTAAAGTTATCAATTTCAATTGTACAAATGCTAATAATCAAAATTATTACGACCGGAATGCTTGTGACCTATCATTTCTGGCCGGGCATTGTCGAAATTGCCATGCGGTCGGGAATGGACTACGTCATCATTGACCTCGAGCACCTGAGCTTTGATCATTCAGCAGTGGCCGAAGCCTGTGCCATGGGTCGCCGGGAAGACTTTCCGGTGCTGATCCGGCCGGCAGCCTGCGAGTTTACCCCCCTGCGACTGGCCATGGATCTGGGTCCCTGTGGTCTTATCGTGTCCTATATTGAAAGTACAGAAGACATGCGCACCATTCAGGATGCCGTTTATCTGAAACCCCGGGGAAGGCGCCGTCCGGGTGGTCGTGGCAATTATTGGGTCACGGATTTCAATTATCAGACCTGGAAAACTGAAGTGCAGGATAATCTGATCATTTTGCCTCAGATCGAAAGCATAAAAGGTCTGCAAAGTGTGACGGAAATTGCCCAACATCCCCTCACAACCGCATTGGCCGTCGGTCCGTATGACCTTTCGGCTGACCTGGGAACCTGCTTTGATCCCTCAGCACCTGCACTGCTCGATGCCCTGCAAAACATCAAACAGGCAGAAGAAGAAGCCGGAAAACCCATGTGGATGATCGGAGATGGCCCTGATCTGGTATCGAGAGGTTTTCATTTTATTTGTATGACAGAGCCTTTCATGTTTCTGGAGGCCAGGCTCAGGCAACTGAACACCGACACCAAATCAGCCTCTGGCCAGACAGTACCGGACGACATTCCCCGGACGGTCTTGCCCTGAATGGCAAAGGAAAACTAATTTTAAAGTCATATTTTTCTGAATAGATCAATGATGCATCTCCCAACCTTAAAAGTCATTGCCGCCCTGATCCAGGCCATGGCCATCCTGTACCACAGCGCCTCCGCACAAGACATCACTGTCAGGATGGAGCCCTATTTGCCGGCTGCCGGAGAAGATGCCGCCCAATGGATGTCCGTCAGTTACATTGACGGTCATCTGACCCGTCAGGAAATTCTCAATACCTCCTCAGCATCGGATGCGTATTTCGACTTCAGGAAGAGGGCCTCGCATGATAACGGCAGGACCTGGTCGGATTTCATCCCGCTGCAACGGGTCACCCGGCAATTGCCAGGTGGCGGGCTGGTGACCTACCCGGGTAAATACACTTACGATTCCAATCTGAAGATACTCTATCAGACAGGAATGCGCCGGCTCTTCCCCGGTCGGGAACTATACGATTACCAGGGTCATGCCTACATCGATCACAGCATGATTCTGGAAAATGGCCGGGAAACCGAAATGATCTACGAAACCGGCCCCTCATTTGACCCGGAAAATCCTTTCGATTCGCTATACCAAATCACGAACCGGGCTTATATGGGACAACAGGTCGTGGTAGACAAAGATGGGAAGGCATTCTTCCCGTTGGTCTGCTACCGGAGTGGGCCCGGCAACTTGGTCAATCAGGGTGGAGTTGTTCTGATGAGCAGAGATCCGGTCAGCGGTCAATGGTCTTCATCCAATCAGCAATACATCAGTCCGAATCTGTCTTCCCGGGGCCTGCTGGAGCCGGATGTGGCTATCCTGAACAATGGTCATCTCCTGATTGTCTGCCGGGGTAGCAATGTGAAAGGCCAGGAGCACACTTCCCACCCCGACTCCCTGCAGTCTCGAAAATGGTTTCTGCTCTCCTCCGATGGGGGAAAGACCCTCTCACCGGTGAGTGAGCTGCGTTACGATGATGGAAGTCGCTTCTATTCCCCTTCATCTATCCACAGCTTTATCCGCTCCTCCGAAAACGGAAAACTGTACTGGGTAGCAAACATTACCGAAACCGAGCCGGTGGGTAACAGTCCGAGATATCCTCTTTACATCGCCGAAATCGACGAGTCGATCCCAGCAGTGAAGAAAAGCAGCCTGGTCATGATTGATGACCGGAGAGAAAATGAAACGGAAAGACTGCAGCTCTCCAATTTCAGCCTGATTGAAAACCGGGAAAACCGGGATATCGAAATCTACATCACCAAAATCGGCTCGGTTCCGGATCACTTCTGGCAGGGAGCGGTCTACAAGTACATTCTTTCGGTCTCAGCTGATTGATGCAAAACCGGTTACTCCTTGCTGCTACCCTGATAATCGAGAATTTGCCCGGCATCAAGCAGGGTCTGCTGCAAAACCGCATAGTCGATATCCTGAACCGGCTGACCGTTGTCCATCGCCTGAATGGCAGCCAGCGCGGCACTCTGCCCCAGGATCATAAAAACCGGCTCCATCCGGATTGACCCATAGGCTATATGCGAACTTGAGAGGCAGACCGGCACCAGTAGATTGCCAATGCTCCCTTTCCGGGGAATAAGCGCACCATAATCGATCTGATAAGGCTGGGGAGGTTTCACCCCGATATCGCCTTCGTTCTGGACATATCCATCAGGTTTAATGTAACGCTGTACGTTGTGTGAATCCATGACGTACGATCCCATACCCACCGGACGGGCTACCGGGCGTCTGCCCATAATTTCAAGTTCGGTCATCACCATTTCACCCAGCATCCGCCGGGCTTCCCGCACATAGATCTGATGCGGCCAGTTGCCGTTATCGGTAAATTCATCGGCAGCCAGCCCCCACTGCGCCATTTCAGACCGGACTTCTGCCGGCACCATCGAATCGTTGGCCAGAAAATACATCAGTCCCCGTTGGTAGGATTCGTGTTCGGCAATGATTTCAGACCGGCGATTGTAATCAGCTTCCGGATAGTCGTAATTCATGCCAATGTTGTCGGTACTGAATGGTCCGTGATTATTGGTATCGGTCTTCCGGTTGGGCACCGGATCGAATTTGTGGAATACCTCATTCCATCCCGAGGCGAAGACTCTGGACAACAATGCATATTCGTTGCGATTGTAATTGTCTGGCTTCGTAAAGGGTATCCGGTTTCCCGGGTGATTGGAAAGGCACATCCGGAAACAATAAGCCTGAATGCGATGGTCTCCGGCTCCTTTTTCACCGGGAGGATCCGCCGAGATCCGGGGCAAAAGGCCGGAGGAGGGATCACCGGGCACCAGATAGGGACTGATTTCGCTCCTGAAATGATGACCGTGATGCAACACTCCGGTCTGGATACCATTCCAGGTCTCGCCATAGGTGGCATTTGATTCCCGGCCGACGTGATAAGGCACCCCGGCGGCGGCCATCAGATCGCCTTCATAGGTTGCGTCAATAAACATCCGGGCCTCATATTGATTACCGGCCAACGATGTCATCGACCGGATTTCACCGTTGATGACTTCCACCCCCTTCTCACGGTCCAGCCACTCGTCCCGAATGACTTCAATTTCGTGTTCGCGTACCAAATCTTCAAAAACTTTTTCGGCGGCATGAGGTTCGAAGATCCACATCGTCCTCTTGTCACCGTCGATCGCAGGGGTGCCCTGACCCTTATTGCCGTATTCACTTCTGGACTGCCACTTCCAGTTTTCGTCCTGATCGTAATGTTGATATATACGTTGGTAGAACTCCCGGGCCAGGCCGCCAATCACTTCCTTGTTGCCGGTGTCGGTAAAACCCAGACCCCCGGAAGTCATCCCACCCAGATGTCTGGAAGGTGAAATCAGAACGACTGATTTTCCGGATCGTACCACCTGTACAGCAGCGATCACGCCTGCTGCCGTACCCCCATAAACGATGACATCGACCCGATTACGCTGCCCGGCTTTATCCGGGCTGCCGCATTGAATCAAGATGCCTGAGCCGATTATAATCAGAAGAATTCTTTTCATAAAGAAATGTATCATATTTTATCTTTTTAATGCCCTTCGGTTTTATGTAATTGCGGTGGTTTTCAGCTTTTAATTTTTCGCCGAAAATACATTATTGTCAACCAAGAATTGAACAGGGTTTTAAGAAGTGTCTTTTAATGTTAATTTAAGATTGAATTAGAACTACTGAATAATGCATATTGGTTGCACGGTAAGATACTTACTTACAGGGAAAAAGAAAATGAAAGAAGAAAGAATGTTTAAAGGAGTAAGTGTTTTTGAATTTAGTAATCGATTTACGAGTAAAGAAGATTGCCTTGATTATTTAAGTGAGGTCAAGTGGGACCCGGGATATAAGTGTCGTCGATCTGGGCACCAAAAGTATTGCAGTACTTCTCGATATGGAGAGCGAAGGTGTACAAAATGCGGTAGTGTGGAATCGCCCACAGCTCACACTTTGTTCCATCAGGTAAAATTTCCCTTAGTCAAGGCTTTCTATATTGTTTTTTATCTCAGTACTTCCACTAAAGGGCTGTCTACCTATGAGCTAGCTCGTAAGTTGGGTATGAGCCAACCAGTAGTATGGAGGTTTAAAAGAAAAGTCATGCTGGCGATGGAATCCAGTGGCAATTATCCCATTGATGGCTCAGTTACCGTAGATGAGACCCATATTGGAGGTAAAGTGAAGGAAAAAAGAGGACGCAGCCAAACATCTAAGAAACAGGTAGTTATTGCTGTTCAAAGACACCCTCGAGGTGGAATTAGCCGAGCATATGCCCAAATTATTCCAAATGCTGGCACCAAACAATTAATGCCTTTTTTTAGAAAACATATCGATCCTAAAGCTAGAGTAAGAACAGATAAATGGAGGGGTTATACTCCTATAGCCAAAAAAGGTATCTACCAAGTGGAGCAGATTTATTCCGAAAACGGAAAAAACTTCCCACTCGTTCACCGATTTATTATGGGCTTGAAATCTTGGTTAAGAGGCATTCATCACCAAGTAAAATATTTGCAGCAATATCTAAATGAATACACCTATCGATTCAATAGACATTTGTTCAAAGATATCTTATTTCACAACCTCACCAAAAGAATGGTAGCCCACAATCCCTGTTCAATACCCAATCTCAAACTTGTAACTTAAATGAATTATTCAGTAGAACTATATTGTTGTGCAGAAATATGCAGAAAAAGTAGTTGATGCTGTTGCAACCCTTTGTGCTTTAATTTTCAGTGACCAATTCTCCCTGTCTTAATTGTTCATGTCCGGGATGACGGCCCCACTCATAACGTTTCTCTTCATTAAAATCCGGATTCGGTACAGGCAGACCGGCACCTGTTTCTTTCAGCCAATCATCCAGTATTCGCTTTAGCTGATCTGCCTTCCGTGGATTGATTTCCGCAAGATTCGTAGTCTCCCCGATGTCATCCCGCAGGTTATATAATTCCAGGTTTTCTGTATCGTAAAAGTATAGCAGTTTCCAATCTCCATGCCGCACTGCACTGGCCGGAACACTGTGATGATATACCGGGTAATGCCAGAAAATGGCCCGGTCTTTTTCAGGAATAAAATCCCACTTCAATTTTGGCAAAATGCTTTCGCCGTCGACTACCTGTATATTTAAATACGTATTCAAATCAATGCGGTTCAATTCAAGGAAAGTGGGGAAAAAATCGACACTGGAAATCAGTGCATCGGAGGTCGTACCAGGTCGAATCCTTCCCGGCCATCTGACAATCAATGGCTCCCGTATCCCACCTTCATAAAGGGTCCCTTTTTCTGCCCGGAGCGGTGCATTGGACGACGCAATATACAGCAAACTGTCATCCTGGTAGATAGATTGTCTGGATTCAGCGATCAGCGGTACGCGGTCAAACCGGCGAATCAATCCGCCATTATCAGAATAAAAAATCACGATGGTTTGATCGTCGAGATTTAGTTCCTCCAGTTTGCCCAGCACTCTGCCGACGCTCTCGTCCAGGTGCTCAACCATAGCGGCGTAAACCGCATTGCACGGATATCCGGGCACTTTGGGTTTTTTCAGATATTTTTGAATTTTGGAAGAATCCGCATTAAGCTGGACATGAACATCGTAATGCGCCAGAAATAAAAAGAATGGCCCATTTTGATTTTCTTCAATGAAGGACAGGCTCAAATCCGTCAAAGCTTCTGACAATACCTTATCTTCAGGAAAATCCTGAGGAGGTTGTAGCACTTCATTGTAATTAAAATATGGACTCCCCTGAAAAATGACACTTTCATCATAACCCTGATTTTCAGGGAAATTCTGTTCATTATTTCCCAGATGCCATTTTCCAAAATATCCCGTCCGGTAACCGGCTTGTTTCATAATCTCGCCGAGAGTAATCATTTTCTGCGGTAAATATTGGGTGCGATTCTGAGCTGGGAGCATTTTTTCAAACGGCCGCCAATGCCCCGGTAAGAAATCAATGATGCCCAGACGCGCCGGATATTGTCCGGTCTGAATACTCGCCCGGGTAGGTGAGCACACCGGGCATGAGGCATAGGCATTGGTAAACCGCAGACCTTCGTCAGCCAGTCTTGTCAGATTTGGGGCTTCATTATAGCGGTTGCCGTATACCGGAAGATCGGCCCACCCGAGATCATCCGCCAGAATAAAAACAACATTGGGAGTTCTCTCCTGTTCCTGTTGACAGGCAGTAAAAAACACTCCAGCTATCCATAGAAAGAATAGCCATTCCCTTTTGATGATCATCGGTCGCAATGCTCGATATACAGATTATCTCAAAATAGCGATTCTTTTTTAAATCAACTTCTGGCAGAGAAGGCAATGACTGGAAAATTCGCTGCTAAATATGCGGCTATGATTATCTTCGAAAGTCTGGAGAGGTCTTATACTTTTCTTTTCACAACTTTCAGGCGTTAAAAACGCCTCGGTAGAACTATCCCGAAGGTGATTCATATGACCTCCCAGTTCAACAATTAATCAGGCAAACAACTAAACAATTACGAACTCACCTCGTCTACCAGTCTCAGGATGGGTTGATACCATTCTCCGACTGCCTCCGACAGTGCCAGTTCACAGGTTTTCGAAGTAGAATAGTAGCCTTCGAAGGCTGACTGCCTGACCTCCGCAGACTCCCTTTTGGTGGCAGAAGCCGTCAGTCCGGGATAATAAAATCCGCGGTCACCTGCCATGCCGCAACAACCGGCAAAAGCCGGAATTTCCGCGTGCCGGGCACAGGCAAATCCGATGGACTTAAGCTTACCCATCGTCCCCATTTTATGGACCGAGCAAACCGGATGAAAGACGATTTTCTCCTTCCGGTTGGTTATGCGCAACCTGGGAATGGCCATATCAGCCACAAAATCAATGACATCGAGGATCTTCAGTTGGTCAAACTTTTTGCGGTGCTCCTCATCCAGGTATGGCCGGCACTGCAGCAGGGTCTGGGTACAGCTTGTCACATCGAGGACCACCGGCAATGCTCCCTCATTGGTGTCGCGAAATAACTTGCCGATTGTCTGGTTGACCGTATACTGATGGGCAGCCGCATAACCCTTCGATGAAAATATCTGACCGCAACACGACTTGCTGACTGAAGAGGTGGTGAGGATATCGATCTCTGCCTTTCGGCAAATGCTGGCAAAGGTCTGATAAGCGTCTCCTCCCATCATGCGGTTGATGCAGGCGCTGAAATACAAGACCCTGGGATTCTCCGGCTTGGGTGGATGGTTTAACGCCAGCAGGTTCTTGGCAGAAACCGGTCTATCCAGGTATTTCGACCAACGGGGAATACCGCCGGAGATCCTACGTAACAAAGAAGTTACATTTTTCATAAACCCACGGCCAAAAATACGGTTCAATAAAAATCCGGTTCTCAGCCCCAATTTGGCAGTGCCCTCAATCAGGTTAAAGTTTTTCGCCAGAAAAAGGGCCACCTTATTCTGAAAAACCGAATGGTTTTCCCGGCGCAATCGCTTGACCAGATCACCGGTGTTGATGTCGACCGGACAGGTGGTGGCACACATCCCATCTACGGCACAGGTGTCAATGCCGTCAAACTGATATTCCTTCAGTAAGACTTGACGGGTTGCCAGGTCACCAGCCATCTCCAGTCGCTTCATGGCGCGACGAACGGCAATGCGCCGGCGGGGAGTTAAGGTATAATCCCGGCTGGGACAGCTGTTTTCGCAAAAGCCGCATTCGATACAACGATCGACCTCCTCCTCAACGATCGGCATCATCTTGAGATGGTGGATGTGGGTTAGCTTATCTTCCGTAATGACAATACCCGGATTCAACAGATTGTCCGGGTCGATCAAGGCCTTCAGTTCCTTCATAATCCGGTAGGCATCCGGTCCCCATTCTTTCTCCACAAAAGCCGACACTGCCCGTCCTGTGCTGTGCTCACCCTTGAGTGAGCCGTTGTATTTATCAACCACCAGGGCAAACAGATCATCGTTAAATTTTTCATAATGATCAATGTCGGCCTGGGTAACGAAGCTTTGTGATACGGCAAAATGAAGGTTGCCATCCTTGGCATGACCGAAGATAATGCCATTCTCGTAATGGTACTTATCAAAAAGCTGCTGGATATCGACTACGGCCTCGCCCAGTCTTTCAACGGGGAACGTAAAATCTTCCAAAAGAGCAGAAGTACCTTTGGCCCGCATGCCGGCCACCGACGGATACATCCCTTTCCGGATCTTCCACAGCAGGGCCTGCTCATCCATATCCCGGGTAAACTCCGGCTGACGCATTAACGGCAGTCTTTCGAAAACGGGCTGTGCGCCTTGGTATTTCTCCATCAACGCAGCTTCGGTCGTTTCCTGAAACTCGCATAGGATAGCTGACGTCTGGGGTGGAAGGGTTTTGATGAAGGCCGGTACACCTGGCATGTCCTCGACTGACCGCAGAGAGGCCCGGTCCATAAACTCCAGTGCTTCGGCACCGGTACTCTTCAGATCATTGATGGCGTTGCAGGCCACAGCAGGACTCTCAAAGTAAAGCATACCGGTGATCTTATAGGGCAGATCGGGTATCGTATTTAAGACCGCTTCGGCAATAAAAGCCAGCGTCCCTTCTCCTCCGATGATTACATGGGCAAGAATATCCAGCGGATGCTCGAAATCCAGAAATGCATTGATGCAATACCCTACGGTATTTTTCTGACGGTATTTCATGCGGATGCGCTCAACGAGGGCCTGGTCCTTTCGTACCTGATCACGCAGACTGAGCAGCCCCCGATAGATCTCTCCGGCTTCTTTTTCAAAACGCTGGTAGTCTTGCGGCTTTTCGGTGTTATACACCTGTCCGTTGGGCAGGACAAATGTCAGGTATTTCAGGGTATGGTACGAATTATTGACCACACCGCAGCACATCCCGCTTGAATTATTGGAAAGAATCCCTCCCATCATACAGGCGTTGATCGATGCAGGGTCTGGTCCGATCTTACGGCCATATTTCTTCAGTGCCAGATTGACATGTGCACCGATCACTCCGGGCTCCACCCTAACCTGTTTTCCACCCAATTCAGGCTGTACTTTCCTCCAGTGATTGCTAAGGTCTACCAGCACACCATCGGTCACTCCCTGACCCGAAAAACTGGTGCCGGCGGCCCGGAAGGTCATCTTTTCCCGGTTCTGGTGCGAAAAGGCAAACAACCCGCAGACTTCTTCGATCGTAACCGGCTGTACCACCACTTTGGGTACCAGGTAAAAATGACTGGCATCACTGGCATAGGCATATCGGTCAATGAGCCGGGATTTTACCCGTTCCCGGGGAAGGATCTGCTGGAGTTTTTCTACAAGCATGTTGAGATCACGAAATAAGTGGCCTAAACTAGGAATTAATTCCTTTGCATTCAACTCACCCGGGTCACCGGCAGGTCAAATTATACGTATGGAATCCCTCATTCTCTCAAACAAAGACCGGAAGAAATGCATTTTCCAGTTCAGGTTATCTGGCCTGGAATCAATGCAGAAGACGAGATAAGGCTGAACTCCGGCATTCCTGACCGGATCAGTTCTGTATTTCGATGTTGAGGGTTGCCCCCAGCGGTACGTCGACATTTTCGCCCAGGACTACGGTTCCGGCCTGAAAAATGATCTGTCCGTTAATATGCACATTGGGATCGGCGATAATTTCACAGGAGGTATAGGTCTGAGTGCCGTTAAGGGTGGTGTTACTGATCACCATGGGATCGCAGTCGGAATGGAGTTGGATCACATCGCTGGAACTGTAAATAGTTCCGCCGCCATTTGCACCGGTGCTCACCTGGGAATAGACGGTCTTGAGTCCACTGCCTCCACTGAGTTCCCAGGTATAATCGGGGGTGTAGGCTACCCAGCCTGACCAGCTGGTGCCATCATTGCTGAAGCGCATGGATACAGCGCTGGATGGACCATAAACATAAAGATCCACGGTTCGTTCCGTGGTTTCTGCCAGCTCCCTTTCGATCACTACCGGATAAACGTTGCTTCTCCTGCCAAAATTCTGGGTCCAGTAATAGACATAAGGTCCGCCGGAAGCATCCTGCTCACAGTTGCCATCCTGATCGAGCCGGTCAGCCGGACCACCGGCAGCGGACTGATAGCCAACACCGATTTCCCGGTACGAAGTACTCAGGATATTATTGCGGTGACCGGAGCTGTTCATCCACTGGTTCATCGTGCCGGTAGCGGTGCTGCTTCCCGCCGCAATGTTTTCCGCGGCAGCATTCCAGCTGTAACCGGCAGCAGTCATGCGTTGGAATGGAGACTGGCCCGTATTCAGGTTGCAATGGGCAAAGAAATCCAGGTCGGCCATGGCCTCGCTATGCCCATCGGCGGAGTTGTGCAGCAAATCTACCTGCTTCAGGGGTGCGCGCATGCCATTGTTCCATCGCTGGATATTGGTCAACTCCACGATCTGTTGTTCCTGTTCTCCGATATTGACCCGGGCATGTTCATTCAGCACTTCCACCGGATTGGGATCGATCATCAGCGGCCCCGGAAAGGGTGAATGTTGTTCCGGGCCAGATGGATCACCCAATCCGTAGGCCGACTGCAGTCGCCATTGATCTCCTTCGGAACCCTTTACCAGGGTAAGGAGCCAACGCTGGATCCTGAACCTCCGGATGCCGGGTACGAGATGTTCCCGATCCGGTGCCAGGGTAACCGGTAACGACCTAACGTCCAGTTGACCGTTTCTGATCTCAATCACCTCCAGGTGAAATACCGGTCCGGGAGCGATGGAACGGATATAGGCTTCCACCACCACAGAAACTGGCTGGCCTGTCACCAGAGACCAGCCCAACAAAAACAGGCAGCACAGGGGGATCCTTTTCATGATCTGCTACAATAGCCGTTTTAGAGAGTGGTTCGACCGGGAGACTGGTCCGGAAAACAGGTCTGGGAATGCTTAACAAAATAAGCACTTCAAAAATCATGCCTGCGATGATCATTTCCGGAACAAAACAGCAGGCAGCCTTTGTTAAAAGAAACGCAATTTAGCTGCTTTATTGTCGGATACCTTGCACCAAATTTATCCCCTGGCATCAAAATATGCTGTATGCGGAAAAAAGGAATACAGAAGTTGCGGGATTGGCAAAATGGTGCTACATTTGCACCGCTTCTAAAGTGAGGTTCGGTAGTTCCGTTGTTTTCCTCCTTCGCTAAAGCTTCGGCCTGTTGGTGAAAACCTGTATGAGAAAAGTCCATGCAGGACTACCCAGAAAAATTTTAGGTCCGGTAGTTCAGTTGGTTAGAATACGTGCCTGTCACGCACGGGGTCGCGGGTTCGAGTCCCGTCCGGACCGCCTTCGCCCGATGGATAATCTCCATTGGGCCTTTTTTTTTGAAAACCTTCCATATTCCATAGTAATACCTCACCAGGGCTTCGGCGGTCGGTGACCGCTAATTTTCCAAACTCCTGATTATCGGTGCCTGTTTGCTCCATAGCCAGATCATATAACCCGAACAATGGATCCTTCGCCCGATGGATCATCTCCATTGGGCCTTTTTTTTTGAAAACCTTCCATATTCCATAGTAATACCTCA
>CAYRYD010000005.1:0-2372 GCA_964428345.1 uncultured Saprospiraceae bacterium | reverse complement strand
CCAGGGCTTCGGCGGTCGACGACCGCTATTTCCAAACTCCCCATTATCTACTAGCCCCCTCAACACCAGTTATCATTAGCAATGCAAGTTCCTTCGCCCAACGGATCATCTTCATTGGGCTTTCTTTTTTTATATACCCGTATTTTCATGGTAGTGGCACCACTGGGCTTCGGCGGCCGGTGACCGTTAAATTTGACACCCAATTTATCAATGCCTGTTGCTCTGGAACCAGGTCATATTCATCTCCATATCCCTGGATGTCCTGGCTGACCACCTGACGGTTAGCATTGAGCGAACTTTTTTGGCAGTTGTTAATGCTCTTTTTCATCCGTTGGAAAGGCACCCACTACCCTGGTATTTCATAAACTCACCGGCTTTCTCCGCTATTTATGGTAAATTCGAAGAGGGCAGTACAATATGCCTTGGTGCTTGACTAAAAAATAAATCATGCTTCGAACAATGATCAGACACGGGACTGGGATGGTTTCAATCTTCTGTATACTGACTGTTGTTTCGGGTACGATCAGTGCTCAGGGCATTCGCATCGGCGAAGTGATCATGGTCAGCACCTCTCATCTTAAACCTGATGTAACCCCCGGGGCACTACAGAACTATGTAAATGACCAGGCACCCAACTGGAATAAGCATAAAAAGGTCAACATTTATGCCCTTATGGCGGACCGTGGTAACCGCAAAGGTGAGGTACTGCTCACATGCATAGGCCTAAAGGAATCAGACCGGAAGTCACTGGGCACCGGCAGTCCCTTTACAGATCATCATTTTTCTTCCCCCAACACCCCGGTGAAGCTCTCTGATTTTCTGAGTGACCCCGGGGCTTATACGGAATACCGGCTCATCGGTGCGGATAAAATAAAATCCTTTCCAGTAACAGGTATGCTGGGCATTCATTACCTGAAAGTAAAACCCGGTCGTGCGGAAGAATTTGAAAAGCTGGTCATCGAAAAACTGCATCCTGCAGTCGGGCAGTTACTCCCCGATATGCAGCTTTTGTACTATAAAGCGGTCGCCGGGGAAAACAAGGGTACATATATTACCATTTTCACTATTGAGTCAGTGGCGGCAAGGGAAAGATTCTGGCCTACGGGAGGCCCGGAGCAGGATGTTGTCAGGCAGGTTTTTCATCCCCTGAAGGCACTCGCTGAAGAACTGGGTTCTTACCTCGTCGAAGGTTCTTACCTCGCACCCGAATCCGGCGGTGCTGCGGCGTACTGGGAAAGCCGTGAATGGACTGACTTCGTTCATCAGACTGAAAATTAAACCTGTTAATAAATAATATGAAATCATTATACTTTACAACCATGATGCTGGCCATGGCGCTGACAGTATGGGCCCAGACCGGTGAGGAAAAGATCCCCAAAGGATTCACCTCGTTGTTTAACGGAAAAGATTTTACCAACTGGAAGATACCTGAAGGGGACAATGGCCATTGGAAAATTATCAATGGAGTCATTGACTACGATGCAGAGAGCGAGGCCGGGGAAGACAAAAACCTATGGTCTTCCAAAGTGTATAAGGATTTCGTCCTGTATGTCGACTGGCGCATCAAGGAAGTTCCCTGGAAAAATCCCAATGTCCCGTTCATTCTTCCCAGCGGTCTTCACAAACTGGATGATAAAGGCAAGCCGATGACCATGGTGGTGCCAGACTCCGATTCCGGTATCCTCCTGCGTGGCGTGGGTAAATGTCAGGCCAACATCTGGAACTGGCCAATTGGTTCGGGTGAAGTATATGGATACCGGATGGATGAAAACATGCCAGTGGATGTGCGCCGTGGTGTGACACCCCTGGTCAATGCCGATAAAAATATCGGTGAGTGGAATACCTTCAAAATCACCATGCAGAAAAACCGCATGACTGTTGAGTTGAATGGTATCCTGGTCATCGATAAAGCCCTTTTGCCCGGCATCCCGGAAGAGGGACCTATCGGACTGCAACACCATGGAAGTAAAGTAGACGGGGAATGGGTAAGTCCACCCAGCCTTGTTCAATTCCGGAGGATCTATATAAAGGAGCTTTAAGAATATTTACTCCTGTAAACAGAAGTCCCTGAATTTGGTGATTCTTCGCTGGTTGGGATTCATTTCAGTTGAAATTCTTTCAGGACGAAACCGGCAAATCAATACGGTCCAAGGGGTCATGACCCCTTGGAGACTTTCCAGATTAAATATTGTATAATCCCGAAAGGGCAAATTATAGATATTAACATCACCTTCCCCAAGAAACTGATATAAATATCAAAACAACCTAAGCTAAATCATGACCATCCGGCAATCCAATAAATCCTGTTCAGACAAACTGAATTGCAATGGTCTTGAACAGGATTCTTGAAGATTAAAAGATGCACAGGATTC
>CAYRYD010000004.1:0-219240 GCA_964428345.1 uncultured Saprospiraceae bacterium | reverse complement strand
TAATCAATAATCAATAATCAATAATCAATAATCAATAATCAATAATCAATAATCAATAATCAATAATCAATAATCAATAATCAATAATCAATAATCAATAATCAATAATCATACACCTTTAAATAGACAATGCCTGTTTGTTGTATTTGTTCCTGTATTCAATGGGTGTTAGGCCGGTCAATTTCTTAAAGAGGGTACGGAAGGCTTTGGTGTCGGTATAACCAACATCATACATCACTTCACTGATGTTTTTACGGCTGGTTTCAAAACGTCTTTTGGCCGCTTCAATTTTTACCCGTTGCATATATTCAACAACGGTATTGTTAGTGGCTTTCTTAAAACGGCGTTCAAAACTTCGTCGACCCACCAATACCAGATCGGCCAGGGTTTCGACGCTGATCTTATCGTGGTAGTTCTTTTCAATAAATTCCTGAGCCCGGATTATTTCGGGATCGTCATGTTCTTTTTGACCTTGAAAAATGGCAAAGGCGGCCTGACTATCCCGGTCAATGTCAATCGCAAAATATTTGGAAGCCAGTATGGCCGTGTTCCGGTCTGTA
This sequence comes from uncultured Saprospiraceae bacterium, assembly GCA_964428345.1. Lineage (GTDB taxonomy): Bacteria > Bacteroidota > Bacteroidia > Chitinophagales > Saprospiraceae > JABDMH01. Next base: position 218,680 of record CAYRYD010000004.1, on the reverse strand, counting down.
TATTTTTCAACCAGGTAAAGGAGAAGGTTCCAGTATGAATTGGCGCCCCCGCTGGAATAAATCCGGTTTTCTTCGGTTACAATGCTGCCGTCTACCAGTTCAACCCCGGGAAAAAGTTGCCTGAATTGATTGGCAAAACCCCAATGGGTTGAACATTTTTTTCCCTCCAGCAATCCGGTGGATGCCAGTAGAAAAGCTCCCACACAGAGTGAGGCTACTTCCGCTCCTTTTTCGTATTGATCAATAATCCAGGGAATGAGTACCCGGTTTTTTTCGATAGCCGTTTGCATATCTCCAAAGAGTGCAGGGATAAACACCAGATCGGCCTGCCCGACATCTTCCAGCTGTTTGTCGGGACGAACGGTAAACTGACCCTCACCCAGCGTAATTTCAGGAGAAGCACCTACCAGTTGCACCTCAAAAAGGGGATTCCGGCCCATGGAAGCAAGAAATTGATTGACTGATATGAACAGATAGCGCGGATCGGCTACGGCCTGCATGACCGAAGATTCCGGAACCAGGATCGATACATTTTTCATGCGACCAATTTAGTGAACCTTTTTGTCGCAATCAACCTCCGATCGTGTCGTTTTCACCCATTCGGGAGGCAACTTATTTCCCATAGTTTTGTCAAAGACAATGAGTTATGGTCAATAGACTTGAAAATAACTATGGAGATCATAGATCTTAAAGGATCCGTCCAGGTTGCTTGTTACTTCATAACCAACGAAAACCAGGAAGAGAATAAAAGATCCATTCGCAAAGACTTCCGGCAATTACTGGTGACCAGCCTGGTCTGGCGGCAAAGTCTGGTTGCGGAAAAGATCATTTGATTATGAGGAGGATTAACCCTTATCTGACATTCAATGGCAACTGCCAGGAGGCAATGAGATTTTATCAGGAATGCCTCGGAGGTGAACTCACTTTTCAGACGATTGGTGACTCTCCCTTGTCAGACCGGATGCCGGAACGGATGAAACGCTCCATCCTTCATGCTACGCTGGTACAGGGCGATCTGATTATTATGGCCTCCGATATGGTTGAGCAAAGTGGTTTACGAAATGGCAATGCTGTTTCCCTGATGCTGGACTGCGGCAGTGAGACCGAGATCCTGGATACCTATCACAAGCTGTCAGCCGGAGGCGAGAGAACTCACCCGTTGGAAAGGTCATTTTGGGGTGCGCTCTTTGGTGGCTTAACCGACAAGTATGGCCATCATTGGCTCCTTCATTTTCAGGAGCAGATCGTCAGGTAACATTTCATTGGCATTATTTTGAAGAACCGGCCCTTCCCGCCCTTCCTGTCAGGTTTTGATTAACGGGTTGTCCAGTCTTGCACTATTCAATCAATGGATGTATCTTGCCTTAGTCATGTTAAAAGGTACCTTATGAAATGGGCTTATGCTGTTAAGAGAAAAATCAGGGTAGCCGTCCTACTGGCGGTGGTTTTGGGCCTGGTCATGATTAACAATTTGATGGAAAGACGGCAGATTAAAGTTTTACAGAAAAATTTTACTGAAATCTATCATGACCGGTTAATGGTGGAAAGTTACATTTTCCAACTATACGATCAATTAAATCGCAAGCTCGATATTCTTCCTTCGACTACCGGGAGGGCAGAGGATGATGGTTGGAAGCAGAAAATTGCGGAACACAACAGTGTCATTTCCCAACTGACGAACGATTATTCGGAGACCTATCTGACACCGGAAGAAGAGCAACATTTTGCCATGCTGCTGCAAGATCTTCAGCAGATCGAAAGGAATGAACAGGAATTGACGGGCATTTTGCCAGAAGGTGCACCGGCATTGAAGGTTAACGAGATTCACCGGTTGACCCAGCAATGTTTTACCAGTCTTGCTGCATTGTCGGATATTCAGGTCATGGAGGGGCATATGCTGAAGTCCAAATCCAGTAAAACCATCATGGGAAGCATATCTACTTCTCATTTTGAGATGTCCATACTGATTCTCATCGCCTTAATGATCCAGGTGCTGGTGCTGACCGGTAAGCCGCTGACTTTTGCCCAAAATCCGGGCCTTAACTAGCAGGTGTGATGGTCATTTGAATCAAGTTTTTTGATTCAGCCACTCTAAATGTCTTTCCGGTTTAAACCTGCATTGGTTTAAAGTGTTCATTGATAGTATGCGCAGATGCTATTCAACACTGGCTTTCCTGGCCGGATGCCTGGTATTATGGATTCCGGATGCCTGTTGCCAGTACAAATTTGAACGGGAATACCGGATCAACCGTCACGAGGTTCCCTGGCCTGCCATTCAATGGATGGATAGCCTGATGCCTGACACCAGAATCCGTTGGTTTGTTGAAGAAAGTCAGTTGGGTAGAACCTTCGAAGCCAAATACAGGTGGGAAGGTAGCCGGTTTAGCATCGAATTTGATAGTTCCGGTATTCCGCTTGATATCGAAAAGAAAGTCGACCTGAAAGGTCTGAAGGTAGCATTTCTGGAACAGATTTACAGCGAGCTGGGCGCCCGGTTTAAAAAATACCGGATCATAAAAGTGCAGGCCCAATATCCGGTAAACATTAAGACCATGTACGATCTTCAGGATGGTTCCTTGTCGCTTGAGTCGGCGCCTTTTTTTGAATTGGTCATCCACACGAAGGATGGTGGCCTGTCGCAAGCATACGAAGTATTGCTAAATAGCCGGGGGGAGCTGGCAGAAATTTTTGCTATTGTAGAGCGCCCCACAACCAATCTTGAATTTTGATTCATGAAAATCGTACTAAGGATATTTCTGCTGAAGGTTGGTTTTTTCTTGTGCATCCCGCTAACAAGCGTTGCCCAACCATCGGTCACGGCTGGATTCCTTCCAAAGATTAACCTGACCACCGGGCTGAATGACCAGACCCGGCTCAACGCCAGTGTGGAGTCGAGAGGCCTGTTTTATGATAAACTGGCCGAAGAATCTTCAGCACTGCAATATGTCCTGACCGATTTTACGGTGCTGGTGTCAAGAAGTACGGGCTTTCGTACAGCTCTTAACCTGGGTTATACGCTTCGCCTGGCAAATGGCGAAACCATCCACCGGACTATTCAGCAATTCAACCTGGTACGGAATATTGATGCCGGTCGCCTGGCACACCGCTTTGCTACCGATCAGACGTTTTCACCTTCGGAATCACCGGTTTTTCGTGCTCGTTACCGGATCACATTTGAAAGGCCTTTAAGTGGCGATGAAGTGGATGAAAAAGAATTTTATTTTAAGATGGGCAATGAATATCTGGGTATCTATCAGGTTGAAAATACCGATCTGGAAATCCGGCTTATTCCGCTATTTGGCTATGAGATCAATGCACAAAGTAAAGTGGAGTTTGGTGTTGATTACCGCATCTCGGAATTTCTGACATCGCCCTATCCGGAAAGCCAGTTCTGGGCTGCAGCTGCCTGGTACTGGTCTTTCTAAAAATACAAAATATCAAAACCCAATGACAATTCCTTCTGTTCATCGTTATGGAATATAAATGTAATTCGTATGAAACATCTGATTCTTGTCCTGATTGCTCTCTCGTATTTGCGTGTTTATCCCCAGCCGGATATCATGACTACTGAAAAAGGTGATGTCACGATGACACCCATTCTGCATGCAACCGTAGTACTCGAGTGGGACGGTAAAACCATTTATCTGGATCCTTATGGGGGAGCAGAACGCTTTCAGAAATTTGCCCCTGCCGATTTGATTTGTATCACGCATGTGCACGGGGATCATTTGAACAAGGAGACGCTCAGTGCAATGGACCTTTCCATGACCACACTGGTTGCGCCCCAGTCGGTGATTGATGCCCTGGGAGAGATCAAATTTGGCAGGATTCAGATGCTGGCCAATGGTCAAGCCATCGATCTGTTGGGTTTGAAGATAGAAGCCGTTCCGATGTACAATTTACCCAACGATGAAACGGCACGGCATCCCAAAGGCTGGGGTAATGGCTATGTGCTGACCATCGGTGGGAAGAAGTTTTATTTTGCCGGAGACACCGAAGATATTCCTGAAATGCGTTCCCTTTCCGGGATTGATTATGCTTTTATCTGCATGAACTTGCCCTTCACCATGGATGTCGAACAGGCAGCAGATGCGGTATTGGAGTTTAAGCCCAAAGTTGTTTACCCCTATCATTTCCGTGGCCAGAATGGTTTCAGCGATGTCAATAAATTTAAGTCGCTCGTCAATGGTAAAAATCAGGCAATCGAAGTCAGACTTCGCAACTGGTATCCGGAGTAATTGTATTCAATGCGACTTCAGCTAAGGATTTGATTTTTTTCAGTAAAAAAAGGATATCGGATGTTGCTGGTCAACCCTTCCGAAAGATATAGTCAAAGCTGGCAGGCCGCTCTGATGGAATTTGAGGCAGAAAACCGGCGGGGTTTCTGGAGTATGCTGAAAGATCCATACAATGTTACCGGTTTGATCCGGCAGGTTTATGAGTTTTCTCAGGGTATAAACCTTCCGGAAGGCTGGGTGTCCAATACCACACTCTGGCTGGTGGATCACCATGAATTTAAGGGACACATCAATATCCGGCACCAATTAAATCCCTATCTCGAAAAATTTGGCGGTCATATCGGGTATGCGGTAAGGCCAACCGTCCGGAATCAGGGTTATGGCAACCAAATCCTGAAAATGACTTTGCCGTATGCCCGTCAACTGGGTTTGAAAAAAGTCCTTATTACCTGCGACGAATCGAACATCGCTTCCCGGAAAATCATTGAGAGCAATCGCGGCCAGCTGGAAAATCGATTGATAGACGAAAGGGGCGTTGTAAAACTTCGTTACTGGATTAATTTATAGATCTGATTGCAGCATTAGGTGGCCTTAATTCAGCATATGCTGTGATTTTTCCCTTATTCTACGGGTCATATTTAAGATCTAAATACCATTACCATAAAATGTAAAAAATAAGAAAGCCGGAAGTGATTCCGGCTCCGTTTACTGATTTTTTAATGGTGTACTGTAATGTCCGTGATTATTCGATTTTCCGGATATTGTCCTCTTTGGGTGTTTTTTCCCGGTTGGGAAAGTGGTCATCAAATATCTGATCCAGTTCCTTCGCCAGTTCATCCAGCACTCTTTCCATTTCGCTCAGATCGATTTTTTGAATCTCACGGACCGCGTCGGTGATTTCCGCCTTGTAAGAGTCCAGCTCTTCCCGGGTAGGGAGGGATTTTTTGACATCTTCCATGATCTGGTCCAAATCGACATCCGGGATCTCAATCTCTTCCAGGGCCCGGGCAACTTCTTCCATCGCCATTTTCCATTCCCTATTGAAAGATTCTGGTTCTTCCTCCTTTGTTGTTGTCTGGGTAAATCCTGTCGCGATGAGCGTCAATGAAAAAATCAAAATGAAGGTGAGTCGTGCCATTTTTTCCAGTTTAATCTATCAGAAGGACGGCGATTAATGACAAAAGGTTTCATCCCGGCTAAAAAAAATGATGACTTGTCCATGAAGTGGGTCTGCCGTAATTTTAGGGGCAAGTATTTGTCACATGCCGCATTACCTGGATGTTTTAGGGGTATCCGATGAACTCCTGACCACGGAAGAAAAAAAATTTCTCGATACGCAGGGTTATCTTGTCCTGGGTAAAATATTGGAAGATCATCAGCTCGAACAGATCAGGAATCGAATAGAAGCGCTGATGCAGGAAGAAGGCGAACGGGCAGGATTTGAGTTGCTCGATTCTCCTTATATCCGTCATCCGAAAGAGGCAGGTGCTGATCGTCTGGCGGATCTGGTCAATAAAGATCCCGCATTTGATGTATTTTACACACACCCCAGGGTATTGACCGCCATCAGCCGGGTTTTAGGAAGAGACCTGAAGCTGTCTTCGCTCAATTACCGGGCAGCAAAACCTGGAACCGGTGAGCAGAAACTGCATGTGGACTGGCATGAACCGGTCTCTCCCGGTGAGTACAAGGTCTGCAATTCCATCTGGTTGCTGGATGATTTTACGGCTGCCAACGGGGCTACCCGCATTGTGCCGGGATCCCATCTGGACGGTCAACTTCCGCAGGATGTCCTGGCGGATCCGTGGGCACCACATCCCGGAGAAATTATTCTGATGGCGCCGGCTGGTACGGTGGTGGTCTTCAATTCCCATGTATGGCATGGGGGTACACGCAACCGGACGTCGACCAAACGCCGGGCAATACATAGTTACTTCTGTCGTCGTGACCAGCCACAGCAGGTGGATCAGCGCCGATACCTCCGGCAGAAAACCAGGGATCGACTGACGCCGGAGGTACTGACCCTGCTGGACGTATGATGGAGTATTTGGCCAGAGGGATCCGGGCTTGATCATTCGCTGCAATTTTTTCCGCTTCGGGAGATGATATACAACCGTTGATCGAAATAATCGGCCTCTTAGTGATTGTTGACCGTACTTTGCGGTTATTCCTAAAATCAAACTATGAAAACACTCGCCTTAAGCTTCCTGCTGGTGGGCATGGCTTTACTGGGTGCTGCACAGAATGCTTCATTGGCAGGATATCTGCTTGATCCATCTGAACAACCGGTCATCTACGCCAATCTGGCCCTCTACCAGGATCAGGATTCAACACTGGTGAAAGTAGAGGTCTCGGATGACGAAGGGCATTTTCGATTCAGTGACCTGCTCCCGGGTCAGTACACCCTGAAAGTATCGTATGTAGGATATGGTGATTTGGAAAAAGCCATATCCCTGCATGATGGAGAGAAAGCAGAACTGGGGTCGCTGATCCTGACCGGTACTGCGGTCGATTTGCAGACCGCTACCGTCAGTGCCTCCAGGGTTATGGTTGAGGTAAAACCCGACCGCACGGTCTTTAATGTCGAGGGTACCATCAATAGCGCCGGCGATCATGCCCTGGGTCTGTTACGCAAGGCTCCCGGAGTTTTGGTCGATAATAACGACAATATATCGGTATTGAGCCGCTCCGGGGTTTTGGTCTATATTGATGGAAAGCGATTACCCTTACAGGGAGAAGATCTGAGCAATTACCTGCAGAATATTCCGGCAGAACAGATCGATCGCTTTGATATCATTACCAACCCGGGCGCCAAATATGAAGCGGAAGGGAATGCTGGAATCATTGATATTCGTCTGAAGAAAAATAAAAACGAAGGCGCCAATGGCACATTGAGCTCCAATTTGACCCGGGGTGAATATACCCGGGGTAATCTCAGTGCAGGAGGTAATTACCGGAGCAAGGGGATCAATGTCTTTGGTAATGCCGGCTATGCAGGCGGCAGGAATTTTAATACCATTGATTTTATCAGCTTTCAAAACGGACTGCAACTGGACGAAACCAACCGGTTTGAAAGAGAGTATAACTCCTATGATTTCCGGATCGGCACTGATTTTTTCATCCATAAAAACAGTACGCTGGGATTTATCGTAACCGGAAGGAAAAATGACGGTTTGGGCGAATCGAAGAACCAGATCACCATCGCAAAGGAGATCAGCGGAGATCTGACCGACAGTATACTGGTGGCTATCAGCCGGTCGGATTTTTTGCGTACTGAAAATACATTCAATCTGAATTATCGATTTGTAAAAGAGCAAACCACCCTCAATCTGGATGCCGATTATGGTTTATACCGCAATGAGAATGTCCGTTTTCAGCCCAACCGCTATTACGATCCTTCCGGAGAGAATTTACTGTCGGAAGTGATTAACTCCTTTGACACTCCCCGGGATATCGACATTTATACCTTCAAAGCCGATTTTGAAAGTAAGCTGGGGTCTGGTAAAATTGGTGCAGGAGGCAAGCTGAGTAAAGTTGGTACGGACAACACCTTTTTGTTTTATGATCTGATTGACAATGAAGAATTACTGAATAACCGGCGTTCCAATCAGTTTGATTACCGGGAAACAGTCTATGCCGGTTACCTGAATTACTCCACTCCCCTTGGTGAGAAATGGAACTTTTCTGCCGGACTCCGGGCCGAGCAGACAGATGCGGTTGGTGATCTCCAGGCATTTGATCCCACCCTGCAGGAACCTCCGGTGGAGTTTAAATACCTGAGCTGGTTTCCTTCGGCAGGACTGACCTATCAGGTTTCTCAGCAGAATACCTTATCCCTCAATTATGGACGGCGCATCAATCGGCCGGATTACAATGTGATAAACCCTTTCAACAATCAGTTGAGTGAGCTGTCATACGAGAAAGGAAACCCATTCCTCCAGCCCGAGATTGTCAATAATTTGGAGCTGGGATATACACTGAAGTACCGTTACAATTTTAAAATCGGCTACAGTCGGACCATCGATCAGATCACCCGTCTGATCGGACCGAGTGATACCGACGCCCGGGCCAATTTTATAACCTGGGAAAACCTGGCCACCCAGACGATTTTTAGCGCCAATATCAGTGCACCCATTCAGGTGACTAAAATCTGGAATGCCTACATTAATCTGAGCGCATCCTATCTCGATAATCAGGCAGATTACGGTAACGGTGCTGTGGTCGATGTCCAGGCTGGTACCTATAACATTTTCCAGCAACATACCATCGATTTACCCAATCAGTTTAAAGCCGAGATTAGCGGTTGGTTTAGCGGGCCGGGAGTATGGGGTGGAGTTTTTCTGTACGATCCCAGCTGGAGCCTGAATCTGGGAATTCAGCGGAAATTTCTTAACGATAAGCTTAATGTCAAACTGAGTGCCCAGGACATCTTCTATCAGAGTGGCTGGGAGGGATACTCGCGGTTTAATGGCCTTTATTCGGTAGGCAATGGCAATTGGGATAGTCGTCAGGTCAGCCTGAGCCTAAGCTATAATTTTGGCAATCAGAACATCAAATCCCGGCGCAGAAATACCGGATTGGAAGATGAGTCGAAAAGAGTAGGTGGTTCATAGATAATCTTCCCATATTCTGGCTTTGCAAGCGAATTGAAATGGTCACGTATTCTAGCCGGTTCAGGCGAAGGAGGGTGCAAATTCTGTGTTTTTAATAAAATGCCTTAAAGTAGCCCAAAGGACCCCGGGGAATACGGCACCATTGTTTCGATCATGAGTCATGCCCTGGTCTTCCTGAATATTTCTAACAGAGTTTTCGAGAACCTCGGACAAAAAAAGAAGCCCATTCCAAGCGGAACGGGCTTCTTTTCAAAAAGGTGAAAAGTTTGTCAATGGGTGACCATAATATATTCGGTTTTTGTACCCTCTTTGGTGGCTACTCGTACGATGTAACTACCGCTTGGATAACGGGTCATATCAAAATTGACCTGATCGCTGAGTACATTTTTTAAGGTACGGATATTCAGAATTTTTCCACTCGCATCGGTGAGGAAAACCGTCACCTCGGATGGGGTTTCAAAATTGATATCGGCTCTCACGTAATCCGATGCCGGATTCGGGAAGATCTTTACACTGTTCTCCGGCAGGGGTCGTTCATCAACGGCCGTGGTGATGGTCAATTCAAGCCCGACGTCAGCTGCATTTTCCTGGTAGTCAGTGACGATGCCCCAGCCTCCTGTCGCATCTCTTGGCGTTGAAACGATACTGGAGAGTTGCCAAACCTTATAGTCTTCATTGGAACCAATAAAAAGGTCGGAGGCGGTAGCACCAAATCGTAAACCGACCAGGTATTTGCCACCGGGCTGCATTAATATATTCTCGTTATCGCCATCCAGGTCGGTGATCATGTCAATTCTGAACTCTTCACACTGAGATGCATCATCGGTAGCCGTAAACAAATAGGAACCGATACCGATGACCATCTCATTTTCAATCAGCTGATCCAACCCCAGGTTGGCATCCAGTCCGATCAGGTCCGTTTCTCCATTGAGCAGTACCCCTTTAGAGACACGGGCCGTATCCGGAAGCTGGACGATGAATCCTACCACCGTTTTTCCAACGACACCGTTTTGGCCTTCGCATACTTTAAAGGTGATCTGGTCAAAAACCAACGGTTCGGCCACACTCTCCGGGAGGCTGAAAAAGTTGGCTACGTCGTATTCTTCTCCTCCAAAATTAAAACCCTGCGTGCGGTTAGCCGGAGGTACTTTTCGGAAGGAAAAATCCCGTACATCAAAGAAATTAAAGTCGACGTTATCGTCTGGTGCCACTGCTTCCGGCATGGTATCTCCCCGGTGTCGAACATTGTAGGCAACGAAGTAACCCTGAATGGTTGCGTCGGTGGGTGTCCAGTGCCGGTCGAAGTCCCAGATCACTGTATCGCCAGCATTCAGCCCCTCGACCCAGCCGGTGTCACTGAATACCAGATCCAGATCTTCATTCAGAATCCTTGCCAGAAACATGATGCTGTCGGTGATGTCAATTCCCTTATTGGTCACCATTACTTCCAGGTCGAAAGAATCGGTATTCAGAGCAAAATCCGGAGTTTCGTAATTGTCAATATTGGTATAATCGATCACAGTCAGGTCGACACCCCGGCTGTCAAAAAGCTTCACGTCGTCGATCAGCCAAAAGTAATAGTCACCATCCCAGACAAATTTGATCAACACTTCAGCCTGATCAGCCGCCACTTCGCTGATATCCAGTACAGCGATATCGTTCGGCCGGGTCGATTCGTTGGCGGCAATATCATCGTTGATTACATAGGAAGTCCAATTTGCACCACCGTCATTGCTGACCTCCACTGAGGTAGCAGGTGTTGAAAAATCGGAGGGACTCTTGGCAAAATAGCGGTAGTATTGGTTAAAAGCCAGGATGACCTCATCCTGACCGGTAAAATCCAGGACCGGAGAGGTGATTTCACCTTTTTGAGGGGAGGGTGAGGGTCCGCCACCCAAATTGGATGGATCTCCACCGTTGTCGAGACCGTCGGAGTCGAAAAGCAGGGCTCCTCCACCGGATTCTGAGTTAATCGGGGTTGCCCCACTATTGAAAGCTCCGGTACCGGCATCACCATTAGGGGCCCATACCCACACTGCCGCAGTATCGGAAATACCTTCGGTAGTCCAGCCTTCCAGGTCATTGTCAAAAGTAAAAGTATAGATAGCTGTCTGACCATATCCAGTCATGGCCAAAGCCATAACGACGAAAATAGTTGTAAGTGTTTGAATGGTCGGTTGATACATATGCTTTTAATTAATCGATTAAGGAAATTATAATTTGTGGCGTAAGATATGAAATTACCCTCAAGACCAAGCTTATTTAACAGAAAACCGTGGCGTTTGCAATCTGCGGTCCCTGACGGGCAGAACTCAACCCCTTCCTTGCACGATCCTGGTCGAAAAGCATTTCGGTTCAGACAGCAGATTGTGGTGGTTGGTAGCCGGGTTTCGGTTTTTGTGTTATAATTGTTACATTATACCTTGGAACTAGCTTGCTGTGGTAAGCTCAACATCTCCCGGGTGATGGGTTTTACCCCGGGATACTGGCAGACAAGGGTGCCACAGTAAGAGGACCAATACGCAATATCCTGAAGCCGCATGCCAGCCACGTATGCCACGGAGGCTACGCTGATCACCGTATCACCGGCTCCGCAGACATCGGCGATGAGGCGTTTTTCAGCAGGGATAAGAACATGGGTATCCCCATCATCTATAAAGACCCCCCTTTCGGATAGGGTAATCAAAACGATCTGACAATTGAGCCGGGATCGCAGATAAGTTGCTGCCTCCAGCAGACTTGATTCGTTGATCTCGACCTTAAAAGGTACATTGGCCCGGAGTTCGGCCAGGTTGGGCTTGAAGATAGTGACCCCCTGATAGGCATAGAAATTTTCAAACTTGGGATCAACGGCTACCGGTACCTGGTACTTTTGAAGCAGCCCCAAAATTCCGGAAATACTTTCGGTGGTCAGCAGTCCTTTGTTATAGTCCTGTAAAACTGCTATATCAGGTTTCTTTTCCTGGAGTAGCCTCTCGGTCATCTCCAGCAAATGAACCAGCAGATCGGAGGGGATATTTTCCTTTTTTTCCCGGTCTACCCTCAGCAGGTGCTGTTTGCCGGCCATGATCCTGGTCTTGGAGGTCGTCATTTGCCGTACATCGGCCAGTAACAAATCAATATTAATGTTATTGGATTTCAGCATCTCTTTGAGGAGATTGCCCATTTCATCGGTACCAATGGCGGAAGCAAGCCAGACCTCATTGTCCAGGCCAGCCAGGTTGAGTGCTACGTTGGCAGCACCACCCGGCCGAAAAGTGGTTTCCTGGTGTAAGAGAATCGGCACTGGTGCCTCTGGCGATATCCGGCTGACCGATCCGGAAAGATACTGGTCGATCATGACATCGCCAATGACCAGCACCCGCTTGCTGCGGGTCAGGTTTAAAAACTGAGGAGTAGGAAGAAAACTGTTCATGACAAACTTTTCTGGGTGGCAAGGTACTGCACTACTTTTAAAGTGGCCCCCTGGTGATGGCAAAGGTATTCGGTAATTCCCTTCTTTGCTTCGCGATAACGGGGTTCGGCAAGCAAGACCTCCATCGCCCTGGCCAATGCTGCTCCGTCAGAGACCGTCATTGCGGATCCCGTCCTCAAAAGAGCATTGGCTTCATTGAATTTTTGGTAATTGGGTCCAAAAATCACCGGCAGACCGGCGGCTACCGGCTCCAGTATACTGTGAATTCCCTTACCAAAACCGCCTCCGATATACGCCAGGATTCCGTATTGATACAAATGAGCGAGGTCTCCGATCGTATTGACCAGAATACCGTTTTCCAGACCAGTTAGTGATGCTGCTTCCGAAAAATGAAGGTAATCACCTGCCAGCATTGACTGAATTTTGTGCATCGTCGATACACCAATATCGTGTGGCGCAATGATAAAGAAATACTTTGCCCGGTTTTCGTTAATCCAGCCGGCAACGATCTTCAGGTCTTGTGGCCAGACACTGCCCAGGATGATTATGGGCCGGGATACCTTTTTAAGAAATGGATATTTTTTGAGGTCAGATTGCAGCTGAATGACCCGGTCGATGCGAGTGTCACCCGATACTGTAACCGGAAAATCACGTGACTGGAGAAGTTGATAACTCAGATCATCCTGTACAAAGATACGGTCTGCCTTTTGCACTATCGCCAGCAGGGATGTTGCCCATTTCCTGAATAAAAAGTGGTTGGGTCGAAAGGTCGCTGAAATAAAACAGAAAGGGATCTGCTGATGGATCAGTACCTGCAGATAATTGAACCAAAAATCGTATTTCACGAATAAAGCCATCCTCGGGTTAATCAGCTTGATAAACCTGTTGGCATTGGCAGGGGTATCCAACGGTAAATAATAAATCCTGTCAGCCTGGGCATATTCTTTTCGGACCTCATACCCACTGGGTGAAAAGAAAGTAAGGACCAGGGGTAGGTGGGGATATTCCCTTTTCAAGGCTTCTATGACCGGCCGGCCCTGTTCAAACTCACCCAGGGAAGAACAATGTATCCAGACTGGTCGCCTTTTATCGTCGTGGTGAGTCTCCAGCTTTTTCCAGATATCCCTCCGGCCTGCAAGCCATTTCCTGGCTTTGGGAACGAATGGTGCAACCAGGGAGATCAGAATCCCGTATACTCTGATGATCAATGAATACAGAGCTGTCACCATATCAGTAGTACCGGGTTTCCGGGGTAAGATAAACAGGTAGTACCCAGCCCAGTTGAAGTCCCGCCAGGATATCCAGCCTTCTGGATTTTAGGGGGCTTTGATCATAATTGTACTGTCGTTGGTCTTTGGTAAAAGCTTCCATCACCCGGATACCCAATGAAAAATTGACCATTTTATCCCGGGCGAGAAATACATAGGAGATTCCCTGAGTCAGGCCGAATCCTTCAGTCAGGCGGTCGTAGCCCTTAATGTAAGGGTCCCGCAGGTGAATCACAGAATCATAGTCATCCACAATCCTGATTTTATGCTTCAGATAAGCCGCACCGGCCGTAAGCAGAAAACCGGATCTTGCCCGCAAACCCGGGAATTGAATGAAGTAACCAAGATCTGTGGAGAGTGCCTGTCCTCTTTCTCGCAGAGCAACACTGGCAAATTGCATATCACTGCCTATGATCCCTCCCTCTATCGTGCGCAAATGGGAGAGTACATCTTCCTTTACCTGGTTGCCAAAAACATAGTCATATTGAATGCCCAGAAATAGATTTTTTGTGGAGAGCCAGGAAATAGATGCCCCGGGATTAAAGTGGTGACCAAAACGGTCGTGGAGGTCAGCCAGAGATAAGCCGGCTCCGTAATGGGGTCTGATCATAATCAGGCTGCCTAATGAGTCTGGAGTCTGACCCCGGGTAGTCAATGCCAAACAGAGTAGAAAAGCAGTTATTTTCCAGCCAGTGAACTTCATGCCCCGCAAAGGTAACCCCTTTTTCAAAGTAAAACGATGAAGCTCACTTCCTGTCACTGTCATTAAAGAACGGATGTTGGCAATGCGTCATTTATTACCTTTGCATGCTGTAACCAATGAAAAATACCTGCATTGAAGAGAGTTCTGATTACCGGAGCCGCTGGATTTCTGGGTTCGCATCTGTGTGACCGGTTTATGGCCGAAGGCTTCCGGGTGGTGGCGATGGATAATCTGCTTACCGGATCTTTGAGCAATATCGAGCACCTTTTCCGGGAGAAGGATTTTGAATTTTATCACCACGATGTCTCCAAGTTTGTCCATGTGCCCGGACGGCTGGATTACATCCTGCATTTTGCCTCACCGGCAAGCCCGATCGACTACCTGCGAATGCCCATCCAGACTCTCAAGGTAGGTTCGTTGGGCACTCATAACCTTTTGGGACTGGCCCGGGTAAAAAAAGCCAGGATCCTGATCGCATCGACTTCCGAAGTCTACGGCGACCCTCTGGTGCATCCGCAAAAAGAAGATTACTGGGGCAATGTCAATCCGGTAGGGCCCCGTGGTGTCTACGATGAAGCGAAGCGTTTTCAGGAAGCGATAACTATGGCCTATCACAATACCCATGGTCTCGAAACCCGGATAGCCCGCATCTTCAATACCTATGGACCCAGGATGCGCCTGGATGATGGCCGGGCTCTTCCGGCTTTCATGGGTCAGGCTCTGCGAAATGAGCCGATTACGATTTTTGGCGATGGTATGCAGACCAGATCATTTTGCTATGTGGATGACCTGATCGAAGGAATTTTCCGGCTGCTGCAATGCGACTATCATTTACCGGTCAATATTGGCAATCCTGCCGAGATTCCAGTGAAACAACTGGCTTCAGAGATCATCAGCCTGGTGGAAAACTCCAAATCGGTTCTGAGTTATTTACCGCTACCCGTAGATGATCCGAAAGTTCGCCAGCCGGATATTACCAGGGCCCGCGAAATCCTGAAATGGGAACCACAGATCGACCGCGGGGAGGGATTACGACGTACTTTGGAATACTTTAAAAGAGTTGTATAAGGATGACAGAAAGACAATACAAGAATATCCTGATCACCGGAGGGGCCGGTTTCATCGGTAGCCATGTACTGCGCCATATGGTCAGGAAATATCCGGACTCGACGATCATCAATCTGGACAGCCTGACTTATGCCGGCAATCTCGAAAATCTCCGGGATATCGAAGGGTCGAGCAATTATATTTTTGAAAAAGTGTGTATAACGGACGAAGCGGAGACGGAAAGAGTTTTCCGGACCTACCAGCCCGATCTGGTCATTCACCTGGCCGCAGAATCGCACGTCGACCGGTCGATCCTGTCCCCCCTCGATTTTGTGAAAACCAACACCATAGGGACAGCCAATTTGCTCAACCAGGCCCGTAAATTATGGATTGAGAGCTCTTTCGATGGAAAATTATTTTATCAGGTGTCGACCGATGAGGTCTATGGCAGCCTGGGACCCTCCGGATATTTTACAGAAGAGACCAAATACGATCCGCGGTCGCCATATTCGGCCTCAAAAGCCGCCGCTGATCATCTGGTGAGAGCGTACTTTCATACCTATCATCTGCCGGTGGTCATCAGTAATTGTTCGAATAACTACGGGCCCTATCAGTTTCCGGAAAAATTAATCCCTCTGATTATCAATAATATTCGCCACGGAAAATCCCTTCCGGTGTATGGTGATGGCAGTAATGTACGCGACTGGCTTTTTGTGACCGATCACGTAGAAGCCATTGATTTGGTTGCCCACCGGGGTAGTATCGGAGAGACCTATAATATTGGAGGTCACAACGAGCATCGTAATCTGACTATTGTGGAGAACCTGTGTACATTGATTGACCAGAAAATGGGGAATGCGGAGGGTACCTCCCATAAGCTGATCAAGTTTGTGCAGGATCGGTTGGGACATGACCAGCGTTATGCCATTGATGCAACAAAAATAAAGCACGAGTTGGGATGGAGTCCTGCAATAAATTTGCAAGAGGGTTTATCTTTAACCATTGATTGGTACTTTAAGAATGCTGCCTGGCTTGAGCATGTAACCAGCGGAGCATACAAAGACTATTATCAGAAAATGTATAAAGTGGTGTAAACGAATGGCCCGTTTGATCATACTCTTTAGCCTGCTGGTTTTTTCATACCCCGGTGCACTTGAGGCTCAGGTGACCGATGATCTGATTCGCCAGCAACTGGTGGAAAGAGGTATTGACGAGGCCCGTTTCCGTCAGATGCTAAGGGAAAGAGGAGTGACTTATGAGTCGATAGACCAGGTCCCTCCAGACCAATACGATGAAGTGGAGGTGATTGTCCGGGAAATCCTGGAAGAACTTGAACGCGAGAAAAACCAGGCCCAGCAGGTAAGCCAGATGCAAAATACCGAGATCGCACCGACCCTTAGCACATCCGATGCTGCGGCAGCCCGGGAGGTCAAGGAATCTGTATTGGAGGGAGCCAGCGTCGAAGAGGCGGTAGCCGAGGCGGTGGCGGAAAAAGAACCAGATTTGCCGGCTCCCAAAATCTATGGCCAGGAGATTTTTCGCAACCAGACCCTGAAGGTTTTCCGCCAGGCCGACAACATCAAACCCCGCGATAATTACCGGCTTGGTCCGGGAGATGAGCTCACTATTTCGATCTGGGGGACCTCCATTTTTGAACGAACTTATGTGATCGATGAATCGGGCTATATCAGTCCCTCTGCCATGCCGCGGATCTATCTGAAAGATTTGAATTTTAAGGCGGCCAAAGACAAACTCATGCGAAACTTCGCTGCATTTAACCGTTTTCAACCAGACCAGTTTGAGGTGTCTTTACGCTATGCACGGACGATCACTATCGGCATATTCGGGGAAGTCTTCACTCCGGGCAGCCATACGGTATCGGCCATCAATTCTGCTTTCAATGCCCTGGTAGCAGCCGGTGGGCCAACGGACATCGGTACGCTCCGCAATATCAAATGGATACGCAATGATGGTTCGGTCGAGAGGATCGATGTTTACAAGTATATGCAAGACCCCACTATTGCTGACAACTTCTACCTGGCCGACAATGATATCATCCAGGTTCCGATTGCCGAAAGGATCGTCACGATCACCGGAGCGGTAAACCGGCCAATGCGATATGAACTGGTTGAAGGCGAAGAATTACAGCGGCTGCTTGAGTATGCCGGAGATTTTCGCCCCAATGCGTACAAAGAGATCATCCAGCTGAAGCGATTTGAAAATGATCAGCAGAAGGTCATCGATATTTTCTTCAATCAACTGGCGGCAGAGGGCAGTGATTTTACCCTGAAGAATGGCGATCAGATCACTGTTCGTACGATTCCCAGCCCCTATCGTAATTTTGTTTCCGTATCAGGAACAGTCGAATTGCCGGGGGAATACGAATATACCACCGGCATGCGGGTACACGACCTGATTGCCAAATCGGTATTGACCGATGAATCGGAACGCACTTATGCCGTTTTGCGGCGAAATAACCGTGATGGAACTTCTAACTTCATCCGGGTACAATTGGAAACCGTGTTGAATAATCCGGCTTCTGCCGAAAACCTGTTGCTGGTACCGGGAGATGAACTGAGTATCTTCAGCCGGGGTAAATTCACAGATCAATACGATGTGACGGTGAGCGGTCAGGTACGAAATCCCGGTAGTTTTGCCTATGACCCATCATTGAGTATGCGACTGCGGGACGTAGTGCTGATGGCCGGTGGTCTGAGTGCCCAGGCCACTGATTTTGCCTATGTAATCCGGCTGGCATTAGACACCGGCGAACCGGAATACATCTCTGTCAACCTCAGGGAAGCAATGGCTAATCCGGAATCCGATCAAAACCTGATCATACGGCCCCGGGATGAGATCAGGATATTGTCAAAAACCTCCTTCATCGAAGATGCTACGATAGCTATTGCAGGATCGGTTCGTAACCCGGGATCCTTTGCCTACGACGAAACGATGACCATCAAGGACCTCATTACTCTTGCCAATGGTTTTCGCATCGATGCCGCGACCAACCGGGTGGAAGTGACGCGGTTGATCATCGAGCAAAATGAACCTACGCGGGTGACCATCGCCACCCTGACGATTGATGAAAACCTCAATCCGGTGGGAACCACCGATTTTACCCTGCAGCCCTATGACCGGGTGTATGTGCGATCGGTACCCGAGTTTGAATTTCCCAAGATGATCACCCTTAATGGCGAAGTCCGGTATCCGGGTCCTTATACCATCATTGCCGACAACGAACGGATCACCAATGTGATCCGACGGGCTGGCGGACTCACCGAGGAAGCATTTCCGGAAGGTGCCACGCTGGTCCGGACACACGATGCCACCGGTCCCATTGTGATCCAGCTTGCGGAAGTCATGAGAAACGAACGCAGTCAGGCCAACATCATACTAAAAGATGGCGATGTGATCGATATTCCCAAGATCAAGGATTTTGTATCGGTGGGAGGCGCGGTCAACACGACCAAACTATACCGGCAGGACCTTTTGGGAGTAAACAACCGGGTGACGGTAGTATTTGACGGAAACCATTCAGCGAGATACTATATTGAAAAGTTTGCCGGGGGTTTTGCCGACAATGGTGACCGGAGGAAGGTTACCGTAGAATATCCCAACGGGATTATCCGCCAGGCCAAAGATTTCGGGATGTTTGTAGTTTATCCCAAAGT
The DNA here is from genome assembly GCA_964428345.1 of uncultured Saprospiraceae bacterium. Lineage (GTDB taxonomy): Bacteria > Bacteroidota > Bacteroidia > Chitinophagales > Saprospiraceae > JABDMH01. Next base: position 199,722 of record CAYRYD010000004.1, on the reverse strand, counting down.
GGAAAAAGGCTCGATCATCCAGGTGGGCGTCAAGGATCCGGAAAGGACACGCACAGAACCGGAGAGAGAACCGATTGACTGGGGTGAGGTACTGGCCAATGCAGTCAGTCAGGCTACCGCTGTCCTGACATTAATCTTGTTGATAGACCGGGCAGGTCGATAACCAATATGGAAAAGATTTTTGGTCGCAATCCGGTGCTGGAAGCTCTTCGCAGTAGCCACCGCATCGAACGGGTATTCATCCAGGACACGGTAAGCGGAGAATTTGAAAAGGAAGTCAGACAGTTGTGTAAAGACCGGGGTATACCGCTCAACCGGATTCCCAGATCAAAGCTGGACCTCGAAATCAGGGGAAATCATCAGGGGATCTATGCCCTTTCATCGGTCATTGACTATGCTGTATTGGAAGAATTGGTTCCCCGGTGGCTGGATGCAGGGATCGAACCGGTGCTGATGCTGCTCGATGGAATTCAGGATGTTCGAAATCTTGGGGCCATTGCCCGGTCAGCGGAAGTATTTGGAGCTCACGCGATTGTTTTACCGGGTAAAAAAACGGCTCCACTTAACGAGATAGCAGTCAAGGCTTCTGCCGGGGCTTTGGCCCACCTGCCTGTGTGCCGGGTAAAGAATATTGCTTCGGCGATCGAGTACCTTGGTCAGCATGATTTTAAAGTCCTTGGGGCTGACGCCCGGGGCGATGTCGCACTTTCCGAATTGGATCTCAGGGGATCGCTGGCCGTTGTAATGGGTGCGGAAGGACAAGGTATTGACCGCAATCTGAAGATCTATTTTGATCATCTTTTTTTTATTCCCCAGGCCGGGAAAACCGCTTCTTTAAACGTTTCCGTGGCTGCCGGCATTATATTATATGAAATACATAAAAACAGATCATGATTCCACTGATGAAGTTTGAACGGTTTCCCCTTCTGGTATGGGTGGTAATACTTCTTGTTGGTTGCAAGTCAGCCAGAACCTTACCGGTGGTCACCCCAACGGTCACTGAAACAGAAACGGATCTGGCATCTGCCCTGCTCTGGAAAATTGAAGGAGAAAATGTCAAGACGTCCTATCTCTTTGGAACGATACACATGATCGAGCAGGGGGCCTATTTTTTTACACCGGAAATGGACAGTGCCCTGAAAAGTACTGAAGAGCTGGTGCTCGAGATTGACCTTGAAGATGCCATGGATATCGGCAGTCAAATCGCATTGCTGCAAAAGGCACTGATGAAAAATGATACGACTCTACAGGATCTTCTCACACCTGATGAGTATAAGCTCGTCAAAGATCATTTTGAAAAAATGGGCATTCCATTCTTTCTTTTCGAACGGGTTAAACCGATGTTCCTCACCATTTTTACTTCAGAAGACATGTTTTCCGGAGGAAGTCTGAACATGGATGAAATCAGGTCATACGAGTTGGAATTGATCGAAATGGCTAAAAAGCAGAATAAGCCCGTCGATGGCCTGGAAACCGTAGAGTATCAGATGAGCATTTTTGACAGTATACCTTACCGCGCACAGGCTCAGATGCTGGTCACCAGCCTTTCTTCTGACGAAGAAGAAGCCGGGATGATGGACACCCTGGTTTACTACTACAAGCAACAGGATCTGGTCAAACTGGATCAGTTGCTCAACAGTGATCCAACCACCAATGTATACCGGCATATATTGCTCGACAACCGGAATACCAACTGGATTCCGATCATAAGCCGGAAGATCACAGAAAAGCCTACCTTTTTTGCGGTGGGTGCAGGACATCTGGCTGGCGATTACGGAGTCATTCGCCTGCTCATGAAAGAGGGTCTCCGTCTAACCCCCGTCCGGTTTACGATTGGGGGTAGTTAGTGCCGGGGGCATCGCAGCAAATCAGATTCTCTTGCTTGTAGGGAATTTCAGTTCCACCGGGGTTTTCCGATGACCACCAGCAGGATAAACAGCAGGTAAATCAATCCCGGCACGGCGAGTACAGCCAACAATATTTTAGCTATAGTCAGATGTTCGCTGGCTTTCAACAATAGACTGCCTCCCAGTACAGCGGCTACCAGGAGCAAAAGAATAAACCAGATACCAAGATTAGCTGAAGTAATCGACCCGTCTGCAAGGCCGGTCACGAAAAAATAGAGAACCACCATCGTAATTACGGCGTCAAAACCCCATAATATCCAGAAAAAATTCATGGGCGGAAGTCAGGAGATCGAAAGGTAGTCAAAAAGGAGATTTTTGAATCTCTTTTTTTAGTGAAGGCTGTAAGAGGTCAGTTTAGGGTCTCTACGGTAATTCGTACTTTTGCGTATCTCATGATGCCCGGTGAAATTCTATGATTATTTTACCACATAAAAACTTGTTTTTCAATGCCTTCCATCATTTCGGTCAGAGGATTTACACCCCGGTGGGGAACGGATTGCTATATCGCTGACAATGCAACCATCGTCGGTGATGTAATAATGGGAGATGAATGTTCGGTCTGGTTCAACGCGGTGATCCGGGGCGATGTCAACAAGATCAGGATTGGCAACCGGGTTAATATTCAGGATGGAGCCGTTCTGCATTGTACTTTTGAACAGTCGGAAACCTGGATCGGAGATCAGGTTTCTATCGGTCACAATGCTATCGTGCATGGTTGCCAGATCGAGGAGCAGGTCCTGATTGGCATGGGTGCCATCGTTATGGATCATTGTATTATTGAAAAGAATTGTCTGATTGCAGCTGGTTCGGTAGTGCTGGAGCGAACGGTCTGTGAATCCGGCTATATTTATGCCGGTATTCCTGCCAAAAAGGTTAAGGCACTCTCTCCCGAAGTATTTCAGCAGAATATCTCACGGATTGCCAACAATTATCTGATGTATTCAGCGTGGTATAAGTAAACAACCGGAGATCCCGGTCAGAATTTGTCATCTGAAGGCCATCCGATCAACAAATCCTTCCTGACTTATTGTCTCGACAGGTAAACACCGGAGATAATCAATAAGAGGCCTGCACCATGCATGATGGAAATGGGTTCACCGTCAAAAAATCCGAGCAGGGTCGCAACGACCGGTATCAGGTAGGTGACCATAGCTGCAAACAGGGCCGTCGTGCGTTGGACCAGCATAAAATAGAAAATACTGGCGATGGCGGTGCCAAAGATCGCCAGTGCGCTGACAGCTGCCAGGGAAAGGTAGATCCGGGGCTCTGTCTGAAGCCGGTGGATAAAATCGGTACTAAACAGAATGATAAGGGCAATAGGCATCAGCATTACGTAGGCGAGGATACTGATGGAAGTGGATTTCCGGTGCGGTAAAAACCGGGCGACGACATTGCCGCTGGTGGCATAGCACATCGTTCCGAATACCACCAGACCAGCATAGAAAAGATTGGTGGTTAAAGGCCCTTCGATCGCCTGGATAACCAGAAGCAGGGCTCCCAGTAATCCGATCACAACTCCCAGGATATTCCGGGGCTGAGTCCGAAAAGCAAAAAACAGCACTCCGATCACCAGGGTAAACAAGGGGGTCAGCGAATTGAGCATACCGGTCACCGCGCTGGAAATATGAGTTTGAGCAAAGCCATAACAAAAGGCAGGAATAGCACTGCCAGCCAGACCGACAGCCAGCAAATACTTGATTTCCCTGATGTCCAGGCCTTTAACTTGCCGGAAAAAGAAAGGACTCAGGGCAAGTCCGGCGATGCTCAGGCGCAGACTGGCCATTTGTACCGGATGCAGGGCGATCAATGCCTTCTTGATCAGGAAAAAAGAGCTTCCCCAAACGGTGGCAAGGCCTAATAACAGAATCCAGTTTAAACGTTGTCTTGACAAACCTGTGATCGATTGAGGGCGCAAAGATAATCGATCTCAGGCCGGTTTAGACTGCAAATTGATCAGCTGATAGGTGCCAGCGAGCATTTCGATGCCCGGTATGATCAAACGGATTTGCCAGGCTGTCACTTGGGTGCACCGTTGGTCTTTTCCTTAACCTCGGTCACTTCAGCCTCCTCGTCACTGCTACCCAGATAGGTTGGTAAATCCATACCAGCCATTTTAAACAGATCCTGCAGGGGAGGAATTGATTTATAAAGGCTGGATACAAATTTGGAGGTGGCATTACCTTCACCGTTTTGAGATCCCCCTTCCCAGACGGTCACTTTGTCAATTTTCAGGTTCTTGATGGCATCCACCTGTGTTTTTACCAGTTCTTCGAGTTTATCAGCGATCAGCATCAAAACGGCATCTTTGGTATTACCACCGGTAGCGCCGACAATTTTGTCAAAACCTTCGGCTTGTCGTTGGAGAATTTCCAGCAAACCCCGGGCTTCAGCTTCTTTCATAGCATAAATGGCGTCAGCCTGACCCTGAGCTTCCCGTCGCGCCTTTTCGGCTTCGGCTTCGGCATCAATGGTCGCTTTACGTTTCGCGATTTCAGCGGTGACAATAATATCGGCTTCTTTAGAGGCCAGTTCACGCGAAGCTCTGGCCTTTTCGGCTTCTTTTTCGGCTTCATATGCTTCCAGAAGGGCCTTCGCAGCCTGAATTTTTTCGGCGGCCATGGCTCTCTTGAGGGCTTCGGCTTCTGCCTCTCTTTTAAGCGCTTCAGACTGGGCAATCAGGATCTGGGCTTTGTTTTCGCCTTCGACCGACTTGGCTTTCGCTTCTGCTTCTCCCACCTGGGCATCGGCATCCGCTTTGGCCACCTCGATTCGCATTTCTTTATTGGCGCGGGCCTGGCCGATAGAACCCTCACGATTTTTCTCAGCCACCCTTACTTTGGCTTCGTTGATGGCATGAGCGGCGGCCTCTTTACCCAGGGCTTCAATATAACCGGATTCATCTTCGATGTCTGTGATATTGACGTTGATCAGGGTGAGTCCGATTTTCTTCAGCTCGCTACCTACATTGGAGGCGACATTGGATAAAAATTTGTCGCGGTCAGCATTGATCTCTTCAATGTCCATTGTTGCCACCACCAGTCTCAACTGTCCGAAAATGATGTCCTTGGCGATATCGCGGATCGATTCCATGCTTTTACCCAGTAATCTTTCTGCAGCATTGAGCATCGTACCTTCATCGTTGGATATCGCTACCGTAAAGCGGGATGGCACATTGACCCGGATATTTTGCCGGCTCAGGGCGTTTCGCAAATCCACATCGATTGATATGGGAGAAAGATCCAGGTATTGATAATCCTGAATGACGGGCCAGACAAAAGCTGCACCACCTGCCAGGCATTTGGCACTTCCCTTTCCGGTTTTTCCGTAAATCACCAGTATCTTGTCAGAGGGGCAGCGCCGGTATCTGGATACCAGAAATACCGCGGTCGAGATGACCAGGATCACCAGCCCTAATATAAAATAAAGCGTCATTGTCATTTTAATGGGAGTTTTAAAAGATCAAAAAATTTCCACCGGTTCCACAACCAATACATTGTCTTCAATAATTTCTACAATTTTTACCGATTGGCCGGTTTCCAGCCGCTCTCCTTCAGTCACAGCATCCATTTCGCGCAGGGAATTGCGCAGGGTTACGTGTACTTTACCTTTTCCCCGCCGTCTTTCCGGAATGGTCAGATAGACCGTGGCATTTTTATAGATCAGTTCTGTGAGGTCAGCATTACCCTCTTCAGCCAGCCTCGAAAAAAAATACATCAGGTAAGCTACCGTAAACATGGCTGCCAGACCGGCACCGCCAGCGATCAGGATCACCGGTGTTGATCCGAGGCCCCGGGATAGAGCCAGAACACCCATCCAGCCAAAGAATGTAAAGAATGCGATAATACTCCGTACACTAAGCAGGGTAAATGCGGGATCCAGGGAGAAGGATCCGTGGGCAGTATCGAGATCAACATCCGCATCGGCTTCCACCTCGGCACCCAACATACTGAGACCAAACTGAATCAGGAATAAAAGGGAAAATATGATAGCAATACCCCAGAAAATCTGTTCTATCGAACTTAAACCATACCACCAACTTGTTATTGTCAAGATCATATCGTGTCAATCCTCATTTCCCACATGTCTTTAAAGTTAATGTTTTCAACCGCAATTTTTGGAATTCGTTCGACAAACCGGAAGAGATACTCGGCAAATCAGTTCGTGAATTGATTTCCTGACTGGCATTGATCCCTTCTTTGTAAACTTTGGCAACAGAGTTTTTTACCTTTGCCGAAACTAAACAAAGGGCCTGGCTGAGAATTATGCAAGACGTTAAATTATTCTCCGGAACTTCTTCCCAATATCTGGCGGAAAAGATTGCTGATTTCTATGGAGCTGATTTAGGCGCACTGGAAGTACAGCGATTTAGCGATGGTGAAATGCAGCCTGTTATCAATGAATCGGTAAGAGGAGCTTACGTTTTTTTTATTCAGAGTACTTTTTCACCACCGGCAAACCTGATGGAGTTGCTGCTGATGATCGATGCGGCAAAACGGGCGTCAGCGGGGTATATCACCGCGGTGATTCCATACTTTGGATACGCCCGGCAGGACCGGAAGGACAAGCCAAGGGTGCCAATCTCTGCCCGTCTGATTGCCAATTTGCTGGAAGCAGCGGGAGCCAACCGTATCATGACGATGGATTTTCATGCCGATCAGATCCAGGGATTTTTTGACATTCCCGTTGATCACCTGCAATCCGTGGCGATCTACACGGATTATCTGGAGAATCAAAACCTTGATCAGGTCATCTTTGCCAGCCCGGACGTCGGGGGGGTCAAACGGGCCCGGCAATATGCCGTACATTTTGGCAAACCGCTGGTTATTTGCGATAAGCACCGCATCCGGCCCAATGAAGTTGCCGGCATCTATGTGATCGGTGATGTTAAGGATAAGGATGTCATTCTGGTAGATGACCTGGTAGATACCGCAGGGACTCTCTGCAAGGCAGCCGATGCTCTCCTTGATAAGGGAGCAAACACCGTGCGGGCGATGTGCACCCATGCGGTGCTGTCGGGTGCAGCCTTCGAGAATATCGAAAAATCGGCACTGAACGAGCTGATTGTGACCGATACCATTCCCCTGAGGCAACAGTCGCCCAAGATCAAAGTACTTTCTTCAGCCAAACTGTTTGCCAGGGCCATCAGAAATACCCACGAACACAAGTCGATTGCCGCATTATTTGTTGGTAGATAGCGGAAAAATAAGTATCTTTGCGCTCCGATTTTTGAGAAAGGAGAAAAAATTCAGGCATTATGCAGTCATTAAAGATCAAAGGAGAGTTACGCACGGAGACGGGTAAACAGGCAGCCAAAGCTACCAGAAAAGCCGGTCTGGTACCTTGTGAGCTCTATGGTAGCAAGGAAAATGTCCATTTTTCTGTGCAGCCTCAACATTTGAAAAACCTGGTGTATACCCCCGATTTTTACGTTGCTGATATCGAAATCGACGGTAAAGTCCATTCGGCAATCATGAAATCGATCCAGTTTCATCCGGTGACTGAGGAAATTCTCCATATTGACTTTCTCAAACTGGAAGAAGGTCGGAAAATCAAAGTCGAAGTGCCAATCCGTTTTTCAGGAGTTGCTCCTGGAGTAAAAGCGGGGGGTAAACTCACGCAAAAAGTACACCGTATCCAATTGAAAACTACTCCGGAGAATCTGATTGAACAGGTTACTCTGGATATTTCCAAACTCAGATTGGGCCAGTCGGTCAGAGTGCGCGACATCGTGGTTGGCGACAGGATCGAGGTACTCAACAATCCCAGCATTCCGTTGGCCAGCGTGACCATACCACGGGCATTAAAATCTGCCGGTCCGGGTGAAGAAGCCCTGGAAGAAGAAGCTGAAGGTGCAGAAGAAAGTACTTCGGCTGAGGCAGCTGAATAATCAGCCCCAAATCGTTCTGATGTTGACGGAATCATAGATTCCATAAGGGTTGAAGGTTTTGGATGAGAATCCGTCCCAATGCTGCAAGTTACCTTACTTTTAGGCGTTATTAATTGTCAAAGAAACTTCAATGCCTAAATCCCCCCTTTCTGTTGGTCTGGTTCAGTTGGATATAGCCTGGGAACAACCTGCAAAAAATCTACTGAAACTGGAAGATATCCTTCAGGACCTTGATGCCGTACCTGACGTCATTTTCCTTCCAGAAATGTTTACCACCGGTTTTACCATGAATGCCGTAGCCATGGCCGAAACCATGGACGGCACTACCGTACGATGGATGCAGGAGGCATCCGTCCAGAAGCAATGCGACCTGGCTGGAAGTCTGATCATCCAGGAAGAGGGTTACTATTACAACCGCCTGGTCTGGATGGGACCCGACGGCATCCGGGGAATCTATGATAAAAAGCATCTTTTTACCATGGCCGGTGAAGACCGGGTATACACGGCCGGCAACAAACGGCTGCTGGTTGAAAAATCCGGCTGGAACTTTTACCCTTTCATTTGCTATGACGTCCGTTTTCCGGTGTGGACCAGAGTCGGGAAAGACGCTGATGTCATGGTTTTTGTGGCAAATTTTCCGGAGAAAAGAATTGCCGCCTGGTCGCAGCTATTGGTTGCCCGGGCCATTGAAAACCAATGCTATGTGGTTGGGTTGAACCGGTATGGCTGGGACGGCGAACGCCACTACTACGATGGGGCATCGGTGGTGATCAATCCTCTTGGCGAAACCATCTTGGCGCTGGAAGAACGGGAGATGACGGGAATAGTCACCCTGGATGGGGTCCAGTTGGAATTGATCCGGCAGGATTTGCCGTTCCTAAACGATGCAGACCAGTACCAGATTCTGTAAACCTGAGCAGCATTTCATTATATTATAGTTTAATTATATATATTTGTTGCTGAAAATCTGATTAATTGAACAAGTGTTTTGGTTTGTTAGTGCTTTTGTTGGTGAGTTGCACCGCACCCAAAACCCTGCAACATCCGGAATCTGTCAGACATTCAGTCCGGCATTCCATCGCGTCGAAGGCCAATGCTTTTATTGGCACCCGGTACCGGTATGGTGGTGTGGATAAAAGAGGGCTCGATTGTTCCGGCCTGGTCTTTACCGTTTTTAAAGATCACGCAATCTCCCTGCCTCGCTCTTCCTCTGCCCAGATGAAGTTGGGGAAAAAGATTTCGCCTCAGAAGGCCAGGGTCGGCGACCTGATTTTCTTCCGGCAGGCTGGCAAGATCAATCATGTGGCTATCATTACCGGGGTAAGAAATGGAGAAATCTGGGTCACTCATTGTACCACTTCCCGGGGTGTCATCCGGGAAAAATTATTCGAATCCCATTACTGGACATCGCGGATAGAGGGAGTACGGGATGTATTATCCGGTATGGCGGCTAAATAGGCCGGACATTGACACCAACCTTCTTCAAAGTTGTTATCTTCGTTTCTTTGCTGCATAAACCATGGCAATTACATGATGACAAATTTGATTTTGTTTGGTCCTCCCGGATCGGGGAAAGGGACTCAGGCGAAGAAACTGGTTGAGGAATTTAACTTTCTGCATATATCCACTGGAGATCTTTTTAGAGCTGAGATTGGGAATAAGACCAAACTGGGTCAGCAAGCCATGACCTATATCAGCCAGGGATTACTGGTGCCCGATGAGATCACTATCGGCATGTTGCGGAAGAAGATGGAAGAAAATCATGACGTGGCAGGTATCATATTTGATGGTTACCCCCGCAATGTCTTACAGGCTGAAGCGTTGGATGAATTGCTGGCTGAACGAGATCAGGTGATTTCTGCCTTGATCGCCCTCGAGGTTGATGATAAAGAGATCATTCAACGGATTCTGGAGCGGGCCAAGACTTCCGGCCGGACCGACGATGCTGATGAGGAAATCATCAAAAACCGGATCAAGGTGTACAAGGAAGAGACTGAACCCGTATTTGAATTTTATCAAAAGCATAACCGCTCCTTTAGGATCAATGGGGTAGGGAGTATCGACGATATTTTTGACCGCCTTAGTAATTTGATAAGGTCGTTGCCTGCCTAGGAGGTCGTTGAAATACTCACCGCGCTGATTTTATTGAGAATACTATCTAATTATGATATATGTCAGCTGTTCAACAGCCTCTGGTCTGTAAGCAGGGCATTGTCCAGCCGTAATTTTTTTGATTATCCGGTAATAGGTCAATACAAGCGTCCTGATGGCAGAGGAGAATTTCATAGACTATATCAAGATTAATTGCCGCTCCGGGCATGGAGGAGCAGGTTCGATCCATTTTCACCGCGACCGTCGCAATCCGAAAGGTGGTCCGGATGGAGGAGACGGTGGCCGGGGTGGCCATATTATCCTACGGGGTGATCGCAACAAGTGGACCTTGCTGCACTTGCGTTATCGCAAGCATGTGCTGGCTGGCAACGGTGCACCGGGTGGAGCAAACCAGAGTACTGGCGCCGATGGTGAAGATGTCATTCTCGAGGTGCCTATAGGAACGGTGGCAAAAGATGCCGAGACGGGTACGGTTAAATGCGAGATACTGGAACACGGGGAAGAGAAGATCCTGGTTGCCGGCGGAAAGGGCGGTCTTGGTAATACCCATTTTAAGTCGGCCACCCGTCAGACACCCCGATATGCACAACCGGGTATGCCCGGGGAGGAAGGCTGGATGATTCTGGAGCTTAAAGTGCTGGCTGATGTAGGCCTGGTCGGATTTCCAAATGCCGGAAAATCAACCTTGTTGTCTGTCCTGTCGGCGGCAAAACCTAAAATTGGAAGTTATCCCTTTACTACCCTGAAGCCCAATTTGGGCATTGTCTCGTACCGGGACAATCAGTCATTCATCATGGCTGATATACCGGGCATTATTGAAGGGGCACATGAAGGTAAAGGACTCGGATTGCGGTTTCTCCGGCATATTGAGCGCAATGCCGTACTGTTGTTTATGATTCCATGTGATGAACCCGATATTACAGGAGCCTATCAAATCCTGGAAAACGAACTGACTGCCTACAATCCTGAGTTACTGGATAAACCCCGCGTAGTGGCCATCACTAAATGCGATCTGATCGATGCCGCATTGCAGGATCTCTTGCGGAAGGAACTCCCGCCATCGTGGAATATCGTCTTTATCAGTGCCATCGCCCAGACCGGATTATCCGAATTAAAAGACGTCATCTGGGAAACCTTGCAACGCGATGTGGAAAAAGGGGATGCATTTCGCTGAGCTTAACCGATTGGCTTCCGGGGAGAGTACCGATGATGGACAACCGAGACGTTGGAGGTTAAATTGATCCAGATCTTCTTGCTCGTATGATGAATCGGAGTCAATATTTTATAGGCAATACTCTGCTGTCTGGTCTGCTGCGAAATCACCCTGGTCTGGTCAAAAAATCCACTGAGGATGGCAATGCTAAACACCATGATACCACTCAGCATAAGGCCGCCGGTAACATTCTGAACCATGCTTTCTTTCTTGCGGGCCACGGGCTTCCAGAGCGTGCCCATCAGCGAGGTCAGCAGCCACATCAACAGGGCAAATTCGACCACCAGCATGATTTCCGGAACAGGCGAAGACCACCCGACCGAAGGCGAGCCAAGGTAGTCCAACAGGTAGGGGGCACTCCATAAGGTAGTGCCCGAGGCCAGGAGAATGGCAATCAACCAGCCGAAAATTCGTACTACGCCTTTTTGAAAACCGCCTGCAAAGGCGATCAGGATCATTACCAGACAGATAATATCGTATGTCATATCAGATGGTGGTTAACTCTGCAGTCCCTTGCGGGCTTGACCGGTCAGTCCTGCAACTCCAAAGATACATTAAATTTTTCATTAATGTGTTAAATCTTGTATATTGAGGGTATACAACTATAGTTATGGCAATTTGTACTGTGGGCTTTAAAAATTTCGTTACATTTGGAAGTTAAGGTCAAACAGAGCATTGGAAAAATTATTGTTGATTGTTTTCCTTGTCTTACAGACACTTTTCGGCATTGCTCAACAGAGGCAAAACGAAGTATTGATTGACGAATCCCCGATCAAGGAGCTGACCCTTCCCAAGGTTTTTCAGATTGGAGAATATGAAGAGCAATACGGACTCCTCTATGAAATCTATCACGATATTCTCCTGACCGTATGTCATGACGATATGAATCTGGCCTTTGACAAGTGGATGTATATGATTGGCGAGATGGAGACTTATGCCCAGAAAATCGAATTTGATCTTAATGGGGTCAAACTCTGGCTTAAAGTCTTTTGGGACGAAGATGGGAGTATCCGGTATCTCTCCTACTTTCTCAAACCCAATTCCCGCAATATCGACACCGCAGAGTTGTCGGCATTTCTCAGCAGCTTTATGAACATCTTCCGGATGCCTATTCAGTCGACCGTTAAATACACACATAACGGCAGCACCCAGTTTCCGACCACCCTGATTCCAGCTGAAACCCGCAAGAACTAAAGCACTTCCTGGTTCGTTATTTTAGCGAATGTCTCCGTGCGACGGTATTCGTATTATAGAATTTAATTATATTTCAGACCGAAAATTTTAGTCACAATATGGCCAACGTCACCTATACTGAAGACAATATCAAGTCGCTTGACTGGAAAGAGCATATCCGTTTAAGACCGGGTATGTATATTGGAAAGCTGGGTGACGGATCTTCACCAGATGATGGTATTTATGTGCTGCTGAAGGAAGTGATCGATAATGCGATCGACGAATTTGTCATGGGTTACGGTAATATCATAGAAGTGGAGATCAGTGAGCACTCCGTAAGGGTACGGGATTACGGAAGGGGGATCCCGCTTGGCAAGGTAGTAGAATGCGTGTCGATCATGAATACCGGGGGGAAATATGATTCGCGTGCTTTTCAAAAGTCAGTAGGGTTGAATGGAGTCGGTACCAAAGCGGTCAATGCCCTTTCCCAGCAGTTTGTTGTGGCAGCTTACCGTGAAGGCAAATCCAAGGCAGCCTCCTTTGAAAAAGGAAATCTGGTGACCGAAACCAATATTGTGCGATCAACGGAAGCTGATGGCACGGAAGTACGGTTTACACCTGACGACACAGTTTTCCGGAAATTTCGGTTCAACATGGAGATGATTGAACGGCAGCTCTGGAATTACGCCTATCTAAACACGGGTCTCAGGATACGTTTCAATGGAAAGACCATTGCATCCCGCCGGGGGCTATACGATCTCCTCGAGAACAAAACCAAAAATGAAGTCATCCGTTATCCAATCATTCATCTCACCGGTGAAGATGTGGAAGTGGCCATCACTCATGGCAATCACTATGGCGAGCAGTACCACACCTTTGTCAATGGCCAATACACCACCCAGGGGGGTACGCACCTCAATGCTTTAAAAGAGGGAGTGGTGAAGGCGATCAGAGACTTTTATAATAAGAACTATGACTCCAAGGATATCCGGGGATCGATCATTGCCGCGATCAGTGTCCGGGTAGAAGAACCGGTTTTTGAATCACAGACCAAGACCAAACTCGGCTCGTTGAATATGGGTCCGGACCGGCCAACCATTGCTACTTATATTGGTAATTTCATCAAAAAGGAACTCAATGATTTTTTGCACCGTGAACCGGACATTGCCACCGGCCTGAAGGCCCGGATCCAACAGTCTGAACGGGAGCGTAAGGAGATTGCCGGTATTAAAAAACTGGCCAACGACCGGGCGAAAAAAGCCAATCTGCACAACAAGAAACTGCGTGACTGCCGCATCCACCTGAATTCGACCCGGGTCTCCCCGGAAGAAAAGTATGCCTCTACCATTTTTATCACCGAAGGTGATTCTGCCAGCGGATCCATCACCAAGGCCCGGAATGTTCAGCACCAGGCAGTGTTCAGCTTGCGGGGTAAACCGCTCAATTGTTTTGGATTGACCAAAAAGATAGTTTATCAGAATGAAGAACTCAACCTTTTACAGCATGCTCTGGACATCGAAGACGGGTTGGAGACCCTTCGATACAACCGGGTGGTGATCGCCACCGATGCCGACGTTGATGGTATGCATATCCGGTTGCTGCTGTTGACCTTCTTCCTCCAATTTTTTCCCGACCTGGTGCGGGAGGGACATTTACATATACTGGAAACCCCACTGTTCCGGGTGCGTGATAAGAAACAAACCTTTTATTGCTATACGGAAAAAGAGAAGCAAGACGCAATCGATTCCTTACGTGGTAAGGCAGAAATCACCCGCTTCAAAGGGTTAGGCGAAATTTCACCGGACGAATTTGGTGATTTCATTGGTGAAAATATTCGCCTGGAGCAGGTCCGACTCCATGAGGATACCAATATTGAGGCGATTCTGGAATATTACATGGGGAAAAATACGCCTGAAAGACAGGATTTCATTATTGAAAACCTCAAGGTAGAGGTCGATGAATTAAAAGAAGAGCTGGCCGAGACAAAGGAGGTGCCCGAATCAGTCCTGGCTGAGGTGTAACTTAAATGGATCCTGTACTGACGTTTTGTCAATGACCTTACCTGAAAGAGCGACAAATCCTGAATCACGCGGATTAATTCAGTGATATTGACAGTTGTTGGCCGGGTGGCATAGCGATTGTCTTAATACAGACTGTAACAAAACGATGCGGGTTTATGACATAATGTCGTACCGCATCAAGAAAGATTAAGGAGATATACCACTATGTTTGAAGATATAAAGTTTATAGATAACATTCAGGATGATCGTGAAATGCTCCCGATCATGCCCCTTGATGAAGATCAGGAGGAAGATCAGGGAGATTTAGCTATCCCCAAAAACATCCCCCTGCTGCCTCTCAAGAATACGGTGCTTTTTCCAGGTATCATTATACCCATTACCATTGGCCGTGACAAGTCGATCAAGGCGGTCAGACAGGCTTACGAAGGAGATAAACTACTGGCCGTTGTTTCCCAGAAAAACATGAATGTAGAGGATCCGACTTATAAGGACCTCTATCAGATTGGTACAGTAGCCAAGATCCTGAAGCTTTTTAAAATGCCTGATGGCACTACCACCACCATCCTCCAGGGAAAGAGACGGTTTGTCTTGGACAACATCCTTCAGGAAGACCCCCACATGGAGGTAAAGATCACCGAGCTCGAAACCATCATGCCGGAAGATGCCAATGAGTTCCGGGCACTGATTGTGACAGTCCGGGATCTTGCTGCCCAAATCATCAAGTTGTCTCCCAACATACCTTCTGAAGCCTCGGTGATGCTCAGCAATATTAAGAGCGACCTGTTCCTCCTGGATTTTATCGCTTCCAACCTGGCTATCTCGATGGCTGAAAAACAGGCAATCCTCGAACTGGGCAGTGTGGATGAAAAAGCCAGACTGGTGCTTCAGCATATGCAACGGGAAATGCAGATACTCGTTTTGAAAGACGAGATCGATATGAAAGTGCGGGGAGATATCGACAAACAACAGAGAGATTACTTTCTGCATCAGCAGTTGAAGACCATTCAGGAGGAATTGGGTCAGAGCCCCCATCAGGCGGAGCTCAACGAACTTGAAGCCCGGGCAAGCAAGAAACACTGGCCTGAAAACGTTAAGAAGGCCTTTGAAAAAGAGCTGACCAAAGTCAAGCGGACCAATCCGCAGGTAGCGGAGTATTCGGTCCTGCTCAACTACCTGGATTTATTGGTTGATCTGCCCTGGAGTGAATACACTAAAGATAATTTTGACCTTCAGAAGGTAAAGGAGGTTCTGGATAAGGATCATTACGGGTTGACAAAGGTCAAGGAGCGAATTATTGAGCATCTGGCTGTCCTGAAGCTGAAAGGAGATATGAAGGCGCCCATTCTCTGTCTGGTCGGACCTCCCGGGGTGGGTAAAACATCGCTGGGACGCAGCATCGCCAATGCATTGCAGCGAAGGTTTATCCGAATGTCGCTCGGTGGTCTGCATGATGAATCGGAGATTCGCGGTCATCGGAAAACCTATATCGGCGCCATGCCGGGACGAATCATCCAGTCCATCAAGAAAGCCGAATCATCCAATCCGGTCTTTATCCTGGATGAAATTGACAAGGTAGGTAAGGACTTCCGGGGAGATCCTTCATCGGCCTTGCTTGAGGTGCTCGACCCCGAACAGAATTCGACCTTTTACGACAATTATCTTGAATTGGAGTACGATTTGTCGAAAGTCATGTTTGTGGCGACTGCCAATTCTTTGGTCAATGTTCAGCCCGCACTACTGGACCGGATGGAAATTATCGAGATCAGCGGTTATTCGCTCGAAGAGAAAGTGGAAATCGCAAAAAGGCATTTGATTCCTCAACTCCGGAAAGAACACGGGCTCAAGGCCAATCAGATTTCGATCCGGACACCGGCCATCAGACAGATGATCCAGGATTACACCCGGGAATCGGGAGTAAGGAGTCTAAACCGGCGGATAGCCGGGGTGATGAGGAATGCGGCCAAACAGATTGCCATGGACGAGGTGAAACAGGTGGTGGTCAGCGCGAAAGAACTACCTGGGATTCTCGGTCCGGCCCGCTTCAGTAAAGATTTATACACCGAATCCCGGGTACCGGGTGTAGCGGTGGGTCTGGCCTGGACCAGTGTCGGCGGCGAAATTCTCTTTATCGAAGTGAGTCTTAGTGAAGGGACCGGTAAGCTTACCCTAACCGGTAACCTTGGGGATGTGATGAAAGAATCGGCTGCTACGGCGTTAAGTTTCATCAAGGCCCATACCAAACAGCTGGGGATCGATCACACCCGCTTTGCCAGAACCGATATTCATATTCACGTACCGGAAGGGGCGATTCCCAAAGACGGACCTTCAGCCGGAGTCACTATGCTGACTGCTCTTACCTCGGCCTTCACCGGCCGGAAAGTCAAACCGCACCTGGCTATGACCGGCGAGATTACCTTACGGGGCCGGGTACTGCCCGTTGGCGGCATCAAGGAGAAAGTGCTGGCAGCTAAACGGACCGGGATGAAAGAGATTCTGCTTTGCGCCGACAATGAAAAGCATGTACAGGAAATCAACGAAGAATTCTTAGGTGACCTCCGGTTTATCTATGTCAAGAAAATGGAGGATGTACTGGAGCATGCCTTGACCGGAAATTAAACCTATTCCAGTCATCATTGTTGAAAGGTTAAGAGCATGTTAAAGGCCCGGACGTAGGGGTAAAAGAGACCCGTTTCCGCCGTTTAGCATTGAGATAAATTTCATTATCTTCACCGTTTAATCAGCTCTTCATGCACAGGTATCTTTTTGGACTATTCTTGCTGTTTGCTGTGCCTTCTTTCCTTGCTGCCCAACTGCAGGGAGAGATCATTCAGTTTTCAGGTAGTGTGGTGACCGTTGAAGATGATGCCATCGTGCCCGTACCGTTGACCAATATCCTGATTGAAAAATCGGGCCGCGGTACTTTTTCCGATTGGGATGGATTCTTTTCGATCGTTGCCGAAGAAGGGGATGTGGTGGTTTTTTCGGCCATCGGATTTGAAACCGTGCGTTTTGAGATTCCGGATACGCTCACCAGCAACCGGTATACCATCATTCAGATGATGAGCAAAGATACCATCAACCTTCCGGTGGCTCAGATCTATCCCTGGCCCAGTCGCGAGCATTTTAAGATCGAATTCCTGGCCCTGGATGTTCCGGAAGAATTGCAGGAACGGGCCGAAGACAATCTTGCAGCGGCGACCATGCAGCGTTTAAGAGAAAATCTGCCCAGCGACGGTGTGGAAAGTGGCAGTTTTTACCTGCGGCAACAGGCCAGTTCCTATTATTCTTTCGGACAGGCCAAACCCATGAATATACTTAACCCGATTGCCTGGTCAAAATTCTTCAAAGCCTGGAAAAATGGAGATTTCAGGCGAAAAAAGGAACAACCCTAGCCGTGGGAGGTCAGACTCCTGCCGGATCCTATCTACATGGTGACTTCTCCTGATCAGTCAATTATTACGGCTTTGTAATTATTCGCTAAATTTGCGGCTTCTAAAAAAGCCCAGGTAAAGGCGATCATGAAAGTAACCGACTATTTTGAACAGGCTAAGGATAAAACTCTGATCAGTTTTGAAGTACTTCCTCCCTTGAAAGGAGGAAAAATGCAGTCGATATTTGACGTGCTGGATCCGTTAATGGAATTTAAGCCCCCTTTCATTGATGTGACTTACCACCGGGAAGAGTATGTCTATCAAAAGAACCCCAACGGCTATTACGAAAAGACTTCGATCCGCAAGCGACCCGGTACCGTTGGGATCTGTGCAGCCATCATGCATCGCTACGGTGTCGATGCCGTACCCCATCTTATCTGTGGCGGATTTACCAGGGAAGACACAGAGAATGCGCTGATTGATCTGAATTTCTTAAACATCAATAACGTACTGGCTATCCGGGGTGATGCACGTCAGTTTGATGGAAGGTTTATTCCGGAAGAAGGTGGACACAGTTACGCGGTAGATCTGGTGAAACAAATTGCCGCCATGAACCGGGGGCAATATCTGGACTCCAACATCGAGAATGGTGCCCGAACCAACTTCTGCATTGGAATTGCCGGCTATCCGGAAAAGCATTTTGAAGCACCCAACTTTCAGACGGACCTGCGATACACAAAAGCCAAGATCGAAGCCGGGGCCAATTATATTGTGACGCAGATGTTTTTTGACAATAAGCGGTTCTTTGAATACGTGAGGGCCTGCAGGGAAATTGGTATTGATGTGCCGATCGTGCCTGGCCTGAAGCCTTTAACTAAATTGTATCAACTCAAGTCTTTGCCCCGGATGTTTTATATTAACATGCCGGACGAATTGGTGAAAGAAGCCGAAAGAGTGAAAGATGAAGCGGGAGCGAGGGAGCTGGGTATTGCCTGGTGCATAGCTCAGTCGAAGGAGCTGAAAGAGGCCGGTGTGCCTTGTCTGCATTATTATACTATGGGCGACACCGACAACATTCGCCGCATCGCCCAGGAAATATATTAGAATTGGTTTTTTCCTGGTTGTCCGAATCAATGGGGAGGTGACCAGTTATGTTAAACGAATAAAGAGCATCCTAATCAGTAGGATACTTACAATAATTTTTCTCATGCGACATTTTTTTACCCTGCTCGTACTCTTGATTTCCGGATCGACGATGGCACAACCGCTGATGAGTCCGGCAGATTTTTTATCACTTGACTATGGCAAATCATTCATACCCTATCATCTGAAGGTTGCTTATTTTGAATATGTGGCGTCGCATTCCGATCTGGTCATCCTACATACCTACGGACACACCGAGGAAATGCGGCCTCAGATACAGGCATATGTATCCGCAAAGGAAAACCTCGACCGGTTGGGGGAGATCCGGCTTAATAATTTACGCCGAACGGGGCTGGCAGAGGGATCACCCGTCGACGATGGTATCGCCATCATTATGCTGGCCTATAGTGTTCACGGCAACGAAGCGGCAGGATCGGAGGCTGCATTGACTACGCTTTTTCAATTGGCTGATCCATCCAACCAGACAACCAAGCCCTGGTTGAAAAACACAGTTGTCATTATTGATTTAAGTCTGAATCCCGATGGTCATGCCCGTTATGTCGACTGGTATGCACGGGTGGCCAACCGTATTACCGATATCGATCCGGATGGCTGGGAACACCGGGAACCCTGGCCGGGTGGGCGCACCAATCATTACTTTTTTGATCTTAACCGGGATTGGGCCTGGCAGACCCAAAAAGAGACCCGGGCAAGGATCCGGCAATACCTGAGTTGGATGCCTCATATCCATGTCGATCTTCATGAAATGAATGTCAATTCACCCTATTATTTTGCTCCTGCTGCTCAGCCATATCACGAATATATTACTCCCTGGCAAAGGGATTTTCAGTCCGTCATCGGGCAAAATAATGCCCGGTATTTTGACCGTCATGGCTGGCTTTACTTCACCAGGGAAGTATTCGATTTATTGTACCCGGCTTATGGAGATACCTATCCAACCTACAGTGGAGCGATCGGCATGACCTACGAGCAGGGAGGCAGCGGCCGCGCTGGTGTTGCAGTGCGGCTCGAAAACGAAGATACCCTCACTTTACAGGACCGGATCGACCATCACGTGACGGCCTCTTTATCCAGTATTGAAATGGCTTCTGTCCATGCTCCTGAATTGACACGGCATTTCGGAGAATTTTACGCTGCCACCCGAAGTAGGGGCCGTGGTCAGTATCAGAGTTATTTGATTTCCCATGAAAACAACCGGGAAAAGCTGAAGGCCATCAGGAATCTGCTCGACCTCAATGCTATCCGGTATTTTTCGTCGACAGCTCAGCAAAGGATTAGTGGTTTCGATTATGTCACCGGCGAGGAAAAAACAATAACTGTCCATTCGGGTGATCTGATTGTGAGCGCCATTCAGCCCCGATCGACCCTGGTCCAGGTCCTGCTTGATCCCGAACCGCTATTGGTTGATTCCCTCACCTACGACATCACTTCCTGGAGTTTACCTCATGTATTTGGTGTGAAGGCTTTGGCTACACAGGTCATCATAAAAGCCGACCAGACCTACGAACTTCCGGCACGTGAAGAGGAGCTGACCGATTCTCCCTATGCTTTTTTCATTCCCTGGCTGCATACCAACTCAGCCCGGTTATTGTCAGACTTCTTCAAGGCAGGTATCCGGGTACGCAAGGCCGGTGAGACGATTGTCAATTACGGGCGCACCTATCTGCCGGGCACCCTGATTATTACCCGGAGCGATAACGATCATCTGACAGGATGGGAAGACCTGGTAACCTCCCTGGCTAAAGAGTGGGATCATTCGGTTTATGCCACTCCTACCGGATTATCCGGCAGTGGTCCTGATCTGGGCAGTGACAAAGTGCGGCTGATTGCACCTCCCAAAATTTTGTTGTTGGGTGATGAAGGTGTTGGTTCCAATGATTTTGGACACACCTGGTATTATTTTGAAAAATGCCTGGAATATCCCCTGACCATCTGCCGCGTTGATGAGTTTAATCAGGTCGATCTGAATAAATACAATACCCTGATTATGCCCAATGGCCATTATCCGCAACTGGGCGAATCACACATGAGAAAAATCAGTGATTGGGTCAACGCTGGCGGTAAGTTGATCTGTACGGGCAATGCCATGCGGAGATTAAAAGGTCAAGCTGGTTTTGCCCTGACGGAGTATACAACGGATTCCGATAAGGAAGAGGCGGAAAAAGCCAGAAAGGATGTGGAAAAAGAACGGGCGTTTAAAATTTATGAAGAAAGGACGAGAACTTCTATTTCAGATGATGTGCCGGGTGCCATTGTGAAGAATAAACTGGATTCTTCCCACCCGTTGGCCTATGGATTTCCGGATTATTATTTTTCGTTGAAAACCTTGAATGCGATTTATCAGGTACAAAAAGATGCATGGAATGTTGGCTGGGTTGAAAAAGATCCACAGGTGCTTGGTTTTATTGGTAATAATGTGCGTAGAAAGCTGGAGGGATCAGTATCCTTTGCAGTAGAAGACAAAGGCAGGGGTAAGGTTATCTATATGGTGGATGATCCGCTTTTCCGGGGGTTTTGGGAAAACGGTAAGTTCCTTTTTTCCAATGCCGTTTTTATGGTTGGCAACTAGGAATGATTTCTTTGACTGCAATTTTCCTGGCTGCTGAATCATGATTTTAGAGGGTCCGTTGGTTGGCATCATAGGAAAAACCAGTGCCATTTCCATTTTTTCGATGAATTATACTCGATAGCCGGCGCCGGAATCTTAAAAATATTGAGGACGGTAAAAACGGTTTTTAAAAAAGGACGGTTCGCAGGTATCTTTTTAAAATCAATATCCGGCGATAAATACCACTGCCTTTGTCTCGGATAATGATTTCCGGAGACCGAAAAAATGGATCCGTTTTCGGACCAGGTATTGGAAAATCCTCCAAACAGGTTTTGCGAACCATAACCAATCGCGATATTCAGCCAGTTCGGTATTTTGGATTGCGGTAAGAATGATTTGGGATTGATAGAAATCCAGATTGTCTGGGCATTATAATCTTTCAGGTATCTTTCAAGAAAATTAGTGCCAAACAGATCGTCGGTTCGTTTTTTCAGCGAACTGACGCTGCCTGAATTTTGGGCAGGTATCGCGGCTTTGGGGTATTGCTGAGGCCAGGATGAGACCTTCATCCGGACCCGTTGCTCACCCCAGAGCAACTGCTGGCCGGTAAACAACCCAACGCCGGCAACATTGTACAACATATCATGTATTGAAAATCCCCACCGGGAAGAGTAGGCATCAAACATTTCAATGGTAGACTGATAGAAAAGCCCCAGGCCTGATGCAAACCAGGCAGCTTTTCGCTGGTTTGTACCCGTCCATCGTAGACCCTGAAAACTGATTTCCGTCTCAAAATAAGCGGTGAAAAGATGACCGGCTTTGTCCAGATTGTTCCACTCACCCCGGTCATTAAAAAAGTGAAAGGAGGTTTGGTCATGATCGCGGTACCAGGCCTCATGGAGGCCAATGATGGTGGCTCCGTATGCTAAGGCACCTCCTGATACCAGTGCAAAAAAACGGGTACGGTTGAAGGTGTCGCTTGGGGTAAACAAGCTCTGGGAACCAGAGGCACCAGGGTACTTCAACAGTAGAAACATGCAGCAGACGAGCCTGAAGGTAGTCTTATGGGAGCATAGACTGTTTATCAGTACCTGTCGAAAGTGTTGATACAATAGCAATAATTTAATTAGGTGTCGTTCTAAATAATAATCGGTAATTTTGAAATTATACCCGGGGTCCAGTAATATTGTAGTCAATAACCATATCAATATCCACTATTGAATTAATTGTACCAATTTATGACATTCAAGCTTAGAATCATTCAATTGGTCTTGCTAACGATGGCCAGCGGCTTTTTGTATAGCCAGGACATTCACTTTACCCAATTCAACCTGGCTCCGCTGACTTACAATCCGGCTTTGACCGGAGCCTTTTACGGATCGGTACGGATCGGCGGTTTGTATCGTGACCAATGGGGAGGGGCATACAGTACTCCTTCCTTTTACATAGACAGTCCAATTCTAAAAGGATTCCGCAAGCAGGACTGGATCGGCGTTGGCTTGAATGCCTTCCAGGATGAAGCAGAATCGGAATATATTCCATTTGATGTAGGCACTTCCTCCAGGAGGGGCACTATTACTACCGGCGGATTGCTAAGCTCGGCAGCTTATCATTTTGCCCTGGACAAACAACGCAACACCGTCATTGCCCTCGGTATCCAGGGAGGAACGTTATCCAAGAAACTCGGAGGCGATTACCAGTTTGAAGATGCTATCCTGAGCAATTCGGGTTCCCAGGATCAACTGCCGAATAAGGATCAGGGTAAAAACTACCTGGATATCTCCGGAGGACTGACCATCACGGGCAAAACGACCGGCGAATCGTTTTACCGGATTGGCATCAGCGCCTTGCATGTCAACAAACCCCGGGCTACGATTCTTGGTGGAGGAGGAGCGTCTTCCCGGTTGCCGATGAAGATCGTAGGGTATGGAACTTATCATCTGGATCTTAATGACCAGCTGACGGTGACTCCTTCGGTTTTGTTTCAATCATTTGGTCCGGCCAGTGAGGTGGCGGTACAGGGACTCCTCGGATATAAAATTCCTGCTCAAAATACCGTTATAAAAGCAGGATTGGGATATCGCCTGGGAGATGCCATGGAAGTTTTGGCCGGGGTTGATTACAAAGATTTGAGGGTGGGGGCCAGCTATGATCTGACTTTATCCGATTTGCAATCTCCTCACAACGCGTTTGAACTGGCGGTAGCTTATATTCTCCGTATTTACAAAAGACCGAAGATTGATCCGGTCATCTTTTGTCCAAGATTTTAATGAATACTCATGAAACGGATATATTTCTCATTCTTCCTTTTCCTGTTCCTATCCCTTCCGGCGGTGATTAGCCAACCGCTGGATGAGATACCCTATAAATTCAAGCTGGAAGCCGCAGACACCGCGTTTGCCCGTCTGGATTATTACAATGCGGCCGACTGGTATGAGCAGTGCTATAAAGATAGCCGGGATCCGGCAATTGCCCGCCGGATTGCCATCTGTCATGATAAAATGAGGGATTATTCCCGGGCTGAACGCTGGTATCAGCGCATTGTTCAGAAAGACACTGCCAACGAATACCCGGAGCTGAAATTTGAATACGGCCGCTTACTCAAGAAAAATGCGAAATATGACGAAGCGGAGCTGGTATTCAACGAATTGAAATCCAGTGGCAAAGCTATGACCTACAAAGATCAGATTGAGAATGAACTGGTGGGGATCGTCCTTGCCCGGACCCTCAAGACGCCGGATGACCTGCTCATCGAAAACCTGGGAAACCGGGTCAATACCCGGAATAGTGAATCATCCCCGGCAGTCGACGATGAAGGCAATCTCTATTATATCTCTTTCGACCAGAATGACATTGTGAAAGTCACCAGTAAGAATGAAGATTTTCATGCCAAAATTATGGAAGCCCGGAAAGATCAGAAAGGAGGGTATGCCAAAGGAAAGGCCATTACCGACAAGATTAACCGCCCGGGCTTTCATAATAGTCACATATCCTTCTCTCCAGATGGCAGCCGGATGTACTATACCCGGGCCGTCGTCAAAGGGGGGGATGTGACATTATCCGATCTTTATTACAGTGATGAGGGAGGACGCGGAGGCTGGGGTGCCCCGCAGCCGATTACATCACTCAATGGTCAGTTTATTAACAAGCATCCGGTAGTTGCCAGTTTATTCGGAGGCGAGGTACTCCTGTTTTCTTCCAATCGTCCGGGTACGCTGGGTGGCCTTGATCTCTTCTATGCACCCATCAACCGGGATGGCACTTTCGGAATGCCCGTCAATCTGGGAGCGGCTGTCAATACGCCAGGTGATGAAGTAACCCCGCAGTTTGCCGAAGGATATGTTTATTTCAGCAGTGACGGCCATCCGACCCTGGGTGGTTTTGATATTTTCCGCAGTGAGTGGGATGGCAGTAAGCTTTTACCTGCCGAAAACATGGGTAAAGGCATCAATACATCGGTAGACGATCTGTATTATACACCGGGTGGCGATGACGCCGGATTTTTGGTTTCCAACCGGGATGGAACCCGGTCTATCAAGAGCAAAACCTGTTGTGACGACATTTTTACCTTTGGTAAAAAGGAGATCATCATCAAATTGCTGGCCTCGGTATTTGAAGATCAGACCCCGCTACCCGGTGCTACCATAAAAATGTACCAGAAGATCGCTGAAGACCTGGGATTCCCGGATGTCCAGAAGAACGAAGAAGGCAATGAATTTACCTTTGCCCTGGATGCCGACAAAGCTTATAAGGTGATTGTTGAAAAAGACGGATATTTTCCGGATACCGCCGACTTCAATACGGTAGGTGTGCGGGAATCCAAGAATTTCCGGGGAACCTTCCGGTTGAAACCCAGACCCAAGGTTACCGAACCGGAAACCGAAGTGCTGACCATCTTTGAGCCTATCCGTTTGAATAACATCTATTACGATCTGGATGATGACAAGATTTTGCCGGATGCAGAACCCGATCTCGATTTTATTTATGACCTGATGATCAAATATCCCGATATGGTCATTGAGTTGTCGAGCCATACCGATTCGCGAGGTAAAGACAATTACAATCTGGATTTGTCACAGCGAAGGGCCAATTCGGCCAAGCAATACCTGGTGCAGCGGGGTATCGATGAAAAAAGAATCAAACCGGTCGGCTATGGCGAAAAAAGGATCATCAACCGCTGTACCAATGGAGTCAATTGCAGCGAGGAAGAACACCGCCGAAATCGCCGGACTGAGTTTACCATCATTGAGGGACCTCAGACCATTGAAGTACGCCGGGATCAGAGAAAACAGGCGGTACCACTTCCTGAAAATGATAATGGTTCTGCCAGTTTGCCTGGAATGCCCGTCCTGGAATTTGAAAAGCCGGAACTGGATCTCGGCAGTGTAACCCAGGGTGAAAAAAAGAAGGCAGCATTCAAATTTAAAAATACCGGGGACGCCGATCTCATCATCGAAGTGGCAACGGCCTGCGAATGTACCGAACTCGACTGGCCCAGAGAGCCGGTCAAACCAGGTGAAACAGGTGAAATCACCATCGAATACGATAGCAAGGATAAGGAAGGGCAACAGGAGGTAACGGTCGACGTCTTTGCCAACACCGAACCCCTGGTCACTCAGGCTTCGTTTTCGATTTTTGTGGAGAAGTTGAATTAATGCTCCGCTCATCCTAATCTGGTGATCCAGAATCTATTAGATGCAGCATGGTCTTTTGGTTGGGTCCAGTGGCTGGCCTTTGTGTTTAATGTGTTGTATGTAATTTTGGCTGCCCGGGAGCAGATCTGGTGCTGGTTTTTTGGTTTTATCGGCGTCTCTTTGCTTTTGGTGATCTACCTGGAGGCCAGACTTTATTCGGATGCCCTGCTTCAGGTATTTTACCAGGGGATGGCGGTATATGGCTGGATTACCTGGTCGGCCAGAAAAGAGAAAAAGACCATACCAATTGTCCGCCTGAAAGCGAAAGAACATGTTTACCTTATCCTGGCCGGAATAGCAGGTACCTTTCTCCTGGGATTTATCTTCAGCAACCTCCAGGCAGCGATACCCTATGTCGATGCTTTTACCAGTGCTTTTGCGGTCGTTGCCACTTTTCTGGTAGCCCGGAAAATTCTGGAAAACTGGATTTACTGGATTGTGATCGACACGGTCTGCATCATAGTATATATCTCCAGAGATCTTCCCCTGATCGCATTTCTCTTTGGCATTTATGTGATTCTGGGGGTCAATGGCCTGCTTCAGTGGTCACACAAATACCGGCAGTACCCATCTGCGGGAGGTACTCTTTAGTCTGACTGTTTAGATTAAATCTAAATAATTTAGCGATCAGAAATCCCAGGAGGGGTTGTCTTAAAAGCTTTATATATTTGCGGTGTTTTTAAAAACGGGCATTTTTTGGTGCCTTACACATTTAAAACAAATCCAACGTGTTGATCAGATTTCGCAAAATTTTTCCCAGTGTCTTCGTGTTCAGCATTTTACCCTCCGGTTTTCTTGTAGCGCAGTCAGGTGGTTCTGGAGCTACCTTCAGTACCGGATTGATGCTGGTCGTTGCCATTGTATTTCTGACCGCAGTTTATCTCATCACGGAAAACTTGATCGGTATCGAAGCTCACCAGGTTGGAAAAGAAGGCCAGTTATCCGGTTCTGGTTCTGTAGTTCAAAAACTCGTCAAAGTAAAACCTCCGGCATATGTAAACGGTCATTATACCAAATTGACGAAAGGCCACAATATCCTGCTCAAAGGTGTCCCAGGCCGGGAGATAACGGATAGCACTGTGCGTACCTTTGCGCTGCAACCGGGTAATTTTATCGGAATGTCCTCTATTCCAAAAGTGATTGTTAATGAGGGAGATGAAGTGTTGGCCGGCCAGGAACTATTTTTCGACAAAAAGCGACCGGAGATCAAGTATGTTTCACCCGTGAGTGGAGAAATTGCTGCGATCAACCGGGGTGAAAAAAGATCGATTGCCGAGGTGGTCATCCTGGCAGACAAAGAACAGAAATTCCAGTCACTCCCCGCCATCGACCTAGACTCTGTTTCGCGGGAAGATCTTGTGTCTTTCCTGTTGGAATCAGGAGGATCGACGATGATCCGGCAGCGACCCTACGACATTGTGGCTGACCCCTCTATCGTACCTGACAACATCTTTATTTCAACTTTCGATACCGCTCCTTTGGCACCAGATGCATCGGTGCTGATCAAAGGGCAGGAAGCCGATTTCGAGACGGGAGTGAAGTTGTTGTCGAAACTGACCAGTGGAAAAGTGCATCTTGGATTGACTGCCAATGGCAAGGAAGCTCCCCCGGCTGCTTTTGTCAATGTGCCCTATGCCGAGAAACACTGGTTTGCAGGTCCGCATCCGGCTGGTAATGTGGGCATTCAGATTCATCACATCCATCCCATTAGCAGCAGAGATCAGGTTTGGATCCTGGGAGTGCAGGAAACCATAACCCTGGGTAAGCTGATTACGAAACGAAGGTTCGATGCATCAAGAATAGTAGCGCTTGCTGGTGAATCGCTGAAAGCCCCCCGTTATGTTCGCACGGTATTGGGTGCCAAGCTGGATGAATTGCTTGCCGATCAAGGGATCCGGGAAGATGACCGGATCATTTCGGGCGATGTCTTGTCGGGAAAATCCAAGAGACGGGAAGGGTTTATGAATTATTACGATGATCAGGTCACCGTAATCCCGGAGGGAAAAGAGTATGAATTGTTTGGTTGGCTGTTGCCGCTGACACTGCGACCCAGCGTATCGCGAACCTTCCCGGGCTTTCTTTTCAAGGATATCCATTACTCGGTCAATACCAACACCCATGGTGAAAAGCGAGCCTTTGTGATGACGGGCCAGTATGAAGATCTTTTACCGATGAACATTTATCTGCAACATCTGATGAAGGCTATTCTGGCTAACGATTTTGAGCGGATGGAGGGACTTGGGATCCTTGAGCTTTCGGAAGAAGATGTAGCGCTTTGTGAGTTTGCCTGTACTTCCAAGCAGCCATTGCAACATATTTTGAGGTCAGGTCTGGAAACGATGCGAGAGCAGGGATAGATCACTAATCAACGACGATGAGTAAGATTTTAAAATTTGCCAAGAAGCTGGAACCCAAGAAAGGTACCTTTGCACATACCCTGTACGATGGGTTTTTTACTTTCCTCTTTACCCCGGATGAAGTAACGCATGGTGGTACCCATATCAAAGACGGGATGGACCTTAAGCGCACGATGGTTCATGTGGTTTTTGCACTGACCCTGCTTTATATTTTTGGATGTTACAATATCGGTCATCAGCACTTTCTGGCGATTGGTGAGCATACCGGGTTCCTGGATGGATTTTTTCTGAAGCTGTTTTTCGGATTGGGTAAACTCTTGCCTCTTTTTATTGTGACCAACATTGTAGGTCTTGGTATCGAATTTTACTATGCCTATAAAAAAGGTCATGGTATCGAAGAGGGATTTTTGGTAACGGGAGCTTTGATTCCCCTGATCATGCCACCAGATCTGCCATTGTGGATATTGGTACTATCGGTTGCTTTTGCCGTTTGGATCGGTAAGGAGGCCTTTGGCGGAACAGGGATGAACATCTGGAACATCGCTTTACTGGCCAGGGTCTTCGTGTTTTTTGCCTATCCGACTACCATATCCGGCGATGAGGTTTGGGTCTCGGGCCTGGCTTCGACCCAGGCGGGAGCTCTTGTCGAGTACGGCTGGTGGCATGACTTCTGTAACTGGCTTTTCGGATTGTTCAATGGCAGTACATTTAATGATGCGGCAAGGGTCGTTGACGGATATACCGGCGCCACTCCACTCATCCTCGCTTATCAGGGTGGTTGGGAGGCGGTCACCAATGTTTACTCCGAAAGCCAGATTTGGTGGGGTACCATTCCGGGCTCGGTAGGAGAAACATCCAAACCCTTGATCATCATCGGGGCCCTCTTTCTAATCGCCACCGGTATTGCCAGCTGGCGGATTATGGTCAGCATGATTTTTGGAGCAGCGGTCATGTCCATGTTACTGAATGCCTGGGATGCCACACCTTTTATGGGCGTTCCATGGTATTTTCAGTTTTACATGGGAAGTTTTCTTTTTGCCATGGCGTTTATGGCAACCGACCCGGTAACTGCAGCCTCCACAAGCCGGGGCAAATGGATATATGGATTTTTGATAGGATTTATTGGGATCATTATCAGGGTGCTCAACCCGGCGTATCCGGAAGGATGGATGCTGGCGATCCTGTTGCTAAATACTTTTGCACCCCTGATTGATCATTTTGTGATTCAGAGTAACATTTCAAAAAGGTTAAAACGTGCATAGTACCAGATATATCGTCGTTTTCGTGGCCGTGTTGACCATGATCGTCGCCCTGATTCTTTCCCTGTTGGCTACCGGACTCAAACCGGTTCATGATCGCAATGAAGCCATTTATAATAAGAAGGCTATTCTATCAGCCATTGAGTCTCATCTGGATCAGAAGCCGGCTTCTATGGGGGCAGCTCAGATTCAACAAATTTTTGATGATCAGATCGAACAGGTTGTTGTGGATATGAAGGGCAATGTGGTTGAAGGTGTCCGTGCTGAGGAGATCGATTTGGCTAAAGAAAGGAAGAAGCCGGTTTCCGAGCAGAAGCTGCCGGTATATATTTATAATGGCAGTGAAGGCAAGATCTATATCGTCTCGGTGAGAGGCAGCGGTCTTTGGGATGAGATCTGGGGTAGCATTGCCCTGGAAGATGATTTTAACACCATCTCGGGAGCGACTTTCGACCACAAAGGTGAAACTCCCGGCCTGGGGGCAGAAATTAAAGACAATCCCAAATTTCCGGCACAGTTTGTCGGTAAAAAATTGTACGACGAGAATGGCAATTACGAGTCAGTGGAAGTGAAAAAAGGTGGTATTCAGGATCCCGAACATCAGGTAGATGCCATAAGTGGAGCGACCATCACCTGCAATGGTGTGACGGAAATGCTGGAAAGGGGTCTGAAATACTACGAACCATACTTTAAAAGTCAAGAAAAATGATCACCCGGTGGTGATTTGAAAAATAAACTGCAATATGGCTGAAACATCTCTCAATCAACCAGTCGTCAAAGAAAAGGAGCCTTTTTTTGGTCCGAAGGAGAAAAAACTGCTGACCGATCCGCTCAACGATAATAATCCCATCACGGTTCAGGTGCTGGGTATTTGTTCGGCCCTGGCGGTCACCTCGCTCGTTTATCCTTCTGTGATTATGGCGATCAGTGTGATTTTTGTTACCGCAATGTCCAGTTTCTTTACATCCCTCTTGCGTAAAAGTATCCCCAAACAGGTCCGGATGATCGTGCAGCTGGTGATCATTGCTACCCTGGTTACCATTGTAGAACAGTTGTTGAAAGCCTTGAATTTTGAAGTGTATAAACAACTGTCAGTCTTCATCGGACTAATCATCACTAATTGTATAGTGATGGGTCGTCTCGAGGCTTTTGCTATGGCTAACCGGCCCTGGCGATCACTGTTGGATGGTATTGGCAACGGACTTGGATACGGTGCAATTTTGATCATCGTGGCCGTATTCAGGGAGTTTTTTGGCAAGGGTACCCTTTTTGCCGGAAGCCCGCTGGCCTGGCAAATTATTGGGCCTTCATCCGACTACCTGCTGGACACCTCCAGTATCAGCTGGTTGAGCTGGTATCAGAACAATAACCTGATGGTACTTTCGGGTGCCGCTATGTTTATCATTGGTATTTTAATCTGGATTCATCGTACCTGGAATCCCAAATTAGTGGACGTCTCCTAAATCCGGAATCATGGAACTTATCAATATCTTCATCAAATCAGCCTTCATTGAAAATCTGGTACTAACCTATTTTCTGGGAATGTGCTCCTACCTGGCCGTGTCTAAAAGCGTCAAAACCGCTTTTGGTCTGGGGCTTGCTGTCATCTTTGTCTTAGGTATCACAATGCCGATCAACTGGCTCATAACCAACCTGTTGTTGAGTGAGTCCGGTCTTTTGGGTCTGGACCTGACCTTCCTCAGGCTGATTCTTTTCATTGCCGTCATTGCTTCCATGGTCCAGCTGGTTGAAATGGTGATCGAAAAATTTTCACCGGCACTGTACAATTCTCTTGGGATCTTTCTTCCCCTGATCACGGTGAACTGTGCCATTTTGGGGGGATCATTGTTTATGGTATCGAAGGAGTACAATTTTAGCGAATCGGTGGCCTTTGGCCTGGGAGGAGGATTCGGATGGTTTTTAGCGATCATTGCCATTGCTGCGATCCGTGAAAAGATCCGGTATTCGAATATTCCGGCTCCACTGCGTGGTCTGGGTATCGCCTTTATTATAACCGGGCTGATGGGGCTGGCATTTTTAAGCTTGCTGGGGATCGATCCGGCAGCCTTTTAAATTTCACAAAAGAAAAAAGAATGACATTATTACTGTCTTTCATGCCGATAATCTGGGCGATTGTAGTCTTTACAGCAGTAATTCTGCTGCTCAGCTTTATGTTGATTGCAGCCAGGAATAAACTGGTGCCTCAGGGGGAAGTAAAGATCACGATCAATGGTAAACCGGAGAATACCCTGATGGTATCACCAGGAAGCTCGTTGCTTTCGGCACTGTCCGATAAGAATATTTTTCTGCCTTCCGCCTGTGGGGGTGGGGGTACCTGCGCCATGTGTGAATGTCATGTCGATAGGGGAGGGGGCGATGTTCTCCCTACTGAACTTAATCACCTGACTCGCAAGGAAGTGGCCGAACATAAGAGACTGGCCTGCCAGGTCAAAGTCCGGGAAGATATGGAGATCCGCATTCCCGAAGAGATTTTTGGTATCAAGAAGTGGGAATGTGAGGTCGTTTCCAATTACAATGTGGCTTCCTTTATCAAAGAATTTATTGTGAAGCTTCCGGAAGGCGAAAACCTTGATTTTCAATCGGGTGGCTATATCCAGATAGATGTACCCAAAATTGAAGTGGATTTCAGGGATTTTGATATCCGGCCCTTACCCGGTGATCCGGCTGGTGATGACAAGTTCCGTTCAGAGTGGGATACCTATAAACTTTGGGACCTGAAGATGAAAAACGATGAGCCGCAGTTTCGGGCTTACTCGATGGCTAATCATCCGGCAGAAGGTAACATAGTCATGCTCAACATCCGGATTGCCACACCACCATGGGATCGCAATGCCAATGGGGGTAAAGGGGGCTGGATGAATGTTAACCCGGGGGTTTGCTCGAGTTATGTTTTTTCCTGCAAACCCGGTGACAAAGTAACGATCTCCGGACCTTATGGAGAGTTCTTCATCAAGAACACCAAGAAGGAAATGCTGTACATCGGAGGTGGAGCTGGAATGGCACCCTTGCGAAGTCATCTGTTCCATCTCTTCCACACCGAGAAAACCCGGGATCGCAAGGTATCATACTGGTATGGAGGCCGGTCTTCCCGTGAGTTGTTCTATACCGACCACTTTCGGGCCATTGAGAAAGAGTTTCCCAACTTTAAGTATAATATCGCCTTGTCCAATCCACTCCCGGAGGATAACTGGACCGGTTATACCGGATTTATTCACCAGGTTGTATTGGATGAGTACCTGAGTAAACATCCGGAGCCGGAAGAGATCGAATACTATCTCTGCGGACCTCCGCTGATGCTGCAGGCGTGTTTAAAAATGTTTGATGATCTGGGCGTACCTGAGGAGAATATTGCATTTGATGATTTCGGAAGCTAGTGAACGCTTTACCGGATCAGACAGCACCCGTTTCTGGATGAGATAAGCATTTCTCCGGAAGCTGAAAATTGCGACGAACACACTCGGAAATGCTGGTATTTCCAGGAAGGAATATCCCTGGATGCTGTGGATAAGTTTTGACTATTCTTTAGCAATTAGAGTTTATCTTCGCCTCAATTTGTGTGTGTTTAGTGTCGTATGATTAATCCACCAAGCAGATATCTGGTTACCTCTGCATTGCCGTATGCCAATGGCCCCCTGCATATCGGACATCTGGCTGGTGCTTATCTTCCTGCTGATGCTTTTGTACGTTTCCTGCGACTTTCCGGAAAGGATGTAGCCTACATCGGAGGGTCGGATGAACATGGTGCTGCCATCAAGATCAAAGCACTCAAGGAAGGAGTTACTCCTCAGGAGATTGTGGATAAGTATCATGCCATGATCAAGCGATCTTTTGAAGAGATCGGTATCTCTTTTGACATCTATCACCGGACCACTGCCAGTATTCACCACGAGACATCCCAGGATTTTTTCCGAACCCTGTATAGCAATGGGACCTTTGTCGAGCAGGAGACCGAGCAATATTATGATGAAGAAGCAGGGCAGTTCTTAGCCGACCGTTTTATTGTCGGTACCTGCCCGCGTTGCCAGCATCCTGAAGCCTATGGTGATCAATGTGAGAAATGTGGGTCAACACTCAGTCCGACTGAATTGATCAATCCCAAATCGACGATCAGTGGCGCTACTCCCATCCTGAAAACCACCAAGCACTGGTATCTTCCGCTGGAAAAGCACGAGCACTGGCTTCGTAGTTATATTACTCATGGCATACTGGATGGCAAAGAACATCACTACCCTGACGAGTGGAAGAAACATGTGGTCGGTCAGTGCAAGTCATGGCTCGATGCCGGTCTCCAACCCCGGGCGATCACCCGCGATCTGGACTGGGGGGTGGATGTGCCTCAGGAGATCGAAGGATCGGAAGGAAAGAAGCTCTACGTATGGATGGATGCCCCTATTGGATATATATCGGCTACCCGGGAGTGGGCTAAACAGAATAAGAAAAACTGGGAACTCTATTGGAAAGATCCGGAAACGGCTCTGATCCATTTCATAGGCAAAGACAATATTGTCTTCCATTGTCTGATCTTTCCGGTGATCCTGAAATCATACGGCGGTTTTGTCTTACCGGATAATGTCCCTGCCAACCAGTTTGTCAATCTGGAAGGTCAGAAAGTGAGCACCTCCAAAGGCTGGGCCGTCTGGATTCATGAGTATTTGTTGAATTTTCCCGGAAAGCAGGATGAACTGCGATACTATGGATTCAAGATTATGCCGGAGCTGAAAGACAGCGACTTTACCTGGAAGGGTTTTCAGGAGGCAGTCAATAATGAACTGGTCAACAATCTTGGCAATTTCATTCACCGGGTTCTGGTCTTGACCAATAAATATTATAACGGAGTGGTGCCGGTATTTGATGAGAGTATCTCGATCAATGCCCCGCAGGAATCGGGATTACCGACCTGGCATGATTCCGAATTGCTGGATCTCTTCGACCGGCTGCATGAATACCGTTCGCACATCAAGGCGTATGATTTCAGAAGCGCCCTCAAGATGCTGATGGAGATATCCACGACCGGCAATCAGATGTTACAGTTTAATGAACCCTGGAAACACGAAAAAACCGATCCCGACCTGGTCAAGGTGGTTATCAATCTCGGTCTGCAGTATGTAACGGCTTTGGGGGTAGCCTGCCGGCCGTTTATGCCATTCACCAGTGACCGGATCCGTGATGTGCTGGCCCTTCCTCCGATCAAGGAAAAGGGTGAATTTGTCGATCTGATGGATGCCCTTTCCGAAGGAAAACATTTAATTCAGGCTGGACATAAGATCAAAAAGGCAAAACATCTCTTCACCAAGATCTCGGATGAAGACATCCAGGTGCAGATTGATGCCCTTCATGGTGCCCAGGCGGTTGAATCCAAGCCGGAAACCAACCATGTCAAGACCGCCGCTTCCATGGAAGATTTTGCCAAGCTCGATTTGCGTACCGGTACCATCACCGCAGCTGAAAAGGTAGCCAAAGCCGATAAGCTACTCAAGTTGACGGTCGATCTGGGTTTTGAAAAGCGTACAGTCGTATCAGGCATTGCCGGTTCTTATGATCCCGAATCGGTCATTGGCAAGGATATCGTGCTGGTGGCCAATCTCGAGCCACGGAAGATCAAAGGGGTGCTATCCCAGGGAATGGTCTTGCTGGCTGAAGATAAGGAAGGCAAACTGGGATTTGTCAGTCCTCCGGAGGGCTGGTCAAAAGGTGATGTGGTCCGATGAGTACCCGGTGGTCCAGGATCATCGCAGGCTTATTAAGCCTTGTCTTTATTTATGCCAGTTATTCCCTGCTTGACCGTCATTCCAGGCAGGAATTATGGGGACATTTACCCCTTTTTCAATTTGCCTCGTTCTGGTTACTGGTGGTCCTGGCGGTCAAACGCAAATCGGTAGGAACTCCGGTTTTCTTATATTCCTTTGGCCTGGCTTCGCTGACCGCGGTTTTACTGAGTCTGGCTTTCCCTCCGTTTCCCTTTCCCTTTCTATTATTCATTGCTTTTGTACCCTTACTTTCGGTATTAAAACCCTGGCTGGAAAAGGAAAGAATCTCCTGGCGAAAGGTCTTTTTCCTCCTGTATTATACCTTTCTGCTCTGGAATATTCTCACGACTTATTGGGTAGCCAACACCGCTTACCTTGCAGGTATCTTTGCCAATACAGTCAACGCCTTTCTAATGACGCTCCCTATGCTGACCTGGTTATTCATTGTCCGGGTGTTGGGAAGAAAGGCAGGTTTGGTCGCATTTGCCGTGACCTGGCTGACCTTTGAATTTTTACACATGCGGTGGGAGCTTTATTGGCCATGGCTTACCCTGGGAAATGGTCTGGCGAAGATGCCTTTTGGTATCCAATGGTACAGTTTTACCGGAACCCTGGGTGGGTCTCTGTGGATCCTGGTGACCAACTACCTGATCTTTGAGGTTTTACACTACAACAACTCTGTCAGGATATGGAGACCTTATCTACCTGTTGCAGTGTGGGTCCTGGTTCCTTTGATCTTTTCTTCCGTAGTTTACTGGCAATATGAAGATCAGGGACCTGTCATCGAGGTGGTGTCCGTTCAGCCCAATTTCGAACCACACTATGAAAAGTTCACTTTCCCTCAGGAGGTGATGGTCGATCGTTGTCTGTCTCTCGCCGGGGAAAAGATGACCAGCCAGACGGATTTTGTCGTATTGCCGGAGACCAGTTTTTCGCGGGTCAATCTGGATGTGCCCTGGCTTTCCCCAGCCATCCAGCAGCTGGGCACATTTGCCGAGCACAATAATCTCCTGATGGTCACCGGACTGGCTGCCTTCCGGTACCTGGAAAATCAGGATGAGCATGAATTACCCACCACCATCCCCCTTCATCGTTCGGACGGTATCACCGAATATGCCGAGCAGTACAACTGTGCGGTCCAGATCGATCCTGGAGGGAGTATTCAGGAGTATTACAAGGCCCTTTATGTGCCAGGGGCTGAATTTTTCCCGTTTAAACGTATTCTTTTTTTCCTTCAGCCAATCGTCGACCAATTGGGTGGTACCAATTACGGGTACCGGATCCGGTCAAAATTTAATCTCTTTTCTTCCGATAAAGCCATCGTCGCTCCGGCGATTTGTTACGAATCCATCTTTGGTGAATTTATGACCCGTTTTGTCCAGAAAGGAGCCGAGGTCATTTTTGTGATGACCAACGATGGTTGGTGGGATAACACTGCCGGGCACCGGCAGCATGCCGATTATGCCCGGTTGCGGGCGATTGAATGCCGCCGCTCTGTCATCCGATCGGCCAACATGGGTACCTGCTGCATCATCAATCAGCGAGGCGACATGAGTCAGGAGACCGAATATGGGGTACCTGGAGCAATCAATGTAAAGGCCCGGAAGAATACTGGTTTAACCTTCTATGCCCGCTGGGGTGATGTGGTTGGCCGGTTATCCCTCTTTCTCGCACTGCTGTTTACCGCCAGAGCGGGAGTGCAAAAGGTAAGAGGAAGTCTGTAGTAATACCAGCTCTACCGGGGGGGGCGAATTTATTCGCCCGGGTAACAAGTCTTTTTGAGCGTCTTTTATCTGCTGTTCTTTCCGGTTTCAACTACTACTGTACTTCACACCTTACGTGGTGGCAGGTCAAAAGCCCGTGCTTCGTGTTCAAAGTGGCCTTTATGGCTGGCATCGCAAAAAGGTTTGTTTTGACTCCGGCCACAACGACACAGCGATACCACCTGCCGGCCTTGCAAATTGTAAATATTGCCCTCCTTGTCGACTATTTCAAAATCGCCTTCTACTTTGAGCGATCCGTTGCTTAGTACTGTAATTCTTGTGGTGGCCATAATGGCGGTTTTTGTGATTCTGGTAAAAATAAGATTTTTAGCGGAAGCTGACCTATTGACGATCTTCCTCTGTCCCCATTGACTGGCAGGCCTGGTCTTCTTCCGTGAGCGACAGATTGGTTATTTATCCCGGCTCCGGTACAATTTTATTAATTTGGACGGTCCTATGCGCAATGAATTCATCGCCTTTGCCATTTTATCGGTTACTCTGACAGGGAGTATTGCTTTGTTTGTCTGGCCACCGATGGCATGGGCTTTCGTGCTGCTGCTTCCACTGATCATCCTGGGGTGTTACGATATGTTCCAGACCCGGCATGCGATCATGCGCAATTTTCCGTTGATCGGTCGCGGGCGTTACATCATGGAAGAATTACGCCCCAAGATGTACCAGTATTTCATTGAATCTGATACCAGCGGGGCTCCCATCAACCGGATCAACCGCAGCATTGTCTATCAGCGGGCTAAACGCGAGCTGGATACCACACCACTTGGCACCCAGATGGACGTCTATCAGGTCGGTTATGAATGGCTCAATCACAGTATCGCTGCCCGGACTACACACTTGGAGAATTTTGATCCCCGGCTTGTCGTTGGGAGCATCTTCTGCCGTCAACCCTATAGCAGCAGCCTGCTCAATGTCTCAGCCATGAGTTTTGGCTCCCTGAGTAAAAACGCCATCCTTGCCCTTAACGGAGGAGCAAAGTTGGGTGGTTTTGCCCACAATACCGGAGAGGGAGGCTTGAGTCCGTATCATTTGAAGATGGGAGGTGACCTGATCTTTCAATTTGGTACCGGCTACTTTGGTTGCCGGGATGAAGCCGGCAATTTTTCGGAATACAAATTCCGGATGCGAATGGAAAACCCGGAAGTCAAAATGGTCGAAATCAAACTATCACAGGGCGCCAAACCCGGTCATGGAGGTATTCTCCCAGCCGGCAAGAACACTCCGGAAATTGCTGCGATTCGCGATGTAAGACCGGGAACGGAGGTAGTTTCTCCTTCGCATCATACGGCTTTTGACAGTCCGTTGGGTCTTTTGGAGTTTATTCAGAACCTGCGGGAATGGTCGGATGGCAGACCTGTCGGTTTTAAGCTTTGCATCGGCTGGCGCAGTGAATTCCTGGCTATTTGCAAGGCCATGCTGATGACCGGAATCTTCCCCGACTTTATTACGGTCGACGGAGGTGAAGGAGGCACCGGCGCCGCTCCGCTCGAATTCAGCAATTCGGTGGGCATGCCTTACCGGGACAGCCTGGCGTTTGTGCACGATGCACTGGTCGGCTTTGATATCCGTGAGAAAGTCAGGATCTTTGCTTCCGGTAAAATTTTGACCGGATTTGATATGGTCAGAGCTTTGGCATTGGGTGCCGACGCATGCCAGAGTGCCCGGGCGATGATGTTGGCGCTAGGCTGTGTCCAGGCCCTGGAGTGTAACCGAAACACCTGTCCCACCGGCATTACTACCCAGGACCCGGAACTCCAGGCTGGGTTGGTAGTCGAAGATAAGAAGGTAAGGGTAGCCAACTATCATAGAGAGACCATTAAAAGCCTGAGCGAGCTGATGGCGGCCGCTGGCTTTGACCATGCTTCCCAGTTTGACCGATATTCGATTAACCGGCGGGTTAGCCCGCAACACAGTTTGACCTATGCTGAAATATATCCTTATATTTCTCGTGGTTGTCTTCTTTTTGAGGACTCCGTCCCGCCCCAATTCGACAAAGACATTGCACTCGCGGATCCTGGATCATTTAGGCCGCGCTTTCAGGAAGTTAATTAGGTGAGGATGCCCCGTAATCTTTTTTTGTTTTTCTTGCTGATTATTCTGGCCTGTAGGCCGGCTCCTTCTGAAAAGGCAGATCTGATTATTATCAACGGAGTCGTGGTAACAATGGATGAGGCTATGCCCGATGGGGAGGCTGTTGCGGTGAAGGATGGCAGGATACTGGCCGTCGGTGAGCAGTTAAAAGTCATGCCTTTCCTGGGTGACAGCACGAAAATCATCGATGCAGGAGGTCATTTTGTGATGCCGGGGTTTATTGAGTCGCATGGTCATTTCTCCGGTCTGGGCAGCAGCCTGCAAAACCTGAACTTCCTCCGTTCCCGCTCCTGGGATGAAATTGTTGACATGGTAGGCGAAAAGGTTAAACAAAGCGCGCCGGGTGAATGGATCGTAGGTCGGGGCTGGCATCAGGAAAAGTGGGTGCGGGTACCGGAAGAACAGGTGCATGGATATCCCTATCATCATTCTCTCAGCGATATTTCTCCCGATAATCCGGTGCTTCTGTTTCATGCCAGTGGGCATGGAGCCTTTGCCAATGAAGCCGCGATGAAGTCGGCCGGGATCAGTAGGGAGACTTCGGACCCTGCCGGGGGTGAGATTGTGCGTGACAACCAGGGTAATGCCATTGGTATGTTTGAAGAAAACGCCCAGGGTCTTCTTCGCCGGGCTTATCAGGAGTATCTGGAAACTCTTTCGGAGGAAGATAAATTACGTCAATGGTATGAAGGCATTGATCTGGCAGAGACCGAGTGCCTGAAAAATGGTATCACTTCTTTTCAGGATGCCGGATCCAGCTTCGAATGGATCGACCGTTATAAAAGGCTGGCAGAGTCAGGTGAGCTGGATATTCGTCTATGGGTGATGATCCGTCACAGCAGCCGTGATCTGAAGGACAGACTGGCGGGATTTCCCTGGATCGGTTTGGGAGATCATTTCCTTACAGTGCGGGCGATCAAGGCAGATCTGGATGGGGCCCTGGGTTCTTTTGGGGCATGGCTGTTGGAACCCTATGAGGATAAACCGGATTTTACCGGTCAGAACACCACTCCGGTTGCCGAAGTTGCCGCTGTAGCCGACCTCGCCTACCAGCATGGATTGCAGCTTTGTGTGCATGCGATCGGCGACCGGGCCAATCAGGAGGTGCTCAATATTTTCCGGAAACACTACGAAAAAGCGGTGAGTGAAGGTCAGGAACTCCGGTGGCGGATCGAACATGCCCAGCATCTGGCGGTCAGCGATATACCGCGCTTTGCGGAGATGGGCGTCATTGCGGCTATGCAGGGAATCCACTGCACTTCTGACGCTCCCTTTGTTGAGAAACGCCTGGGCTATCAGCGGGCACGGGAAGGAGCCTATCCCTGGCGTTCACTGCTTGATGCAGGGGCAGTCATCGCTAATGGTACCGATGCACCCGTGGAGGACGTCAATCCGATTGAATCATTTTATGCCAGTGTGACCCGCAAAAGGATCGACAATGGAATGGAGTTTTTTCCCGAACAGGCTATGACTCGTTATGAAGCGCTACGTTCGTATACCATCGATGCAGCTTTTGCCGCTTTTGAGGACCATCTAAAAGGGTCGCTGGAAGTAGGAAAATTGGCTGATATTGCGATTTTATCTGAGAATTTGCTGACCTGTCCGGACGAGGATATTCTTAAAACAGAAGTGCTTTATACGATAGTGGGAGGGAAAATCCAGTATCAGAAGTGACCTTTGCCTGTTTACCCTTCGACAAGCTGACCTTTCGACAGGCTCAGGGGGACCTTTGACAGTCAGGCTGAGCCTGCCGAAGCCTCAGGGTGCCCTTGCCGAACCCACAGAGTGACGTTCGACTGTCAGGCTGAGCCTGCCGAAGCCTTAGGTTGACCAATCACACTTCTGAGTGTATCGGAGTGCGTCTGGTTGGCAGCAAATAAAATGGATTCTGTTGTATAGCAATAAACCTTATTTTAACAGGGAAAATCAACAATCAGCCCACTCGCTTTAAAATTCAGCAAGTGGAGCATTTGAAGATTAAAAACCAAAAATGATGCAACTGGGATTTGTCAGTGCGATTTTACCGGAGTTGGACCTGAAAGAAGTCCTGATTCTTGCCCGGGAAATCGGTTACGATTGTGTGGAGATCATGTGTTGGCCGGAAGGCAAAGCTACCCGTCGCTATGCCGGCGTGACGCACATCAATGTAGACCAGCTGAACAGGACCCTGATCCGGGGCATTCATGCGTTGATGGATGAAACCGGAGTCCGGATCAGTGGCCTGGGTTATTACCCAAACCCTCTTTCTCCCGTTCCGGAAGAAGCGAAAACGGCAGCAAGTCATCTGAAAAAGGTGATCAAAGCCGCTGCGCAGCTGGGTCTTCAGCATGTTAATACTTTCATCGGACGGGACTGGCAAAAGAGTGTTGTCGATAACTGGCCTGCTTTCAAGAAAACCTGGAAACCTCTGATCGCGCTGGCAGAAAAACATCAAATCAAAGTTGGCATTGAAAATTGCCCCATGCTGTTTACCGCCGATGAATGGCCGGGTGGTAAGAATCTGGCTACCACTCCCGAGATCTGGCGGAAAATGTATGAGGAAATCCCCAGTGAATTCTTCGGCCTGAATTATGATCCCAGTCACCTGATCTGGCAGCAAATGGATTATCTGAAACCCATACGCGATTTTCGGGATAAGCTTTTTCACATCCATGCCAAAGATGCCCGGCTGGACCGGGATCGCCTGGATGAGGTCGGTATTATGGCGCACCCCAATCAGTATCACACACCTAAGTTGCCGGGAATGGGTGATGTAGACTGGGGTAAATTTTTCTCGCACCTGACCGATGCCGGTTATCAGGGAGCGGTTTGCGTCGAAGTGGAAGACCGGGCTTATGAAGGCACCCTCGCCGACCGGAAACGATCATTGGTACAGTCGTATAATTATTTGAGACAATTTGTGGCATAACACTCTGGTGAATGTCCCAAATGATCAGTCAGGAATTCAAAGCATAAACAGGAAACTGGAATTTATCCAGTCTGCATCCCGGTTTTAAATTTCATGGAAAATGCCCAGCTCTTTCACCCTCTTTAATAAGGATTGAGTGTTGTGCACATTGAATTTTTGCAGCATATTTTTTCGATGGGTATCTACGGTATGATTGCTGAGGAAAAGCCGCTGGGCAATCTCACTGCTCTTCATGCCTTCATAGAGTAACTGTAGTATTTCCTTTTCTCTTCTGGTAAGTACCGGAGTATTTCCGATTGCCGGATTCGGCTTTGTAATCTGCTCTATAATGTTTTCACTTGCGGCCGGGCTAAGGTAGGTGGAACCAGCCATTACCCGCTCGATAGCCTCAATGAGTTCCTGACGCTCCATATTTTTTAAGAGAAATCCGTCGGCACCGTTTTTCAAAAATCGAGTTGTGATACCCGCTTCGTTGATGTAGCTTAAACCGATGATTTTAACGGTTTTATTTTTTTGCCGGATAACGCTACAGAGTTGCAGGCCATCCATGTCGGGCAAGTTGATATCGAGGAGAATGATGTCTGTCCTGGAATATTTTTCCAGAAAGTCGAGGGCCTGGGAAGCTGTTCTCGCTGAACCTGAGACAGTAAGATAGTCAATGTCAGTCAACATGGTCCTTATGCCATCAATTACCAATGGATGGTCATCAATGATCAATACGTTGAGCAT
Organism: uncultured Saprospiraceae bacterium; assembly: GCA_964428345.1. GTDB lineage: Bacteria > Bacteroidota > Bacteroidia > Chitinophagales > Saprospiraceae > JABDMH01. The sequence continues at coordinate 156,742 of CAYRYD010000004.1, read as the reverse complement.
AAATACTGCCTATACACTAAATCTAAATATAGTGATTTTCAGGGAATATCAGGTCTCATCCTTGATGAAGAAGTCGATCATGATTGTAGTTCCGATATCTTTCCTTGAATCCACGGTGATGTGCCCGTTTAAATACGCTACCCGGCTTTTTACCGTCTCAAGTCCCATCCCGTTTTTTGCCCCTGCTTCCTTCAGGTTAAATCCACAGCCATTGTCTTCTATAATGAGACTTAACCGGTTATGATCCCGGTTAATTTGAATGATCGCTTCTGATGCCCGGGCATGTTTGATGATGTTTTGAACCAGTTCCTGAACAATACGGTAAATCATAATTTCGGTTGAGGAACATAAACGTTTTTCCATACCGAAAGCCTGGAAAGTGATCAGTAATGATTTTCCAGCAGTGATGTTATTACAGAATTCTCTGATGGCCTCTGCCAATCCCAGTTTCATGAGTACTTCGGGCATCATGTTGTGAGCTACTTTTCTTAATTCATCGGCTGCATTGTTGATCAGGTCCAATGTTTTTTGATAAAGCTTGTTTTGCAGGATCGAAGGTGTATTTTGCGTCAGGGTTGTATAGTGCATTTTTACCGTAGATAGAAGCCCGCCCAAGCCATCGTGTAGGTCCCTGGCTATGCGTGTTCGTTCCGACTCCTGACCGTTGATCATTGACTGAAGCGAGGTGATCTGTTGTTCTTTTTCGATGGTTTTTACTTTTTCTTCCAGGAGGATGGTTTGTTGTTTGTTTAGATCCTGGCGGTTCCGGTGTATGCCAATCAATAAATAAATACTGCCGCAAAGCAGTAGAATAATTCCTCCACCAAAAGACAGATACGTGTTTCGACGCCCGATCGCAAAATCCTTTTCCATTTGCATCTGTTGCAGATGACTGATCTCTCTGTCTTTCTTATTTGTTTCAAATTGGGTTTGCAGTTGCATCGTCTGATTTCTTACCTCGCTGCTCAGCAGACTGTCTATGAGCGTAGTATAACGTTGCAGGGCAATATAGGCATTCTGGTATTGGTTTTGGACCTGATATAATTTGCTTAGTGACAACGAAATTTTTGCTTCAATGCTTTTAATATTATGTTTCACTGCAAGGCTGTCGCTCTGAAAAAAATAGTCTTTTGCCAGTTGAAGATTACCGGTCTCCAGGTAACAATTACCCAGCGAATTCAGATGATTGGCAACCTGGAATTTGTGATCCAGTTTTTCTGCTTTGTTTTTGGCCGTCTCAAAGTATTTGATTGCCTCCTGATAATCTTTGAGATGATAGTAGTAAGTCCCCAGAGTACTGAATATTTCTGCCGATAAATTCTGATCCTGTGTTTTTTGACCGATAACCTGGAGTTGTGGGATATAAAGGGACGCTTCGTCAGTTTTATTGGCATAGATCAGGTCGTTTGTGAGCCCTTGCAAGGTATATCCCAGTTGCAAGGTATCGTTGCTGTTCTTAATCCGGACCAGAATATTCCTGCCAAGTGCTGCCGCTTTCTCATGCTGTTTGATCTGGCCTAACACGGCAACTAAATTTTGATAAACAAGGATTGAAGAGGTAGTATCATTGAGCTCATCAAATATGCTGGCCGCATCAGAATAATTATTGGCAGCCAGCACATAATTTCCAGCTAAATAATTCCGGTTGCCCAGTGCATTGGAGATTTTTCCCAGATTTCGACTATCCCTTAATTGTTCAAAGATATCCTGCGAGATGTCAAGGAAGGAGTCTGCCATAACGAAGTCACCCAGGTCCATGTACGATATACCTGCCAGGTATGACAGACGACCCATACCCGGAAGAAAATCAATCTGCTCGCTTAGTTCATATCCTTGCAGGGCATAATTAAGTGCGGCATTCAGATCGGTGTAGCCAATTTCATTACCTATTTGCATCAGCAGGTTTACTTTATTGCTGTCTTCCTTAGCCAGGCCAAGTTGGTTTACAAGACTGTCAATCTGAGACGTAGCCAGTTGACTGCTGATGTCAGTACATTGGCAGATGACCAGGAGAAGAACAAATCTACACCTGTGAATACTCATGATAGTAAGTTACAAGTTGTACCTGAATTTAACAAATAGGCGGTTAGGGTGAGATACCTGATTTCCGGTATTTTTTCGAGGTAAAAATTCACCTGAATCCGGTATTGTTTCGGCAGTCAGCAGACGATATTTTTGAATCAGGTGCTTTAAATATTTTTTTGGAGGGCATCACGTGGAAAATCATCCTCCTGCTAATCCGGAATTAAAGAATCCTGGCATCTTAAAACACTAAATATAACGAAGGTTGGATGAGTCTGTAGACTGGGTTTCTTATTTGATTTCTGAATTGTTGATTATTTCTTAATATAATTTATTTGCTATGAAGAATTTAATATGTCTGTGCCTGATTGGTTGTTTGGTTTCATCTACGACTCTTGCTCAACGATCCGCATTTGTTGCTCCATTGACTTTCACCAAGACCGGTTACCGGATCGATCTCGGTGAAGCGGTGCTGGATCCGGTTAAGGCTAAAAGTGTCAAGGTAGATGTTGCTCTGGTTGATTTTTCGGCCTTATCCAAGGCTAAAACCGGGGTTGATTCGACTAGAATAATTGAGAGGATATACAAGGACCCTTCCAAATTTTCCATTGTGACTGGTACCCTTCAGTATCTATCCTCCTCTACGGCTGATCTACTGACCAATGGCAAGTTTAAATTCAGTATTGCTGATTCCCGCTATACCCTGGTGATTGTGGAAAATAATGGAAAAGATAATAGTGGTACCAGTATGGCTCCTCAGGTATTTTATCGCAAAGGGCCTAACTGTCGTTGTAAAGCTTGTGGCTGTTGCTGTTACCGCACGGTCAGAGGATGTACCTATTGCGGAATCAAGCTGTCCCGTTGAAATGCTGATCGTTGCCGAATACAACGATCTTATTCCGGGGCATTTTACGCGTAGATAAATCGGACCTGAAGACAGAACTCAGTCGATGAACAATTATCAAATATCGTTGATCCGGATTAACTTATTGTCAGTGGCTGAATCAGTGGATTTGTAGATTCTACCAGTTTAAGTTTCACCACAGAACCGGGTTTGTGTCTTTAAAACATATTTCAGAATGATTGGATTTCTGCAATCTTTTGACGGTGACAATTCTCTCAATGCACTGTTCCTTAACCATACATAGGGCTTCCGAAATACATAGAAACATTTGTCATTAAATTCACGTCAATCAATATTACTTGCATGATTGGCCTGGACTTTCGTATGAACCTCTCAGGACTAATCCCAATAAGATGGAATCCGGAATGGACGATTGTTGAACGGAGCATTTCAGGAAGGTAGAAATATCGAAAGATCTATACTGCCTATTTGCTATCTTTCAGAAAGGGTTTTTCCCTTTTGGATTGAGTATATGAATTTCAGTCGGTGCTTCCTGCTTCTATGTCTGGTCTTTGGTAACCCTGCTGAAAAACCGCTGCTTGGGTACGCTGGTATATTGCCTGATCCGGTCGTTGGTTATCCGTACATCAAATACTACGGCGCAACAGACTATCAGGCACATACCCAGAACTGGGGTATCGTGCAGGACAGTATGGGTGTTTTATACTTCGCCAACGGCAATGGATTACTATTATTCAATGGATCAGACTGGCAACTCATTGAACTTCCCGGCCAAAGCATGGCGGCCTCAGTGGGTATTGATGCCGGTCAGGTAGTCTACGTAGGTGGGTGGGGAACTTTTGGCAGGATTGTCTACCGGCCAGATGGTATGGCAGTCTATGAAGCACTGTCCGATTTACTGGGCCCGGAATCGGAAAAGCTTTCCAGAGTGTATGAAACAGTGACGTCTGCAGACGGGGTATATTTCCGGACGGGAGAGGCCATATACCGGTATCGACCTGGTCAACCGATACAAACCTGGTACATGGGAGAGAAGCAGTTGGGTAAGCTGATTCAGGTTAATGACCGTCTTTTCCTGAAATGGCAGGGCCGGGGTATTGCGGAACTGGTAGATGATCAATGGAAGCTCCTGCCTGATACTGATCGATTTAAAGATGAGTTTGTCCACAGCATCATGCCTTATGACCATGGCCGGTTATTGGTTGCCGTGAACAGTGCATCCCTTTATTTGTATGATGGCCACCGTTTTACGGAATTCGAATCAGAAGCTACTCCCTATTTTCGCAAGCACCGGATCTATTGTGCGGTCAGAACCATAGAAGGGGAATTCCTTTTCGGAACGGTCAGTGGTGGCCTCATGGGTATCGACCACCAGGGCAGGATCAGCCTGCAGATCAGTGATAGCGGACTACTGCCAAATCTGAGTATTCGTAATTTTCTAATCGACCGTCATCAGAATCTCTGGCTCGCATTGGATGCCGGGATCGCTTTGATGGAGTACCCCTCTCCTTTTACGATTTTCAGATTGAAGCAGAAGAAAGCTAAGGTCACCGCGTTTGCCCGGGTTCACAATCGGTTGTATGCCGCTACTAACGAGGGCCTGTTGCAGTATCAAAAGCTTCCATCCAGACAGGAAGCTTTTGGAAGTGTGCCGGAGTTTTCCCACAAAGTCTGGGGCCTCGAAGTATTCAACAATCAGTTGCTCGTGGCCAATGAGTACGGTATTCATGAATGGAGACCGTATGAATCGGTAACCATCAAAGCGGGTAAGACTCCTGGCATGCAATTATCAGGTATTGACCCGCGGCGCCTTTATGTTTTTTTGGAGAATGGTCTGACCACACTGGTCTATGATAACGGATCGTGGCGGGAAGAGCAGGTGTTACCTGGATTTAACCGGAGAGTTAGTAAAGTCGTAGAACAAAATGCGAAAACAATCTGGTTGGATACCGACTGGGCCGAATTATGGAGTGTGACCTCTTCAAGTGACACCGGGATCTTTGACTGGAATGATGTCCGGCTCATCCGATACGACACCAGTCAGGGATTGCCACCGGAAAGGGGCAAACTTTACAAGATTGATTCATTGATTTATTTTGTTCCGCGGAGTTTTTCGGCAAATTATCGATGGGATGATAAACGTCATCGTTTTGAGATCGATACTCAACTATACCGGGTGCTCGATACATCATCCAAGGATATTGTAATCTGGGCAATGGATAATCGCAATCATTGCTGGTATGTGCAGGATTATGGCACCAACCGGGAGTCATTAGGAGTAAGTATTAAAGACGCTGATGGCAGATACCATCATGCTGACGTTGATTTCGGGCGAATCCTTAATGATGCCGGTAGTACCTTTTTTGTGGAAGGTGATACTATATGGCATGGTGGCTTTGGCAGTATCGTTCACCATGAAATCACCAGCAACCGGTTTGTCACAGATTATCAGGCACTGATCCGTCAGGTAGTTTTCCAGACCGATTCCATATTGGCGTACGGGCATAACAACCGACTGGTCCCCTCGCTACGGTATCAGCAGAATGCCATCCGATTCCATTATGGCGCCACCGAATTTGTCTTACCGGAAAGTCTTTCCTTTCAATCGATGCTGGAGGGTTATGATACTGACTGGTCACCCTGGACCAGGGACACTCAAAGGCAATACTTCGGACTGGCTCCGGGCAGTTATATCTTTCGCGTACGGGCATCCAACAGTGAAAACCGGATCAGCCGGGAATCGCATTATAGTTTTGATATTTTGGCACCCTGGTACAGGCAATGGTGGGCATATTTGCTCTATACCTTTTGCGGAACCACCCTGGTGGGTGGCCTGGTCCATTGGCGGTCGGCCGCATTGAGAAGGGAGAAGCGAAAGCTGGAGTTGCTGGTGCGTCAACGTACCGAGGAAGTAGAGATCCGCAATAAACAACTGGAAGAACAAAAGACCACCCTCGTCGATCAGGCTCAAAGACTGCTGGACCTGGATCAGCTCAAAACCAATTTGTTTGCCAACATATCCCACGAGTTCCGTACTCCCCTTACCTTAATTAAAGGTCCGGTTGATCAGATCGTAAGTGACGGGAAAAAGGGACTTTCATCCGATGAGGCAGCGATGATCAAACGCAATGCCGACCGCCTGTTGCGCCTGGTCAATCAACTACTCGATCTGGCCAAACTGGATGCCCGGAGTCTTGAACTGGATTTTACCGAAGGCGATATTTTTCGTTTTTTCCGGGTGCAGGCTTCTTCATTCAGTTCGATGGCCGCCCAAATGAAAATCGATTATCAGATCCGGATTCCCTCCTACCAGCTCTGGTCAACCTTTGACCGGGATAAACTGGAGTCGGTCATCTATAATTTATTAAACAATGCTTTTAAGTTTACTCCGTCCGGCGGCAAAATAGCCATGATTGTTGATCATGCGGACCATCGGGTGCAGGTGACCGTTCGTGATAATGGTCCCGGAATTGCTCCGGAAAATCTGAATCGGGTCTTTGACCGCTTTTATCAGGTCGACCCTGCCGGTACAACTACCCGGAGTGGTAGCGGCATCGGTCTGGCTTTGTGCCGCGAACTCATCGACCTCATGAACGGCCAAATTACGGTAAAAAGCACACTCAATAAGGGCTCGACCTTTTCCTTCTGGATTCCCCTCGAAGAAATCATTGACGGGAGTATGAATGATCTCTTCCAGGACATCAATCCGGCAAATGCGCACCATCTCGAATCGAATACCGGAAACGGTCTCACTACTGCCAATCAAAAAGACGGTGCGGAAATAATTCTGATCGTCGAAGACCACCCGGAAATGCGACGATACATCCGGACTGTGCTGGAAGCCGAATTTTCTGTGCTGGAAGCTGAAAATGGCCGGGAGGGTTTCAACCTGGCGGTCAAGGAGATTCCGGATCTGGTGATCACCGACACGATGATGCCATCGATGGATGGTCATGAATTTTCCCGGACATTAAAAACCGATCAACGAACCAGTCATATTCCGGTCATTATGCTGACGGCAAAAGCGACGCTTGAGAACAAACTGGTTGGGCTGTCGGCCGGTATCGACAGTTATCTTACCAAACCTTTTAATGCCGCTGAACTGATGGCAAACGTCAAAGCCTTGCTTACTGAAAGGAAACGGTTGAGAAGACTTTTTTCCAGGCAACTATTGATCGGCCCCAGAGAAGTTCAAGTTAGTTCACTCGATCAACAATTCCTGGATAAATTGCTGGAAGTCCTCGAACGTCATCACGGAGACCCGACCTTCGGTGTACCCCAAATGCAGGTTGTACTTGTCATGAGTAAAACCCAGTTACACCGCAAACTCACGGCCATTACCAATCAGTCACCGGGTGAATTTCTGCGGAATTTTCGCTTGCAGCGTGCGGCTCAGATTCTCGTTCAGAAAGGGGAGACAGTGACCCAGGTAGCTTATGCGGTCGGTTTCGAAAATCTGCCCTATTTCACTAAATGTTTTAAGGATTTGTTTGGAGTGATACCTTCCCGGTATGGAAAAGAATCCAAAACCCAGGGATGAGACTACTCCTGGATGAAAATAAGGTTACTTGTTTGCCAGGTATGCTTTTCTGTAGTTTGACAGTGAAAGCTTTGATGTCGCGAGATAAGTATAACTCATCCGTTGCAGTGGAAGTTTATTCAAATTAAAAGTCATGGAGGACCGGAGTGATTTTTAAATATCCGGTAATTAAATTTGGTTAGCGGATAGCTCAACAAACCCCGTTTAATTGTCAATCGCTTATTTACATATTTGTCTGGTTTCAAGGATTTAGAAGTACCTTGGATTTATTGCTCAACTGTCATTATGAGATGCCATTTTTTCCTTTGGAGTTTTTTCACCATATTCTATTCCTACTGGCTACCTGCTCAGGTTGATTTGACCACGTCCAATCTGCCCATCATATGGTTTGACACCCATGGACTGACTATCTCCGATGAACCTAAAATCAATGTAGACATGGGAATCATTGATAACGGCCCTGGTCGGACAAATCAGCGGAACGATCCACCGGATCACTATTTTGGCAAAGTGGGCATTGAACTTCGGGGATCCACCTCTCAGGCGATTTATCCAAAGAAGGCTTACAGCCTGGAAACCCGCGATTCATCAGGTAAGGACCTCAAAGTTTCACTTCTCGGAATGCCCCCGGAAAGTGACTGGAACCTGATATCACCTCTTAATGACAAGACATTGATCCGTGATGCACTGGCACATCACTATGCCAGTCTGGTCCTGCCCTGGTCGCCCCGAACCCGTTTTGTAGAAGTGCTGTTAGATGATCGGTATCAGGGGGTCTATCTTTTTCTGGAAAGCATCAAACGTGACAGGAACCGGGTGGATATCAACAAGCTGAAACCGGATGAAATTACCGGTGATGCACTGACCGGGGGATATCTGCTCCGGATAGACAAGTTTGGACCACCACCGGGTACTGTGGGAGGTGACTGGGTATCTGCCTATCCGCCGGTAGAAGGTGCACAACAGCAAACCTGGTTTCAATACCGGGACCCCAAAGCGGATGATATCCATCCTGATCAGGCAGCTTATATTCAACAGTATATCCGGGATTTTGATGACATGATGAAGGCCGGTGATTTTGCCGGCAGGTACCTTGACTGGATTGACCTGGATAGTTGGGTCGACTATTTGCTGGTGCAAGAGCTGTGTAAGAATACCGACGGCTACCGCCTGAGTGCTTATTTCTACAAAAAGAGAGATAGTGATGGTGGAAAAATCTCGATGGGCCCGGTGTGGGATTTTAACATTGCTTTTGGTCTGGGTAGTTACTGCGATGGCGAATTGTCGAGGGGCTGGGCAAAGGACTTTAACCGCAAATGTTCAGATAACCCCAATTTGATCCATTTTTGGTGGGAACGGCTTTGGAATGAACCCAAATTCAGGCAAAGGATCGCCCAACGCTGGCAGGAGCACCGGGCTTCGGTCTGGTCTGATGAAAAGTTATTTGGTGTCATTGATTCCCTGACGACGCTACTCAAGGAACCTCAGCAACGCAATTTTCAGCGATGGCCGGTATTGGGAGAATATGTCTGGCCCAATTACTACATCGGAAAAACTTACCTGGAGGAGATGGACTATCTCCGCACCTGGTTTACCAACCGACTGAAGTGGTTGGATACGGAAATATCGCGATTGACGTTGAAAACACAGCCCTCCCGCTGACTTCCATGAATACCCTTTGTCTTCTGCTGAAGATCATCGTCCGGCATCGTTATTTTGTTTCCGGAAGCGGGTCTCCCGGAGCATATACCAGTTTATTGACTTTAGAATCGACCGGAGATAGGGATTTGAGGTAGCGGTACAATGCCTTCAACTCGATGGTATCCATCTTTGAGAAGGCTCCCCAGGGCATGGGACTACCTTTTAAGACACGCCCGGCCTTAAAACGGGTAATAAAATTTTCCTCACTCCACCTGGCCAAGTGCCCGTTTTCCGGATCAGGGGTGAGATTGGGTGAGACGAAAGCATATCCCTCTGAAAAATCATCGGGTTCGAAAAGTTGTCCGCCGGAAAAGTCTGGGGCGGTAAACTCTCCGGTCATCAGGTCAAAAGGGGTGTGGCAGGCTTTGCAGTTTCCGATATTGTTGGCCAGATAGCGACCATATTCGACGGTTGGGGCCTTCTCAACCGACTTGGGAGGGGTGTTTTTTGGACCTTTGGCTTTAAAAATGCCAAAAGTGAAAAGAGCTTTTCCGAGCAGATTGTACTCGGTAGGCTCTACATGGTGTTTTTCGGGGTTTTGTGCTCTCAGGAAGGAAATGACGGCCGTCAGGTCTTCATCACTCATCTCCTGAAATGGCATAAAGGGAGGTAATATCCGGCCGTCGCTGCTGACCGAATGCCGTAAGATCCGGGCAATCTCGGCATCACTAAGCTTGCCAATACCCGTTTCCGGGTCCGGAGTAATATTGGGAGCCCGAAAGATACCAACCGGGGTTTCGATGGTCCATCCCCCGATCAGGGGCATTTCCAGACCGTTTTCAACTTCTCGCATTTTATCGTTGGGTACGTGACAGGTTGCACAATGGGCCGGACCAAAGGCTAAATGTTTGCCCCTGGCAATCATGACCGAATCATTGACAGACCGGATGTCCGGGTAAGGAGCCTCCTGTGGCCGATCCCATCTGACTTCAATGTACAGGATCAGAGAGCTGATTAAAAGCAGGATTCCGGAGATGATTTTCAGTATCAGTTTCATGAGAGAAGACATTTTTAGCGAACGTGGAAAATAAACTGACAGCAGTTTTGATGGATGCTGGTGTCCTTACAAAGATGAATCAGAAGGGTCCAGCCAGGTATGACTTTGGGGATCAATTGCAGAATTTCAGTCATGAAATGCGCAGAGCCCCTATTCGCAGGATGGTTAGAATCCTGTTGACCATCAATTTTTCAATTTATCGGGCGAGAACTTTATCTGATAAAAGATCGACGGCAGTCACGGATGCAACGGGATTTCAATGCTGAAAAGAGACTGCAGATTCAATGATGTACCAAAATGGTACCCTGATATCAGGATCCGGGACTCTGGTGTAAGCCGGCTATGTCTTCATATGGCAAATTTGCACTGTGTTAAATTTCATGGATTATGACAAAGCTTCTTGTCTTTATCATGCTGATGATACCTTTGGTAATGTCTGGCCAGAAACCGGTGGGTCTGCAGGTAGACTCCGGACAAGTGGTACTTTTTGGCAAAGACACTATGTGTTGTGGCACAAAATGGATGTGGTTGCCCTCAAAAGGATCGGTATTGCTGGGTGAAATGGTGTGGCCTTATGATTCGATCGGACAACTTTCCTTCGCAGCTGGCAAATCGATGGCTTCCGGAGTGATGTCGGCAGCTTTGGGTCAGTCGATTGCTGGCGGTGATAATTCAGTAGCCCTTGGTGTTTCCGGAGCCATTGGAGATCGCAGTTTTGCGGCGGGAAATTCCAGTGCTTTTGGTCTGCATTCAGCCGCCGTTGGTCAATCCAGTGCGAGCGGAACCGGGGCTTTTTCATCAGGATTTTCTTCAATTTAACGATCGTGTTAATCTTCAAATACTTTGATCATGAAGAAACTACCCATTTATCTCCAGCTATTTACTTCGTGTGTAATATTTAGCCAAAATCCGATTGGTTTGCAGGTTGACTCCAATCTGATCGTGTTATTTGGGAAAGACACTGCGGGTTTTGGAAAGAAGATGATGTGGCTGCCATCGAAGGGATCTGCCTTTATCGGGGATATGTTTTACCTGCCCTATGATTCGATCGGTGAGGTTACCTTCTCGGTCGGACGGTCTATGGCCAGTGGTATTGGGGCTGTTGCGATGGGGCAGTCCCTGGCACAGGGCAATTTTGCTACGGCCCTTAATAACTCCAGTGCTCCAGGTAACCTCAGCCTGGCTAGTGGTTTCTCGACTTCTTTTGGAGGTTTATCGACGGCGCTGGGCAACTCCATTGCGGCCGGATATGCAGCCATTGCCGGTGGCGGTGCGTCGACCAATGCCGATCTGGCCTCGGCTTTCGGACTGAGCAGGAGCGAATCATTGCTGTGCACCACCATTGGCCGGTACAATGTTGGTGGTGGGAATGGATCGGAATATATTTCAACCGATCCGATTTTTGAGGTGGGTATTGGCACCAGTAACCAGGACCGGCGCAATGCATTAACCATCCGGAAAGACGGCCTTATTTCCCTGGGTAATCATCTGGCCCACACCAAATTGGCCCTGTACGAGACGGTTGGAGCCACCTACGGTATGGGGGTGGTACCCGGCCAGTTCCGGTTTAATATCGGCAATCCCCAGGCGAGGTATGCTTTTTTTGACCAGCCGGGTGTCAATGCGACTGAGATTTTTACCATCTGGGGAAATGGTGATGTATATGCTGATGGTGTTATGGTTCATTCTTCCGACCGGAATCGGAAAGAAGGTATATCAGAAGTAAACTATCAACAGATCCTGGAGAAACTTAGTCAGCTACAGATCTCCGAATGGCGCTACCGGGGAGATGATGCCCGGCATCTCGGACCGATGGCTCAAGACTTCTCTGCTTCTTTTGGTCTGGGAAATACTGATACAGGCATAGCTACGGTCGATGCCGATGGTGTAGCCCTGGCAGCCATCAAAGCCCTGATTGTCGAAGTCGAAAGGCTGAAGATGGAAATCGCTGAGTTGAAGAGATCCCGATAACAAATTGCTCCATTACCTCAAACGGAAGAGTTTCCTGGTTTCGGTCTGATGCTGGTTTTTAAGAGACACAAAATAAATGCCTGGTAACAAACCTCCGACATCAATGGAGGTACTATGGGCGCCTGTCGACATCTTTTGTTGGTAATGGATCCGGCCCTGGCTGTCATAAATGGATAGATATGCCGGTGACGCAGTACCATTGAAAAACTCTACCCACAGGTCATCTGTCGCCGGATTTGGATATATGGTGAACAGTTTATCTCCTGAATCACTTTTCTCCGGAATGGAGGTGGTTTCCCGGTTAAATTGCAGAATATACAAACCGGCCAATCGGTCCAGAAGGTAAATGGTATTCCCTCTAACCTTGACATCCTGGAAGGAATAGGGTTGGGTAAAACTGGTAATATATTCAGGTGCCAGCGGATCAGTCAGAGCATAGACCTCAAGTCCCTGGTAATCCTGGGTCACATACAGGGTATCATTCGATATTTCCAGGGAGGTCGCAGACCACCAATTTTGTTCCAGGTTGAGATCAACCGGGTGGGAAGGGTCGGAAATATTGATAATCCTACCCCCTCCGGTAGCCAGATAGAGCAGGGTGTCATATAGCACCATGTCTTCGAAAGATCCGGAATAGGTAATCGAGTCGGTCAGTACAGGATGCATCTTATCGGAAATTTCCAGGATCTTAAGGCCAAAATCTCTTTCCCAGGCATAAATATTTGAACCGATTATTTCCAAAGCCTCGAAATCACCATCTGAAACATAGTTGCCCAACTCGAGGGGATTTGCAGGATCGGAAATGTCATAGATCCGGATACCACCACCCCAATCTGCCAAATAGACGTAATTACCTTCTACCCTGATATCTTCCACCCGGTCAACGGTGCTCGTTGAACTGACTATGACCGGATTGGATGGATCACTGACATCGGCAATACTCCAGCCGTCCCACCGGTTTGCCAGATAGCAATACTGATTCTGGATTTGCAAGTTGGTACTGTTCTGTAAAATGGAAGACAATGTAAAAGGCGACTCCGGGTCCCGTAGATCAAGAATATGTACGTTATCATAAGTTGGAAGAAATCCATATCCATCATTGATTTCGAGGGTGTACAGGTAGCCTCCATAATTAAGCATGGAGACCGGCCGGGGGTTTGTAATATCCGAAATATCGACAATGGCAATCGATCCGCCCGATATCTGAAATTGGTACGATGGGATCATGCCCACCTTTTCCGACCATTTGGAGGTTCCTGCAATAAATTCTGGTAATAGCGGATCCGAAATGTCATAAATATTGACGCCATGACCTTGCCGTGAAAAGAATGCCTGATCTCCGAAAATCGCTATATCGTAGATCCAACCAGTAAAAAGCACTTTTTCCTCAACCGGCATGGAAGGAACCGTGATGTTCAGAATATATAACGAGTCCCTTCCTCCTACATATAGATAAGGTTCTCTAAGCTCGACGGAATTGATGTAAGTATCCGATAATGCCAATTGGGTAGTCTCCGGATTACTTATATCCGATACATCGATAATGTAAAGTAAATTGTCATCAGAGCGGGAGCATCCATAGATGTGATTGCCTTTGAAAGCCAGATCTACCAGTTGATAAGCACTTAGCGGAATGGTGAAGACCGGTTGTGGATTGGTTTGATCATCGAGGTCAAAGCCAGTCAGCAAGTGACTTGACACCTGGTAAAGTAGAGAACCATCGTAATGAAAACCGATCGTAGTACGATCGAGAGATTTAGTTGCAATGAGGTCCGGCGACGTGGGATCACGAACATCATATATCCAGAGGGTGGAGCGATCGGCGAGGTAGACTACTGAATCAATGAGGATAAAGTCGTCGATAAAAGTTGATACCGTGATCGTGGATAATTCAACGGGATGGAGTGGATCGGTAAAATTGGAAATGATAAGACTGGCACCTGAACTGATAAACCCGGTATTTCCATCAAAGTAAATCTGGTTCTGTTGTCCGTATGCCCATCTTCCCAGCACGGTAAAGTCATCCTGAGCATCGGTGTTGGGAATAAAGAAAGGCAGAAACACGATTAGTACATAGAGGTTGAGGTACTTCATGATCTGGTTATTTTGATGAATCACTTCAAGTTAAAGCAGAAAAAAGGCATTTGAAATGACAGCCATCAGTACCCTTTATGACGGTGGGGATCGATCGAAACGTCAGGCTGACAGCAGATCACAAACCCGGAAAGAATGCATCTTCGATATGTTGCACCCGGAATACCATGTTATCCTGAAGTAAAATGGAAATCACATCAAAACGGATTTCACCTTCATGCTGTTGCTGACCGATCCAGGCATGGGCGGCGCTGGTGATCAATGCTTCCTTTCTTTCATTGACCGCCAGATCCGGTGGTCCGAAGTGATCGCAGGACCTGGTCTTAACCTCGACAAATACGATGATCTTCCCAACCTGGGCGATGATGTCTACCTCAGCCCGTTTATAACGCCAGTTAAGGGCGAGGATGCGGTAGCCTTTGTGCTCGAGGTATTCGACGGCCAACCGCTCTCCTTGATTACCGATGTTGTGTTGCCGGGTCACAACAGTAAGATAAGGCTAAATGTCGCTCCACCCGAAGGTAAGTTGTAATTGTTCTCTTATTTTTACTGCCACAACAGGAATCAAAACCTTATGAGTCAATTTTTACATCTGCAACGGGTAAATCCACGACAGCAACCTGCCTGGAAAGAACTGGCAGAACATGCCGACCGGTTGAAACAGTCTACCCTGATACATCTCTTTGAGGATGATGAGGACCGGGTAAACCGTTTTTCCGCTGATCTGGAAGAACTCCACCTCGATTATTCCAAAAATCTGATTGATCCCCACGTCATGAAGAGTCTCCTGGACCTGGCGGTTGGTACCGGGCTGGGCGATGGCATCCGGAAGATGTTTGGAGGGGCCCCGATCAATGAAACCGAAGACAGATCCGTCTACCATGTGGCCCTCAGGGCACCACAAACTGCAGTGATGTTGGTCGAAGGTGAGAATGTTATTCCGTCGGTCCATGCCGTCCTCTCCAAAATGGAGCATTTTGTCTCCAGTCTGGAGCATGACTGGGTGGGTTTTTCCGGTCAGAGGATCACGGACGTTGTAAACATAGGCATCGGGGGGTCTGACCTTGGGCCGGTCATGGTGACCGGGGCTTTGCGACCTTACCACGTAGCCGGCCGGAAAGTGCATTTCGTGTCCAACATCGATGGATCTCACATCGCCCAGACCCTGCAGGGACTGGATCAGGAGACCACACTGTTTATCATCGCTTCCAAGACCTTTACGACGATAGAAACGATGACCAATGCTCATACCGCCAGAACCTGGTTTTTGGAAAAAGGAAGCGAGAAGGATGTCCGTAAACATTTTGTCGCTGTATCAACCAATATCCCCGAAGTGGTGAAATTCGGCATCGATGCTCATAATGCGTTTGAATTCTGGGATTGGGTGGGTGGTCGTTACTCCTTATCATCAGCGGTAGGTCTGAGCATTATGGTTGCCATAGGCCCGGCAAATTTTCGTGGGCTGCTGGAGGGTATGCATACCATGGATGAGCATTTCCGCGAGACGGATTTCGAAAACAACCTCCCGGTAATCCTGGCTCTGCTGGGTATCTGGTATACCAATTTCTTAGGAGCACAAACCGAAGCTTTGTTACCCTATGATCAGAATCTGCAGTATCTGCCAGCCTATCTGCAACAGGCCAGCATGGAGAGCAACGGTAAAATGATGGGCCGGGATGGAAAACCGGTGAGCTATTTTACCGGACCAATTCTGTGGGGTGGAGCCGGTACCAACAGTCAGCATTCTTTCTTTCAGTTACTACACCAGGGTACCCATTTGATTCCCTGCGATTTTATCCTTGCTGCCAATCCCACCCACTCACTCGATCATCACCACGACCTGCTGGTGGCCAATGCACTGGCCCAATGCGAGGCCCTGATGATGGGAAAACCGGAATCGACGGTCCGACTGGAGTTGACCATCGCCGGAATGCCGGTGGAAAAGATTGAACAACTTACTCCCTTTAAGCTATTTGAGGGCAACCGTCCCAGTACGATGATCATGATCCGAAAGCTGACACCCTACAATCTGGGCATGCTCATCGCGATGTATGAGCATAAAATTTTTGTGCAGGGTTATATCTGGAATATTTTCAGCTTCGATCAGTTTGGAGTGGAGTTGGGCAAACAACTGGCCAAGGTTATTGAACCGGAAATCAAGGGCGATGCCAGTCCGGAGAAGCACGACGCATCGACCAACAACCTGCTGCAGAAATTTAAATCCTGGAAGGAATATTGAAGGAGTGTTTAAATGTTGAATCGTTTAAATGTTGAATCGTCGTTTAATTGTTTAATAGGAACCGAAGGTAGATTTACCGATTTGAATCCCTGGGGTTTTTAATTTGAAATTTCATCCGGGCAACATCATGGAGAAGTTAGAGGGGGTGATCAAACAATATGACTGGGGAGGATACGACTATCTGCCCGGATTGTTAAATCTGGAAAAATCAGGACGACCTTTTGCGGAATATTGGCTGGGTACTCATCCTGATGGCATGGCCTTGCTGGCAGAAGAGAAAACTCCCTTACAGGGATACCTGAAAGAATCGTTGCCTTTTCTGATGAAAGTCCTCGATGTCCGGGATATGCTCAGTATTCAGGTACACCCGGATAAAAATACCGCTGAAAAGGGTTTTGCGGAAGAAGAGATCCTGGGAAAACCGAGAGATGCCTATGACCGTATTTTCCGGGATAAGAATCACAAGCCGGAATTGATGGTGGCACTTTCCGAATTCTGGCTCGTACAGGGTTTTAAAACGGTTCCGGAAATTATCGCGACACTGGATAAACATCCCGAATTAAGGCCATTGAAGGACTATTTTGTGCAGTATGGTTTGAAGAAAACCTATGAGCACCTGATGACCATGCCTCAGCCGGAAGTTAATGCCATACTTCAGCCTTTGGGTAGGCGAATTAAGCCGCTTTATGAAAATCATCTTCTGGAGAAATCCGATGTTGATTTTTGGGCAGCCCGGGCGTATTTTATTTTTAACCGGAAGGGCGTATGTGACCGGGGTATTTTTTCGCTTTATTTAATGAACCTGATCCGGTTGGATCCCGGGGAAGGTATTTATCAGGCTCCGGGAATGTTGCATGCCTACCTGGAAGGTCAGAATATCGAGTGCATGGCTGCGTCCGACAATGTGATCCGGGGAGGTCTGACCAGTAAATACATCGACACGGATCAATTGCTGAAAATCGTGCATTTTGAGAGCACAACACCACGGATTATCGCGCCACACTTCAGCAGTAAAAACATTAGATTATATCAGACCCCGGCCTCCGAATTTCAGTTGCTGCAAATAGTTGCCCCCGGTTCAGTTCGGATGAACAAACCCGGACTGGTGATCAATCTCGGGATTCCGGTGGTGCTGAATGCGGGAAATGATCCATTGATATTGGATAAAGGTGACGCTGCGCTGATCGACGAACCAGTCTTGCAAATCGAAAGAGGCCAAGATGCAAACAATCGGCTGGATCTCTTCCTGTGTTATCAGCCGGGGTAAACTTTGGTGTAACTTCATTGGTATTGTACACTAAGGAAGTTCGCCCTCCGTATTCGATTTTCTGGAATAAAAAAAGCCAGTCAAACATGCTGACCGGCTTTCTTACACTTTAGAATATTTCTCAGTAGAAATAATCGAGCGCGGGTTTGTCATCGTTGTTGAAAGGCCGGTTACCGCCATCGGTGCACGAAAGCATTGACCCATTTCATGAGCGATGATGTAGCCCCAACGGAGTATACTTCAGAGGAACCAAAGAGATATTGGTATTCCCCAATCCGACAACAGCCGACTCTTATCTGACGGGCACCTTCCTTCGAGGCTGTATCATTATACGCTGGATCGGCCTGGTGCAGTGCTATCCGGTAATTTTCTGATCCGCTGACATCAGGTTCTCAGAAAACCCCATTCAATCGTCAACCATCATCAGATAATTTCTGCTCCCAGCAGATAATCCGGAATCCCAAAACCATCAACCAGGGTACGGCAATGGATCCTGACCTGACTGCATAGCCGGTCTACGGTAAGCCGGATGGCCTTCGTTTTTACATATTCGAGGTAATCCTGTTCGAGATACCACCCCTTGTTTTGTTCAATAGTCTCGAGGGCAAATAACTGATAGACCAGTTCCAGGATCTCTTTTTCAGGCCCCTGGCCGGTATCCTTCAGCTTTACCTGAAACTGTTCGAGAACGATCAGTTCAACGTAAGCTCTGGCCAATTCGATCATATGATTTTGGGTACGCAGGAACACATCATAAGGGGTAATTCGTTTCCGGAACATAGCACGCATCCGGCTTCCCAGTGATTGGAGGAGTTTCCGCTGTCTGAATCTAAAGGCGTGGAGATGAAATCCCTGACTTGAGAGGTGTTCTAAATCGGTTTTCCGTTTGTAGACCGGATTGAGGGTCAGGAAGGAATCACCGACCTGACCGGCCAGATAGCGGATCGCTCCCCTAAATCCGGCATCGTTAAACTCATCCCGGAAGCTGGAAATCAGGCCTTTGGCGACCAATTGCATCAAAACCGTATTGTCACCCTCAAACGTGGCAAAGATATCGGCATCTGCCCGGAGATCGGCCAGCCGGTTTTCCCAGAGATAGCCTTTTCCACCACAGGCTTCACGGCATTCCTGGATGGTTTCGTTGGCAAACCAGGTAGTGTAGGCCTTGATGCCGGCTGCCTGGGTCTCGATCAACCTCATTTGATCTTCTGTCTTATACTGATAACGGTGTACCAGTTCATTCAGGGCAAAATCAGCGGCATAAGCCCGGGCCAGGCGTGGCATCAGACGCCTCTGATGCGATGGGTAGTCCATTATGAGCAACTCCTGTTCGCCGTGGTCCGGGCCGAATTGCCTGCGCTTCAGACCATAGCGGATGGCGATGGCCAATGCCGATTTGGCGGCACTGAGGGCACCTTTGGCTACGCAGAGCCTGCCGGCTACCAGCGTACCCAGCATGGTAAAGAAACGTTTGGAGGGATTGGGAATTTCACTTTGATAGCGGCCCAACAGGGTAATGTTTCCAAAGCGGTTCAGCAGATTTTCCCTGGGCACCTTTACGTGGTCAAACCAGATCCGGCCATTGTCTACGCCGTTGAGTCCAAGTTTATAACCGTTATCTTCAATCCGGATGCCAGGCAACAACTCACCCCTTTGGTCCCTCAGGGGTACCAGAATGGCGTGAACACCCTGATTTTCACCCTGTACGATCAGCTGGGCAAAGACGGTAGCCATCCTGCCATGAAGGGCATTGCCGATATACTCCTTACCTGCTTCGTAATTTGGGGAGTGGATATCGATTAGATGGGTATCGGCATCGTATACGGCAAGCGTCTCCAGGTCACGGACATTCGAACCATGTCCGGTCTCGGTCATGGCAAAACAACCGAGAAGATTTGCTTTTCCGGTTTCTGTGAGGTATTGATCGTGATGATAGCGGGTACCCAGGTGTTGAATACTTCCGCCGAATAATCCGAACTGCACTCCAAATTTCACCGCCAGACTCAGATCCAAATAGGCCAGGACTTCAAAGACGGCGGCATAGTGGATGATATTATCCTGTCCACCATACTCTGCCGGAAAACCCAAAGCTCCATATCCCTGGCTCGCGAGCAGCTTCAACCATTCCAGAATTTTCAACCGGTATGCCTCTTTTTCGCGGAGATTTTCCCGTTCGAAAAGGGGATCCGCCAATAATTTTTTGAGCCGGCTTTTGATGTCGTAACTGTCACCATCGACCATTTTACACAAAACCCCGGCCTCGGCACCGGATGGTACCGGTACTTCGGCGTGTACCCCATATAATGCCCGGAATTTGGCCGGAAAGGGAAGGTTTAGTTTTTCCTGGAGGTTTTCCAGGGCTTTCTGCAATGCCTTCAGGTCGGTCTCACCATTAATTTCCGGACTACGTGCTGCCATGGCTATACCCAGGTCAACGATGGTCTGGGTTTCTTTCAGGTCGATTTCTGCTCCGGTCTCTTTCATCATCGACATCCAGACCTTAAAAGTCTCTTCGTCAGGCCAGTGGCCGGGATCGATCCATTCGTAGAGCTGATTTTTTTCAACATCGGTCAGTAGGGGTAGTTGCCGGATTTCTTCCCGGATGATCCGGATTTCGCTGGGACTTAACAGACCGTCGGCCCAGGCTACGTAAATCATCGGAATAAAACTTCGGACTGCCGGACTGTACTCCAAAAGAAATTTGACAGACATATAGGTCAGGAAATTTTTACCAGGAGAAGATAGGTTAATTTTTTTTCTGAAAAGCATGAGATAGGTTTTACGGCAGTTGTGGAATCTGGGATATTAGGCTGACTGCAGATTTTTTAGCAACTTGCCGGCATCAAAACTTAATCAATAAGGCATGGAAATGCTTAAAGACCACATATGCCTGATCACCGGAGGCTCCAGAGGTATAGGTGCCGGGATCGTCAGGAGATTTGTCGAACAGGGCGCTATTGTCTATTTTACTTACCTCCGTTCTTCAGCGACTGCTGACGAACTGGTTGCTTCGCTGTCCGGTCCGGGCAAGGCTATACCCTTACAATCGGATGCAGCCAAATACGACGAGGCCCAAAAGGTCATCGATCAAGTGATCGCTGAAGCAGGAAAACTGGATGTATTGATCAACAATGCCGGGATCACCAGCGATGGTTTGATGTTGCGGATGTCCGAACAGCAATGGGATGATGTAATCCAGGCCAATTTGAAGTCTGTATTTAACCTGACGAAACATGCTTTACGGCCCATGCTGAAAAACCGAAGCGGTTCGATCATCAACATGAGCTCGGTCGTCGGTGTTTTCGGAAATGCCGGTCAGGCCAATTATGCTGCTTCAAAAGCCGGAATCCTGGGTTTCACCAAGTCGGTTGCCAAAGAAGTAGGGTCCCGAAACATTCGTTGCAATGCCATTACTCCCGGTTACATCGAAACGGAAATGACTGATCAGCTGGAGCCCGCCATTAAGGAAAGTTTTTTACAGAATATTCCCTTAAAACGGATGGGCACTCCGGAGGAAGTAGCCAATCTGGCTTTGTTCCTGGCTTCTCCGTTGGCAGAATATATTACCGGTCAGGTGGTCAGTGTTTGCGGGGGACTTAATGTCTAGGCGTTTAATTGTTTGATTGTGGAATTGTTTAACTGTTTTAAAGGGTATAAGCTCAAAGCCTCGGCAATTCTACTATTCGGTTTTATTGCCATTCTGATCGTTTCCGGATGCAGGCAACCTTTACCTTTGGTGGTTTCTACCCTGGAGCAGATTACACCGGGAGCTGTCCTGCAGCCGGATCAGCCCGGATACTGTGACCGGCCATCTTCATACTGGCCTGATACCCTGCACCTCGACCACACACCGGTCAAATACCTGCGGGTCAATTTTCATTTCATGAATTCGGCCGATAGTACGAATAACTACCAGGGGGTACGGGCCCGGAGGTTCGCCCGACAGTTGTTGGCCGAAGCGACCAAAGATCTGGAACAGAACCGCAAAATGTGGCTCCCCCGGGATAATGATACGCCTGTCCTGCCGGTACAATATCGCTATGTACTTACCCCATCTCAGGGCTTTGAACAGGATAGTGGCATCTACTGTCACTATGATGACCGGCTCTTTTGGTTTGTAAGCAAAGGTAAAGACCGCAACAACTACGACCGGAATGTCATTCAGCAATACGGTATCGGTCTGGATTCCATCATTAACCTCTTTGTCATGCCTCATCATCCCGATAGCGTTGTGTCCGAGACCTACGATGTTACCTCCTCTGGGATCGCACTGGGCTCGGGTGTTAAGCTATCGGGTATCTTCGAGACCCGAAAAGAAGCATGGGCATTCAAGGGACTCATCAACCATGAAATTGGTCATGTACTGGGCTTGCGGCATACCTGGAACACGAATGATGGTTGCGATGATACGCCCAGAAATCCTAACTGCTGGAATAATAATCTGCCTCCACCCTGTGACACCGCTGCCTCCAACAATCTCATGGATTACAATGCTCATCAGTATGCCTGGACACCGTGTCAGATTGGAAAAATCCATCAGGCGATGAACCGGGAGAATAGCCTCGTTCGGAAATTACTGGTTCCGGTCTGGTGCCGGCGCGATCCGGATAAAAACATTACCATCAGCGATACGGTCCGTTGGTATGGCTCCAAAGATCTCGAAGGTGATCTGGTCATCGCTCCGGGGGGAGTATTGGAAGTCTATTGCCGGTTGTCCATTCCTCCCGGTGGCGAGATCGTGGTACGGAATGGAGGTAAGCTGATTCTGCATAACGCCCGGATCCATAATGCCTGCGGCGAGTCCTGGCAGGGAATCAAAGTACACACCGGCAGGAGGTTTCCGGCTGAAGTAGTGTATTATGGTGATACGAAAATTGAGGATGTATCTGAGGTAACAGAGGCACTCAGGTAAGTATCACTGCCGGGAGACGATAATAAAGCTTTCGTCCGGATCAGTAAAAGACTGCCACTTCATCCAGAGCCTTTCGCTTCAGATCCGGGACTGTGGCGTTATCGCCGGGGTAGCCGACCGGGATCAGCAGGAAAGCCTTTTCATTTTCAGGACGTCCCAGGATTCTTTCCAGAAAATTCATAGGACTGGGGGTGTGGGTAAGGGAGACCAATCCGGCTTCATGAATGGCGGTCAGCAGAAATCCGGTGGCCAGGCCGACCGACTCATTGACGTAATAGTTTTTCTGCTTACTGCCATCAGGAAGAAGGTCGTATGATTTCTTAAAGACGACGATCAGCCATGGGGCGATTTCCAGAAACGGTTTTTGCCAGCTTGTATTAAATGGGAGGAGGTCCTGAAGCCAGCTGTCCGGCATCCGCCCCTCGTAATTGATCTTTTCTTCGGTTTCAGCGGCTGTACGGATCCGGGCTTTGAGGTCAGGACTGGCAACCGCACAGAACGTCCAGGGTTGTTTATGGGCTCCGGAAGGAGCCGATGCTGCCGTAAGTATGAGATTTTCGATCACTTTCCTGTCAACTGGTTTGGGGGAAAAGTGCCGCAGTGATCGACGTTTCGACATCTTTTTATAGTAATAGGTGCTACGTTTTATCATTTCGGAGGATTCCACGTGCGGACGTTTGAACGGGATAAACGATATGGGTTGTTCCATCATGGTGATAAACAAGGTTAGAGATCGCCCAACTGGGGCCGGATGATGATTTCTTCGACATCGGCATTACGGTCGAGTTCATAGGCAGACCAGATCAGGTGGGCAATGTCTTTTGCCTGCATCAACCGGGATTCCGGGTATTCAGCCCCCTTCCAGGAATCAGACCAGGTGGCTCCCGGCATCATTGCGGTGACCCGGACACCCGTCGATTTGAGTTCTTCCCTCAGCGCTTTACTAAAACCCAGGAGGGCAAATTTGGAGATGGTGTATGAGCCACCATTGGGGTAGGCGATCTTACTGGCAATCGAGCACATGTTAAAAATATGGGGCTTGCCACCTTTCAACAATAGATGGATTACTCCCCGGGTCAGATGATAGGCACTATACAGGTTGATGTTGATGGTTTTCTCCAGTTGGCCTTCATCTTCTTCCAGCACGGATCCGGGAAAAAAAAGGCCGGCATTATTCATCAGAATATCGATCGAATCTGTCTGACCGCCAATAAAACTGGCAAAATCCTTCACCTGGGTTACTTCACTCAGGTCAGCCTGGAAGATGTGGACCTTGACATCAGAGGTGGTGCACAGGTCCTTTTGAAGTTGTTCCAATTCAGTCAGATTCCGGGAACAGGTGATAATGTCAAATCCGTTGGCGGCCAGTTTTCGGCAGGTTGCCAGACCGATGCCTTTGGTACCGCCGGTCACTACCGCTACCGGGTTGGTTCTGTTTTTGTTTACCATACTAATAAGCTCCCAAACTGGAGGACGTGGGTTTGACCCCCACCTTTCAGGCTTTAAAAATAAACTTAATTTAGCAGCTGAAGTTTAAGGAGGTATGATCCGAGGAATGCTATTTCATTTTGGCCGTTACATTCTGATGATGGGCAATGCATTTTCCCGACCGGAGAAAGTGAGTATGTATTGGCGGGAGACAGTCCGGCAGATGTACGATATCGGCATTGGATCGCTGGTCATTGTCATGCTGATATCCATATTTATCGGCGCGGTAGCGGCAGTCCAGTTTGCCTATCAGCTGGATGGCACCCTGGTGCCCAATTATTACATCGGATACGTAGTGCGTGACCTGACCATCATCGAACTGGCGCCAACCATCACCTGCCTGGTGCTGGCGGGCAAAGTCGGTTCGAATATCGCGGCAGAAATCGGAGGTATGCGGCAAAAGGAACATATTGATGCCATGGAAGTGATGGGTGTCAATACGGCAGCCTACCTGATTACACCAAAGGTGATTGCCGCCTTGTTTGCTATCCCTTTATTGGTTGCGGTAGCTGCTTTTCTGGCTGTGGCCGGAGGTTATGTCGCCAGCGTTCCGACCGGCCTGGTGACGCATGCTGAATATGTTCAGGGCCTGCGGGTCTTTTTTGTACCCTATAATGTCTTCATGATGTTTGTCAAGGCAGTGGTCTTTGCGTTTATCCTTACCAGCGTCTCCTGTTATCAGGGATACCATGTACAGGGAGGAGCCATAGAGTTGGGAAAAGCCAGCACCAATGCGGTGGTGGTCAGTGATATTCTGATCCTTTTGTCTGATTATATTATCGCCATACTGCTTACCTCATGATACTCGCAAAGAATGTTTTCAAGTCGTTTGTTGATCAGGAGGTTCTCAGAGACATCAGTATCGAGTTTGAGGATGGCAAGTGTAATCTGATCATCGGCCGGAGTGGCGCCGGCAAGACGGTGCTTCTTAAAATCCTGGCCGGCCTTCTCAAACCGACCAGCGGGGAAGTCTGGTACGATGATGTTAATTTTCTGACGCTCAACAGGTACCAGGTCAGGGAGATCAGGATGAAAGTTGGTATGCTTTTTCAGGGGTCTGCGCTCTTTGATAGTATGACTGTGGAAGACAACATCCGGTTTCCACTCGACATGTTTACTCATAAAACCCGTAAGGAAAAAGATCATCGTGTCAATTACTGCCTGGAGAGGGTTAACCTCGCTGGCAACAACAAAAAATATCCTTCGGAGATCAGTGGTGGCATGCAAAAACGGGTCGGTATCGCCCGGGCAATTGTCCTCAATCCCAAATATCTGTTTTGCGATGAGCCCAACAGCGGGCTTGATCCCAAAACCTCCATTCTGATCGATAAGCTCATTGCAAGCATCACCGAAGAGAATCAGATAACCACAATCATTAATACCCACGATATGAATTCGGTGATGGAGATTGGTGACCGGATCAATCTGTTGTATAAGGGAGAACTGGCCTGGTCCGGCAACAAGTCAGAAGTGCTGGAAAGCAACAATGAAACTCTTCATGATTTTATTTTCGCCTCTCCGTTCCTTCAGAAACTCAGAGAAACAGCCTTGAGAAGTTAAATGTCCCCGGGGACTCCAATTAAAAAAGCCCGTGATCTGACATTTCAAATCCGGGCTATTCGACTAAGGTCTCAAAATAAGAAAACTACATCTTTATCAAAATCTCACGTAAGAGATGGATTTTCAAACGTTTAAAGGTTAACGCTTTTTTTAATAAAAAGGTTTACCATTTCTTCTCACATATAGAAAAAAATACCAATTAAAGATTTAACAAATATATTGTCTAGAAACGGCTTATCCTAGTATTTTGTGCACTTGTCCTTCAAAAATTATCCACATCCATGCAAGTTACTGTTGAATTAAGTTTCTATCCACTGCATCAATCTTTTGGTTCTCAGATACTTGAGTTCATAGGAGAATTGAAGGATAACGAACGGTTGCAGATCAGGACCAATAGCCTTAGTACCCAGATCACTGGCGATTTTGATACGGTCATGCAGCAGGTGACCAGGGCGGTCAGAAGAGGTTTTAGTGCCCAGGTCAAAGCGGTCGTCGTTATGAAAATGTTCAATGAAGCACTGGAGCTGGAGTGGGTTGATCTGAATCATTGAGTGAAAAAAGGCCCTGTAGCCTTTACTACCAGGACCTCAAAGGGTTGGTTATTTCAGATTGATCGTCCGATTTATCCTTGTTTCAGTTAGATATCGGATTCTGACATCCGGATTCCTGGAGAAGAAATCCTTTTTTCAATTTTAATATTTCCCGGGTTCTGATGCAAGACAGACTGATCGAAATCACTCCTGTTGACCTGCGAAATTTGACTCTTGTTGTTTTAATTCCGGTAATTTTGATGAAACATTCGCCCCATGTACAAATTATTCGCCACCATGCCAATAATCACCCTGATCTGGATGTTGCCGCTGCTTTTTGGATGCCGGGCAGTACCCTTTGATCCCAGGACGCACAGGGGAGATTGGGTGGCTATCGGAGAAGGAGGTGGGATCACCGGTATCGAAACCCATTATTTTTTTACAGAGTCGGGTATGGTATACCGGCAAACCGGATTTGATACGACGTATATCAAACTGCCATCGGTTAGACCTGCTATCGTGCAGCAGGTCATTGAATCGATCGAAAAACTGGATCTGATCAACTATCAATTTCAGCAACCAGGAAATGTCTATAAGTTCCTGCAATGCAAGATTGCCGGAAAAGAGAACCGGATCGTCTGGAGATCAGACAACGATGGTGTTTCGTCTGCCTGTACCAGGCTCTATCATCTACTCAATCAATCATTAAAAGCAAAAATGTAAAAATGAAAGTAAAGTTACTCATCGGGGTTGCGATCCTGCTGGCGATGAATATCAACCTCCTCGCTCAATGGCCGGCCAAGACTCAACGGGGGAAAGTCGATGTATCTGTATTGCAGGTGCAACCAATCTCCCTGGATCGTTTTCGTCATACGCATACCCAGCGCTCTTTGAATGGAACGGTACGCTACCGCACTTTGCCCGGAGTCACACTATCCCGTGAAAAGGGAGTGAATATACAGGTCAGATATCGGGATGATGAGGGTGGAATCTGGACCGAAGGCACCATTGACCTTTACAGCAGCAGCCGGGATCTCGACCAGTCAAAGCAACGGATTGCCATGATGCAACGATCGCTGCTGCACCTGGGTATTGATCAGGAGGTCGCCATGATAGAGATCGCCAACATGCGCGAATCTGAAATCGATCATTACAAATATCAACAGTATGCCGGCGACCTGCCGGTTTGGGGTAATGAGGTAACCCTCCATCTGAAGGGCAACGATTTTCAGCTGACAGGGAGGATCCGGAACAGCCCGTTTGATCATGATCAAGGTGTGCGATTGAGTGAACAACAAGCCGGACAACAGGCCGTGCGGGTGCTTGCCGGTAAAGGGGTACGGGTTTTTAACGATCAAAAGAAACAGGAGTTGCAGTTGTATCTGGCAGACGATAAGAAGGAGTTAATCTGGTATCTGCATGAAGGAGTATTCCGGCGTGCATGGCATCTTACCGTTCATCCCAATCTTGCCAGGCGCTGGGAGTTTTTTATCGATGCAGGGAATGGAGAAGTTTTAGCAGAGTATGAGAGTCTTTGCAAAGTGCATCATCTGCCCGGCGAATGGTTTGATGGCAAATCGGTCGGTCACGGACTGGATCTCGATGGTGTCGATCAGACCATCCAAACCTATGAAATCGGTGGTATCCATACCTTGATCGATGTATCACGAACCGATATGTATGATCCGAGAGGCGCAATACCCGGTAATCCGATTGGTACGATTATTACCATTGATGCGGTAAAAACCTTCCCGGGATCAGACGATTTCAACTATCAGGATCTGATCTCCAACAGTACTACCTGGAACAATCCGGATGCTGTCTCGGCTCATAACAATGCCGCCATTGTTTATGAGTTTTTCCGTACTACGTTCAACCGGATCAGTGTCAATGGGCAGGGAGGCAATATCATTTCCTTTATCAATGTGGCTGACGAAGATGGTGAAGACATGGACAATGCTTTCTGGAATGGCAAGGCTATCTTTTATGGTAAAGGGAATCAGGCCTTTACATCGCCACTCTCCCGGGCTCTAGACGTGGCTGCCCATGAACTCGGCCATGGGGTGGTTCAGACCACGGCAAACCTTGATTACCAGGGAGAATCAGGGGCCCTTAATGAATCGTATGCCGATGTATTTGGAGTTATTGTGGAAAGGGAAGATTGGCTCATCGGAGAGGACGTAGTCAATAAGAGTATTTTCAAAGACGCCCTTCGGAATATGGCTGACCCGCATAATGGAGGAACCAGCCTTAACGATCCAGGCTACCAGCCTGCCCATTATCAGGAACGCTACACCGGGAGGGAAGATAACGGAGGTGTTCACATCAATAGCGGAATACCTAACCGGGCTTTCTATCTTTTTGCTGAAAGTGTAGGGCTGGAAGTCGCCGAGCAGGTTTATTACAACGTACTACGCAATTACCTGACGAGATCGAGTCAGTTTGTCGACCAGCGGATTGCGGTCATAGCTGCATCCGGAGCGATGTTTAATCAGCAGGTAGCCCAGGCCGCCGCTGCTGCGTTCGATCAGGTTGGTATACTGGGGTCCCAGGGTGGTGATTATATCGAAGATGTTGACGTCAATCCGGGCGAAGACTTCATTCTGGTCACCAGTATTGATGATGGACTGCTTCGCATCATTGATCCACAGGGCAACTCCCTCACGGATGGTCCCCTCTCGCAAGTACCCCCTAGAAATCCCCCTTCGATCACCGACGACGGGTCGCTGGTGGTCTATGTAGCGACCGACCAGACCATGCGTTATATCGAGTTTGATTGGGACAACGGGGAATACAATGAAGGCATCCTCGAGCCCAATGAGATCTGGTGGAATGTGGCCATATCTAAAGATGGTACCAAAGTTGCTGCCGTTTTGGACGAAACCAGTGATTCCGTTTACATATTCTCTCTCGAAAAGGAAAACTTTGCCATTTACGAACTTCATAACCCAACAACGGCGACCGGGGATCTCAACACCGGGGATGTGCTCTTTGCCGATGCCCTGGAGTGGGATCATACCGGAGATTACCTGCTGTATGATGCATTCAATTCACTGAAAAAATTTGGTTCCCAGGAATCGATCGAGTACTGGGACATCGGATTTATCAAAGTCTGGGACGAATCAACCAATGATTATGGCGACGGATTTATCACCAAATTGTTCTCCGGTCTGCCGGAAGGGATTAGTGTGGGTAATCCCACCTTTGCCAAGAATTCTCCCTACATCATTGCCTTCGATTACCTTGAAGAAACTGAAGACGTTTACGCCATCCTCGGTGTCAACATCGAAACGGGAGATATCGGTACGATCTATGAGAATACAGTGATTGGCTACCCCAGCTTTTCGAGGCTGGATGACCGGATTCTCTTCAATGCGGAGGCGGGAGGTCCGTTTACTTCATCAGAAGTAGTCGGCACTGTCGGTCTGGCTGCCGACAAGATAAATGCGCGGGGTGACGCTATCGTTTTTTATGGCGATGGCATGTGGGGCGAATGGTTTGGAAACGGAGAGCGGGAGCTGGTCAATGTGCTTGAAGGCGATACCGAATCAGGCGACCTGAAACTGTATCCAAACCCGGCAGACGACGTTCTCTATCTGGACGCTGATTGGCTGCAACGAACGGACGATCTCCATATGGAACTTACCGGAGTTGATGGTAAACAGCACCGGACTTATCGCCATTCGGGCGGCAGCCGTATGCTGCAACTCGACCTCGAATTCTTGAATCCTGGGATCTATTTCCTAAAACTTCGGGGCAAGACAATCCACCGGGTTTATAAAGTGATTAAAAACTAGCAGCTGCTCACCTCGAAGGGTTTGGTTTCCGGATGAAAGTTTTAATCGTCAGATTTAGTTCGATTGGGGATATTGTATTGACTACCCCGGTTATTCGTTGTCTCCGTCAGCAGACCGGAGCCGAAATTCACTACCTCACCAAGGAGGGGTTTTCCGGAATTATTCAACCAAATCCCCATGTGCAAAAAGTTTACACCATTAGGAAGCATATTGGTGAGGTTCTTTCCCGGTTACGGCAGGAACGCTACGACTATGTGATCGATCTCCATAAGAACCTTCGTACCGTACAGTTACAGATCAGGCTGGGAAAAAAGGCTTTCACCTTTGACAAGGCCAATCTGCAAAAATGGATGATGGTTCATTTTAAAAAGCCTGCCAAAGGGGTGGCTCATGTCGTGAGCCGCTATATGCAGGCAGTGAAACCTTTGGGAGTCACGTACGATGGGGCAGGGTTGGACTATTTCCTGCAACCGGCAGGCCAAAAATTTAGCCTGCCTTCTTCTCCTTTTGCATGCTTTGCTATTGGTGGAACACACACTACCAAACGGTTGCCGGTCGAACAGATTGTGGCACTTTGCCGTCAGCTGACTGTACCAGTGTATCTCCTGGGAGGTAAGGAGGATCAATCAGTCGCTGAGGCAGTGGCTGGTGCAACGGAGCAGGTTTATAACCGTTGCGGACATCTGACTTTGTCTGATAGTGCCCGGATGATAAGCCATGCGGATCTGGTACTGACACACGATACCGGGTTAATGCACATCGCCGCTGCTTTTCAGAGGCCGATACTGAGCATCTGGGGCAACACCGTACCTGAGTTTGGCATGACGCCTTTCTATCCCGAGGGTTCCCGGGTCCGAAGTGATCTTGCACAGGTGCGAGATTTGTCCTGCCGGCCCTGTTCCAAGATCGGCTATTCGGCCTGTCCGAAAGGACATTTCCGGTGTATGAAGGGTCAGCAGATGGATCTCATTGCCCGGATGGCAGAAGATTTATTGTCGGACAATCAGCCAACTTGATCCGGATTGTGGGGAGTTTTATCCTATCTTCAGCCTCGGATGAAACCTTATGGGCTGGATTTTTATTGTAGTTTATAAATTAAATTGAAAAAGCATGAACCAATCTAAAGTGATGCGACTGGCGATTATCGGATTTCTCGCATTGATGGGATTTCTGGTATTGACTAATACCACCTTTCTGACGATAGACCCTGGAGAAAAAGGCGTCCTTTTTAAACCCTTTGGTGGTGGACTGATGAAAGATAAACTTTTTGATCAGGGTTTCCATATTGTTGCACCATGGAACAAAATGTATATCTACGATGTCCGGATTAAGGAAGATTATGAAAAACTATCCGTGCTGTCAAAAAATGGTCTTCAGATCGAAATCGAGTTGTCGTACCTATTTAGTCCGACGATTGACAAGATTGGTTATCTCCATGATGAAATTGGCCCGGATTATCTCAACCGGATTATCAAACCTCAGGTACGATCAGCTACCCGGGAGGTGATTGGTAAATACCTCCCGGAAGAATTATATTCAACCCAGCGGGAGGCCATTCAGAAGGAGATTTTCCAACAGACCAAACTGGGTGTTGAGCCCAAGAATATTAATCTGGATGCCATTTTGATCCGGGAAGTACGGCTGCCGGTGACCCTCCAGGAAGCCATTGAGCGTAAACTGAAGGAAGAACAGGCTTCACTGGAATACGAGTTTAAACTGACCCGGGAAAAACAGGAGGCCGAACGGATCATCATTGAAGCTAACGCCAAGGCAGAGGCCAACCGCATTTTGAGTTCAAGTCTGACGGACCGGATTCTGCAGGATAAAGGTATTGATGCAACCCTTGAACTTGCCCAGTCACCCAATGCCAAGGTGGTGGTGGTGGGTAGTGGTGACAAGGGATTACCGCTGATTCTGAGCCCAGGCAATTAGAGCCTGTCCGGTGAGTTATACTGCTTTACAATCATTGACAGTGAATAAATCTCTTGTCATCTTGATTAAAAATTTTATCTTTGCGTCCCATTAAGATAGCAGTGTTATGAAAAAGGATATTCACCCAGGAAACTACCGGCTGGTTGTATTTAAGGATTTTTCCTGTGACGAGGCATTTATAACCCGGAGCTGTGCTCCTACCCGGGATACCATTGTCTGGGAGGATGGCAAAGAGTATCCACTGATAAAACTGGAGATCTCCAGCAAATCGCATCCATTCTTTACCGGCAAGATGAAATTTGTCGATACGGCCGGTAGAATTGACAAATTCAACAAGAAATTTGCCAAATCGAGATTCTCCAAATCCGAATCCTAAAGAGGCTGGAACTCAACAAATTATATACCTTTTGTAAGAAAGCCTCGTGATAGCATGAGGCTTTTTTTTGGAACATGCACATCATTCTTTTTGATACTGACCTGCGTGAGTCGCTATTGCCATTTACGTATACCCGTCCGGTTTGTGAGCTGAGACTGGGTATCCTGACCATTCGCGAAAAATGGCAACGGATACTGAATGCCCGCACCGTCAGCTACATTACTCCCGAGCACCTCGAACCCTTGTATCCCATTGAGATCAATGTAGACAACCTTTTGATCAACGGGGCGGCGTTGCCGACCGAGGAGTTCAAAGACATTTTATTGGGTTTACAGCAGGGAGAAGCCTTGATGCAGCAAGGAGAACTGATCGCAGCCCGATTATCAAAAGACAGCTTTGAGAAGCTGTTGATCAAGCAGGATCTGGACGAGCTTGTGGGTTATGAGATCGAGCCTGGGAAGGTAATGCTCCTCGACTCCCTGACCGCAATCACCGCAATAAGCCAGCAACAGATCGGGCCCGATATGCAATTGCTCGTTCCGGAAGAAACCGCCCTTCCTTCTGGTGTGGATTGGATCGGCGATCATTCGGTTTTCATTCATCCGCAAGCCCGGGTTGAGCGGGTCTGGATCAACGCGACCGAAGGACCGGTTTATATCGGTCAGGATGCGCATATCATGGATGGAGCCCGGTTACGTGGACCGGTGGCGATCGGCCAGGGCACTGTGATCAAGGGTCATGCACTGCTATCGAAGGGCGTTTGTGTTGGACCCTTTTGCGAGATTGGAGGCGAAGTCAAGCAAAGCGTTTTTCTGGGTTATTCCAATAAATCGCACGAGGGCTACATCGGTGATTCGGTCATTGGCGAATGGTGCAACCTGGGAGCGCTTACCACCAATTCCAACCTCCGGAATACATTTTCTAACGTTAATGTCTGGGATTATGGTAAGAATTTACCAGTTTCCAGTGGCATGCGAAAGTGTGGGTTTTTTATGGGCGACTACAGCCGAACCTCGATCCTCACCCGTATCAATTCCGGCACTGTGATCGGCGTTTCCTGTCATATTTTTGGCGAGGGCATTACCGCCCCGTTTGTACCATCGTTCAGTTGGGGCGGAGTGGAGAGTTTTGCCGAATATGATTTTGAAAAAGCTTTCGATGCCATCACGGTATTCAGATCTTTTAAGAATCAGCCGACTGGAGAGGATATCCGGAGTATTTTGACAGCAGTGCTTAATTTATCAGCGGCTTACCGGAAACCCCTCATTGCATGATTCAGAGCAATGTGACCTGGCTTCAGCGACTGCTAAGCTATGTGATGGAGGTTCCGGTCATTACCCTTGAAGGGGAGTACAATCCGACGTTGCGGGTTAGTCTGGTCCAGAACCGTTTCCAGCTTTCGACCGAACATGCCATCTACTCTTTCGATGATTATTATTTGAATTTCAGCCGCGCTTTCAAGAAGATAGATCTTCCTCCTGATGGCGCCGAAATGCTCTTGCTTGGTCTTGGACTGGGCAGTGTACCTTATATCCTGGAAAAACAATATAACCGGAAGTACCATATTACAGCAGTAGAACTGGATGAAGCGGTAATTGCTTTGGCATCGGCGTTTACTTTTCCACGGCTTTCAACCAGGATTGAAGTGGTTCACGCCGATGCGGAGATCTATGTTCAGAACGTGGAGCGGTCTTTCGATTTAATCGTTGTCGATCTTTTTCTGGATGATGTGATACCGCCCTATTTTGAACAAAAGGAGGGTTTGCAACTGCTCAGGAAATTGCTGAATCCAATGGGTCTGATTCTGATCAACCGGTTATACCGCAATGCCTCAGACCGTCAAAAAACGGGTAATTTTTACCGGAATACTTTCCTGAAAGTCTTTAAGAATGGATACCATATTGAAGTGATGGGAAACTGGATTCTGGTGGGTAAAAACTAAAAAAAACCACAGTATCCCTTTTGATACTGCGGCTTTTACGAACACACTCAAAACTATTTTTCGAACACAATATAGGGGATTTTCAATATATCACGCAAGTCTTTTCATTTTTTTTTCACCTTTTTGCCCAATTTTCCGGCAAAAACTAGTTCGGACAGTGGAATAGTCTTTATCTAAGTTCTTGATAATCAAGTTACAAAAGCAGACTCACCGTCCTGATAAATTTATTGGCAGTATTGGTGTTACATTGGTGTCAGATCGACATTTTATCGAATTTCCAACGGACGAAAGCTTCCATCGCTTCATAGTTGGCCAATCCGAGTTGGTGATAGGCTGCTGCCGTCTCTTTGTTGCGGTCTTCAGCCCTTTTCCAGAACTCTCTTTCATCGTTGCCTGGAAAAGGTGGCCGGTCTTTTTGCGACTGATGCATGAAGATGGCTTTTCGTTTATTGGCTAGTTCTGTCGGACTCAGGGGAACCGCCATTTCGATCTGATCGATGCTCCATTCATGCCAGGCACCCCTGTACAACCATAACCAGCAATCTTTGACCCAGGCCTGGTTTTTCAATTTACCAATACCGGCCAGGATAGCATCCAGGCAGATCTTGTGAGTACCGTGGGGATCGGCCAGGTCGCCCGCTGCATAGACCTGATGTGGTTTTACCTTCTCTAAAAGGTCGGCTATGATATGGATGTCCTTATCTCCAAGGACACCTTTGCTCGATGTGCCGGTCTCATAAAAAGGCATATCCAGAAAATGGATATTTTCATCTTTCACCCCACAAACTCTGGCTCCGGCCCGGGCTTCGCCCCGCCGGATCAGGCCCTTGATTTTCCGGGTTTCCGGCAGATCCTTTTCTCCCGCCTGTTTCTTACGGAGATGGCGGGTTACTTTTTGATAGAGGGCGTCAATTTTTTCACTGTCGATCTCGAGGGTAGGTTGAAACTCCTTGATAAACTCGGTGAATCGGAGGGCATCGTGATCATGCACCGCGATATTACCAGAAGTCTGATAAGCCACATGCACCTCATGACCCTGTTCTACCAAACGGATAAAGGTACCTCCCATGCTAATTACATCATCGTCGGGATGAGGACTGAAGAGAATCACCCGCTTTTTTGCCGGCAGCGCTCGTTCTGGTCGCTGGGAGTCGTCGGCGTTGGGTTTTCCACCCGGCCAGCCTGTGATGGTATGTTGCAACCGGTTAAAGATCTTGATATTGATGTTGTAAGCGCTGTCATGCTCTACGATCAGGTCACTGAGACCATGCTCATTATAATCTTCATCAGTCAGCTTCAAGATGGGTTTGCCGGTGGTCTGAGCCAGCCATATGGTAGCCCGGCAGATCAACTCATCGGTCCAGTTGCAAAGGCCTACCTGCCAGGGGGTCCGTATCTTGGTCAGATTTTCTGCTGCTGGTTTGTCCAGAATAAAGCGTACATGGGGATGGTTTTGCAGGTAGGAAGCCGGGCAGGCAGGGGTGATAGCGTCTTCCACTGCGCGGCGCACCACTTCAGCTTTATGCATGCCATAAGCCATGAGGTAAATGGCTTTTGCCTTAAATATGCTGGCAATACCCATCGTAATGGCCCGGTAAGGTACCTTGTCAAATTCGAAAAAATCCTTGACTGCATCCCTCCGGGTGATGTTGTCCAGCTTTACCAACCGGGTCAGCGATCCTTCCCAGGATCCGGGTTCGTTGAAGCCGATATGTCCGGTTCGGCCGATACCAAGTATCTGAATATCAATACCACCGGCTGCTTCGATGCGTTCTTCATATTCGGCACAATAAGCTTCCATCTCGTCCATCGGCACGGTTCCATCCGGAATGTTGATATTTTTCGGGTCGATGTCGATGTGCTTAAAAAGCTGATCGTGCATAAAACGAACATAACTCCGGGCATCATCCGGCTGCATCGGATAATACTCGTCGAGATTGAAGGTAATTACGTTGGAAAAACTCAGATTTTCTTCCTTATGAATTCGCACCAGCTCGCGGTATAGTTCGACCGGTGTTGATCCGGTTGCCAGGCCAAGCACGATCTGCTCGCCTTCCTGCTGTTTTTGTCGTACAGCCAGGGCAATGGTCCGGGCTACGTGTTTTGAGGCCTCCTTCGAATTTTCCCAGATTCTGACCGGGATCTTTTCAATGGATCGCAGTTGATATTTTAAGGCTTCCATAATTGGTGTTTTTGACGGAGCAGCAAAAATAAGGCAATTTATGACTTGTCAGAGTGCTTCTGTGTGCGCAAACAGTTTTTCCGGCAAAAACCGGGTTTTATCCTTCCGGACCGGCAATCCGGCCAAAGGCAAACTGATCTCCGGCTTTATAGGCCCGGTTGTTCTGAAAGTGAATTTCGACCATTTTTTCACTGGAGACCGTGTTGTAGAACTCATCTTTGAGGGTAGTAAGAACCGTCCGGGTCCGGGCATCGATCACTTCACCACTGGAGGGGTAGATGTATTTACCATCCATGCTCATGCTTATCCACCCGGGCATATCCTGCACCGGTATGGTTGTTAGTTGTTGATATGGAGGTTGGGCTTTGAAGACATGAACCCGCATATTGTGACCGTCGCTGACCCACAATTCACGTTCATCCGGGGTCAATGCGATTCCGTGACTGGGATTGCCGTGACGTCTGACGGGGCCCTTATCCCAACCCAGGACTCTGACACTAGCCACCTTTTTACCAGTCTTCAAGTCGCCTACCTCAAATCCCAGCAGGTCATTGACATTCACAAAAACCAGGCTCTCATCGCTGTTGATGGTGAAGGGCCGGATGCCACCGCTGAAAGGTCCGACTTTAGCGGTCAGCGTATGAGTGTTGGCATCAGCAATATGAAGGAATGGCGTGCCAATATCTCCCAGGTAAACCCGCTGACCGGCCGGGCCGAAAATGGTATTGTGCGCCCGGGTAAAGACCGGAATTCTGGTAATAACAGATCCCGATTCACAATCGACCACATTCCAGAAATCTTTCTCCAGAGAAGGCAGGTACATGGTACGACCATCGGGAGAGATGGACATCCGGTCGCAACCACCTTCAAAAGGAATTTCCCAGATCATTTCCCCGGAAGTGAGATCAATGCGTTGTAATCCCTCCAGCGTGCTGATATAAATACTGTTTAGCGGAATACTGACATCGATTCCTTTCACATTCGAAGGGGTACCATCAGCATGAAATCCCCTCGTAGGTATCCTTTTGACAAAAGAGTGATTATTCTCTATATCAAAAACCAGCAGTCCGTGGCCACCATATCCGAGGTAATCCCGGATGCCGGGAGTGGCCACATAAAGATATTGATGGATATCATCTCCCGTCCCTTTTGGATCTTTTGCCTCCGGAATTCCGGAGATCTGCCAGGATACACTAATAACGGCCAGAATCAGGGTGAGACCGGGTAGAAAAGTGGTGATTTTCTTCATGAAGTACGTTTTGGAAATAAAATACGAATTTTTCGGTGATAGCCCTTGCGGAAACATTTCAGGGGTCATGGCATCGTTCGAAATATTACCTTTGTTTTCCACAACTGAACATTTATGTTTACGATCAATATCTACCTGAGATTTGCCCTGATTGCCCTGACATTGATTGCCGGAGTGGTGCTGACCATCCTCTTTGGCTTCTGGTATGCACTTCCCTTTTATCTGATCGGATTGACTCTGCTGATCGGTTATATTTTTCTTGGAACAGTTCAGTCTGCAGCCCTGCTGATGCAGAAGATGGATTTTGAAGGTGCCGACCGGCGATTGAATCTGACTTTAAAACCGGGCTGGCTTTATTCGGCCAACCGGTCATATTATTATATGATCAAAGGTGGGTTGGCGATGCAAATGAAGAAATACCCGGAAGCAGAGGTAATGTTGGAGAAAGCTCAAAAAGCCGGATTACCCGGCGACAATGAAAAGGCTATGGTCTTTTTGCAACAGGCAAACCTGGCCGTCATTAAAAATAATTTTACAGGTGCGCAAAGCCTGATGCGTCAGGCAAAACAGCTGAAGGTGACCGAAGCACAGATAAAAGAACAGATTGCAGAGTTTGACAAGGCGTTGAAAAGCCAGGGAGCCATGAAGACCATGCAGCAACGAAACAGAGGTGCCGTCATGCAACCCGGTGGGAAAAGACGCAGACCGAAAGCCCGGTAATCTCCACACTGCAATTAAGAAATCGTTATTTCTTACGACCCAGAAAATAGTCCAGACTGTATTTTCCCGACCCACTAATCAGCAAGATAACGGCAGCAATCAGAAATGCCAATGGTAATTCCTTTCGACTGAAAGGATCATCCCAGTGGGCATAAAAGATAATGACCAGCATGTTGATGATAATCGGGATCACAGCCAGCCGCACGCGAAATCCCAACATCACCAGGATCGAACAGAAGAATTCCGCAAAAATCACCAATACCAGAGAAGGCGCACTTCCAATACCAAACGGATCGGCGAATTTATCCATGCGTTCACTGAAGTTAATCAGTTTTGGATAACCATGGGTAATCAATAAACCCCCCAGTTGTAATCTCAGGAGCAATAAAGCCAGATATGGTAATTCTCCTCCGGATGATGATAGATCCCTGATGGCCATGGACTGAAGATTTTCTAACTGTGTTAAAAATAGAAGAATTTCCTGGAATTAGTGTGGTTGTTGTTGAACCAGTTTCTGAGTTCAGGAGTATTCTTTTAAAAACCTGAAACATTTTTACGGAATGTTTCTTTATAGAAGATAATGGGTAATCATATGGATAAACGATATACCAGAGGCGATCTGACCGTCAGCTGGAAACCTGATCTCTGTATTCATTCCGGCAATTGTGTCCGGGGTCTGTCTGCCGTTTTTAATACCAGACAAAGACCATGGATTAATATGAGTGGAGCCGGAAAAGACGAAATTATTGTGCAGGTCGGTAAATGTCCTTCAGGAGCCTTATCTTACGAGATCAACGACAGGCCTGATGAAGTGACCAGAAAATGAGGACCCCTGACGTACATTGGTTACCATCTCCAACAACGGGTTACGATTGTTATAAGGGAATGAAATTTTATTATGAGTCATAAGGAAGGCTGGGTAAGAATCTATCATTCAACCAATATGGTCGAGATAACCCTTTTGAAGGGTAAACTGCATGAAAGCCGGATACCGGCCGTTGAAGTCAATAAAAGGGATAGTATGTATGGAGTGTTCGGCCATATTGATCTCATGGTACCGCAGGATCACCTGGAGGATGCGCTGATTGTGCTGGAAGCGTTTAAGGAGGGAGGAAAATAATCTGCATGAAAATGGAATTAGCAACATTTGGAGCGGGGTGCTTCTGGTGTGTAGAGGCAGTTTTTCAGGATCTCACCGGAGTTACTGAAGTGGTCAGTGGCTACATGGGAGGCCAAATCAAAAACCCAACCTACCGCGAAGTGTGTTCCGGTCTGACCGGTCATGCCGAAGTAGCCCAGATAACCTTTGACCCGATGGTCAT
Organism: uncultured Saprospiraceae bacterium; assembly: GCA_964428345.1. Taxonomy (GTDB): domain Bacteria; phylum Bacteroidota; class Bacteroidia; order Chitinophagales; family Saprospiraceae; genus JABDMH01. The sequence continues at coordinate 117,036 of CAYRYD010000004.1, read as the reverse complement.
TCGCTATGGGCAGTTGTTGGATATCTTCTGGAGTACCCACGATCCCACGACCTTAAACCGTCAGGGCCACGACCAGGGAACCCAATACCGCTCGGTGATTTTCTATCATTCGGAAGAACAGAAGGCCTCAGCGGAAAAATCCAAAAGGGAGGTCGCTCAAAAGATCTGGGATGATCCGGTTGTCACCGAAATCCAGCCGGCAGAGATTTTCTATCCGGCAGAAAACTATCACCAGAACTATTATAAAAATAATCCTACCAACGGGTATTGCCAGGCAGTGATCAATCCCAAGCTGGCCAAATTTCGTACCCGGTTTAACCATCTTTTAAAAAAAGAGGAGCTATGAAACTGAATCGTTTGAGCGAAGAGGAAGCCCGGGTTATCATCCACAAAGGTACCGAACGTCCATTTACCGGCCTGTTTAACCATCACAATGCTGGGGGCATTTATATTTGCAAACAATGCGATGCACCTCTGTACCGGTCTGAGCATAAATTTGTTTCCCATTGTGGATGGCCGAGTTTTGACGATGAAATCGAGGGTGCGGTCCAACAAGTCCCTGATCCCGACGGCCGGCGTACAGAAATTATCTGCGCCCGGTGTGGTGGGCACCTTGGCCATGTTTTCAAGGGTGAGTATCTGACACCGAAAAACTTAAGGCATTGCGTCAATTCGGTCTCCCTGAAATTTGTGCCAGCTGACTATTTGGATGACCCGGACTCTGCGCCTCAGATGGAGATTGGTTAGATTCAGGTTTCCTGTCTTGTGATTTTTCTGGCTACTTTTTTCGGAGCCGGGCCACTGGACTCGCGGATGATCAGTGAGGTTTTTAAGACGAAGACGGTATTTTTGATTACCCGGTCTTCCCGGGCATTGATCCTTTCGATCAACCTTCGGGCAGCGGTATTGCCGATTTCCCGGGCCGGATGATGGATGGTCGTTAATTTAGGTTTAACAATGGAAGCAATGGGGTCGTTGTTAAAGCCAACCACGGAGATATCCCGGGGTATGACATAGCCCAGTTGTTGCAGGTAAAGGACTGCACTGACTGCAGTGGTGTCATTGGCGGTGAAAACGGCATCGACCATCTCCTCCAGCCCCAGCAAGTGATCGACCGCCCTGATGCCGGCGGCCTCGCTCAGGTCTTCATAAATCAGGATGTCAGGGTCTATGGGTATCCCGTGTTTCTTTAGGGCTGCCAGATAACCTTCCTTGCGGTCACGGTATACGTTTCTCCGGGAAGAACCGGCAAAATGGGCAATTCGCCGATGCCCCAGGCTGATCAGGTATTCCGTGGCATTAAAGGCAGCATCAAAATTATCAATCACCACTTTATCGACATCCAGTTCATCCGCTACCCGGTCAGCCATCACAAAAGGCAAGCGCTGGTCGAGAAAAAGCCGGATATGATCCAACGATTCGGTATTCATGGAAAGCGAGACAATCGCCCCGTCGACACTGCTGGTTATCAAGGAATGGGTATTCCGGATTTCCTTTTCTTCATCATCCATCGACTGATAAATCATGACGTTGTAACCCGACTCGTTGGCCACTTCTTCGATGCCACTGATGAAAGTGGAAATGAATGCCCGGTTGATTTGGGGAACCAGTACTCCAATGTTGTATGATTTGCGGGTCCTCAGACCAGAGGCCAGGGTATTTGGACTATAATCCATCTCCTCCGCCATGCTCTGCACCTTCTTAATAGTCTCCTTGGCAATTCCCTGCTGTCCTCTCAGTGCCCGGGAAACGGTGGTGGGCGAAATGCCCAATCGTTTTGCAATGTCATAAATCGTGGTGCGCTTGTTATCCATTGGACTGAGTTTAAGACCAAAATATTATCGTAATCAGCAGATCAACAACTCTTGAAAATGCTGCCTGAGCTCAAAAATAATTTTTTTTTGCAATCGATTTCGAAATCGATTGCAAGCATATTGACAAAAATGTATATTGTGCTGATTAGTTCCTCAAGGGCAGAATTTTATATCCATAGATTAACTAGTTAAAAGCTTAAATTATGCTAAATGAACATCTACCTAGAATCAAATTATTGGCGCTGTTGATGTTTTGGCTGGTTGCCAAAAACTCTTTAACGGCAGGCGTCAACAACCTGACATTCTTTGACCGTCCGGTCACAGGAACTGTCACTTCAGAAGATGGTGAGAGCCTGGTGGGGGTCAGTGTGATCATCAAAGGTACCTCTGTTGGAACGGTAACGGACCTGGACGGTACCTATATCATTGAAGTACCGGATGAAGGGGCTACCCTTGTATTCAGTTACGTGGGTTACTCGTCCTTTGAAATCGAAGTCGGCACCCAGAATGTTGTCAATGTAGTCCTGACAACCAGTGCTACGGAACTGGAGCAGGTAGTGGTGGTCGGTTATGGTACCGTCAAGAAAAAGGATTTGACGGGATCTGTGTCTCAAATCGATGCAGAAAGACTTTCGCGACAGTCTCCCAACTCCGTCACGGATATTCTTCGTGCCAATGTACCTGGATTGAATGTCGGATTCGATAATTCTCCTAAGGGAGTCAGCCGTCTGGAAGTTCGCGGTAGAAATAGCCTGACTGCGGGATCCAGTCCGTTGATTGTCGTTGATGGCATGATTTACAACGGAGATCTGTCCGATATCAATCCCGCAGATATCGATAAGGTAGACGTCATGAAAGACGCCAGTTCGGCTGCAGTATATGGAGCCAGAGGAGCCAATGGTGTGGTTTTGATCACTACCAAACGGGGAGAAGGAACTGCACCGACCATTAGTCTGAGCAGCAGTGTGGGTTTTGCGACCAATGCGATTGTGCACAAACCCTATGATCCGGATGGTTATGCTGCCTGGCGTACCGATGTATTTAAAAGTATCAATGTCAACCATGCCGCCACTCCCGGCAAATTTGACAATCCCAACAATCTTCCACCCGGTGTAACCCTGGAACAGTGGCTGGCTTATGATGGTGCGCAAGGTGATCCGACAACCGCCTGGTTAAACCGCATCGGGTTTCAGGACGTTGAAATCGGCAATTATCTGGCAGGAAGAAGCGTCAACTGGTATGACCAAATCTTCCAGACCGGTCTCCGCAATGAGCATACACTCAGTCTTTCCGGAACCAAAGATGAAATCAAATACTACTGGTCGATCGGGCGTACCGATAATGAAGGCATTATTGCCGGCGAACGATTTGAGACCCTGCGTTCGAGATTGAATATCGAAAGTAAGATCAACGACTGGATAAGTGTTGGGGCCAATGCACAGTTTGCCGATCGCGACGAAAGTTCAGTGCCAGCCGAATGGGGTATGGTAACCGCGGCTTCACCCTGGGGATCGGAATTATCTGACGATGGCACTACCCTCCGCTATAGCCCTCAGGATGACCCTGGCGCAGGAGCCCGGCACCCATTCCTCCGACGCACTTATACCGACCGGCTGCAGAAATTCAATACGCTGAATACCAGAATTTACTCCACTGTTACTCTACCACTGGGTTTTTCTTACCAGTTTGCCTTCGTCAACCGATTTGAATGGAACGATTTCTTTAATCACGAGTCTTCCGAGAGTCCTGAATGGGCTACCGGTACCGGCTTCCGGCAGCACACCAAGATCCAGGAATGGCAGATCGATAATGTCTTAAAGTGGAATAAGACCTTTGGTAATCATGCGCTAGATGCAACTTTCCTGGCTTATGCCGAGAAGTACCGGTATTTCAGAGACCGGACAACCAGTGGAATATTCGATCCCAGCGATGCGTTGGGTTTCCACAATCTATCGCTCGGTACAGCAATATCCTTGACCGGAGACTCCGGATTGAACCTGGGCGATGAGCAAAGTACCGGAGATGCCCTGATGGGAAGACTCAACTATAGTTACAAATCAAAATATCTGCTCACTGCCTCTGTGCGGCGTGATGGATATTCGGCTTTTGGAGAAAATAACCGGAGGGCAACCTTTCCATCCCTGGCGGCTGCCTGGGTCATGTCGGAAGAAAGCTTTTTCAATTCGAATGTGATCGATTTCATGAAACTCAGACTGTCTTGGGGAGAAAACGGAAACCGGAACATTGGCCGGTATGCTGCGCTCTCTCAACTGGTCGCCGGGAAAAACCTGATTGTAGACGGCAATGGTACGGTGCAGGTTGTGTCTACTTTGTCTAATACAACCATGGAAAACCTGAATCTGAAGTGGGAACGAACCACCGCCTGGAATATTGGAGTTGATTTCAGTTTACTGGCCGGGAAAGTCGATGGAACATTGGACTTATATAATATGATCACCAATGACCTTCTCGTCAGCCGTGCTCTGCCCAACGTGATTGGTTTTTCAAGTGTGTTTACCAACCTGGGTGAGGTGCAGAACAAGGGCATTGAATTGTCTCTGACCACCCGCAACATTGATCGCCCCAATTTTGGCTGGAGCAGCACTTTTAATTTCTCGCTCAACCGAAATAAGATCAACAGTCTTTATGGAGATCTGGATGAGAATGGAGAAGAGCTGGATGACATAACGAATCGCTGGTTTATCGGGCATGCGACGGATGAAATCTGGGGATTGAACATCCAGGGTGTTTATAAAACCAGTGAAGCAGATGAAGCCGCCCGTTACGGTAAATTTCCGGGTGACTTCAAGCTGGAAGACAAAAACAACGATGGTATCTACACCAATGCCGACCGCGAGTTTCTGGGCTTTACCGCACCGCGATTCCGTTGGACGTTTGTGAATAATTTCCGTTTTCAGAAGAATTTGGATTTATCGGTGGAGCTTTATTCCCATTGGGGACAAAGGCGGGAGTTCAATCCGGCCAAAAACCGCAATGGCTTTGTTGACCGGGTCAACTCACTACAGACACCTTACTGGACGGTGGATAATCAATTGGATGACTATGCCCGTTTATTCTCCAGCGATGGTAGTGCCAGTTTTAGCGTGTATCGAAAGAATTCGTTCATCCGACTACAGAATGTGACTTTGTCCTACACCATTCCGAATCAAATCCTGGAAAAGATCTCTGCTAAGGGACTCCGGTTTTATGCCAACATCCGAAACGTGGGTGTGTGGGCACCAGACTGGGATCTTTATGATCCGGAACCCCGGGCCAGTCAGGGAGAATCGGTTTCTGATACAAGTGTTGATGATCTGGTTCCCACCCCCAGGTACTATACGCTGGGCCTGAATTTGACTTTATAATTATTCGATTCCAAAATTGATCTCTTATGAAATTCAATAAGTTTAATATATGTAATTTACTTCTGATCGCAGTGTTTATGATGGTCACTGCCACCAGTTGCAAAGAGGAGTTTCTGGAGCCGGAAGAATTGTCGTTTTTTACTCCCGGCAACGCTCTTAATACCGCCGATGGTATGCGGTCTTTGTTATCGCAAGCCATGGTAAACCTACGTTCAGAGTGGTATGGCGACGGAGCTCCGATCATTACTGAAAATATCTTCTCGGAAGTCGCCGTGGAAGGTACCACTGACAAATCCGGACCGGCCCAGGATCTTAACCTCCTGATCCTTCCCGATGCCAATTTAAACAGTGCCGATGCCAACCGCATTGGCTGGTTCTGGAACCAATGGTATGAGGGGATCAAATTTGCCAATACGGTGATCTCCCGGATCGACAATGCCACCTATAGCTCAGATGCCGAAAAAAATGAGATTCTGGGTACGGCCTATTTCCACCGGGCATATCGTTATTACCGGCTAACCCAACAGTTTGGTGACGTGCCCGCGTTAATGCAGGAAATCACCACGCCTAAGCTTGATTTCGTCTCCACCAGCCGGATGACCATCCTCAACAGGATGAAGGCCGATCTGGAACAGGCAGAACAGTGGGTGTCGGAAACTTCTGACCGGGGCGAGGTAAGCCGGGCTGCTGTTCAGCATTTGCTTACCAAGGTCAATCTGGCCCTCGGCTTGTTCGATGATGCCATCGCATCATCCAGCAGAATAATCAACAGCGGCCGCTATGCCCTGATGACCAACCGCTTTGGTTCGGAAGCCGGCGATCCCAACCGGAATGTGACCTGGGACCTGCACAGGCCCGAGAATAAAAGTATTCCGGAAAACAAGGAAGCCATCCTCAACGTCGTTTCCCGTTTAGGTTTTGAGGGCCGGGGAACAGTTACCAGTGCCATGCGGCAGGCCGTCCCCTTGTGGTGGCGTTTTATTAATACTCCGGATGGGGCCAACGGGATGTCAGACAGTCCGGATGCCGAGATTCCCCATGTGGCCACTTTTGGAAGAGGTATTGGTCGTAACCGGGGTGTACCCTACAGTACCAAACGGATCTGGACCGATCCCAACGATGACCGGCACACTTATCCCAATTGGATCCGGATGGAAGACATCACCTACAATGCACCGAGCCTGAAAGCAGCCGGTAATCCATTTTACAACAAACCCCTGCAGCTCTTTACCGATGATGGTACCATCCTCTGTTCGGATACCATCCGCAACTGGTATGACTGGCCACAATACAAACTGTTTATTCCGGATCCGGAAAGTGCCCGTCCTCAGGGAGGGTATTCGGACTGGTATGTATTCAGATTGGCGGAAACCTATCTTTTAAGGGCGGAGGCCTACGTCTGGAAAGGAGATCTGGCTGCAGCTGCCGAAGATGTCAATCAGGTACGCCGGAGGGCCAATGCCGGAGACCTGGCGCCGGAAGATATGAATATCGGTACCATTTTGGATGAAAGGGCACGTGAACTCTATTATGAAGAGCCCCGTAATACCGAGTTGACCAGGATGGCTTTGATTTTTGCCCAAACGGGGAAGCCAGCTTATAATGGCAAAACCTATAGCCTGAATAATTTTCATGAAAATAATTTCTGGTTTGACCGCATTATGGAAACCACCGATTTCTACAACAAAGGTGTTTTGACGATCCATGGTGACGAGTATACGATGAGTCCATACCATGCTTTGTATCCGGTTCCGGCCGGTGCAATTGATGCTAATACTCAAGGCGTGATCAATCAGAATCTGGGTTATCCCGGATCAGAAAACAACATACCGCCTTTAACAACAATCGAATAATTTTAGCTTCACAGGGTGGTGCCGTTTGAAAGAAAGTGGCACCACTCTTTTTTTTGGAAAATGCCGTTTATGAATTTCATTTTTAAACTGATATGGATCAGTTACATTGGATTATTGGTGAATGTAGATCAGGCCAATGCTCAGGTGACAGCTGTCAAAAGAGGATCATATATCGACGTGCGGATCAATGGCCGGTTTTTCACCTCCTACATTTCATCCGTTGATGAAAAATACCCTTTTTTCTATCCATTGAACGGACCCTCCGGTGCCAGTGTGACCTCGATGAGAAACGGAGTTTATCCTCATCACAGCTCGCTTTTTTTTGGTTGTGATAAGGTCAATGGAGGCAATTACTGGCAGGAAGAGATCGACCGTGGTCAGATTCTGGCTTTACAAACCCATATCCGGGAGAGTGGGAAGGACAAGGTTATCATCGAACAGGAATGTATCTGGCACCGGCCAGATGCCAGGGCTCCAATCAGGGACTTTCGGGTGATTACGATCACAGCACCGTCAGAAAGTGTCTATCAACTGGATTTTAATATCTCCCTGGAGATGTTGATGGATGTTACCATCGAAAGAACCAATCATTCCCTTTTCAGTGCCCGGGTCGATCCGGATCTGGCGGCAATCAATGGCGGGACCATGATCAACTCAAGCGGCGACCATTCAGAAAAGGCTACTTTTGGTCAGCGTTCGCCCTGGATGGATATCTCGGGAAAAAGAGGAGAGGTGATGGAAGGACTGACCATCATGCAGCATCCGGACAATCCCTGGTATCCGGCACCCTGGTTTACCCGGGACTACGGATTCATCTCGCCGACGCCTATGTACTGGCCCGAGAATGAGCAGGAAGGAACGACCCTGAAGAAGGGAGAAGTACTCAATTTGAAGTACCGGGTTATCGTGCACCAGGGAGATGTCAGCGAAGCGAACATCGCCGGTCTCTTTGAGGAATACCAGCGCAATCATTAGAGAATCCTGAGGATCGATTTGTCATCCCTTCGGTTTAGGTTCAAAGCGTTCCTACCGGGACTGAAGTAATTGGAGTATCTTGTTCGCACACTTTGCTTTGCTCATAAAAGATGAAATCCCCTGACAACAGTACGCTGTCTTTTAACCGGTTTCTGGGAGCCCTGATCCTGATAGTAGTCGCTACCGCAAGTATTACTTTTCTGGATACCTGGTCGGGTGATGTGATCGAAAGGACCGGACCGGATGAGACCAGGCAGATCGGTCTGCCCGGAGGTACCGTGGTCATTTTGGAGGCCATGTCCACACTCCGGTTTGCAAAAGGTGCCACCCATAGAATGCTGCTGGAAGGATCAGCCTTGGTTAGCATTGGTGAGGATGAACCGTCCAGGTTGACAACGGTCGAAACTTCCGACCTGATTATCCGGACCAAATCAGCCCGGTTCCATGTTCAGGCAGAGTCTCATTTTACCGGAATAAAAATCGGGAAAGGAGCGGTAAAAGTATCACGGAAATCCGGTGAACAGGATATCGAGCTCAAAGAAGGTGAAGATTTTACCACCGGTAATGGATATTAAACTTCTTCCGGTAAAATCTTAAAAACCTGTAACATGGAGATCTTTTTATCGTTACTAAATCATGCGAATACAGTTCAAATCTTCCCACCATAATTTGTTCGGCACGATATTGGCTGAAAATCGCAGATAGATAATTGACCACTTTCTTGACAATTCAGACCCATGAGACGATTGGCAGTCAGCCTGTTTCTGGCATTTTTATTTGATATGGGCCCTGTTCAGGCTCAGAATGAAAACCTGACCACTTCCCTTACTGATCTCTCCGGTGCTCTCCTATCCTCAGTGATGCTACCTGAAGCAACCGACCATACGGATACCGCAAGCGTGGACTTCGATTGGGATTTTGTGGACTGGAATCGCGGTACCTTCAATCCCTATCATGATCAGGATTTGAAGAAGCCTTTCTTTCTGAGTTTCCATGACGATTATTATGCGTCACCGGTTGGTACCAGGGTGGTGGTTACTTCCAGGTATGGCTGGCGCGATGGTCGCCTGCACCGGGGTATTGATCTCGATCTGCTGACCGGCGATGAGGTTTATTCCATCCTGGATGGTAAGGTCCGGTATGTTCGCTCGCACGCCGGGCATGGCAAGACCATTGTCATCCGGCACGAAAATGGACTGGAGACTATTTATGCCCATCTGTCAAAACAACTGGTCGAAGAAAACCAAATAGTCAGCAAAGGACAGATGATTGGTAAAGGAGGTACGACCGGTAATGCCCGTGGGAGTCACCTGCATCTCGAGGTGCGGTACGAGGGTGTAACGATCAATCCTGAATATTTCTTTGACTTTGAAGGCGACGACCGGATCAGGGCGAAGACTTGCTGGATCACCGAAGAAGTGGCAAATCCCCGACTGTTTTCTTCTAACCGGAAAGCATCATTGACAGTGACCCGCGAATTAGCGAAGATCAGCCATCAGGAAACACCGATACCGGCAGATAGTGGAATCAGACAGGTTGCTGAAGATAAAATTGTTGAGGAGCAATCCGAACAGCGTCCAAAACACCATATCATCCGTTATGGCGACACTTTGTACAGTCTCGCTCGAAAATACAATGTTACCGTTGAAGATCTTTGCAGGGTCAATGGTATTGCTGACAGCTTCAGGATCAAAGCCGGTCAGAAACTTCTCCTGAGTTTTTAAGTCGAAGCTGAGGGTATTGACCGGCAAAGTGAAAAGATCCGGTAAAATTGTTGACTGGACTTTTCTATGTTTATTCTATGGAAGCATTCGAAGATCTCGCGCTCTATCAACGCTCATTTGAAGAGTATCTAAATCAGCAAAAGATCGCTGCCGGCGAACCGGTTTCTCTTTTTGCCCCGGTAAGTTATATTCTGAGCTTGAGCGGAAAAAGGATCCGTCCGGTGCTCACCCTTTTATCCAGCCATCTGTTTGACGATGATTTTGGAAAGGCCCTGCCTCAAGCGATGGCCGTGGAGATCTTTCATAACTTCTCGCTGATGCATGACGATATCATGGATCAGGCACCGACCCGCCGGGGTCAGACCAGTACCCACTATAAATATGGTGTGAATGCTGCCATTCTTTCCGGAGATGCCATGCTGATTATGTCGTATCAATATCTGATCAGGGGGATGACCGGAAAGCAAATCTCCGATACCCTGCCTGTATTTTCCGAAGTTGCACTTGATATTTGCAAGGGCCAGCAGATGGATATGGATTTTGAAGGGATGTCGGTGGTTCGGCTAGACGATTACCTGGAAATGATTCGCAAAAAAACGGCCGTGTTATTAGGGTTGTCCATGTTGCTGGGAGCGGTAGTTCATCAGGCAGATGCATCATCTATCCGTGCTCTGCGTGAATGCGGTGAGGCGGTCGGTATGGCTTTTCAGATTCACGATGACTACCTGGATGCCTTTGGTGACAGCAGACTTACCGGCAAACAACGGGGTGGCGATATTGTCCAGAATAAAAAAACCTACCTCTGGGTGCAGGCCATCAAACTCGGAGGAGACCGGATTGCCAGAGAACTGGCTGGGTTGTATTCCCAACCCGGCATTGATCCGGTATACAAGGTCAATCGGGTACTGGAAATTTATCATGCTCTGGATCTGGAGAGTCATTGCCAGGGTTTGCAGACTCAATATACCACTCAGGCGGTCGATGCGCTGAACCGGGTGGAAGCACCTGAGGCATCAAAGCAACGTATCTTTGCCCTCATGGCCATGCTGCTGAGCAGGACTTACTAGGCATTTTGCATATCGGGAATCCCGGGGTATTTTCCCAAACGAATGACCTACTTCTGAATGCTCATGAGGTAAGCTACCAATTCTCCTTTCCTGCCTCTGATCTCATCGTTTGTCAATCCGAGAGAGTCATAGACTTCTCCCCAAACGGGCATTTCCCGGGCACCATGAGATTTAACCCACTGTCGTCCATCGATGATCTGGGCGATCTCGACGATCGGAAATTCTTTGGCACGACGGCGTTCCATGATCAGACTAAGGTCTGGTGGTTTTTTCTCCAGATCAGTACGAGTGGGAGCGATCTGCTCGCTGCCGTGACATGCGATGCATTGTTGATCGAAAATAGCCTTACCCCGCAATGCCTGGGCATCCCGGGTTCCAGCCCGCGGTCCCTCATTGCATGAAGAACCAAATTGCACAAACAAAAAAGCCAGGCTTACGCCAATCAGGATCATCGAAGGGGTTCTGCGATTTGTCATATGCTGTCAATTTATGTTGGGTTAGGAAGATACCCTCTGAATTTAAGCAATGCCTGGAGGCGGCGGTATGATGACGGTCAGTATTAGACCTGATGCTGGGCAACGATGCGGCTGACTATGGGAACACTATTGAAATCGTAGAGATCATGAGCGCTTTTTGAGGATAATTTTACCATTCCACCAGTCTTTTTCGATGAGTGCCCCGTTTTTCCTGTAGAAATTGAGGGCTGGAGTGTTCCAGTCGAGCACCTGCCATTTGACAAGCGTGCAATCAAGCTCTTGGGCACGGTTGATAAAAGCGTCAAAGAGTGCCTGGCCAATCCCACATTGACGATGAGACTCTCTCACTACAAAGTCTTCGAGATAGAGCATACGGCCTTTCCAGGTCGACCAGGTCAGGTAATAGATACAGGTTCCGGCGATCTGCCCATCCAATTCTGCTACAATGGCTTGAAAAATTCCCTCGTTAAACCCCTCCTGATAATCGGCGATATTGGCCCAGACTTCTTCCGGAGCCTTTTCATAACGGGCCAATTCCTGTACCAGCGATAGTATCGCTTCCAAATCGTTAAAAACAGCAGCACGAATGATCATCGTTGTCCGGCTTTCTTTAAAATGCCCTATCTGGGTGATAGTCAGCCAACTAATAGGGCTATACTTCGATCAAAATTAATGATTGAGGGTTTGCAATCCCCAAAATTAAGTCTATCTTTGCCCTCGCTTTTGAAGAAAGGGGTCCTTTTGACCCCGAAAATGCCGAAATTATTAGAAAAAACAAGGATATGCCGACAATTAATCAACTTGTCAGAAAAGGTCGTCAAAGAGTGGTGACCAAGAGTAAAACCAGAGCACTGGAGGGAAGTCCTCAGAAGAGAGGTGTTTGCACCCGGGTTTATACGACTACGCCCAAGAAACCGAATTCGGCATTGAGAAAGGTAGCCAAGGTGCGACTGACCAACAGCGTTGAGGTCATTGCATACATTCCTGGTGAAGGCCATAATCTTCAGGAACATTCGATAGTCCTGTTGGAAGGAGGCCGGGTTAAGGACCTGCCGGGAGTGCGGTACACAATTGTCCGGGGAGCCCTCGATACAGCCGGGGTGAATGACCGGCAAAAAAGCCGTTCAAGGTACGGTACCAAGAGACCTAAGAAATAAGGAATTCTGTAGATAACCAAGATATGAGGAAACGTAAGCCCAAAGTAAGAGTACTGGCACCGGATCCAAGGTATAAGGATCAGATGGTGACCCGATTTGTAAACAACCTGATGTTAAGGGGTAAAAAAGGTTTGGCCTACAAGGTCTTTTATGATGCCATGGACATCATAAAGGAGAAAGGTGGTGAAGATCCTCATGCCATCTGGCAAACCGCTTTGAATAACGCTACTCCTCAGGTAGAAGTACGGAGCCGGAGGATCGGCGGGGCTACTTTTCAGATTCCGACTGAGATCCCTGCCAACCGCAAGGTTTCAATTGGCATGAAATGGTTGATTCGTTTTGCAAGAGCCCGTAACGGAAAGGGCATGGCCGAAAAACTGGCTGCTGAGATTATGGCTGCCAGCAAGAACGAAGGAGCGGCTGTCAAGAGAAAAGAAGATACTCACCGAATGGCAGATGCCAACCGGGCATTTGCGCATTTCAAATCGTAATTTCTGGATCAGATTAAGGTTTTATCATCAATGTCAGAATTAAAATATACAAGAAATATTGGTATAGCGGCACACATCGATGCCGGTAAGACGACGACTACGGAGCGTGTTCTTTACTATACCGGTATCAGTCATAAAATCGGTGAAGTGCACGATGGTGCAGCCACGATGGACTGGATGGAGCAGGAGCAGGAGAGAGGGATTACCATCACCTCCGCCGCCACCAAGACCACCTGGCGATGGAAAGATCAGCCCTATACCATCAATATCATTGACACCCCCGGTCACGTCGATTTTACCGTGGAGGTCGAACGATCCCTCCGGGTACTGGATGGGGTAGTTGCCTTGTTTTGTGCCGTCAGCGGAGTTGAACCACAGTCAGAAACCGTTTGGCGTCAGGCCGACCGGTACAAAGTACCCCGAATCGGATTTGTCAATAAAATGGACCGGTCGGGTGCCAACTTTTTTGAAGTGGTTGCCCAGGTAAAAGAAATGTTGGGAGCCAATCCGGTTCCTTTGCAGGTGCCGATTGGCTCAGAGGAAAATTTCAAGGGTGTGGTTGACCTGATCACCAACGAAGCAATCATCTGGAATGTCCAGGATCAGGGAATGACTTATAATGTAATCCCGATCCCGGAAGATCTGGTCGATACCGTAGCTGAGTACCGGGAGAAACTGTTGGAGAGTATTGCCGAGTACGACGATACGCTGATGGAAAAATACTTTGAAGATCCCGACTCCATCACCGCCGACGAGATCCGGGCTGCTTTGCGCAAGGCTGTGATTGACATGAAGATTGTGCCGATGATGTGCGGCTCATCCTTCAAAAACAAGGGTGTGCAGGCGGTATTGGATGCAGTGTGCGCCTATATGCCATCGCCTACCGATGTCGAGGCTGTCGAAGGTATTGATCCGCGTACCGATGCAGTCATCAAACGCAAACCGGATCCGAAAGCACCGTTTGCTGCTCTGGCTTTTAAAATTGCCACCGACCCCTATGTCGGCCGATTGGCTTTTTTCCGGGTTTATTCCGGTTCGCTGGATGCCGGTTCCTATGTACTCAATACCCGGTCTGACAAGAAGGAAAGAATTTCCCGTCTTTATCAGATGCATTCCAACAAACAAAATCCGATCGAGCGGGTGCAGGCAGGTGATATTGCTGCGGCCGTAGGATTTAAAGATATCAAGACGGGCGATACCTTATGCGATATCGATCACCCGATCATCCTGGAGAGTATGACTTTCCCGGAACCGGTGATCGGTCTGGCGGTTGAACCCAAGACTCAAAAAGATCTGGAGAAACTCAGTATGGCCCTTGCCAAACTGGCTGAAGAAGACCCGACTTTCCGGGTTCGATACGACGAAGAGACAAACCAGACAGTGATCAGTGGAATGGGTGAATTGCACCTGGAGATTATTATTGACCGGTTGAGAAGAGAATTCAAAGTCGAATGCAATCAGGGTGCTCCACAGGTAAATTATAAAGAGGCTTTGGTCAAATCCCATGCTCACCGGGAGCGTCTGAAGAAGCAGACGGGTGGTTCGGGTTTATTTGCTGACATGGAATTTGAGATCGGACCTGCCGACCCTGAGTTTCTGGAATCGGAAGATTTTAAGAGCGGGAAGAAGAAGCTGCAGTTTGTAAATGCGATTGTCGGTGGTTCTATTCCAAAAGAATATATGCCATCTATCCAGAAAGGATTTGAGGCGATGATGGAAAACGGTATCCTCGCCGGTTACTCTATTGACAGTATGAAGGTGAGGGTATACGATGGATCGACCCACCCGGTTGACTCCAAACCGATCGCTTTTGAGCTTTGTGCAAAAGAGGGTTTCAGGGCTGCAGCGCCCAAGACCAATCCGGTCCTGCTGGAACCGATGATGAAACTGGAGGTTACTTCTCCGGATGAGTACACCGGTTCGGTCATTGGCGACCTTAATCGTCGCCGGGGCCTGATCAAAGGGCAGGAAGTAAAGAACAATGCAGTGATTATCAAAGCAGATGTACCCCTTGCCGAGATGTTTGGATATGTAACGCAGTTACGTACGATCACCTCGGGGAGAGCCGCGTCATCCATGGAATTTTCTCATTATTCACCTGCTCCTGCCGGTATTGCAAACGAGGTGATCGAGAAAGCCAGGGGTGCTGTAAAAGTTTAGTAAAAGTAATTTTGAAATATTAATAAAAGGTATGAATCAGAAAATCAGAATCAAACTCCGCTCGTACGACCACAATCTGGTGGATAAGTCAACGGAGAAGATTGTGAAAACGGTACGCAGCAGCGGTGCTGTAGTAACTGGCCCGATTCCGCTGCCCACTGAGAAGAAAGTGTTTACCGTATTGCGGTCACCACACGTCAATAAAAAATCTCGGGAGCAGTTCCAGTTGCGTACTCACAAAAGGTTAATTGAGATTTATACACCGACTCAAAAGACTGTCGACGCACTTTCCCGTCTTGAGCTCCCGAGTGGTGTAGACATCCAGGTTAAATTAACCTAGAAAACGGTTTTCCGGATTTTGATTCTGACGTTTTGCCGTTTAACCGATGGCATGCGACAACGCTTGTTTTGAAGCTATAGCATTCATCACTATAAATATTTGAAAAAAGTGAACGGAATAATTGGTAAGAAAATAGGAATGACCAGTGTCTTTGACCAGGCGGGCAGAAATGTTGCCTGCACGGTGGTTGAAGCCGGCCCCTGTGTCGTAACTCAGGTGAAGAACCCTGAAACGGATGGTTATAGTGCCCTGCAGCTGGGCTTTGCTGAAAAGAAAGCAAAAAATACCAGTCAGGCTTTGATCGGACATTTCGATAAAGCAAAGACTACTCCCAAAAGAAAAGTTGCGGAATTTCGCAATTGCACGTTAGCGAAGGGACTGGGTGAGACCATCACTATCGAAGACGTATTTGCTGAAGGAGATAAGGTCAGCGTCGTTGGTATTTCAAAAGGCAAAGGATTTCAGGGGGTCGTAAAACGTCATGGATTTGGCGGCGTTAACGATGCTACCCACGGTCAGCATAACCGCCAGAGAAAACCAGGTTCGATTGGTGCCGGATCTGATCCGTCCAGGGTTTTTAAGGGTATGCGTATGGCAGGGCAGATGGGCAACAAGAGGGTCAAGACCAGCAACTTGCGGGTACTGAAGCTCTTTCCTGATAAAAATATTATTCTGATTAAAGGTGCTATTCCGGGTCACAACGGGTCGATGGTCATTATTGAAAAATAAGCAATCATGAAGCTAGACATTTTAAATATCGAAGGAAAATCTACCGGCCGCTCTGTTGAGTTGCCTGAGGACATATTTGGTGTTGAGCCGAATGACCACGCCGTGTATCTGGCGGTCAAACAGTATCATGCCAATCAACGGCAGGGAACGCATAGTTCGAAAGGTCGTAGTGAAGTTGCAGGTTCTACCCGAAAACTGAAAAGACAGAAAGGTACGGGGACCGCCCGTGCAGGGGATATCAAGAGTCCGGTATTCCGCGGAGGTGGCCGGTTATTTGGTCCCAAACCAAGAGACTACAGCTTTAAACTGAATAAAAAGGTAAAGGCACTAGCGAAAAAGTCGGCTCTTTCAGCCAAAGCGGCAGGCGGCCACATTATGGTGGTGGAAGATTTTACCTTTGACGCTCCAAAGACCCGCGAATTTTCCGGCGTACTGAAAAATTTGGCGCTCAACGGGAGCAAGGTACTTTTCGTCACTGCTGATCACGACAGCAATCTGTATCTCAGTGGCAGGAACCTGAAGCAGACCCGGATCATGGAGGCCAAGGATGTCAGTACTTACGATGTACTGAATGCAGGTAAACTGGTGCTTTCAGAAAGCAGTATCCAGCGACTGAATAATTTACTGACCAACGCAGAATAATTAAGACATGTCAAGAAATATATTGATCAAGCCAATTATTTCCGAAAAAGCGGAAAAATTGTCGGATAAACAGCAGCAGTATACTTTCATGGTTGACCGTAAGGCGAATAAGATTGAGATTAGAAAGGCGGTCGAGAAAATGTATAATGTATCGGTTGAGTCGGTCAATACCCTGACAATACCGGGCAAGACCAAAAAACGGTTTACCCGGGCTGGTGTACAGATTGGCAGGGTTTCTCCTTATAAGAAAGCCATCATCACCCTGGGAGATGGTGAGTCCATCGACTTTTTTGGTGATATCTAATCAATCGTAAACACGTAAAGCACAGAGCAATGGCATTGAAAAAATTTAAACCGGTCACACCAGGAACCCGATTCAGAGTCGGGAATACTTTTGCGGAAGTTACCACCGATACACCGGAAAAGAGCCTGCTGGCTCCCGGTAAGAGCACAGGAGGTCGTAACAATTCCGGTAAAATGACGGTCCGCAACATCGGGGGCGGTCATAAAAGAAGATACCGGTTGATCGACTTTAAGCGGGATAAAGAGGGAATACCTGGTAAGGTTAAAACCATTGAATACGATCCCAACCGTTCAGCTTATATCTGCCTTATCCATTATGTAGACGGCGAAAAACGTTACATCATTGCCCCTAACAAGATCAAGGTAGGCGATACCATCGTATCCGGGCGGGGCATAGCACCCAATATCGGCAATGCCATGTACCTGGACGAGATACCGCTGGGCGCCGACATTCACGCCATCGAATTGACCCCCGGCAAAGGAGCAGCTCTGGCCAGAAGTGCCGGTACATCAGCTACCTTGGTTGGCAGGGAAGGTAAATTTGTAGTGGTTAAACTACCCTCGGGTGAGGTTCGCCGGATCTTGTCTTCCTGTAAAGCAACTATCGGAAATACGTCCAATCCTGACCACGGGCTTCAGGTGCTGGGTAAGGCCGGTCGTAAACGCTGGATCGGCAAGCGGTCACGAGTCAGAGGGGTGGCGATGAACCCGGTAGATCACCCCATGGGTGGAGGTGAAGGAAAGGCTTCTGGAGGACATCCCCGTTCGCGAACGGGTGTTATGGCCAAGGGAGAGAAAACGCGAAATTCAAAGAAAGCCTCCAGTAAACTGATAATTTCAAAAAGGAAATCTAAAAACTAAGAGCAATGGCTAGATCAATTAAGAAAGGCCCGTATGTACATTATTCGCTCCTGGAGAAAGTGGAGAAAGCCAGGGAAAGTGGCAAGAAAAGTGTGATTAAAACCTGGTCCCGGGCATCCATGATCATTCCGGATATGGTAGGAGAAACCATTGCTGTCCATAATGGAAAAACCTTTGTGCCGGTATTTATCACCGAAAATATGGTTGGTCATAAATTAGGAGAATTTGCACCAACCCGGAATTTCCGTGGACATGCCGGAAACAGAAAGAAATAAGTATTTAACTCAATAAAAAAAAGAAAGCTCATGGAAGCGGTGGCAAAACTTCGAAACTGCCCGATGTCGGCAAGGAAAATGAGAATGGTTGCCGAAATCATTCGGGGTAAACAGGTTGACGAAGCCCTCAATTTACTGCGCTTCACCAAGCGGGAAGCAGCCGGATGGTTGGAAAAATTACTGGTATCGGCCATTGCCAACTGGGAATATAAGCAGAATATGGCTGCCAATGCCGATGACCACGATTTGGTGGTTAAGACCGTCCTGGTGGATGAGGCAGGAATGCTTAAACGTTTCAGGCCCGAGCCTCACGGTCGGGCACACCGGATTCGCAAACGATCCAATCACGTCACGCTGGTAGTGGAAAATACCATACCTCTGGCATTGGATCTGGTCACCACTGAAGAAGAAGAATAGACTTTTATTATAATACAACACTATGGGTCAAAAAACAAATCCTATTGGCAACAGACTCGGCATCATCAAGGGCTGGGAATCCAACTGGTTTGGAGGCAATGACTTTGCTGAAAAAGTAGTCGAAGACGAACGCATCCGGGAGTACCTTCTGGCACGGGTTCAGAAAGGGGGTATCGCCCGCATGATTATCGAGCGCACCTTGAAACGCATTACGGTAACCATCCATACCAGCCGGCCCGGTATCATCATCGGTAAGGGAGGAACAGAGGTAGACCGGATCAAGGAAGAATTGAAAAAACTGACCGGTAAGGATGTGCAGATCAACATTGTGGAGATCCGAAAGCCAGAGCTGGATGCTACGATCGTCGGTGAGTCGGTGGCCAAGCAGATTGAAGCACGGATCAACTACCGCCGGGCAATCAAGATGGCCATCCAAAGCACGATGCGGGCCGGAGCGGAAGGTATCAAGATCCGAATCAGTGGCCGTTTAAGCGGAGCGGAGATGGCCCGGTCGGAAGAATTCAAAGAAGGCCGGATTCCACTGCACACCTTCCGGGCTGATATAGACTATGCATTGGTCGAAGCCCAGACGGTGTATGGTAAAATCGGCGTCAAAACCTGGATCTGTCGCGGTGAGGTTTTAGGTAAACGCGACCTGTCTCCAAACATCGGAACCGAAACCCGGGAAGCCACTAAGGGAGGTAGGAAGCGACCACCAAGAAATATGAAGAATCGCTAGTAAATTGATTTGAAAGATCGTACCTTTGCCACGCTTTTTTTGGAACGGTCTTTTTTGTTCCATTTTAAGTAAAATATTTGAATATGTTACAGCCAAAAAGGACAAAATACAGAAAACAACAAAAGGGAAGAAACCGCGGTTTAGCCTACCGTGGAAGCTCTGTGTCTTTCGGCACTTTTGGCTTGAAATCGATCGATGGTGGATTTATAACCAACCGGCAGATTGAAGCAGCGAGGATAGCCATGACCCGCTTCATGAAAAGGGAGGGAAATGTATGGATCCGGATTTTCCCGGACAAACCGATCACCGCCAAACCCCAGGAAGTTAGGATGGGTAAAGGTAAAGGAGCCCTGGATCATTATGTTGCCGTGGTCAGTCCGGGGCGTATTATGTTTGAGATCGATGGAGTGAATGAAGAAACCGGCCGGGAAGCATTGCGGCTGGCAGCCCAGAAACTGCCGGTTTTGACCAAGTTTGTGAAGAGAAGAGATTATCAGGAATAATCGAGTATTGATAGATTTAAAAATTTTATGGCACCATGCCCAGTAAAAAGTCATTAGAACTCAAGGAATTTACCCTGGAAGATCTGAAGAGCGAGCTCCATGAAACACAGGCGCAGTATCAGAAGATGCAATTCGATCATGCCACCAAAGGATTGGAAAATCCTTTGTCCATGCGGGAAGTCCGCCGGGATATTGCCCGCATGAAGACTGAATTGAGAAGCCGGGAAGTGGCAGCCATGGATGAAGGAGCTCTGGCCAAACGGTCCAGAATCAGAGCAAGAAGAGCAAAACGTAAATAATCATGAGTGAAAGAAATTTACGGAAAACCAGGGTTGGTGTAGTCACCAGCAATAAAATGGAAAAATCCATTACGGTATCGGTTGAAAGGAGATTACCTCACCCGATCTATGGAAAGTTTGTGAAACGCACCAAGAAATTCATGGCTCACGATGAGAATAATGAATGCCAGATTGGGGATCTGGTGCGAATCATGGAGACCCGGCCTTTGAGCAAGACAAAAAGATGGCGATTGTTGGAGATCGTCGAAAAAGCAAAATAAATACCTCTTAATCAGTTAATTACCAGGAGCAATGATACAACAAGAATCCAGATTGAAAGTAGCCGACAATAGCGGAGCAAAGGAGGTACTTTGCATCCGGGTTTTAGGAGGATCCAAGCGCAGATATGCCTCGATTGGCGATAAGATTGTCGTTTCGGTAAAAGAGGCTTCACCTGGTGGGATTAAGAAAGGTACCGTGTCCAAGGCAGTGGTCGTCAGAACCAAGAAGGAGATCAGAAGGAAGGATGGATCGTATATCCGTTTTGATGACAATGCCGTCGTCCTGCTGAATCCGGCTGATGAACCCAGGGGTACCCGTATCTTCGGACCGGTTGCCCGTGAACTACGGGAACGCGATTATATGCGGATCATTTCCCTGGCACCTGAAGTGCTGTAATTTATTTAAACATTGCAGATTACCATGGCAGACAAAACCAAGATAAAATTAAAGATCAGGAAGGGTGACAAGGTAAAGGTCATCGCTGGCACCTATAAAGGTTCTGAGGGAGAGGTACTGGAAGTATTGCGGGAGAAAAACCGGGCTATCGTCGAGAATGTCAATATTGCAAAGAAGCATGCCAAGCCTACTAACGAACGGGCTGGTGGAATTCGGGAAATCAATACGCCGATTCATATTTCCAATCTTATGCTGATTGACCCAAAAAGTGGGGATCCCACCCGGGTTGGCCGGCGTGTTGAAAACGGAAAGATTGTTCGGTATGCAAAAAACAGCGGTGAAACTATAAAGTGATGGACTATCAACCTAGATTAAAGACCTATTACCGGGAGCAGGTAGTACCCCGGCTGATGGAGCAATTTGGCTATAAAACCGTGATGCAGGTACCGAAATTGCTGAAGATCTGCCTGAATCAGGGGGTTGGTCAGGCTACCCAGGATAAGAAACTGATTGACCATGCGCTGCAGGAAATGTCTCTCATCGCCGGTCAGAAGGCCGTACCTACCACCGCCCGCAAGTCGGTATCCAATTTTAAATTGAGGGAAGGTATGACGATCGGTACCCGGGTGACCTTGAGGAAAGATCAGATGTACGAATTTCTGGACCGTTTGATCACCGTGGCTTTACCCCGGGTACGTGACTTCAGGGGGATTAATGATAAAAGTTTCGATGGAAGGGGTAATTATTCACTGGGTGTCACCGAGCAGATTATTTTCCCCGAAATTGATCTCGACAAAGTCAATAAAATTAGTGGCCTCGATATCACTTTTGTGACATCGGCCAGTACGGATGCAGAGGCTATGTTTCTGTTGAAGGAATTGGGACTTCCCTTCAAAAACCAAAATAATTAATTAAGAGATTTAAGGAGCTGATTATATTATGGCAAGAAAATCACTGATAGCCAGAGATAAAAAAAAGGAAAAATTAGTAGCGAAATACGCCGCACTACGAAAAAAGCTGAAGGAAGATGGCCGTTGGGAGGAACTCGACAAGCTTCCAAAGAATTCTTCGACGGTACGCCTGCATAATCGTTGCCAATTGACTGGAAGGCCCAAGGGATATATTCGTCATTTTGGAATTTGCCGGGTCGCTTTCCGAAAGATGGCTCTGGAGGGAAAGATTCCCGGTGTCACAAAATCAAGCTGGTAAAATCAATTTTAAAGAAGAAAGCACTATGGCCGCAACAGATCCTATAGCAGATTACCTGACCCGCATCCGGAATGCCATGATGGCAGGTCATCGCATTGTCGATATACCAAGTTCCAACCTTAAGAAAAGACTGACCGAGATTCTATACGACGAAGGATATATTCTGAAATATAAATTTGACGATGAGGGTGTTCAGGGGACGATTCGTATCGCGCTGAAGTACCAGCCGGAAAACCGGCTACCCGTCATCCGCAAAATGGCGAGAATCAGTAAACCGGGTTTGAGGAAATTTGTCAAGGCTGATGAACTTCCCCGGATCATAAACGGATTGGGCATTGCGATCGTGTCAACTTCCAAGGGAGTAATGACCGGCAAGGAAGCCCGAAAACACAACGTAGGAGGCGAAGTACTTTGTTACGTCTATTAATATTAACTGAACGAAATACAGCATCGAAATGTCAAGGATAGGAAGATCCATAATCTCTTTGCCCAAGGGGGTGTCGATTGATGTCTCTAAAGGTAACCTTGTGACCGTAAAAGGTCCGAAAGGAGAATTATCAGAGCAGCTGAATCCGGATATTCAGGTAAAGGTGGAGGATGGCAGGGTCAGCCTGGAAAGACCGACCGATCAAAAGCGGCATAAATCGATGCATGGCCTTTATAATGCGCTACTCCGTAACATGGTAGTCGGGGTGTCAAAGGGTTTTGTTAAGGAAATGGAGCTGGTGGGAGTAGGTTACCGGGCAGCCAATATGGGCAATCTGCTGGAGTTGTCACTGGGATACTCTCACCCGATTATGTTTTATGTTCCGGATGAGATTAAGGTAGAAGCGACCATGGAAAAGGGGAAAAACCCCATGGTGAAGCTGGAAGGTTCGGACAACCAGCTGCTGGGCCAGGTGGCAGCGAAGATCCGTGCATTGAGAAAACCAGAACCCTACAAAGGAAAAGGTGTCAGATTTGCAGGAGAACAGATCCGAAGAAAGGCCGGTAAGACAGCATCGAAATAATTATAAAGATAGTCTGTGTTATGACTAATATTAAATTAAACAGAAGAAGAACCATCAGGTACCGTATACGAAGCAAGATTTCAGGTACCGGTGAGCGACCACGATTATCCGTATATCGTTCAAATAAAGGGATTTACTGCCAGCTGATCAATGATCTGGAGGGAGTAACCCTTGCGCAGGCTAATTCGTTGGAAAAATCAATTGACAACAAAGGCACTAAGACAGAGCAGGCAAAGCAGGTTGGTCAACTGATCGCTCAGCGCTGTAAATCACTGGATATCGGAGTGGTCGTATTTGACCGGGGTGGATATTTATATCATGGCCGGGTGAAAGCCCTGGCTGATGCTGCCAGAGAGGGTGGCCTCTCGTTTTAAAAAAAATGATAGAGTAAGATGGCAAAAGAACAAATGCAGCGGGTAAAACCGGCTGATACCGAATTAAAGGAAAAATTGGTGGCTCTCAACCGGGTCGCAAAGGTGACCAAAGGTGGTCGCACCTTCAGTTTCGCCGCCATTATGGTGGTTGGTGATGGTGAGGGTACAGTCGGACATGGTTTAGGTAAAGCACGAGATGTATCGGAGTGCATTGCCAAAGCGGTCGATGATGCCAAGAAGAACCTCATCAAAGTGCCTATTTACAAAGGTACGATACCTCATGAACAGAAAGGAAAATATGGTGCCGGCAAAGTCCTGATCAAACCAGCCGCCGATGGTACCGGTGTAATTGCCGGTGGTGCCATGCGGGCAGTTCTCGAGAGCGCTGGTGTTCACAATGTTCTTGCCAAGTCTCAGGGTTCGTCCAATCCACACAACGTGGTCAAGGCAACTATTGACGCACTCTCCAAACTGAGAAGTCCTCAGACCATCGCCAAACAAAGGGGCATCTCCACGAAGAAACTTTTTGAAGGATAATTTCAGCATAATTTAAGAAAGTCATGAGTAAGGTTAGAGTAACTCAGGTAAGAAGTGTCATTGACCAGTCTAAACGCCAAAAAGCCACCATGGAAGCTTTGGGATTAAAGCGAATTTCTCAAAGCCGTGAGCACGAACTGACCCCTCAGATTCAGGGGATGATCAGAAAGGTTGAGCACCTGGTCAAAGTCGAAACGATCTAACCCATTTAGCATAATAGACACGATGGAACTACATAATTTACAGCCTGCGAAAGGCGCAACCAAACAAAGAAAAAGGATAGCCAGAGGGCCGGGGAGTGGTCATGGAGGTACATCGACCAAAGGGCATAAGGGGGCAAAATCCCGGGCTGGCTATAAGAGAAAGCGGGCCTTTGAAGGAGGTCAGATGCCGTTGCAGATGCGTTTGCCCAAGATTGGGTTTAAAAGCCCTAACCGCACAGAATACATGACCATAAACCTGGATCAGCTCCAGTCACTGGCAGAAAAACATGACCTGTCGGAGATATCGCATGAAGTACTGGTTACCAAAGGTTATGCCTCGAAAAATGACCTGGTGAAGATCCTCGGTCGGGGAAAGCTCGATAAAAAATTGAAAGTGTCTGCCCACGCCTTCTCAGTTACGGCCAAAGAGGCCATCGAGACTATTGGCGGATCAGCGGAAGTTTTGTAAAATTAGAGCATGAAGAATTTCATCAACACCATCAATAATATCTGGAAGATTAAAGAACTGCGTAACCGCATTCTTTTTACGATTGGTCTGATTGCAGTCTACCGGTTTGGATCTTTTGTAGTTCTTCCTGGTGTTGATCCTACGGTATTGGATACGGCGGGAAGCCAGAGTGCTACCGACCTGCTGGGTCTCATCAATATGTTTTCCGGCGGGTCATTCAACCGGGCATCGGTCTTTGCCCTGGGTATCATGCCCTATATTACGGCATCGATCATCATCCAGTTACTGGGTTTTGCGGTGCCATATTTTCAGCGTCTTCAGCAGAAAGAGGGTGAATCCGGTCGAAAGAAAATCAATCAGATTACCCGTTTGCTGACCCTGGCTATTACCCTGGTGCAGGGTGGAGCATACCTTACCTACGTAAGGAGTCAGGGTGCAGTCGATCCATCGGTACCCCAGGGCGTTTTTTGGCTGGCCAATATCATTATCCTTTCTACCGGAACGATCTTCGCGATGTGGTTAGGTGAGAAGATTACCGACCGGGGTATTGGCAATGGTATCTCACTGTTGATTATGATTGGAATCATCGCTACTTTACCGGGATCCCTGATCTTTGAATTTACCTCCCAGCTGGAAAGTGGAGGGTTGTTCATCTTTATTCTCGAGATCGCCGCATTGTTCGTCGTTACGGCAGCTACCGTGTTGGTTATTCAGGGTATCCGTAAGATTCCGCTTCAATTTGCCAAACGCATGATTGGCAGGGGTAATATCAATATGCCGGTTTCCGGTGCCCGCGACTACATCCCTGTCAAGGTGGCGGCTGCCGGCGTTATGCCGATCATATTCGCCCAGGCAATCATGTTCCTGCCGGCCACCGTTGCTGGTTTTGTGGGAGGAGGTCAGTCCGATCTGGCTGCCAATACACTGATCAGATCGCTTTCTGATCCGTTTGCCCTGCCATACAATATTATTTACTTCTTCTTAGTGGTTGTATTCACCTTTGTTTATACAGCCCTGCTGGTCAATCCACAGCAGTATTCCGAGTACCTGAAACGGCAGAATGCATTTATACCTGGAGTAAAACCCGGAAAACCGACAGCTGATTTCATCGATGCCGTTACCACCAGGGTAACTCTTCCGGGTTCTATTTTTTTGGGCCTGATCGCGATTTTACCTGCATTGGTGAGCTTGTTTTTCAACGTCAACCAGACTTTTGCCATGTTTTTTGGCGGCACCTCGCTACTGATCCTGGTAGGGGTTGTACTGGATACCCTGCAGCAGATCGAAAGTCATCTGTTGATGAGGAAATACGATGGTCTGGTAAAATCCGGTAGAATTAAAGGTAGAAGCAGCATGCAGACCATTGGTTCAGATCTGTAAAAGATTGAACTTTTCATGCCTGTAATCAATTATAGATATTTGAAAGTCCCTGGAGATTTTACAGGGACTTTTGCATTTAACACATGATCAGCTATAAAAGCACAGAGGAAATCGAACTGATCAGGCAGAGTTGTTTGATTGTGAGTGCTGCCCTTACCCGGGTGGCTGAATTACTGCGACCGGGAGTCACTGGGTTGGTCATTGACGCTGCTGCAGAAGAGGTAATCCGGGATCTCGGAGCAGTCCCGGGCTTTAAAGGACACCATGGTTTTCCATCGACATTGTGTATTTCCCGAAATGAATGTGTGGTCCATGGTATTCCCGATGATCGTCCTTTTAGCGAGGGTGATATTGTTTCCATAGATTGTGGTGCGATTAAGGAGGATTTTTACGGCGACTCTGCCTATACCTTTGCGATTGGTGAGGTATCTGAGGAGGTGATGGCTCTTCTGGCGGTCACTCAGGAGGCCCTCTATCTGGGGATAGATCAGGCCATTGAAGGAAACCGGGTGGGCGATATCAGTTTTGCGGTCCAGGAGCATTGCGAACGAAAACATCATTATGGGGTGGTCCGGGATCTGGTCGGTCATGGAATTGGGCGTCAGCTGCACGAGGGACCAGAAGTACCCAATTACGGAAAAAGAGGTGCCGGACCCAAATTAAAGAAAGGGATGACGATCGCTATCGAACCCATGATCAACCTGGGAGTGAAACAGGTCAGCCAGCAGAAGGATGGATGGACAATACTGACCAGGGACCGGAAGCCCTCAGCCCATTTTGAGCATACAGTTGCCATTGGCAAAGATCAGGCGGATATCCTTTCAGATCACTCCGGGGTGGAGGCTGCTATTAAAAATAATCAGGAACTTAAGGAAATTTCGAAAAAAAATTAGATATTTGCACTCCGATTTTCGAGTATGGCCAAGCAGGAGCTCATAAAACAAGACGGAATCATTGAGGAAGCCCTATCAAATGCAATGTTTAGGGTACGGCTGGAGAATGATCACCAGATCATCGCCACCATCTCCGGAAAGATGCGTATGCATTATATCAGGATACTTCCCGGAGACAAGGTTTCGGTTGAAATGTCTCCCTATGACCTTTCGCGGGGTCGGATCATTTACCGTTATAAATAATTGACTCATGAAGGTTCGAGCATCAATCAAGAAAAGATCGGCAGATTGTAAGATCGTGCGCAGGAAGGGTAAGTTGTTCGTGATTAACAAGAAGAATCCAAAATTCAAACAAAGACAAGGATAAACATTAGTATATGGCAAGGATAGCAGGTGTTGATTTACCCAGATCGAAGCGTGGTGTCATAGGCTTGACCTATATATTCGGTATCGGGAAATCCCGGGCCAGGGATATTTTGACAAAGGCTGGCATTGATGAGAATACCAAAGTGGAAGCCTGGACCGATGATAATGTGCGTGAAATTTCGAACATTATCCAGGAAGAACATAAGGTGGAGGGTGAACTTCGTTCGGAAGTCCAGTTAAACATCAAGCGATTGATGGATATTGCCTGTTATCGTGGTTTGCGACATCGTAAAGGTCTTCCGGTCAGGGGCCAACGCACCCGGACCAATGCCCGTACCCGCAAAGGCAGGAGAAAGACCGTCGCCAACAAAAAGAAGGTAACCAAATAATTCCACCAACCATCCACAGGTCACAACAACATTTATACCTGACAATTTTCAACTAAGCGTATGGCAAAGACGAAGAAAAAACGAAAAGTCAAAGTCGATTCGGAAGGCATGGTCTATATTCAGGCCAGCTTTAACAATATCATCATTTCCCTGACAAACCGGCAGGGTCAGGTAGTGTCCTGGGCGTCGGCTGGTAAAGCCGGATTTAAAGGATCCAAGAAAAATACTCCCTATGCTGCTCAAAAGGCGGCTGATGATGCTGCCCGGGTAGCATACGATGCCGGAATGCGGGTAGCGGAGGTGTTTGTCAAAGGTCCGGGATCCGGCCGGGAAGCCGCCATCCGGGCTATCGATACCGCGGGGATCAAAGTCAGGCGGATTCAGGATGTAACACCCATTCCCCACAACGGTTGCAGACCTCCCAAAAGAAGAAGAGTTTAACAGATCTAATTCGACAATCGTCGCAAAAACAGGCAAGAAACTATGGCAAGATATACAGGGCCAACGACAAAAAAATCAAGGGCTTTTGGTCAATCAATATTTGGATATGACAAAGCCTGGGAACGTCGAAAATATGCTCCCGGAGAACACGGCAACAAGCGAAGGAAAAGACAGCGATCGGACTATGCGGTCCAGCTAATGGAAAAGCAGAAAGCCAAATATACCTACGGTGTGCTGGAACGCCAGTTTAGAAATCTCTTTGAAAAAGCCAGCCGAAAAGGAGGAGTAACCGGTGAAGTACTGTTTCAGTTGCTGGAATCCAGACTGGACAACACGGTTTTTCGCATGGGTATTGCCCCCACCCGCAGAGCCGCAAGGCAATTGGTCTCCCACAAACACATTATGGTCAATGGTGTCATCACCAATATTCCTTCCAGTTTGCTGAAACCAGGTGATATGGTCTCCGTCCGTAATAAATCGCAGGGTATGGAAGTAATCCGTGACCAGGTGCAAGCCAAAACCGATGCAAGAAAATTTCCCTGGCTGGAGTTTAATCCGGACAGAATGGAAGGTCGGTTTCTGGAATACCCCACCCGGGAACAGGTACCTGAGAACATTAATGAGCAGCTGATCGTCGAATTGTACTCGAAGTAATCAACAATCCAGCTGCTGCCAAGTATTTATAATTTTTCCATTTCTTTCTTATCAGTTTGAATCATATGAGTATTCTAAATTTTCAAAAACCCAATAAAATTCTCCTTCAGAAGTCCGATGATTTTGAAGGTATATTTGAATTTAAACCATTAGAACCAGGATTCGGGCAAACGATAGGAAACTCTCTGCGGCGAATTCTCTTGTCGTCCCTTGAAGGACACGCTATTTCTGCCGTGCGGATCGCCGGCATCGATCACGAGTTTTCCACCATCAAAGGCGTAATGGAAGATGTGGTCGATATTATCCTCAACATTAAACAGATCCGCCTGAAACCGGTCATTACCGACGGCGATCTGAGTGAGGAGAAAATTTATATCACCCTGCGCGGTAAGGAGGAGTTTAAGGCAAGGGATATCGAAGAACATACCAATATTTTCAAGGTCATGAATCCCGATCTCCATATCTGTTTTATGGATACTTCAGTCAACCTGGAAATGGAGTTTACAGTAACCCAGGGTCGTGGTTATCTCCCGGCCGATGAAAATTTGCCCAAAGATGCACCAATCGGCGTGATTCCGGTTGACGCCATCTATACTCCCATTAAAAATGTTTCCTACCAGATCGAAAATACCCGGGTAGGTCAACAAACCGACTACGAGAAATTGACCATCACCGTTAAGACCGATGGCACCATTCATCCGGAAGAAGCTATTAAGGAGGCATCCCGTATCATGATTCAACATCTGATTCTCATTACGGATGAGAATATCACTTTCGACGATGCGACCCGAAGTGAGGATACGGTAGTGGATGAGCATATCCTGCACATGCGCAAATTGCTCAAAACCTCCCTGGAAGACCTGGATCTCTCGGTACGGGCATACAATTGTCTGAAGGCAGCCAAGATCAATTCCCTAGGTGAGCTGGTGCAGTATGAAATGCATGAACTCCTTAAGTTTAGAAACTTTGGCAAGAAATCTTTGGTCGAAATCGAAGAATTACTGGCATTGAAAGGGTTGACTTTTGGGATGGACCTTACCCCATACCAACTGGATCAAGACTAATTTTTATCTATTAATAATGCAATAACCAGGTTGAGACTGACTCCCGGTGTTGCGAAGTTCTTAAATGCTGAATTATTATGAGACACGGAAAGAAATTTAACCACCTCGGGCGAAAAACCGGTCATCGCAGAGCCCTCCTGTCAAACCTGGCAAATGCTTTGATCGAACACAAGAGAATCAATACCACGCTGGCTAAAGCAAAGGCCCTGAAACTGTATGTGGAACCGCTGGTCACCAAAGCAAAAGACAATTCGACCCATTCCCGGAGAGTAGTATTTTCCTACCTTCAGAATAAGGAAGCAGTTAAGGAATTGTTCGGACCGGTGGCCGCCGCAGTCGGAGAACGACCCGGTGGTTATACCCGCGTTATCCGAACAGGATTCAGAGTCAGTGACGGCTCGGAAATGGCCCTGATCGAACTGGTTGATTTCAACACTGTCTACAATGCCGGTAAGGCTGAAGGAAGGGGTAGAAGACGCCGAACCCGGAGAGGAGGCAAAGGTCAGGCAGAGACAGCTGCTGCTGCCGCTGCGGCAGCAACGACCACATCTGCAACCGGTACGTCTGAGGAAGAATAAGAATTTCCCGGAAAGATTAAGGAGGGCTGCGATGCAAGCCCTTTTTTTTTGCGCCAAAAGTCGGAGAGACCCGATCAGATCATCTTCAATATCAGATTAGTTCTATATTTGCACGAGTTTTTTACAACCTGTCAATGACTATTCAAACTGAACAGAAGGCCATACTGATGCTCGAAGATGGTACCGTATTTTACGGTAAAGCTGCGGGCAATATCGGTACGACCACCGGTGAAATCTGTTTCAATACCGGAATGACCGGCTATCAGGAAATCTTTACGGATCCATCCTATTTCGGACAGATTCTCGTAGCTACCAATGCCCATATTGGCAATTATGGTACGAAAGCCGCTGATACGGAATCCGACAGCATTAAGATCTCCGGTTTTGTTTGTAAAAATTTCAACAATACCTATAGTCGTCCGATGGCCGACAAGGCGATCCAGGACTATTTTGAAGGTGAAAGACTGGTGGCTATTTCCAGTGTCGATACCCGGGCCATCGTTCAGCATATCCGGAGTAGAGGGGCTATGAATGCCATAATCTCCTCTGAGATCCTCGACGAAGAGGTATTGAAACAGAAATTGCAGGAGGTGCCCTCAATGGCCGGTCTCGAACTGGCCAGCCAGGTCAGCACCGAACAACCTTACTTTGTCGGTGATAAAGATTCAGCATACCGGGTAGCTGTGTATGATTTTGGGGTGAAGCGAAGTATTTTAAAGTGTCTCGCCAACCGGGGCTGCTACCTCAAGGTTTTCCCGGCCAGGACTCCCTTTGAAGAGGTTGAAAAATGGGACCCCGATGGCTACTTCCTTTCCAACGGACCAGGAGATCCGGCCCCAATGGATTACGCAGTTGAAAACACCCGGAAGGTTTTGGAATCCCACAAGCCCCTTTTCGGAATTTGCCTCGGCCATCAGATTTTGGCCCTGGCCGCTGGTGTCTCGACCTACAAGATGCATCATGGCCATCGCGGTATCAACCATCCGGTCAGAAATCTGCGCACGGGTCGTTGCGAAATCACCAGCCAGAACCATGGTTTCGGAGTCGCTTTTGATCAATTGCAGACAAAGGAAGATGCCATCAGCATTACTCATGTTAATCTGAATGACAACACGGTCGAAGGCATCTCTCTGAAGAAATATCCGGCTTTTTCTGTACAATACCACCCTGAAGCCAGTCCCGGACCCCATGACGCCCGGTACCTCTTCGATGAATTTGTAGAATTGATAAGATCAACCAAGCAACAATCTATCTTGAAATGAGCAGTATTATTGATATCCGTTCCCGCGAGATTCTGGATTCCCGGGGTAATCCTACGGTAGAAGTCGAGGTTCTGACCGAAGAAG
Source organism: uncultured Saprospiraceae bacterium (assembly GCA_964428345.1). Lineage (GTDB taxonomy): Bacteria > Bacteroidota > Bacteroidia > Chitinophagales > Saprospiraceae > JABDMH01. Next base: position 85,276 of record CAYRYD010000004.1, on the reverse strand, counting down.
GTGCCCTCGGCAGAGCGGCCGTACCTTCGGGAGCCAGTACGGGAAAATATGAAGCCGTCGAACTGAGAGACGGCGATAAGGAGCGCTTTTTGGGGAAGGGAGTCCTTGACGCCTGCCGGAATGTGGAAGATACCATCATGGAAGCCCTGATTGGCGAAGAAGTCAGTGATCAGGTTTATCTGGATAAGATCATGATCGAACTCGATGGTACCGAAAACAAATCTAAGCTGGGGGCCAATGCTATCCTGGGAGTGAGTCTCGCCTGCGCCAAGGCAGCCGCTATCGAAGCCGGACTACCGCTCTACCGCTACCTCGGGGGGGTCAATGCCCATGTTTTGCCGGTACCGATGATGAATATCCTCAACGGTGGATCACATGCCGACAACAGCATCGATTTTCAGGAATTCATGATCATGCCAGTCGGTGCCGAACGCTTCTCGGATGGCCTGCGCATGGGTGTGGAAATTTTCCACAGCCTCAAGAAAGTACTCTCCAAGATGGGCCATTCGACCAATGTCGGTGATGAAGGAGGTTTTGCACCTAATCTGTCCTCAAACCACCAAGCGATTGAGACAGTCCTTAAAGCAATTGAAACTGCCGGTTACCGGCCGGGTGAAGATGTGATGATCGCTATGGATGCTGCCGCTTCCGAATTCTATGACGAAGAAGCAGCTGTCTACCACTTCCACCAGTCTACCGGTGATAAACTGACCAGTGATGAGATGGTGAGTTTTTGGAAAGACTGGATCAGTAAATATCCCATCCTCTCGATCGAAGATGGATTGCATGAAGATGATTGGAAAGGGTGGCAAAATCTCACGGCTGCTATCGGTCAGAAAGTGCAGTTGGTCGGTGATGATCTTTTTGTGACCAATACCAGACGACTCCAGAAAGGCATCGAGCTGGAAGCAGCCAACTCGATCCTCATCAAAGTAAACCAGATCGGATCGTTGTCAGAAACCATTGATGCGGTCAATCTGGCTACCCGTAATGGTATGACCAGTATCATCAGTCACCGGTCGGGAGAAACCGAAGATGTGACGATTGCTGACCTTTGTGTGGCGCTCAATACCGGACAAATCAAGACCGGATCTGCTTCCCGGTCTGACCGGGTGGCCAAGTACAATCAGCTGTTACGGATTGAGGAAGAATTGGGTGATTGTGGCGTTTACCCGGGTAAAGGATTATTGGGCTGATAACATAATATAAATTATTGTTATATTTAAGTCAACAATAATCAGGCATGAAGACTCATTCTCGATTTAAGATGAGCCCCCGGATGGGCCGGATCTCCAAATTGCTGTTGAATAAGTATCTGTTTGCAACGTCGATTTTTGTGGTCTGGATCCTGCTCTTTGATAAAAATGCCCTGGTTACCCAATGGAGCCTGGGCCGCACGATTGACCGGCTTGAAGATGAAAAGGAATTTCTGATCAAGGAAACCGAAGCGACCCGGCTGCTGAAACAGGATATCATGGCCAACAAGGAGAAATATGCCCGGGAAAAATATTTTATGAAGCGACCTGGTGAACAGGTCTTTATTATCGAATAGGAACAAAACGAACGTATGTCAGTATTGGTCAATAAAGACTCAAGGATCATTGTACAGGGATTTACCGGGACGGAAGGCACTTTTCATGCTGGTCAGATGATAGATTATGGGACCAACGTGGTTGGTGGTGTTACTCCGGGTAAGGGAGGCCAGACCCATTTGGGGAAGCCTGTCTTTAATACCGTGAAGGAGGCCGTTGAAAAAGCTGCAGCGGATACGTCGGTTATCTTTGTTCCTCCTGCTTTTGCTGCCGATGCCATCATGGAAGCTGCAGAGGCAGGCATCAAGGTGGTGATTTGCATTACCGAAGGTATCCCGGTGCAGGATATGATAAGGGCTAAAGCTTACCTCGCGGATAAAGATACGGTGCTGATTGGCCCGAACTGTCCGGGAGTCATTACCCCTGAAGAAGCCAAAGTAGGTATAATGCCCGGCTTCATACATCGAAAAGGGACCATTGGAATCGTCTCACGTTCTGGCACCCTGACTTATGAAGCCGTAGATCAGGTAACCCGTGTGGGTCTTGGCCAATCTACCTGCATCGGTATCGGAGGAGATCCCATCGTTGGAACGACCACCAAACAGGCCATAGAAATGCTGATGAATGACCCGGAAACGGAGGGTATCGTCATGATTGGTGAAATCGGTGGTGGTATGGAAGCGGAGGCTGCCCGCTGGATTCAGAAATACGGTACAAAGCCGGTAGTTGGTTTTATCGCCGGTCAGACTGCGCCAAAAGGAAGAAAGATGGGGCATGCCGGGGCGATTATCGGAGGTAAGGATGATACAGCATCTGCCAAAATGCAAATCATGGCTGAGTGTGGCATTCACGTGGTGCAGAGTCCGGCCGATATTGGAACCACCATGGCAGCCGTCCTGAAGCGGTAATTGCCTGCTGCTGTAAATGATACTTTCCTGGGCGCCTTTTCTTTGTGAACTGTATTTTCCCCTCGTTGGGGATTACTGATACTTCCAAACCCGGTCGACTGGATCAGAGTTCCAGACCCTGCTTATAGGGATATTCGTGCTCATGGTTTTTCAATAAGGGCAATTCAAAATAAAACCGGGTTCCAACTCCTTCCTCGGTTTCGAAGTAGATCCTTCCGCCAAAGGATTCCACAATATTTTTTGAAATAGCCAGACCGAGGCCGGTGCCAGATGTTTTGGTTGTAAAGTTGGGATAAAATACTTTTTCACGCATTTCCCGGCTGATCCCCTTACCGTTGTCGCACACCTGGATGACTGCCCGGTCACTATGCTTCTCCAACCGGATGTCAATGATCCCACGCCGGCTGCCAGGGATGGCCTGGATAGCATTCTTGATCAGATTATTCAATACCCGCAGCAGATGACTTTTGTCGGCGTTGACGTAGATTTCATCAATAGGGACGTAGAGATTGAAATCCATATCATCCCGCTTCTTGAAAAGGTCGTGTACCGAAGCTACCAGGTCATTCAGAATAATCCGCTCATACTGGGGTTTGGGCATTTTAGCGAAGGTGGAGAATTCAGCGGCGATCCTAGACAAGTTGTCAATTTGTTCGATCAGGGTCATACCTACCCGCTGCACGAGCTGCCTCGATTCGATGGGGTCGGCATTTTGCATGGCATGCTGGAGATGCTGGATGCTGAGACGCATGGGCGTCAGCGGATTTTTGATCTCGTGTGCTACCTGCTTGGCCATCTCCCGCCAGGCAACTTCCCTTTCGGTGAGGGCAAGGAGGTCAGCACTCTCGTCGAGTTTGACAATCATCTGGTTGTATTCCTGGATCAGCAGCCCTAACTCATCCTTTGCTTTCCATTCGATCGGTTCGTTTGATTTTCCGAGTTTGAATTCTTTCAGTTTTTGTCCAAGCACCGTCATAGGCCGGGTGATGCTATTGGCTACCGCAAGGGCAAAAGCTCCGGCAATCAACAGCAGGAAAACATACACATTCAACAGGGTACCCATAAAGTCCTTGACACTATTGGCCGCCGTGGTAAGTCCTGGATAAAATGGTAGTCCGGCAAAACCGAGCAACTGGTTATCATCGGAAACCAGTGAAAAGAAAGCCGTGCGGTATTTGGCCAGTGGATCGCTCTCATTCTGATGGATGATGATCGATTCGCCAAATTTTTTCAGTGCGATCAGTGGCGGAACATCCATCCGGTCCTTCAATACGCCTGCTCTCACCGCTTCAAGATCGGAAGCCTGGACCAGAAGTCCATTTTCGTCAAATAGCTGAATATGGGTGTTGTATTTGATCGATAGTCCCTGAACTGCCACATTAAAGAGGCTATCGAAATTGTGAATCATATTGTTTTGAAGATTGTTTTGTAACTCATACTGCAGGGAAGAGGCAGTTTGGGTCAGTTTATCCTGGTAGTTTTTTTCGGCGGTATTGCGAAAATAAATGACTGTGACGATGCCAATAATAATAAATGAGAGTACTATCAGTGTGAGTACCGATACCTGGATTTTGTTGCGCAGGGAAATTTGATTGGAAAGCGTAAAATTGAATTCTTCGGGTAAATACCTGAAAATCGAATTGAAGATCAAAAGGATAAAAATGATGATAACGATAATGACAAAGAGGTAGGAAAAAAGTGATACCGGTTTAATTAGTCCGGTCAATTTTCGTCCTATTTTCGTAATGTATTCTCCATTGTTGTAAATCCATTCAGATCTGCCGGCAGGATAATTCATTATAAATTGACCGGGTGGAGGTACTTTATCGTCCAGGATCATTTTATATTCAGACAGACTCCTCTCGATACAGTGATTGTCCTGATAAATAGCGTACTCGTATTCTGATAAATCCGGAATATTTTTGAAATTGGAAGTAGGGAGAAACTCGGGCAGAGGATTGTAGGGATTGCTCAATTTTTTCTGAATACCGGTCAATACTTTAATACCATCCCGTCCGTCGATGGTAAGGAGGTAGTGATCAAGCTTGTTGTTTTTTTGATAAATGGTCAGATCCCGGTAGTTTATAATCCGGCTGTCCTTGAGTTCGCCCGCCCTTGGGAATGTCAGTTCATAATGCGTATTTAAATAATTGGCGTGACTGCTTTGATAAGTCGATTGGATGATATCACGGACCTCCTGCCAGGTATTGGCCTGGTACAGAGGATCTGCCATCGTTTGAATCAGGTTGATCATCGTATTGAAAGCAACAGTATCCGGAGCCTCGGTTAGCAGTTTGGCAATCTGCATACGTTGGGCAATGTCCTTGTCACGATTGAATTTAAACATGAGGATCGAGCTGAATCCTGACAAGACCACCAGCCACAAGGCAATCCAGGTAAAATTGGGAGTCTTGACCTCCAGAAAAATATCCAGTAATAAGATAAAGATACTGATGACCAGGGCAAACTGAAAAAACGGAATCGAAGGACTGACCAGGTGTGCGATCGGTAGGGATAAAAGTACTGCCGATATACCGGCAAACCACCGGGGCCGGATGGGCAGTCGGAAATTTTGTATGATTGAAATAATTTTTGCCGACCAGATAAAAAAGCTGAACAGAGTCAGAATAATTCCGATCAGAGCAAGAATGCTGATACTGTCCAGATTAAAAACACTTTCGAAATTAAAATCGATGTTGGTCTTCTGAATAATATCTTCACAAAATTTGGCGAGACCGATTATTCCCAGACTGACCAGAAAATACCCAATAAACGACAGGGATGTTTTCTGGAAAGGTTTGTAATGGTTCAATTTATTCAGATCGACATTATTGATCAGGAATACAGAAATCCAGAGTAACAGGATCACATTGATCAAAATGTTGCCGAGTGAACTGTCAAAGGCCGGACTGGTCAGAGATGGATCAAAGATTTTCAGTACACTAAACTGGTCAGTGAAGTTAAAAAGGTAAGATACAAGACGGATACCAATCGCCGTAAAAAGGAAAAATCCGATGGACGACCATAGCCCGATCTTATCCTTGACCAAATAGGCAATACGCTGGACCAACACAGCCAGGGCCAGGAAAGCCAGGGAATAGAGTAGCAACAAGATCCGGACTTCCCGTTTAGTAAGTTCGCCTGATTGGCCGATGCTCAGGAAAAGGACATCCCTGCCGTTGGCTGAGACAATGGGAAGCCCCTCCGTGGTTGACAGCTGGATACTGGAAGGCAGGTTCTTGTCGATATGGCCATAGGGTTCGGAGGCGCCTCCAAGCCTTAGGGGAATGCAACTCAATATCAGGTAAGGCCGCTCTTCGATTTCAGCCTGATATGTCTGAGTGCGGTAGAGATTCGTATGGATCTCATAGTAAGGGTTGTTGAAACTGAAGGCTGATGGATCGGGTTGAGGAGCCTTGTCATTGGTCCAGAATACCGGCTTACCAGTTTGATTATATACCAGCAGGGTGTAAGATTTTGCAACCAGTTCTTCGGCCCGTTCAATATTACGGGTTTCGATCACATCCTGATCATATAGCCTGATCACCGATTGTAGAAAAGACCGGTCGTTGATGATCGACTGAATTTCAGTTTCTATCCTGGTGAGGTAATTTTCGAAAGTGGCCTGGGCTTCTTCCAGCGAGTTTTTTTGATAAAATGAATAATGGGTATAGCCGGCAGCTATGAGCAACAAGGCTGCCAGGATCCAAAATAGCAGGGTATTCCGAAACTCGTTGATAGGCTATAATTTACAAAAAACCGGTAAACATATTAAACAAATTTATTATTTATAATCCGATTGATATAGAGATTAGTCCTTTTTATTTAATGCAGGGCATAAATCCTGTCATGATCACGCCATTCTGACCGGATTTTGGAGTCTCAGCCCAGGGAATCATTGAATGGCTGAAATTGTTTTACCTTTGAATTGGCTGTGCCAGGTTCTATCGCTGTGAGTCGTCAGTGATGACACTCAGAGAGGAAAATCCGGACAACGTAGAGCACCACACCATCTAACGGATGGGGTCCCGGTTTCATACGGGGATACAGAAAGTGTCACAGAAAATTACCGCCGGCAGAGCAATCTGCCGGTAAGGGTGAAAACGTGCGGTAAGAGCGCACGCAAAGATCAGGCAACTTTTCTTTGGGATAAACCTTGTGGGTTGAAATGCCATGTATATTCCGGGCTGCTTCGGTGGCTTGAGTTGCTCGCTCAATAGTCTTGTACTGCCGGAAGGGGTAGGCAGCTGGATCACTGCTGCGAAGTAGTGACTAGATAAATGATAGAAGTTCAGATCTTAACATCTGGATACAGAATCCGGTTTACACGGGTACAGCCTTCATAAAAAAAACCTGTCAGCGAGTCTGACAGGTTTTTTTTCTTGCAATGCATTGTTTTTATCAATTGGTTGTTCCGGTTCCGTCAACGGCACTAAAATCAAACAACAGGGAGAACCGAAGGGTCTTGTCCAGCGGATTACTGGCCAGTGTGGTCTGACCTGCACTGATCAGATACGACATGTTGATGCCAAATACATTGTATTTTAAACCCAGACCCAGGGTCAGGTATTTGCGGCCACCCTTGAGCTTGTGTTCACTGAAATATCCGGCTCTCAGGGCAAATTGCTGATCGTACCAATATTCGGCTCCCACCGAATAGGTTAATTCCCTCAACTCTTCACTGAAGCCCTCCGGGGCATCTGACCACGAACTAAGAATCGACTTAAACAGGGATTGTTCGCGGTGATCTGCAATGCCATTCTGCGGATCGACATCCTCCGGATTGTGTGGAGGTGTAGGTACCATCAGCTTGTTGATGTCGCCGGTAAGAGTCAGTTTGTTGTAGTCGTCCAGATCGATCTCCCAGGCGGCACCGAGTCCAAAATTGGCTGGCAGATAATCATTAGTCACTTTAGTGTAGGAAATCTTGGAGCCCAGATTGGACAGCGCCAGCCCGAAATTCAGCTGGCTTCCTTCCAGAGGTACCACATAATATAGGGAAATATCGGCTGCACCCGCGATCGCCGGGTTGATCTCAATACCGCCCACTTCCTGTCCGGCTGCCAGGTTGGAATAGATAAATTTTCCATTGACCCCGACACTGAAATTTTCGCCCAACTTACGGGAGAATCCGGCGGCCAGCTCAAATTCGTTGGGACGTCCGTTTCCGATCGGCTCTCCATTTTCATTGGTAAACTGGATATCACCCAGCGAAAAGTACCGGAGGCTGAATCCGATCGTCTGCAGATCATCGATTCGCTTATAGCCCGATAAATAGGCCAGATAGACATCCTGTAAGCCCAGTGATCTTAACCACGGTGAATAGGTGGCAGACAAGGCAAAGTTATTTTCGGCAAAGGCCAGTTTGGAGGTATTGACATGCATACTATTGGCATCCGGACTGATGGCAATGCCGGCATCACCCAAAGCGCCGGTGCGGGCATCGGGCGTAATCCGGAGAAAGGGTACAGCCGTGGCAATCGCATTGGCACATTCGCCTCCATCCAAAGCTACATATCTTCCACTGCCGGGTGGCGATTCAATGCACTGACTTATGGCCTCATTGGTAAAGAAGACGGTACCTATAAAAACTAGCGTAAATAATAGTGTTCGTCGCATGTAGAGTTAAAATATTGTTAAAATGTTTAAATGATCCGAATTATAACGACTCGTCTGGATTTTTAGTTTGTCGCCCATAAATCAGCGCAAAATTACCAATTTCTGTAAGTCACTCGAGTTCTTTAAAAGCCGGCCCCGGCTGTCTTCGGTCGTCACCGTGACCCGGTAGATGTAAATCCCGTTTGCCAGGGGATCACCAAACTCGTCCCTGCCATCCCACTTGACATCGCGTGAAAGAAAACCCGAAGCCTTTACGGTTTGTTCAAGCACTTTGACCACCCTTCCGGAGGGATTCAGAATTTCGATCCTGATATCCAGATCCAGATTTTGGAGCTGGTGTTCAAACTGAAAGCAGGTATTGGTGGAAAAGGGATTCGGGTAGTTAAGCACATGTCGTAATCCGCTCTCTGCTTCATCAACCACGACAAATTCGATGATCGATTCGCTTGAATTATTGGCAATATCCCACGCTTTGACCGTCAGGGTGTGTAAGCCCGGTTCCAGGTTGGTGAGGGGGTAATTGACCATGCCCCGGGTATAATCATCCTGGGCCGATTCGTAAAAATCGTTTAATATGATTGTGCCCTGCAGATTTTGGTTCAACACGGCAGTGAGGTCATGACCAATGCTGTTTCCAATCACATTGATGCCGTTGTCATCCGATAATTTGACCAGCAAGACTGGATTCTTATCGGTAATGCCCCCATAGACGAAGTTTTCGTCGTTCATAAATAGCTCTATTTCCGGGCCTTCCGTATCATTGATACCCTGGCTGCTGGTACCTCCCACCATGATCTGGTCAAAGGAGCCTCCGGCATCGGCTACCGAGCCATCTTCGGCATAATAACTGATCTTGCCCTGACCAAACGCGTAATTGATGTCCTTTGGTACCACAAAGGTAAATTTAAATCGGCCGTTGTTCACGCTAGCCAGACCCTTAAAAATGACACTCTTTTGCAGACCGAAAGTACGTTCGCTACTGCCCCTATCCTGAGCGAGGGTTTTTAAATTGAGCGTTTTGTCAAAGATGGTCGGGTAGATCTTTCCGTTAAATCCGGATACGATCTGGCCAAACGGGTCGACGATTTCCCCTTCGATTTCCACCTTACTGAGGGCCTTGAGAGTATCCAGTCCGGCTTCGGCCACCGGTTTCCCGTTGACCGTGGTAGTGCGTGCTCCATAACCCGGTATCACCAGACGCAACGCCGGGTCACCGAGCAGGGTAAACTTTCGGGCGTTGGTACCGGTGGTATCCGCAGCATTGGCATTCTTTGACCGGACCAGGATCTCTCCGATCGTCGGCATTTTCCCTTCGACCGGCTCAAACAGGTGATCAAATACCGACCGGGTCAGCCGCTCGTTGGATTGGGCATACACTGCCCTGACGGTGGTAAACAGGGCTATACTGCCTCCGGTAGGATGGGTGAATGAATATTCACCGGCCGTAATTCGTCTCGGGTCGTCATATCCGGCAAACGAACAGGTGGCTGTGATCAAAAGCGGCAACCGGTCCAGGTTATTCCATTTGTCGATGTCTTCCTTTTGTAAAACCCGCTCCTGAGCCCAGCCATTGGCTCCGCCATGACCGATATAGTTGACGACAAGCTGTCCCTTAAATAGGTTGTTATTGAGGGCTTCCCTGGCTTTGAAATTGAAAACTCCCCCCGGAGTGTTTTCCTGCTCAAAGGCATCCAGATAAACTTTGTTTACATTAAAGACCGGATAGTTTGATTTGATCATTTCCGCTATCTTGTCCGCACTGTCCAGATGCCGGTTGCCATCTTCATCGTCAGCGACAAACAAGACACTCACCCTCCAGTCACCCAGTGATTTGTAGCTGGTCTCGTAATTGACGATTTTATCAACTACGATGGTGGCTTCATCAGGGGTTCGCACCGGGATCCTGCCCACCGCAATGTCCAGGGCACCCCGCCAGCTACCTCCTTCATTGTCATCGAGCAGCGCATAGTAGTCGTCCGAAGGAAAAGATTCGATCGGGTGCAGGGATCGTTCGGTCTCGTAAACGGGGATAAAGGATTCGTTATTCAAATCGGCATACAAATGCCGGTAGTCAAAAGAACCATCGCCAAACAGTACGAGATAACGAAATTCGGGATACCTTTTGTAAAGCATCCGGGCAAAGTCGCGGATGGCCGTTGGATCGGTTTTCCCGGATGAAAACTCGTTTAGTACCTGATCCAACGGAATAGCGGCTACCCGAAAGTTATTAAAGGTACGGCGGTGAGTAGCCAGTCTTTGGGCGGCTTCCATAAAATCCGGATGGTAGATGATGACATAGTCGACCACCCCCAGGCTGTGGAGATTCTGATTTTCCACTTTGCCAATGGCTTCAGCCGATAATGTCTGAGCAGGGTCAAAGGCAACGAAGGTTGATTGTTGATTCTGCATGACCGTAAACCGGGTGACATTGCCGGAGAATGTCGTTTCTGGTGTCACAGGGCTGAGCGGTTGGGTGATATCCCAGACCTGCAGAGAGGCACTGCTACCTGATATCTGGTAGGTACAGTATTCACCGGCAGGTGCCCGCAGATCCGCAAAGATCAATGGCTCACCAGTAAAATGCAATTTTGCCCGGAAATTGAATTCCAGATAATCCAGCCAACCTTCGTTATTGTTTCCCTGATTCGGATAATTGATTTTAATGCCTGGATTATTGGTAGTAAGCAGGAAAGAATCGTGGCTGATATTGCCAAACTTAGCGTAGTCGGTTTCAATTTCAGTTACCCTCGACGAAGCTATTCTGGCTTCTTTGGTTACACCGGCCACATCCAGTGTGACCTGCGATACTTCGCTTGACCGCCCGACAAATTGCATGTTGACATAGACCGGTTCACTCAGGATTGCCTGACTGAAGTCAAAAGAAGTACCGAAGTCTTTGGTTCGTTCGGTCTTGAACTGTTCACCCACCCATAGGCGTCCCGATCCCTGCAGGTTGGCATCGTTGGCCAGGTGCAGGAGATTGTACTGGTCTGTCTGATGATGTTGCCTGGCGTTGTAAGTATCTGTCGTATAACTGGCTGTATTGGAGGAAGGCAGCACGGTGATGCGTTTGCCCTCCCGGTCGCTGATTTTAATGAAGTAGAAGTTTAGATCATCGTATGGGTTTTCTTCCCGGTGGTATTTTCCCGTCTGGGAATCAAGGATCCATTGATCACTACTTTCACCATAAAAAAGAATCAGGTCACCCCGGTCAAACTTCCCATCTTCCTGGCCGGAAACAAAGACGGATAATTCGGCCAGATCATCGATTCTGGGAGCACTGTTGGGCTCTGGCAGTACTCCACCACCATGGCCCAATATCTGAATTTTGCGGGGATCGATGGTAGTGGGATTGATGCCCAGCTTTTCAAGAAAAGCGTAGTCCAGTTTATAGATTCCATCTTTCCGGGTTGCTAACTTGTAGATGTTTCCATCGGCCAGGGCAGAGTTCGTAACCTGCGCCAGCATGGGTAGCGTGAGAGTGAGGCAAATGATGGTATGAAAAATAGTCCGGGTCTCTGATCTCATTAAAAGCTTGTGATTGCAAACGCCTAAAAGTAAACGACTCATCTGAAATCGGTATTGTTGTCAGTCTGCCGGCAAGTCATCTGCCAGGATCAATTCGATATTGTCTACTTCGAGCCGGGTCTTCCCCTTGTTCCAGATGTAAATATTCAGATAACGGGCAGGTTTCCATCCCGTTTCTACCGGCAGCATCCAGTCGTGCGTTGTCCAGGTGTCATCGTTCGGCTGATAGTCGGCGAGTTGCTGACTTTTCCAAACCAATTCCTGCATACTTTCATCCTGAAGGTTAAAGATCAACGACGCCTCGATTGGTTCGGTGTTCCGGTGATTTGTCCGTATCCGGATGTTCCTCGTTGCTGACCAGGGTACCGTCTGGAGGTCCAGGATATACGTGGCGCTGTAATCGCGGTCTTTAAGAGACTGATAGAAGTTGTTTTGCCTGAATCCCAGATTTACACCCTGATCTTTCCACCCTTGCAGGGGCGCTTCAAAGCCATTTAGCATATAAAAGTATACCGGTTGTTTCCGCCTGATGCCATGATAACCTGTCAGATTCTTATGGTGACTGCTGTCGGTAATGTTGAATTCGCTCCGGAGATAGTCGGTAAAGACCCGGCCCTGGGGTGCACAGGTATGCCGGGTATAGTAAGTAAATGCTTCTGGTTGATTAAGGGTGATTTGCCGGAAGCGCTCCAGATCAGCCTGGTCCAGGAACCGGTCCCGGATAGATTCGCCATTTTGATTATGCTGGTCAATGTCGTTGAATATGACAGGGAGTGTACTGGATGGACTAGTAATATCCCGTTTTTTGTCAGATAACCAGCTGCCTGCCACCATCAGCAGGCACCCGACAAGAAGCACCATGTAATTCTTTGAATGGCGGTTCAGCCAACTATAAAAGATCAGGCACAGACTCAGGCAAGAGCCACTGATGATGAAGGCATTCAGCAGATTTCCGGGTTGAAAATAAAACTTAACCAGATGGTTTCCGGCTTCGACAGGTACCGCCATAAGCGAGAAATCCGTCGGTATTATGTCACGGGACAATCTATCCACTTCGGCCCGCCAGCCATGCGTAAAGTTTTGATTGTAGACGACTGCGCTTCGCTCGGGTAAATTAGTACGGACGGTCACCTGGTTGGGCCCAAAATCAATGATGGAAAACTGGTTAGCCGGCAGGTTTAAAACCGGCTGTGAATCATCGTAGTCGTTGCCGGATAACCGGGTCAGGTGGGCGGACACGAAAAGGGCGGGCAGCCCCAGGGCTTTTTCAAACATTGGTGTTTTCTCAAAAGCAATGTAGCGTTGGTATTGATATGGGGTATAGCCATCCCAGCCCATGCGTTTATGCAACGAATTAGTGTTGCGATAGATCGCGCCTGACTGCAGGCTCCCGTCTGAATTGGAGCCAATGGCATCGTACAGGGAAGGCAACGGGTAGCCCTGGGGTAGTTCCTCCAGGCAATTCTGCATAACCCGGAAGGGCTGCTCGGAGAAAACTGAAACTCTTCCGTTTAATTGGGTGCTGATGATCAGATCGACAGCGGTAAACAGCAACAAAAGGCGGAAAAAATCCATCCGGTTGACCAGTAAACGGGAGGCTACCAAAAAACCGGTCAATAGCGTGCTATGGACAATGAGTTGAAAAGTGATGGCGTCACTGATCCCGGTGATCGACAGATGACTGAGTCTGGAGACAAATCCCGGGTCACGGATCAGCATCACTGCCAGGCCGGTAATGGTGAGCACCAGGAATATCTGGGATACTTTCAGCACCATCTTCCTGAACCGGGAGTCTTCGGCGTTGGGATACCGGTGATCGCCAATCATCCTTGCTGCAATCAGGGTTAGTGACAAAATGGTAAAATAGCGGAACAGGCTGGGATACCGGAAAAGATTGAATAGCGGAAGGGCATTGAGCCAGCGACGAAAAGGCAACTCCATCGCAAGGGCGAAACCCAGGCTAAGTAACGCAATGAGCCACCAAAAACGGTAATAAGACTGGTCAAGACGCTTTAAACTCAGTGTCAGCAGCAAAAGGGCAGGGATGCCAAGGTACAGGTTCATCATCGACTGATCTCCGAGCCAGAAGCCGTAGTCTCCCTTGACAGTACTGAATGGCAATATGAGGCTGATCAGGTGCTTGAAATAAAGCGAGCCCTTGAAGATTGCTTCTCCGGCAAGCCCCGTGCCCCGGTCAATGTCACCTTTGAGCTGCCAGAGAGCGGTCAGGAGAAGACTGAGGGTAGTCAATACACAAAATAGCAACCGTCCGGTGATCCGGAGCCACGGAGCGACCCGTCGCGGGAAGCGGCCTTCCCTGATGAGGTGCAAGATCCAGATGACCGCCAGGACGTAAAACATGATGATTGTAAAGGCCAGGTAACCGCCACTGACAAAAAAAAAGGAGAGGATGGTGAGGGCCAGGGTATTTTTTAGATCAGGCTGCTGTTTCCAGTGCATAAAGGAAGCCAGGATGTGCGGTATCCAGGCGCCGGCAGCGATCCAACCGGTATGTTGGGCATTGCCGATAAAAAACCCGGTGAGCGGAAATACCAGGGCTCCCCACAAACTCCCCTGATGGGTAACACCCAGCACCCTGGCCAGCCGGTAAAATCCGAAGGAAGCAATACCCAGATGGATGATGTATTCGAGATTAAGGCTGTAGAGGCCATAGCCCCTGCCGATGCCGAGCAAGATACCCAATGGGTACCAGGTCTCGGGAGAAAGACCCTGGGCAAAGCCATGATGTTGGTAGGGATTCCACCAGGGTAGTTGATGATTGCGAAGGGCATCAGCCACGAAGTACCGCCAGGGTAAAGTGATGTCAATGGCATCCCATTTGAGGGTATGGGTAAACAATGAAATCTGCCACAGGGCCGATAATATCACCAGGAGGATAAAAATGGCCGGAAGAAAACTCTTGGCAGTCCTGAAAGCAGTTGCGTGGGCAGTTTCGTTCAAGAGATTGATGTCAACGCTGTTGGATTGAACAAAAATAAAATTACTGAATTAAGCCAAGCCAGTCTTTTTTAGTGTTATTATAGAGTGCGAATGATTCAAAACTGGGATAAAACGGGTTTACCATATTTGTTATGGTTAATTGTCTTTACCGCAGCCCCGGTTGTGGCTTTGAGTCAGGATCCGGTCTTTACCCAGTTTTATACCTCACCGCTGCACCTCAATCCGGCATTGGCCGGTAATTCGGAAGGAGGTAAACTAGTAATGAACTACCGGAATCAGTGGCCTGCTATCCATCAGGCTTACGTGACCTACGCCGCGTCCTACGATCAGTTTTTTCCCTATATCAACAGCGGCTTTGGTCTTTCAATCCTGGCCGATGATGCTGGCCGGGGACTTTATAAAACCACCGTGGCACAAGGCAGTTATTCGTATAATGTCCGTTTTAGAGGCAATCTTCAGATGCGGTTGGGTTTGTCGGCCGGCTGGATTAATTCGCGGGTAGACTGGAATCAGCTGATTTTTCCCGATCAGCTCGATCCGGAATTTGGTTCGGTAAGCCCTGGTGGATTACCCTATCCGACCGATGAATTACCTCCGGAGAGGGGAAACAATGCATCGGTCTTTGATGCCTCAGCGGGGCTGGTGCTTTTTAATGATCGCTATTATGGAGGAATTGCCCTCAAGCATTTGAATGCTCCCCAGTTCTCCTTCCTGGGAGTCAATGATCAACTGGCAAGTGGATTGTCGGTGAGTTTTTCGGTCCATGGCGGTACCGAAATTGATCTGATCAAAAGGGGAGGGAGACCGGACGTGTTTATCTCCCCCAACTTCCAATACATTCGACAGGGAGGACTTTCCCAGTTGAATATTGGCACGATTTTTAGGTATTATTTGCTTGGAACCGGTGTTTGGTACAGACACTCGAGCACAAATCCCGATGCTTTGATTCTGGTCATAGAAGGCAGGCAGGACAAGTTCCGGGTAGCCTATTCCTATGATCTGACCCTTTCTAGATTGAGTAATTCAGGCGGAGCACATGAGATCAGTATTATATTCAATTTTACAGGGACACCAAGGGAATCAAAATACAACGACTGTTTCAATCTATTTAGGTAGTTGGATAATAGACAAAGCGTATCGGTCGTTTACCACTTTAAATCATACTAAGTATTATATTTTTTAGCAGATTTTTTCAAAAAAGAACAATGGGAAAGTACACTAGATTGATTCTATTTTTCACCCTGATCGGATTGGTCGGTATCGGATGTAAGGAATCAGAAAGATCTTCTACTACGGGATGGAAATACAATGATCAGAAATGGGGAGGGTTCCAGAAGACAGATTTTAAAGGTCAGATCACCGCACCCAATCTTGTATTGGTTGAAGGGGGTACCTTTACCATGGGTGTGACGCAGGAAGATGTAACCTTTGAGTGGAACAACATACCCCGGCGAGTTACGGTTCCTTCATTTTACATTGATGAAACGGAGATAGCCAATATCGACTATCGACATTTTGTCTTCTGGACAAAGCAGACTTTCGGTGAAAGCTATCCCCAAAGATACCAGGAGGTTTTGCCGGACACCCTGGTATGGAGGGAAGAACTTGCCTACAATGAGCCGCTCATTGAGACGTATTTCCGGCATCCCTCATTCGACGAATACCCGGTGGTTGGGGTAAGCTGGAAACAGGCTACAGAGTACTGCAAATGGCGAACGGACCGGGTCAATGAGATGCTGATGATTGAAAAGGGGATCCTGAATCCGAATCCGGAGCAAAAAGATGCCGATAACTTCAACACCAAGTCCTATCTCGCTGGCCAATATGAAGGTAATGTCAAAAAGAATCTGAAAGATGAGGTAACCGGGGGTGAAAGGAATGTGAAAATGGAAGATGGAATCTTCGTACCCAGTTACCGGCTTCCTACGGAGGCAGAGTGGGAATATGCCGCCCTTGGCCTGATTGGCAAGAGAGTGGCCAAACAGGATGAGTTGATCAGTGAAAGAAGAATCTACCCGTGGGATGGTAATACCGGACGCTACAAGCGACGGGATAAAAATCAGGGCAAAATGCTCGCTAACTTCAAACGCGGCAAGGGTGATTACATGGGTCTGGCTGGCAAACTGAACGATAATTCACCCTATCCGGCTCCTGTACGTTCCTTCTGGCCCAATGATTACGGGATTTACAATATGGCTGGCAATGTCAACGAATGGGTTGCCGATGTATACCGGCCGATGACCAGCACTACCCTTCGGGATGAAGATCAGCACGATATCAATCCATTCCGGGGAAATGAATTTTACGAAGTGGTAAAGGATGAAAATGGACAAATAAGCCAGAAAGACAGCCTGGGAAGACTACCGGTACGGCTGATTGATTCGGCTGATGCCTCCAGCCGGGATAATTATCATCGACCGGAATTATTAGACTACCGTGATGGTGATGAAGACAGTTATGCAGTCTACGATTACGGTAATACCACCCTGATCAACAAGGAATCCAGGGTCATCAAAGGTGGTTCTTGGGCAGACCGTTTGCATTGGCTGGCTCCCGGTGCCCGAAGGTATAAAGACGAAGATAAATCCGACAAAACCATCGGTTTTCGATGTGCCATGGACCGGCTGGGATCACCCGGTGGAAACGAGACCAAGGGAGGCAACTATTTTAAGTCGACCAAATCAAAATCGAAGACCACCAAGAGAAAATATAAATAGTCAAGAGATTTATAGAGCTTTTTTTCTAGTGAAGAGTCCTGCCATATACATGGTGGGACTTTTTATTTTTACAGCATGTACCATGTATCCGATCTGTACGCTGTTTTTTCCCGGTCTCAGGGAGTGAGTACCGATTCCCGGCAAAGTCAGGAGGGCAAGTTGTTTTTTGCCCTGAGGGGTGATCGGTTTGACGGCAATGATTATGCCCTTCAGGCCCTTGAAAAGGGAGCCGCAGGGGCGGTCGTCGATCGTCCGGACCTGCAAGGTCATGACCGGTGTCTATACGTAAAGAATACGCTGACTACCCTGCAGAGGCTGGCCCATCATCACCGGATTGAAAGGAACATACCGGTCATCGCGATCACCGGAACTAACGGTAAAACGACTACCAAAGAGCTGATAAGCAGCGTTTTATCACAAAAGTACCAGATCTGTGCTACCAGAGGAAACTTCAATAATCACATAGGAGTACCACTGACATTACTCGAGATCAGGGATACAACCCAGATTGCGATAGTGGAGATGGGTGCCAATCATCCCGGTGAAATTGGCTGGCTATGCCAGATCGCTGGTCCAACGATGGGT
The DNA here is from genome assembly GCA_964428345.1 of uncultured Saprospiraceae bacterium. Lineage (GTDB taxonomy): Bacteria > Bacteroidota > Bacteroidia > Chitinophagales > Saprospiraceae > JABDMH01. Next base: position 67,426 of record CAYRYD010000004.1, on the reverse strand, counting down.
TTGGTGACCAATGTTGGAGAAGCCCATTTGGAAGGATTTGGTACCGCCGGCAGAATATGGGAAACGAAGATGGATCTTTACCGTTATCTGGATGCTCGAAATGCATCAGTATTCATCAATGAGGAAGAACCTTCGCTCGATCCCCTGAAAGCTATCTCCTTTGGCCGGCCGGTCAGATTTGACAGGAATAACCTCCCGGGAGATCTAAGCAGCATTTCATTTGAAGACCTGGAGACCTCGATCAGGGTCACCATTCAGAACGGCAAGGGCAACCGCGAGTCTTGCATGACCGGGCTGTATGGCAGACACAATCACCATAACATTCTTTCTGCGGTAGCTGTAGGGGCCTTTCTGCAGGTTCCATTTGAGGGCATTTTAAGAGGACTTTCGGTGTATCAGTCAACATTAAACCGATCTCAGGTAGTGGTCATAGACACGAATACTTTTTATCTGGATGCCTATAATGCCAATCCAACCAGCATGAAAATGGCGTTGAATTTTTTTGGCGGGTTAAAAGGCCCCGGTAAGATCGTGATCCTTGGAGATATGATGGAATTGGGATCCGAGAGCGACATGCTTCACCGGGAAATTTTGCAACTCGCACTGAGTCTCGGATCCTTCGACCGGATTTTTTTGGTTGGCAATCAATTTGCGAAAACCCTCGGTCATCAATATGATCCGGACAAAGTGAGACTTTTTAGAGATGCAGCTGCGGTGTCAGCGTATTTAAAAAGTGATCCATTGACCCATACCCGTTTTCTGGTGAAAGGCTCAAGGGCCATGCATTTAGAGACCATCCTTCAGTAAACCACCTGCCTCATAGAGTTGAAACCAACTGTATAAGCGTTCGGTCAGCGACTGATCGTTGGCTGCCATTCGATAATCCTGATAATCGCAGGCAATCAGTGGCATTTCTTTTGATAGGATGTGTCTTTCAAAAGGTGATTCCAGCCACCATTTTTGTTCTTTTTCATCTTTGTAAAAGGTCAGCGTTTTATTGGCGACGGAGTGTTCCAAGGTGTATTTTTTCATGCTTTGCCTACTGGGAGGGTAGTTCGATGAACGCATGTTCAGGCCATATAAATAATACCAGATGAGGGTAGCCAGGAGGTTCATACCAGCCGGATTCGTAGCCACCGACGGTAAAAAATCGAAAATACCTGTTATTTGGTTCTTCTCCGATCGCCCTGTATAGTATACGAGCTGACAGGCCTCTTCCGTTGTAAGGCCAGTGCTGGTGACCAGACTTTGAATGGACGCATCGCTGTGTTTCAGAGCATTTAGACTTAAACCAACGAGGTCGGAAGAACGGATTTCCGGTTCAGCCATACCTGGTTCAGACCGCAAGGAACCCAACCGGATACATCGAACACCTTCACCTTCGGCACGATTCAGATGACCCGTATCCGACAAGTGTACCTGATTTCCAACAATGAAAATACTTTGTAACCAGGGCCTTTTGACTTCCAGGAGGAGCTTATCCAGGCTGCTGCCTGCCGATGGTTGAATCAGAGAGGTATTGAAAAACTTTTCACGGAATTGAAAGGTGTCAAAACAGGTCTTAAAAGCATTGGAATTACATCCAATCACCAGTGTTTGGGTTTGGTTGCAGAGATTTTCTTTTAATAAGGGTATAATGTCTGATGCCGAGCGTCCGGACTGCAGTGTACCGATACCCTTTAAGGCAACATTTCGGAAGGGAAAATGAAAGCTGAACAAGGACCGGGAAAGGGCCTCTCCAAGCAATTCATCGAGGATGAGAATTTGAACCACCCTTTGATTTTCGTCCGTATTTTCAGCATTTCCAGTCATCAGAGACAGGTTTTCAGTATGGTGACTCAAAGTCAGATCTCGAATTAAAACAGGGTCATTCATCTGCCATTACATTAAATAAAAAGTAAATATAACTGAATTAAAAGTGACCTTGGACCTTCGTTCTAAAAAAGAGACATATTATTTGTCTACTAGATAAAAAACGATATTTTTGTTGATGGGAGAGTATTGCAGCTATTGAAAAACCCGAATTTAAAGATAATCCCTATGACAAAAAGAGCATCGCTTTATCTGATTGTTGCCTTTTCATTCTTACTCTCACCCTCTGTAACTGGCCAGGAAGCCCAAACTATCGGAGACAACGTAACAGTCGATCCAGAACAAAATCAAAAATGGCGTGAAGGTCAATATCCCTATTCAGCCAAGCCAAAAAGTATGTGGGAGCTGGGTGTGCATACCGGATATTCCTTTATTGCCGGGGATGTCGAATCAGCTTTTCCGGCGGGGCTGGGATTTGGCTTGCATTTGAGAAAAGCCATTAATTATACCCTGTCTTTCCGGCTTGACGGCTGGTACAGTACCACCAAGGGATTTGATGCAAGACCTCTTTCTCCCAGTACCTTAAAAACAGAAAGACTCTATCAGCAGAACAGCAATACGGCTATTGCCGGATATGTCAATAACGGAGCAGTCGTACACCGGAACTATAAGACATCCATAGTAGGCGGTAGCTTCGAGGCCCTGTTGAATATTGGAAACCTGCTTTTTCACCAGGACCGGAACAAGTGGAATACCTACGCAGTTTTAGGGATTGGTGTTAACATTCCGGATGTCAATGTTAACCTGCTCAACGGAAATGCCCTGTACAATTTTGAAGGCGTATCCAGTGGATTGGATCTGAGCACTCAGGATGGCCGGAAAGATTCGAGGAAGCGATTGAAGGATTTGCTCGACGACAGCTATGAGACTCCCGGTGGTGTCGAAAATACAATCATCGCCCTCGGAGATGAAAAGAAGATTTTTCCCCATTTTAACTTTGGCCTGGGAATCTCCCGGAAATTGAGCAAAAGACTTAATCTCGGACTGGAGTACCAGATTTTATTGTCCGACAACGACCTGTATGACGGATTCGAATACCGGACACAGTTTGACGAATCCAATAATCACGATGTGCCCCATTACGCTTCCCTTCGGTTGGGTATCAATCTGGGCGACTTCAATAACCGGACGGAACCCCTTTACTGGTTGAATCCGCTCAGCGGGGCCCTGAACGATCTCGCTGAGGTAAAAGCAAGACCCATTCTTGACCTGACGGATACCGATGGAGATGGAGTGATCGACATGCTGGATCAGGAGATTAACAGTCCGGAAGGTGCACCGGTTGATACCCGGGGTATCGTCCTCGACAGCGACAACGATGGAGTTGCCGATTACCGCGATGCAGAACCATATTCCCCGTCAGGGTATGATGTCGATGCAAATGGGGTAGCCCAGGTTCCCGATCCGGGATACCTGAGTGAAGATGAAGTAAACCAGATTATCAATCAGAAGATCAGTAATATCCGCACCAATTGGTTTTTACCCATGATCCATTTTGATCTGGACAAGTATTATGTAAAACCCGAATTTTACGGCCAGTTGCACCATGTGGTCACTGTCCTAAAACAACATCCCAATGTTAATCTGGTGGTAAAGGGTTATGCAGACAACCGGAATCCGGATAACTACAATACCGTTCTTTCTTATCGGAGGGCCAACGCAGCCATTGAATACCTGACCAGCCGGTATGACATACCCCGTAACCGGTTCCTGATCCAGTATGGGGGAGAGTCCGATCCGCTGGTTCCGGATCTGCCGGATTCTCACAATATCGACAAGCAAAGGGAGATGCAGCAATACATCAACCGCAGAGTGGAATTCCTCATTGCCGGTCCAAATGACCAGGAAATGCCAATGCCGGAAGGTCCCGACGCCGGCTCAGGTACGCCAGGTTCTTCCCGCCCGGGCCCAAAGTACAGCGGTAACCGAAATTCGGGCTACTAAGGTTTGATTTTCGAAGTTTAGATTCTGGATCGTTCGATACATTGATTGGAGACTAGTCTTCGACTCCCCTCTTTAAGGAAGTCAAAGCAGGTCGATGGAAAAGATGAAATCCTGACCGGATCGTGGGAGTCCTAGTTTTTTCTTCTCTTCGTATTCATGTTACGTGCTCTCATCGCTGGTATGCATAGGTTTGTCCCCTTGATTTGATAGTGGACAGATAGCAGATGGAAGCGAGTCCGGTCAAAGGAGCATCCTGACGGGACTTTCGAGCAAACCCTTGAAGGTCTGCAGAAATTGGGCAGCAGTAGCTCCGTCTACCACCCGGTGATCACTCGATAAGGTCACTTTCATCATATTGCCAATGACAATTTGTCCATTTCTTACGATCGGTTTTTCTACGATCGATCCGACAGCCAGAATACAGGCATCCGGAGGATTGATGATGGCGGTAAACTCATCGACATCAAACATACCCAGGTTGGATATCGTAAATGTATTGCCCTGCATCTGCTCAGGTTGGAGTTTTTTGGCCCTGGCCAGCTCGGCAAGCTGCTTGACCTCTTCGTTGATCTGACTGAATGACTTCAGATCGGTATTGCGGATCACCGGTACCAGCAAACCGTCAGGTACTGCTACCGCTACCCCGATATTGACTTCTCCATTGAACCGTATCTTATCTCCCAACCAGCTGCTGTTGACCGCCGGATGTTTTCTGAGAGCGGCGGCTGCCGCTTTTACGATCATGTCGTTAAAAGAGATCTTTGGAGGTGCCGATTCATTGAGTAGGTTCCGGGACCGGATTGCCTCATCCATATTGATTTCGGTGGTCACATAGAAATGAGGGGCGCTAAACTTGCTTTCACTCAATCTGCGTGCGATAGCCTTGCGCATCTGACTGACCATGACTTCTTTGCTTTCTGCCGGGGCAGCCAGACTGATGGCTGGAGCTGCAACTACGCCAGGCCCAGCCGATTCTTCGAAAGCCAGAATATCCTGTTTAACAATCCTGCCCAGTTCACCTGAGCCTTTCACCTGCTGGAGATTGATTCCCCTTTCCCTGGCCATCTTTTTCGCCAAAGGCGAAGCCTTGATCCGTTCGTCCACTGCACCTTCAACGACGCTCACGGTAGCCTGCTGAACCAATTCATCCGGTTCGTCGTGTTGTACTCCGGCTTTACCTGCCGGTTGATCTTCCTTCCCCAGGCCATTACTGCCTGGCTCTTCGGCGACCTGACCTTCTGCGGCGGCCAGGGCTTCTTTGTAGTCCTCACCTTTGTCTCCTATGACAGCCAGAATACCATTTACCGGCACTGGTCCTTCCTTGACACCGATGTAAAGCAGATAGCCTTCGTGGTAATTCTCGAGTTCCATGGTGGCCTTGTCGGTCTCCACTTCTGCTAATATATCTCCGGGTTCGACCGGATCTCCCTCTTTTTTTAACCACTCGACAATCACACCCTCTTCCATTGTGTCACTCAACCGGGGCATTCTGATAACCTGAGCCATAAAGTATTATCTTATTTAATCTGAATTCAGATCGCTAAATTAATAAAGAATCCCCAGATAGATCGATTGTTTGGATTGGCGGGTAGTTGAAATCTCCTGGCGGAGGGTAACGTTGCTTCTAAAGATGGTTTAAGGTGCATGCCGGAATTGTTATTTTTGCAGTATGAAGATTCAATCAAGAAATCTGGAAGAGGTAGTTCAGTCATTCTCGGATCTTCCGGGTATTGGCCAGAAGAGTGCCCTCCGGATTGCGATACATTTGCTAAACCAGCCCAAAGAGAAAATTTCCCGGTTTCAGAAAGCACTGGAAGCCCTGTCAAGGATCGGACATTGCCGTCAGTGCCATAATCTTTCAGATGATGACCTCTGTGTGATCTGTGGCGACCCCTCCCGCAACAGGACTTTAATTTGCGTGGTCGAAAATATCCAGGATATCATGGCCATCGAAGAAACAGGCCAGTACAGCGGTACGTATCACGTACTGGGCGGGGTAATTTCACCCATTGAAGGGGTAGGACCGGAAGATCTCAATATTGAAAGTCTGCTGCAGAGAGTGCAAAACGAAGCTACCCGGGAGATCATTATGGCCGTAAGTCCCACCATCGACGGAGAAACGACCGTCTATTACCTGTCGAAAAAACTTGCCTCGAGTCAGGTTAACATCAGTCAGATTGCCCGGGGTGTGGCTTTTGGCGGTGAACTGCAATATACGGATGAAATCACCCTCGGACGGTCTATTTTAGCCAGATTGCCATATGCTGTCCATAGCAATCAAGGGTAGTGACTGGTATCATGAAGCTGTCCATTATTATTGTCAATTACAATGTCAAGTACTTCCTGCGACAGCTCCTTCAGTCAATCCAGGCCAGTGCAGTTGATTTTTCCTATGAGATCATCATTGTAGACAATGCCTCCGCGGATGGATCGGTTTCCTTCATTGAAAAGGAGTATCCCTCCCTCACTCTGATCAGGAACGAAACGAATCTGGGGTTTTCCCGGGCCAATAACATCGGAATCAGGCAAAGTAAGGGAGAATATATCTTATTGCTCAATCCGGACACCGTTTTGCAGGAAGACACGCTCCAGAAAACCGTTACTTATCTCGATATGCATCCTGAAGCTGGAGCGCTGGGATGCCGGATGATTGACGGCAGCGGTCATTTCCTGCCGGAATCAAAACGGGGGTTTCCCAGCCCCAGAGTGGCGTTGTTTAAATCGCTTGGACTTTCGGCTCTTTTTCCTGCCTCACGGTACTTCAATGAATATTATCTGGGGCATTTATCCGAATTTGAGATCAATGAAGTCGATGTCCTGACGGGTGCATTCATGCTGGTACGGAGAGATGTGCTCGACAAATGCGGATTGCTGGACGAAGATTTTTTTATGTATGGAGAAGACATTGATCTTTCCTACCGGATCAAGCAGGTGGGCTATTCGCTGATATATTATCCGGAAACAACCATCATTCACTTTAAGGGTGAAAGCACGCAGAAGGATAGTGTAGCCTACATCCGGCGCTTCTATGGTGCCATGCAGATTTTTGCCCGTAAACACTACCCGGGAAGACAGGTCATGTGGCTGCGGGTATTTCTCCAGATTGGTATCGTTTTACGGGCAATGTTCGCTGTTTCGGGACAATTATTGAAGAGGTTTGGACCGGCAGCTCTGGAGTGGGTGAGCATTGCTGCTTCACTGAAATTATTTTCTCAATTGTGGGCCAGGTTTTACTACAATGATCCACATTATTATGACCTGTCGGGAATTAACTGGAACATCGCTCTCTATGCCAGTATATGGACCATCTCCCTTTTGCTCAGCGGAGCTTATGATCAGCTCTTCAGATGGCGAAGGGTTCTGAGAGGTGTCCTGGTGGGGTGGGTAGCCGTTGCTGCTGTTTATGGATTTTTGGGCGAATCATTCAGACCATCCCGCTCATTGGTATTAGGAGCCGGACCAATTGTTGCAGCAACAGTCTTTAGCCTGAGGGCACTTTTTCACCGGATCACCAGGAAACGCTGGCCGTTGCAGGAGCCGGAACTGAAAAAATACATTGTGGTTGGCCATCCTGAACAAGCCGACAAAATCAGGCGTTTGTTGAAATCATACGGACATCCGATGAGTTATGCCGGTTTGGTGACCAGCCGCAATCCAGGTCAGACCGATGAAGGGTATCTGGGAGACTTAGAACATTTGGATCAAATTGTCCGGTTTCACCAGGTGCGCGAAGTGATTTTTTGTTCCGATGGTCTCCCATCCAGTGAGATTATGCGCTGGATGACTCGTTTGGGCGCGGGGTTGCAGTATAAGATTGCCCCGCAGCAACCCATGGGGATCGTCGGCAGCAGTTCGAGAAATTCCAGCGGCGAACTGTACACTTTCGACATCCGGTATAATCTGGGGGAAAATTACCTGAGAAGGAATAAACGCCTCTTTGATACCGCAGCCTCGCTGGTCTGTCTGATTCTTTCTCCTTTGCTCATTTTTCGGATTGAGCAGAAATGGGGGTTTTTCCGCAATCTGGTAGCCGTGTTATCTGGTAAGAAGACCTGGGTGAGTTACGGGAGTGCCAACGCCGGCATTTTTTTTCCGGCTCTGAAACCGGGCATACTTAGCCCTGCTGTTGTGCTCTATCGTGAAGACGAAGAACAGGCACAAACTGATGCCGATTACTTTTATGCCCGGGATTACTCTGTCTGGAAGGACTTATCTTTGATGGTAAATAATATTGGAAAACTTGGAGACTGAAAATTTGAAACTAAAAGTCAGGCAACTGGCCGACCAGTATTTTGACGAAATTACTGGATACCGGAGGCACCTGCACCAATGGCCGGAATTGTCCTTTGAGGAAAAGGAAACATCCGCCTTTGTCGCTTCCTTTCTGACCAAAGCCGGAATCGCCTTCCGTGGTGGTATTGGCGGACATGGTATCGTTGCACATATCCAGGGAGATTTACCGGGCGATCGGGTCGTGGCCCTGCGGGCAGATATGGACGCCTTACCCATTCATGAAGAAAATGAAGTCGAATACAGGTCAAAAAGAGCGGGAGTCATGCATGCCTGCGGACATGATGTACATACTTCATCCCTGATGGGAGCAATATTGATTCTGCAAAATCTGAAAGCCCATTTTGGCGGAACCATCAAATGCCTCTTTCAACCAGCCGAAGAAAAATTGCCCGGAGGGGCCTCGCTGATGATCAGGGACAACGCCCTCCAGGACCCCGTTCCGTTATCCATTATTGGACAACATGTCCATCCTCCGCTTGAAACCGGAAAAATAGGGGTCAAGAGCGGAATGTATATGGCATCAACCGACGAACTCTATCTGACGGTGAGGGGAAAAGGCGGGCATGCTGCTCTGCCTCAGGACCTCGTAGATCCGGTCATGATCAGCGCCAATATCCTGGTGGCTTTGCAACATGTGGTCAGCCGGTATGCTGATCCGACGATTCCTACCGTCCTTTCCTTTGGTAAAATTCAGTCGACTGGTGGGGCCACCAATGTAGTACCTTCTGAGGTGAAGCTGGAGGGAACCTTCCGGACTATGGATGAACCATGGAGGGCGAAAGCCCATGCCCGGATGCAACAGATCTGCCATTCTGTCGCTGAATCTCAGGGAGGTACTGCTGAACTGGAGATCAGAAAAGGCTATCCTTATCTACAGAATGATGATGATCTGACCATCCGTTTCCGTCAAAGTGCCATCGATTATCTGGGCGCTGATAATGTGGTAGACCTTCCAGTACGGATGACCGGAGAGGATTTTGCGTATTACAGCCAGATCATGCCTGCCTGTTTCTACCGCCTTGGTACCGGAAATGTCCGGAGGGGCATTACTTCTCCGCTGCATACCCCAACTTTCAATGTGGATGAAGAGTGCCTGAGAGTCGGAATGGGAGTGATGGCTTATGCCGCCCTGACCGAACTGCAGGAAAAGAGCTGATCGTGAAAGGTCTTCCTCCGTTTTCAATGGGGCACCCTATCTTCGGCAATCCCGGCGGTATGTAAATTGGCAACGTCGGCTTCTGATCACACCGGACCTGATTTTTCCCCCTCTCGTTGGGTCTGTCTCTGCATTAAATGCTCCTGAAGGCACTGTTACAGGAGTGGTTGACTACGGTTTTCCCTTATTGGGAAAACAGGTTCCGTAAATATTATGAAAAATGATTTCATAAATAATTGGTATACAATAATATATGTATTACCACTTAATTATTTTTTGTAATTATTTTTCAAAAGCATTGGTATATTGGTTGTATTTAGCTTACTTTACACATACAAATAATTTATAATTTGTAAATAACTATAAAACAAAACGTTCTATGGCCAGGATCCTGATAGTTGACGACGAAGCTTCCATACGAAGGACATTAAGGGATATTCTTGAATATGAGAAGTATGAAGTAGACGAGACGAAAGACGGAATGGAGTGTCTCGTGAAATTGAAGAAAGAAAAATACGATGTAATCATCATGGATATCAAGATGCCCAAGATGGATGGCATCGAGGCGCTGGAGCGGATCCAGATGATTGCCGCCGATACACCGGTGATCATGATCAGTGGGCACGCCAACATTGATTCTGCCGTGGAGGCGGTTAAAAAGGGCGCCTTCGACTTTATCTCCAAACCACCGGATTTGAACCGAATGCTGATTACCATTCGCAATGCCATGGATAAATCATCCCTGGTGACCGAAAAGAAGGTATTGCAGCGACGGATGGCTAAGTCCAAGACTCAGGATATTATCGGAGAATCCGAACCGATACGCAAGATCAAAGAAACCATAGAGCGGGTAGCCCCTACCGAGGCCCGGGTGCTGATTACCGGGAAGAACGGTACCGGGAAAGAATTGGTAGCCCGCTGGATTCATGAGAAGAGTCCGCGTTGCGAAAATCCCATTGTGGAGGTGAATTGTGCAGCGATCCCGGCAGAACTGATCGAGAGCGAATTATTTGGGCACGAGAAGGGAGCATTTACCTCAGCGGTTAAGCAACGTATAGGCAAGTTTGAGCAAGCCAATGGTGGAACGTTGTTTCTCGACGAGATAGGCGATATGAGTCTTTCAGCCCAGGCCAAGGTACTACGGGCGCTGCAGGAAAACCGGATTACCAGAGTTGGTGGCGAAAAGTCAATAGCCGTAAATGTGCGGGTGATTGCAGCTACCAATAAAGATTTGCGAAAAGAGATCCGGGCGGGCAAATTCAGAGAAGATCTCTATCACCGGCTGGCGGTGATTATTATCCAGGTACCCACCCTGAACGAACGCCGGGAAGACATTCCATTGCTGGTCGATCATTTTAATGAAATTATTTGTGAGGAATACGGTATCAACAAAAAGAAGTTTCAGAACGATGCGATCCAGACTCTGGGTGAAGTTGACTGGAGTGGTAACATTCGTGAGCTCCGTAATGTGGTCGAACGGCTGATTATACTCAGCAGCGATACCGTCAGTAAAATGGATGTTCTGAACTACGTCGTGCCTAGCAGTCGGAGCAGGAATAGCGTGGTACCTTTTCCCAATATTTTCGACAAATTTGAAAATGCCGACGAGTTGACTGAATTTATCAATCAGGCCTATTCCAAGTATAAATCGGAAACACAGTCGTAAGTTCAAACCTCTGATTCCCGATGAGTTTGGGACTACCGGTCTCGGTGGTTTCCTGGTTCGTGGGCAGGGATAAGCGGAAGTTCACATGCAACGTACAGGCCGGATGAAAGAGTGGACCCAGATTAAGGGTGAGAATGCCTGGACTATGTTTAAAGTATTATCCGAACTCGTCGAAGGCTTCGAACGATTAAACAGAATTGGTCCCTGTGTCAGTATTTTTGGTTCCTCCCGTACCCGGGCAGATCATCCGAACTATAAGAAGGCTGTGGAAATTGCCGGAAAGCTTACGGAAGAAGGATTTGGAATCATCACCGGTGGAGGTCCGGGAATTATGGAAGCGGGAAATAAAGGCGCTACAGAACATGGTGGTGTTTCTGTCGGTATAAATATTCACTTGCCAAGCGAACAGGGACACAATGAGTTTATCGACATCGATAAGATCCTGAATCACCGGTATTTTTTTGTCCGCAAAGTTATGTTTGTCAAATATGCCCAGGCATTTGTAGTCTTGCCGGGCGGATTTGGCACCCTGGATGAGCTGTTTGAAGTGCTGACATTAATTCAAACAAAAAAAATAACTCCGGTTCCGGTGGTATTGGTGGGAACGGAATTTTGGTCAGGATTAAAAGACTGGATCGTCAGGACCATGTTGGAAAAGGAAGAGAATATTGACCCTCAACATCTGGATCTTTTCATGATTACGGACGAACCGGCTGAAGTAGTCAGATATATCAGTGAATATTACAGCATGTCCGGCGGTGAACTGGAGCCCAACTACCAATTGTAAATCGATTTTCCAGATCGATTTATCGGATCCTTTTTTGAGGTCACTTTATGGATGATTTAGTTAATAAATATCCAACCGATGCCAAGCCTCAGAAAAAAATCGGGATGGGGATAACGGCTGGTCTGAATGTATACATCATTTCGTAAAGGCTGCAGGATATTGTGGAGCATGGCAAAGGCCCGGAAATAACGTACCCGGAAGGAGGCCCGGAAATCCACCGACGGAAAAAGGGGGATCTCAACCCGGTCTTCCACGGCAAATTGTCCGGTCAAAGGGTGATAGGTATTACCGTAATAGGTGTCGTTAAGCCGGATATCAAAACCTGCTTTAAAATCCAGCACGGATTTAAAGAGAATACTGGCAAAATCAAGGCTGTGCTGACTGAACCAGTCTGGTACCCGGAAAACCGGATCTTTACTGGCTTTTTGGAGTACAATTTTATTTTCATTGAGAAATGGCCCCAGGCGAAAAGATTTATAGATCTGGAGATAACTTAAAGTACTCAGACCATCCTGTTGTACAGGGAATCCCCTTTGATTAAAGTAAATTTTATCCTTCGCCAGAATTTGGCCCCCGGTAATGGAAAAATTAAATTCCGGTAGCCGGTAGTTTACCTTGAGGTTGTTTATAAATATATTTCTGAAATCATTTTCCCATACCAGGGTCTGATTGACATAGAGACCGGATTCAATCAAGGAGGGTTGCTGCTGGTTGATGTTTAAATGACCGGATAATAAACCGGCTTTACCAAAATTTGCCTCCAGTTTCCCCCCGAAGAGAAAGGTTGTGTTTTCCCGGTTGATGTTGATTTCTCCAACGGCCTGAAGGTAAAGCCGGGCAGCAAAATTCCAGTCAGCATCACCGTAAGCCTTCCATTCGGTAATACTGAATTCTTTTGGTTCCTGGTTAATATTGTTTACTATGTTGCGCAGACCCAGTCTGATCTTCCGGTTGGCTAATTTTCCCAAATTGAGGGAGGCATCATTTACGATCCTTTTATGTCCGATAAAATGTCGGATTCCCCTCATATCCGTCAGCAGTTCACCGTAATATTGCCGGGACTCTTCCGTCAGTTGGGTATCCGAAAATTTAAAATAATGGTTGTCAGACCTGAAAATATACCGGAGCCACAGACCTCCGCTGCTCTGAAGGCTGTCCCGCCCTAAAAGTTGGTAATGCCCCTGAATATTAAACGATTTTTGATCATCCCGGGTAGCAGCATTGACCAGATAAGTGGGAATATTGGTCCGTTCTTCCGTAAATTCACCGGTGAAAAGGGTGTCAGTGGTAATACCGCCGTTATTCTGCTGGGCAAAAATATTGCTGTAATGACTACCAAACAGCATTAAACGGCCATTTTTACTTTGATATCCCAGTCCGACGCCGAGATTGGTATTGCGTCCGTTTTGCCGGCTGTAAACTCCAAAATTGGTATACCGGTTATATTCCAGAGAGACCTGGAGCCGATCTTTGAAACTACGGGCAAACTGTCCGCGAAATACCCCGTCGTTTTGAGTCTGACCTTTGGTGTAAAATGCCTGGGTAATGGCCTTCTCCGATTGAAAAAATCGGAAATTATGATCATCGGTATAGTAAGGACGATAACTGTTTAAACCTGTCGAAAACCCGGTAAAACCATCTGGCGAAGGGATTAGTGGCTGAACCGGCGATCCGGGAAAACCCAGATTGAGGTAGGTAATACCCTGAATATGGGAAATATCAAATTCATGGAAATACTGGAGCAGGGTATCATCGAAACGAAAGGATTGTCTGGGATCGGTCTGAAAAAAATACCTTGCATCAAGAGTGTCGTTTGTAAAGTCTGCATCATCAAAAGAAACTGAAGAGCTGCCCCGGTTTGATCCTGGCAACCCCGGTTGTGCTGACAGGGCGTGCAGAATTAGTATGATTCCACCTGTCAGAAGGATGCCTGTCCGGATGTTCTTCATAAAAGCACGCATGCTGGCTTTTAACAAGGCTATTTATAATCAGTTCAGATATTGAACCCTTTGCAATTTTAACGGAGTACTGCCGGGTTCATTCCCATAGTTGAAAATCCACCATCATGATAAAGATTCTGCATGGTGACCATTTTCGTGTAATCGGAAAACATCACGACACAAAAATCAGCGCACTCATCCGCACTGGCATTACCCAGAGGGCTCATCTTGTCTGCATAGTCAAAAAATTCATCAAACCCTTTCACTCCGGATCCTGCGGTAGTTTTGGTGGGGCTTTGGGAGATGGTATTCACCCGCACCTTCTTTTGCATGCCGTAATGATAGCCAAAACTTCGGGCAAAAGACTCCAGTAATGCCTTGGCTTCCGCCATTTCATTGTAGTCCGGAAATACTCGCTGGGCAGCAATGTAAGTCAGGGCCAGGACCGAACCTCCTTTGGCGATCAGGTCTGTCTTCATGGCGGTCTGCATGACTTTGTGGAAGGAAATGGCCGAAATGTCAAAAGTCTTCTGCATCCAGTCATAGTTGAGGTCGGTATAGGTCTTGCCCTTTCTGACATTAAGTGACATCCCGATCGAATGCAGCAGGAAATCGATCTGACCTCCCAACACCTCCATACTTTTTTCAAATAAGTGAGTCAGATCATCAGGACTGGTTGCATCGGCAGGAATGACTTCCGCTCCCAGTTGTTCGCCCAATCGTTGCAACTGGCCCATGCGGAGGGCAACCGGGGCATTGGTCAAGGTGATCCTGGCTCCTTCTGTTACACATTTTTCTGCAACTTTCCAGGCAATGGACTGGGGGTCAAGTGCTCCAAAAATGATTCCTTTCTTACCGGTTAATAGTGAACCTGACATATTTATTTTTATTAATTTTTTTGTTATTCAGCTCTTGTTTTGATCAGGGCTGGTCAGGCAAGCCAATGACCCTTTGCCCCATTTGTGGGGCTAAAGATAGTTATCCTTCTGATGTGAAAGAACGTACCGGCCGGACATTGATTAAAAGCCCATCATGTCCAAAAGCTCTGCCAGACAGTAAATAGCTGAACTCACCCAAGACCGAATTAGCAACCCATCAACTCTTTAGCACTGACGATGGCTGCCTTGCTGGGCGGACTGGAACTGAGCATAGTCGCTATCTCGATGATCCGGGCTTCCTGATCCAGTAAGCGAACTTTGGTTTTTGTATCAACGTCGGAGGTTTCCTTGAAAACGGTAAAATGGCGGTTGGCCATCGCGGCTACCTGGGGCGAATGGGTAATCGAAATGACCTGGTGAGTGGCAGACAGCCTCTTGAGGATTCCACCCATTTTTTTTGCCACATCGCCGGATACTCCACTGTCAATCTCGTCAAAGACCAGGGTTGGCATTTGAAGAGAACTGGCAACGAGCGACTTGGTAATCAATGCCAGGCGGGACATCTCACCTCCCGATGCGACTTTCCTGATTTCATAGAAGTCATCGCCCTTGTTGGGAGCAAAAAGAAAGTCGATCTCATCCTGACCATGTGCCTGCAATAACTCACCTGGCTGTAATCCAATCTTAAAAGCAGCATGCTCCATTTTCAATTCCTTCAACAAATCGTTGACCTTTTGCCCGAATGGGATGATGGCCGACTGACGGCATTGTGACAATTCACCGGCCATGCTGCGTAGCTGCCTTTCGGCTTCTCCCGCCGTTTTTCGTAGCCGGTCAATTTCATCTTCCAGATTGAGATAGTCCTGTAACTGCTCCTCGATTTGATCTTGCATTTCAGCGAGCTGCTCAATGCCGGTGACCTGGTGTTTGTACAGCAATCCATTGATCCGGTCAACCCGTTCCCGTAGTTCGTGAGCCAGGCCCGGATTGAGATCGATCTCTTCTGAAATCCTCTTTGCCTCAAAGCCAATGTCCTCCAGATCGATGTAGTTCTGGTCCAGCCTTTGTAAGAGTTCTCTGGCTCCGGTGTGAAACCGTTCGATGCCTTGCAGGTGGGATTTCAATGTCTTGAGCTGACCCAGGACCGACATTTCACTTTCTTCGATGGCGAAAGAGAGCCCGTTTAGAACGGAAGTGATCTCTTCCGCATGCTCCAGTTCACTTAAGCGATCTTCGAGAGAGAGGTCCTGGTTCAGATCGATCTTCAATTCCAGTAATTCGTCCAGTTGAAATTGCAGATAGTCCCTTTGTCTGATTGCATCGGCCTGTCTGGATTCCAGTTGACGCAATTGACTTTGTACCGTTTTGTATTGGCGAAACAATTGTTCATAGGACTGTCTGAGGCTGGTAGCCTGGGCAAATGCATCCAGCATCTTTATCTGCTGGCGGTTATCGTTGAGACCCAGATTTTCAAATTGTTCATGCAAGTCAACCAGTTGAGTCGTCAGGTTTTGCAAGGTCTTCAAGTTGACCGGAGTATCGTTGATAAAAGCCCGGCTTTTTCCTTCCGTATTGATTTCACGGCGTATGATAATCTGGTCGTCGTAGTCAAGATCTTCAGCTGAAAAGAAGGCCTGCAAACCATACTGGGCTATATCAAAGGTGCCTTCAACGACACATTTCTTCTCGTGGTGGAGCAATACCCTGGAATCGGCTCTTTTCCCCAGGATCAGGCCAAGCGCTCCAAGGAGGATGGATTTTCCCGATCCGGTTTCTCCTGTGATGATATTGAGCTGATCGGAAAACTCTATGCTCAGCGATTCGATGATGGCGTAGTTGTATATTTCCAGCCGGCTGATCATAATACCTTATATCCCGAAGTATTTTTTTAACAATGTGGCCAATGCCTCTTCCGTTGGTTGTTCCGGCATATCAACTTCCCGGATTCCCAGTGTACGGATAAATTCACGGGTGGTGCTTCCGATCGCAATGATTTTTTGATTTTCCCGGCTAGGGTATTGATCAAAATAACTTTTTGCGTTAAGGGGGCTGGTAAAGATCAGGACATCACATGGTGGTATGTTGAGATTTTGCCTGGGTTGATTATCGTAAACCACCAGATCACTGATCCGGCAATCGTTGGAAAGAAGTTGCTGAAGCGATTGGCGGGAGTGATTGGCCCGGACAAACGTAACATGATCACCCCTTCCCACCATAGAAAAGGCCCTGGCGGTACTTTCGGCCACTCCATCACCGGTAAAGACGACAAAATGGCCCATTTCACGGAGGATACTCCCGGTTTTTGGTCCGAAGGCTGCCAACTTTTTCCAAACAGGATCTCCCTTATATTGTCCGAAAAAATGCATAACGCCCTGCTGGCTGTAAAAAAATAACCAGTCGGTTGGTGACAGATTAAACGGCACCGGTTTAAAAGTGAGAAGCGATTCGGCGATGATCTCCACCTGGTTTTTCAACTCCTGAATGGGAGATGATCCCCTCAGTTCACGGCTGATAAAAACTTTATGCCCCATGGTTTTAGGAATAAAAACCTGATTAAAAATCAAACAATAGCTCTAAAACAAATCATCCAGTTGGCCCAGGTTGAGTAATTTATTATAACAACGCGAAATCGCCATAATATCTTTACTGGCATTGCCGGCACCCTCATATCCTACTTTAAATAATTTTGCATGCAATTCTGTGAGGGACGGCCATTTGAAGCCACCATCTTTGCCTGGAATCCGGCAAAAATAAGTGCTCTCCCGCATCAGACAAAATCGTTCAGCCTGCATAAATTTGTGATCCATATTATTCCGGTAAAGTTCTGCCAAAACCACATTTTCATTATACTGCAGATTGAAGGCGAAAATATACATGGACTGTTCTACGGCTTTGCTAAATTTTTCAAGAACCTCCCGGATATCTTTCCCTTCATTTTTCAACTGGTCTTCCGTCAGTCCGGCCATTCGTAAAGCGGTCGGATCCAGCTCCATAGACATCGGGTTGATCAGATAATCACCCTCTTCAGTCAGATTACCCTTTTTATCATATAAAAGCCAGGCAATGTGCAACAGCTTAGGCCAGCTGAAAGTATCGGTAAAATGTGCTCTCCAATTTTTTGGCTTTCCATTGGTAGAAACATCGAATAATAGAAACATACGCTAATCTAGTTTTTCAGATAATGATCGACAATGGCTTCGGGCAGGCCATCGACAGTGCTGTAGGAAAGACTAAAGTGTCTCAACGGCTCATTCAGGTCTGAGGCATAGGCTGTCCATACATGAAAATAACCCATGTTGTCGCATTCGCAATACGCTCCCAGCGGTAAATGACAACCTCCCTGCAGAAGACGAAGAATCTTACGTTCGACATTGGTTATGGTTGCGGTATCAGGACTGTGAAGATGTTTACGGACAATGTTCAGGATTTCCTCATCGTCTCTTCTGATCTGATAAGCCAGAACGCCCTGGGCCGGAGCAGGTATAAATTCACGTGGATGTAACCGGACTACCATATGCGATGTAAGGTCAGCCTGGATCCGTAGAAGTCCCGCTGCAGCCAGCAGGACGGCATCAACGTCACCATTCTCCACTTTTTTTAACCGGGTAGGTACGTTGCCCCTTATATCCAACACCGAAACATCCGGGCGGTAATGCAAAATCTGAGCTTTTCGCCGGTTGGAGGAGGTTCCGACCACGGCATTTTTCCTCAGTTTAAAGGTTCCGGCCGGGTCCATCCGGTCCTTGCGGATGATCAGCCAGTCAGCCGGATTTTCTCTTACCGAAACCCCACCGATCATTAGCTGACCAGACGATTCAGTGGGCAGGTCTTTCATGCTGTGTACGGCCAGGTCAATCTGATTTTGGCCTAACGCTTCTTCGAGCTCTGAGGTAAAAAAACCTTTGCCTTCCAGTTTATCTAAAGACAGATGTTGAACCAGATCACCCTGGGTCTTGATGATCACCAGTTCAACCGGATAGTTGTGAGCTTGCAGTTGTGATTTTACATAATTTGCCTGCCAGAGGGCAAGCTGACTACCTCTGGTGCCGATTCTGATTCTTTTGCTCAAGCTTTCACTATTTTTGCACAAGATAGGCCAATCATTTGGTCTGTCCTAAAGCGCAAATGCGTGGTAAAAGATTGACATATGAAGATTACTGCAGCTGAACTGGCCAGCCTTCTGGGGGGTGTTGTCGAAGGTGATGAAACGGTTACCGTTGACCGGCCGGCCAGAATTGAAGATGCCACTCCCGGTACCTTGTCCTTTCTGGCTAATCCCAAATACGAAGATTTTATCTATCAAAGCCAAGCTTCCATCTTATTGGTAAGCCGGGATTTCAAACCGGCCAGAACGCTGAAAACCACATTGGTCCGGGTTGATGATGTCTATGCGGCCATGGCTGTTCTGGCCGATAAATTTGAGGTTAGACCGGCTGTCGAGGTACGGATATCTGACTGGGCGGTCATTGATCCGAGTAGCCGGATTGGCAATGGGGTAACGATTTCCGATTTCGTAGTTGTCGGACCAAACTGTGTGATCGAAGATGGAGTGACGCTGCATCCATTCGTCTTTGTCGGAGCTAATTGCCGGATCGGAAAGGACACGGTGCTGCATCCGGGAGTGAAGGTGCATTATGACTGCCAGTTAGGTGAACGGGTATCGGTACATGCCAATACCGTAATCGGCAGTGACGGTTTCGGCTATGTCAAGACCGAAGGCGCATTTCGTAAGATCCGCCAGTTGGGCAACGTGGTTGTGGAGGATGACGTAGAGATTGGAGCCAATGTAGTTATTGACCGGGCATCCCTGGGTTCGACGGTGATCAGGGAAGGGGCTAAGCTCGACAATCTGATTCAAATTGCCCATAATGTGGAGATTGGAAAACACACAGCGATGGCTGCCCAGTCAGGGGTGGCCGGAAGTACCAAAGTCGGCAGTGATGTGTTGGTAGGGGGTCAGGTCGGTATTGTGGGTCATATTCAGATAGCCAATGGGACCCAGATCCAGGCTCAGAGCGGAGTGACGACATCTTCTGGGGAAAATGCCCGGTTGTATGGCTCGCCTGCCCTTGATTATAACAAATACCTGAGATCCTATGCCGTTTTTCGTAATCTTCCAGAACTCTCATCCCAGATAAATGACCTTCAGCGTCGTTTAAAGAGCATCGAAAAGGAGATCGCACAGCTACTTGCGAACTCGTAAAAGAGTATATTTGTGCTCGATTCAGAAAATGAGCGAAAGTCATAACCAAAAAACTATTGGGAAGTCGGTTTCGATTCAGGGCATCGGATTGCATACGGGAGAATGTGTCACGCTGACCTTTAATCCGGCCGAGACCAATTTCGGAATTCGTTTTCGCCGGATAGACGTCAAAGGTCAACCCATTCTTCAGGCTGATGTAAGCAGGGTCTTTTCAACAAACCGGGGTACTACGATTCGCGAAGGCAATGTTCAGGTCAGTACCGTTGAGCATGTTTTATCGGCTTTGACCGGACTCTCCATAGACAATATTCTGATCGACATCAACGGGCCGGAAGTGGCTATTCTTGATGGAAGCGCCAGGCCGTTCACCGATGTCCTCACCGATGCAGGGATCGTCGAGCAGGACGAAGAACGGGAATACTACATTGTCGAAGAAACCGTATCTTATAGAGACGAAGTCACCGGAACTGAGATTGTGGCATTTCCAAGTGATAAATTTGAGGTAACCGCCTTGATCGATTTCAATTCTCCTGTGTTGGGAAAGCAATACGCTTCGCTTAGTGATTTGGGACGGTACCGTCAGGATATTGCACCGGCCCGGACCTTTGTTTTCCTGCGGGAACTCGAACATCTTTACAATCAGGATCTGATCAAGGGAGGGGATCTTGAAAATGCCCTGGTGATTGTTGACCGTCTGGTCAGCCAGGAAGAGCTGGACAGTCTTGCCAAAAAGCTGAACAAACCCAAGATCAAGGTAGAGAAAGAAGGAGTGCTGAATAATACAGATCTCCGTTATCCCAATGAGCCTGCCCGGCATAAATTACTGGACCTTATTGGAGATCTTTCCCTGGTGGGTAAACCCATTAAGGGCAAGATCGTGGCGACCAAACCCGGTCACGCCTCCAATGTGGCTTTTGCCCGAATCCTGAAAGAACGGTTTAAGGTGCAACGAAAACTTCGGGGAAAACCCAAATACGATCCCGAAGCCAAGCCGATTTTAGACCTGGAGGGCATCAAATCCATGCTTCCCCATCGTTATCCTTTTTTATTGGTGGATAAGATCATGGAATTGACCGCCTCTCACGTGGTAGGAATTAAGAATATCACCTACCAGGAGCATGTGTTTCAGGGGCACTTTCCAGGTAACCCGGTCTTCCCTGGAGTACTCATCGTGGAGGCTCTGGCTCAGACAGGGGGAATCCTGGCTCTCTCAACCGTCAATGTACCCAGTGATTGGGATACATATTTTTTAAAGATAGAGAACACAAAGTTCAAATTTAAAGTTATACCTGGTGATACATTAATATTGAAAATGGAACTATTGTCGCCTATTCGCAGAGGAATCGTTCATATGCAAGGCACGGCTTATGTTGCTAACAGAATCGTGGCAGAAGGAGAATTGACGGCACAAATAATTAACCGTACCAAACTATGATAGTAAAAGAAAACGTTTTGATACATCCAGGAGCTCAGCTCGGAGAAAACGTGCATGTCGAACCTTTTGTCACCATTGCCAAGGATGTGGTTATTGGTGACAATACCTGGATCGG
This sequence comes from uncultured Saprospiraceae bacterium, assembly GCA_964428345.1. Classification (GTDB taxonomy): domain Bacteria; phylum Bacteroidota; class Bacteroidia; order Chitinophagales; family Saprospiraceae; genus JABDMH01. The sequence continues at coordinate 46,137 of CAYRYD010000004.1, read as the reverse complement.
TCCTCATGTAACCATTTTAAATGGAGTGCGTATCGGCGACAATTGCCGGATATTTCCCGGTTCTGTAATTGGAGGTATTCCCCAGGATCTCAAGTTTAAAGGTGAAGAAAGTATTGTCGAAATTGGTAATGATGTCACCATTCGTGAATACTGTACCATCAACCGTGGTACCGTTGCCAACTACAAGACGGAAATTCAGGACAATTGTCTGCTCATGGCTTATGTGCATGTCGCTCATGATTGCGTCATTAAGCACAATTGTGTGCTGGCCAACAACGTCAATCTTGCCGGTCATATCGAGATCGGGGAGTACGCCACGCTGGGAGGCCTGACAGCCGTGCATCAATTTGTCAAGATCGGGGAGTACGCCTTCATTGGTGGTGGTTCGCTCGTACGGAAAGATATACCACCCTACGTGAAGGCTGCCCGGGAGCCTCTTTCTTATGCCGGTGTAAACTCGATAGGACTACGCCGGAGAGGATTTACCCAGGAGCAGATCAATCACATTCAGGACATCTACCGTATTCTTTTTGTGAAAGGTTATAATACCCGTCAGGCTATTAAGATTATTGAAGCCACCATTGATCCTTCTAAAGAACGCGACCGGATCCTTTCATTTATCGATTCTGCTGACCGTGGTATCATGAAAGGCTTTAAAAAGCAGAATGGCTGAACTGCTTCAAATTGGACTGTCAGGCATCGGTAAACGATTTAATCGGTGGGTTTTCAGGGAGGTAGACCTCGAGCTCCATTCAGGGGTAAGGTATGGAGTGATCGGACATAACGGAGTCGGGAAGTCGACCCTGCTTCGCATTATCTCCGGGTACATGTCACCAACCGAAGGTCAGGTAACCTATCTTCAGAATGGAAAACTCCTTGATCCTCAACGGGCTGCCCTGAACGTCGGTTATGTCGCCCCTTATATCAATCTGATCAGTGAGCTGACTGTCCGCGAAATGTTAAACTTCCATCTGCGTTTTAAACCGGTATTTGAGGTCGTGTCCGACATCGATACCTTTCTTCACAGAATCCATTTACAGACCCATGCCGATGTCTTTGTCGGCGATCTTTCATCCGGTTTAATGCAACGCCTCAAACTGGGCATCATGGTTTTGTCCAGGACCATGGTATTATTACTGGATGAACCCACCAGCTATCTGGATCTGGCCGGAAAGCAATGGTATTACGAATTGTTGGATGAATTTGCACCGGGCCGACTGGTAATTGTAGCCTCCAATGATCCCGAAGACCTGGTGGCCTGTGAAGAAATGATCGATATGGTGCGATATGTCCCGGCCAGGAGAGCCAGCCAAGCCTTATAACTGCTCCTTCAGCGAAGTCAATCCACTGCGAATTTCCAACAGACTGTCAATGATCTTCTTTCGCCTCAGAAGCAGGCTCTTTTTAGACCGGATTTCTTTTTTTGCCCCTTCCAGAGTGAAGCCCTTCTCCTTGACCAGGTAGTAGATAAGCTCCAGCTGTTCGATGTTTTGTTTGGTAAAACGCCGGTCACCCTTGCTGTTTTTGTGCGGCTTGAGTACGCTAAACTCAGATTCCCAATAGCGAATCAGGGATTTCGATACGCCAAACATATCTGAAACTTCCCCGATAGTATAGTAAAGCTTCGTAAGTTCCGTGCTCTTTCTATCCATGAGACTATATAGAAAATAAATTTATAAAAAAAACTAAAATATGACATTCATTTAGCATTGCTAAAAATTAATCAATACGACCTGGCCGGGAGGTGAGATCTGGTAATCAAGAGTAATTGATGGAGGTAAGCAGTTGCCCGGGACCAAATACCTGCAAATGGACAGGTTATCCTTCGGTTAGTATTTTTTCGAGGGTTTGGCGGGCGATTTCCGGATTCGCTTTACCCTTTGATTTCCGCATTAACTGACCCATAAAAAAGGTGATGACACCTTTTTTACCCTTTCGGTAATCCCCGACCTGCCCGGGATTCTCGTCGAGTACTTGTCTTGCCATTGTTTCTATTTCAACAGCATCGCTGGTTTGCAGCAGATTCAATTTTTGAGCTAACCCCATAACGTCCTGTGGCTGAGTGACCAGTTCGGGCCAGAGTCGCTGGTAGGCAATGCTGGAGGTAATCTTATTATGATCGATCAATTTTAAGAACTGAGAAACCAGATCAAAGGTAAGGCCTTCAGGAATGCCCGGATCTTCTTCGGCCGGGTACCACTTGTTGATGAAAAACCCGGCAGCCAGTTTGGCGGGTATTTCGGGATGTTCTTCCAGAAATGTCTGAAAGTCTTCAGCCCTCGACCGGTTATCAATAATGATCTCGACATCGTCAGAAGGTAATTCATATTGGTGGGTCAGCATATCTCGAAATTCATCTGGCAATGCCGGCATGTTTTTACGGATGTCTTCCAGCTCCTGGTCAGTGACGACGATCGGAAGGATATCGGGTTCGGGAAAATACCGGTAGTCATGGGCCTCTTCCTTGCCCCGGAGGGCAGCAGTTATTCCCTGATCCGGCAGGAATTCGCGGGTTTCCTGACGAATGGTTTCTCCTTTTTCCATCAGGGAAACTTGCCGTTCGATTTCAAATTCAATGGCTTTCCGGGCAAACCGGGCTGAATTGATGTTTTTTACTTCACAACGCGCATTGAGAGTCTGTTGCCCTTTTTTCCTGACCGAAATATTACAGTCACATCGCAGGGAGCCTTCCTCCATATTGCCATCAGAAATGTTTAAATACCGTACGAGTCTTCTCAGCTCATTGATGAAATGATAAACCTCATCGGCACTCCGGAAGTCAGGTTCGGTCACCATTTCCAGCAGGGGTACCCCTGCCCGGTTGAGATCGATATATGAGTAATGATCATCAATTTCGTGCAGCGATTTGCCCGCATCTTCCTCCATGTGAATATGGTTTAGCCGGATGCTCCTGGTCCCCTCACCGGCCGGGAAACTCACCTGTCCACCCATACAGATAGGTCGGCCGTCCTGCGTTGTTTGAAAACCTTTGGGCAGATCGGCATAGAAATAATGTTTACGGTCAAAATAGGAATGCTGATTGATCTGGCAATCGAGTGCAAGGCCTAGCATCACGGCATACCTGACTTGCTGCTTGTTGGGCCGGGGCAGGGTGCCCGGATGGGCGAGACTGATGATACTGGTCTGTGAATTGGGAGACCGTCCAAATTCCGTACTGTCGCCACAGAAAGCTTTTGATCTGGTCAGAAGCTGGATGTGTACTTCCAGCCCGATGACTGCTTCGTATGCTGATGGTTGATCCATGCCGCAAAAATAAGTCTATTCCTTAAGATTGTCTTACAACCTGCCGGTGTGTGACCACATGTCATACGTCAAGAAAAGATTTGGCTTAGGAGTGCCAACAGCATGAGGACTAACACATCGAAAAATCCTGCCGGGGGTTAATCGAATGACTTGTTGGCTTCAGAAGCCATCTTCACCATTTCTTCGTACTCTTTCGGAGTAAGACCATCCATGCAGTAATGGATCGGGTTGATGGGTTTTCCTTTATAGTGCACTTCGTAATGCAGGTGAGGAGCGGTACTGGTACCCGTGCTGCCGACGATACCGATAGCCTCTCCCTTCTTGACTTTCTGGCCAACCCGGACATCCATCCGGTCCATATGCCCATACAGGGTTTCGTAGCCATATCCATGGTCGATGATCACATGGTTGCCATATCCGCTTCGGTCTTTCTTAATGGAGGCAATCTTACCATCGCCGGTTGCCCGGACAATGGTACCCTTATTGGCTGTAAAGTCCAGTCCATAGTGCATTTTAGGAATTTTATGGATTGGATGAATCCGCATGCCAAACCCCGACAAATATTTGATCTTTCGCTTTACAAAATCCTCCCGGATCGGCTTGATCGAAGGAATCGAGTTAAGGTACTTTTCTTTTTCACTGGCAATAAACTCCAGGGAGTCTAACGATCTGGACTGAATAGTCATCTGCCGGGCTAACCGGTCAGCTTTATCAAGAGTGTTGAGCAGCAGGTCGCCCGAATTTTGGTAATTAGTGAGTTCAGCGTAGCGGTTATGGCCTCCCACACCTGCCTGCCAGACATCCTCACTGACCGGATCCATCCCAAATATCATCCGGTGTACACTGGCATCGCGATCCTGTATATTGTTTAATACGGCCGACATGATATCGAGCTGTTCGTTGAGGGATGAGTACTTGATCTTCATCTGGTCAATTTCCCGCATCAGGGCTTCTTCTTTGGGAGAAGGCATATACTCCATGAATAAATAGAGCAATCCGGATGCGCTCAGTACCACCGCCATAAGGTAGCTGACTGCTTGAATAATCCGTTTTGAAATAGGGGCCCGATATCGCTCGAAGGTCAGACTTTTAGGGTTGTAGACAAACTTTTCCTTTTTCATCAAATGAGGCGTTATCCTTTTTAATAACTACTTTTGTCGGCTTAGTTTTGGATAGTTCGAGACGGGATGGCGCAAAAATAGAATCCCTGTGTCAAGATACCAAATCTTTCCAGACATTTAATAGATTATAGATAGAGAGATCTACATTTTGGTCGTATTAGTAATATGAAAGCTAAAGAAATCAGACAGACATTTCTCCGGTTTTTTGAAGCAAGAGGTCATAAGATTGTGCCCTCTGCTCCGATTGTCAATAAAAGTGACCCAACGCTGATGTTTACCAACGCCGGTATGAATCAGTTTAAGGATTATTTTCTGGGTAATCAGGTGCCACCGTCGAGCCGGATTGCCGACACGCAAAAGTGTCTCCGGGTCTCCGGCAAACACAATGATCTGGAGGAGGTGGGGGTCGATAGTTACCATCATACCATGTTCGAAATGCTGGGTAACTGGTCTTTTGGTGATTATTTCAAAGATGATGCCATTCGCTGGGCATGGGAACTGCTGACCACGGAACTGGGCCTCGATCCCGACCGGTTATACGTGACGGTTTTTGGCGGCGACGAAATGGAAAATCTCGACCAGGATGACGAGGCTGAGATTCAATGGCGAAAATATGTCAGCCCCGACCGGATCCTGAAATTCGGAAGGAAGGACAATTTTTGGGAGATGGGAGACACCGGTCCCTGCGGACCATGTTCGGAAATCCATATCGACATAAGGGATGCAAGGGACCGGGCAGAAATTCCGGCAACACAGCTGGTAAACCGCGATCACCCGCAAGTGATTGAGATCTGGAATCTGGTCTTCATCCAATACAACCGGAAAGCCGATGGGTCTCTTGAGCTCCTGCCGGCCAAACACGTTGATACGGGTATGGGTTTTGAAAGGTTGTGTATGGCCTTGCAGGGCAAGAAATCAAATTACGATACCGATCTTTTTACGCCCTACCTGGATTTTCTCCAGAAAAGGACCGGTATCAGCTACCATAATTCCTATGCACCAGACGCCAAATCAGATATGGCCATGCGCGTGATCGCCGACCATATCCGGGCCGTTTGCTTTACCATCGCCGATGGTGCCCTTCCCGGCAACAGCGGCGCCGGTTATGTGGTACGCCGGATCTTGCGGAGGGCAGTGCGCTATTATTACTCGTTCCTTCAGGTTCATGAGCCCCTGTTGTTTGAAATGGTCCCCATGGTTGCTGATTACTTTTCAGACATCTTTCCCGAGCTAAAAGAACAGCAGGAATTTGTCACCAAGGTAATTCTGGAAGAGGAGCGATCATTCTTACGCACCCTGGACGCCGGATTGAAGCGGCTCGGTGCACTGCAGGTCCAGGACAATATAGTCGACGGACAGAGCGCTTTCGAATTATACGATACTTATGGCTTCCCCATCGACCTGACCCGGCTCATTGCCCGGGAGCGGGGCTGGGATGTGGACGAGGCCGGATTTGAAAACGCGCTCAATGAACAGAGGAGCCGCTCCAAAACCGATGCCCGTAAGCAGGTAGGCGACTGGCATACGGTGTATGACGAACCCTCCAGATTTGTGGGGTATGATCAGCTGGTTGTACCCGATAGCCGGATGGTGAAATACCGGACAGTGATCACCAAGAGCGGAGCCCAGCATCAGGCGGTATTTACCGTGACTCCTTTTTATGCCGAAGGTGGAGGGCAGGTAGGTGATACCGGAGTGATTATTCAGGATAATCAGCAGATCAAAGTGCTGGATACTATCAAGGAAAACGATTTGTTTATTCATATCCTGGAAGATTGGCCCAGGCATCCGGACCAACCTTTTGAAGCGCGGGTTGATGCCCATAAAAGGCAACTGACCGAAAATAACCATTCGGCGACCCACCTGATGCATGCCGCACTTCGGAAAGTCTTGGGCGATCATGTCACCCAGAAAGGGTCATTGGTCACAGATCGTTATTTGCGTTTTGACTTTGCCCATTTTCAGAAGATGACTCCGGAACAAATACGGCGTGTCGAGCAATTGGTCAATGAAAAGATCCGGGAGAACATCCGGAGACAGGAAGACCGGGAAGTGCCGATCGCGCAGGCAAAAAAATCAGGCGCCATGATGTTGTTTGGCGAAAAATATGGTGAAAAGGTCCGGATGATCACCTTTGACCCGGACTATTCAATCGAATTATGTGGCGGGTGTCATGTGCCAGCTACCGGACAGATCGGTTTTTTCAAAATCATCAGTGAAAGTGCCATTGCCGCCGGAGTAAGGCGCATCGAGGCGGTTACCGCTGATTCTGCTGAGGAATTCTTACAAGGTGAACTGGAAGAATTGCAGGCAGTACGGCAAAATTTTAAAAATCCCCACGATATCGCCGGGCAGGTTGCCGCACTGCTCGAAGAGAACAAGGCCTTGCAGAAGAAGATTGAACAAATGCATGCCACAGAAGTGGTAGGAATGAAGAACAGTTTGAAAAACAAATTCACTCCGATAGATGGAGTCAATTTTCTGTCGGAAATCATACCAGCAGAAGATACGAAAGCGCTCAAGAATCTGATCTTCCAGTTGGAAAAAGAGGTTGGAAATGCCTTTATTGTCTTTGGAGCCGAAGCCGGTCACAAACCCCAACTGATGGTCGCCATCAGTGAAAACCTGGTGCAGGAAAAGGGTTGGAATGCCGGAACGATCGTCCGGGAGCTGGCAACGTATATCGATGGTGGCGGTGGTGGGCAGCCCTTTTTTGCAACGGCCGGTGGTAAGAAAGTGGAGGGGTTAAGTGCAGCAATCTCTGCGGCAAAAAAATATTTGACAACCGGATAATTACAGCAGGCTTTATGAATTTACTGGATCTTTATATCGATCCTGATATTACCAGGGCAGGTACCATTCCGGCAGTTGTCTATGCTGACTCGGAGATTTATCAGGTGATGCTGGACAAGATATTTGCTACCTCCTGGCAGGTCATCGAGGTTGATCCGGAAAGCCATGACAACATCTATCCATTTACTTTACTGGATGGATCGTTGGATGAACCCCTGATCCTGGTCCGAAAGGGAGACCATTGGAAATGCCTGTCGAATGTATGCACTCACCGGGGAAACATCCTGGTTACCCGACCGGGAAATTACTCCAGTCTGATTTGTGGATATCACGGAAGATGCTTTGACCTGGATGGACAGTTTAAATCGATGCCGGCATTTGACGGGGCGATGGATTTTCCTTCCGCTTCCGATAATTTACCAGTTCTTCCTCATGCCTGCCTGGGACCGATGCACCTGACTTCGATTATCCCGGATGCCAGCCCGGAGGAGGTCCTGGCACCGTTATCCCAGAGAATGGACTGGTTCCCTTGGGAGGCGCTCCGGTTTTGTCCGGAATTATCCCGGAACTACCACATTGATGTCAACTGGGCACTTTACTGTGAAAACTACCTGGAGGGGTTTCATATCCCCTTTGTGCATGAACAGCTGAACAAATCCCTGAAGTTTTCAGAGTATACCACCGAAGTATATGACTATTGTAGTTTGCAGGTGGGGGTAGCCAGGGATACCGAACCTCATTTTAACCTGCCGGCAGGTCACGTTGATTATAACAGGAAAATCTTTGCTTATTACTGGTGGATTTTTCCCAATACCATGGTCAATATTTATACCTGGGGAGTTTCGCTGAATATCGTCAAACCCCGGGGTGTGGGACAAACCGAAATTGTCTTCAAAACTTATTTGTTACCGGAGGCGGGGGAAGATGCTTTCAAAGCTGCCGCATTGGATAACACCGAAATGGAAGATGAAGCCATCGTGCAAAATGTACAGAAAGGTGTAAGATCCCGCCTGTATACCCGGGGAAGATTTTCACCCACCATGGAAAAAGGAGTCCATCATTTTCAAAGTCTGTTGGTCAAACATTTGCAGAGGTAATGAATAATCCTTCAGACTCCAGCAGTACCCTTTACATCCGGCGGTGGCTACCTGAAAAACCCCGGGCAATAGTATGCTTACTTCATGGTATTTTTGAGCATGGAGGTCGATATCGACAGTTTGCCGGGTATCTGAATGAAGCCGGGATCGGGTTGGTTGTTGCCGATCATTACGGACATGGCCGGTCACCTGGTAAGAAAGGCTTTATCGCCCACTGGGATGAGCTTATTGAAGATACCAGTCGCTGGATCGGTGAAGTCAGGACTGACTATCCGGAGCTACCCTGTTTCCTGATGGGGCAAAGTCTCGGCGGATTATTGGCCGTGTCCTATCTGAGAAAAAAGAAGCCGGCTTTCCGGGGCGTTGTCCTGCTGAGTCCGGCTCTGATCGTAAGCAGGGATCTGTCTCCTCTGTTACAGAAACTGGCTCCTCTACTCAATGCCGTAGCTCCCCATTTGAAAACTGTCAGACTCGATGCGACTGCAGTTTCGCGCGACCCAAAGGTGGTCAGCGACTATGTGAATGATCCGTTGAATTATACCGGTAAAATATTTGTCCGTACCGGCCATGAGACCTTGCAGGCTACTAAATCAATCCGGGGTTATTTTCCAGAATTTAATTGGCCGGTGCTGATCCTGCACGGTACAGCCGACCGGCTTACCGAACCGGAGGGGAGCCAGCTGTTTTACGACCAGATCTCTTCGAAAGACAAGACATTGAGACTATTCCAGGGCTGGTACCATGAACTGCTTAATGAACCGGAGAAGGAACAAGTCTTTGAGCTGATCAAAGACTGGATTTCCTCAAGAATCTAAACTGATAGAGTCCGGTACTGTCTCAGAAATTCCTCTTTGTATGAATTAGTCCTGCAACGAAAAGCACAGGATGCCGCTTTGGGTATGGCTCAATGATTCACCAATGCTTACAGCTATGGCAATATATTGCCGCCCTTCAATGCTATACACGGCAGGGGTAGCCAGCCCGTTACCCGGTAATTTAAACTCCCACAGCAGTGCTCCGGAATCCTTGTCGAAAGCACGAAACATCTGATCCAGCGTGGCTGCAATGAATACCAGACCACCGGCTGTTACGACCGGGCCACCGTAGTTTTCCATCCCGGTAGGAGGCTCACCGGGTTTATGCAGTTCGGGATGGTTACCAAGGGGGATTTTCCAGACATAGTCACCGGTATGCAGGTTGATCGCATTCAGCGTACCCCAGGGCGGTTTGATCGCGGGCCTGCCAAGTGAATCCAGAAAATAGCTATGCCCGGTCACATTCAGGAAGGTTGAGGAGCTGTCCGGCTCTGCTCCCTGGCTGAGGGACGGTTCATTTTTTCCCGTTTCGGTCAGGAAGGCCATGATTTCGTCTTCGTAACCTTTGAGCATGGGGGCAAAAGAAGGCATGATTCCGGCACCAGCCCTGATCTTATCCAGGATGTCAGAACGCTGAAGACGCTGACCTATGTCAGCCAGGGAAGGATTGGCCTCGATTCCCTTTTTATCCGCCCCGTGACAGGTGGAGCAGTAAGTGAGATAGAATTGCTGTCCGGCACTGTACAGCGTCTCGTTGCGGTTATCTTCCCTTTTGCGTACTCTTTTCATTCGTCCGATTTCCGGAGATTCATTAGAATTAATGTAGAGAATTCCGGATGTCCCATCGTAAGCACCACCACCCCATTCCCCACCTCCTCTGGAGCCGGGGATCAGGAGTGTTCCCGGGTCATCGGGTGGGGTAAAAAGTCCTTCAAACCACAGATCATTCAAGATCTTTTTGTTCTCCAGATAGGCTTCGGAAGTAAAATGCGCCAGATCGTCATCGGTCATCGCCTGACGGGCAAACGACTCCGGTTTGGTGGGAAATGGTTGGGTAGGCCATGCTTGTTCTCCGGGAATCTTTGATGGAGGTACCGGTCTTTCCTCAATCGGAAAAATGGGTTGGCCGGTCTCACGGTCCAATACGTAAATAAATCCGGTTTTGCTGGGCTGGGCGATGGCATCAATCCGTTTTCCATCCCTTTCCACTGTGATCAGATTAGGGGCAGTGGGTAAATCATAATCCCAGATATCGTGATGTACTGTCTGATAATGCCAGATATACGCTCCGGTAGACGCATTCAGTGCCAGTATGCAGTTCCCAAATAGATTAGCGCCAAGCCGGTCTCCTCCATAATAATCATAAGTGGGTGAGCCGGTGGGTATATAGACGATACCCCTTTGTTCATCCAGACTCATGCCCGCCCAGTTGTTCGCCCCGCCAACACGTTGATAAGCATCGTGGGGCCAGGTGTCAAAGCCGTATTCTCCCGGCGGAGGGATGGTATGAAAAATCCAGACCATCCGCCCGGTTCGTGCATCAAACGCCCGGACATGTCCCGGGGCGGCTCCGGTATTTTCCGATACTGCTGCTCCTACGATCAGCAAGTCGCGGTAAATGATGCCGGGAGTACTGAGTTGCACCCTGGCTTCGGGGTTTTCCCCATCAACGATATCGAGATTGATCCACCCGTTTTCCCCAAATGCGGGATCGGCGATCCCCGTCCGGGCATCCACCGAAAAAAGCTTGTTACCAGCCGGGACAAAGATCCGCTCTTCACCACCGCCCTCCCAGTAGGTCACGCCGCGTAAAACGCCGCCACCCCGGATCCCTTGCAGAGGATCGAAAGTCCAGATCTTCTCGCCGGTGGTGGCATTTACGGCATATAGCCAGCGCCATGCGGAGGTGAGGTACATGATATCACCAATCACGATGGGATTGCATTCGTATTTCCAGAAACGGAAATTCTCGGGTTCGTCATCCGGGTAAAACGACCAGACCGGTTTCAGACTGCTTACATTGCGCTTGTTGATTTGATCCAGTGAACTGTAGTTATTGGCTTCCGGACCTCCCTTGTAGACTTTCCAGTTGTCGTACGATTGCTGATCCTGCCTGCAGCCCAGGAATAGGGCGAAGGTCAACAGGTAGAAACACCCAATTGAAATGCAGGGACGGAAAATCGGTTTCATTCGGTAATCGGTTTAGAGATAGACATGGGAATAGACCCGGGAGGGGCTGTGCCGGGGATGATAAAATTGATCAATTGACGATCGGTTGGCATCCGGTTGTCCATGACCACATCAGGCTAAGTCTGATAAGGGTGCCGGTAAGGATGGCGGTAGGGTCGCAGAAGCATTGACTGGGCAAAAGCATTACCCGGGACATCCATAGAGGCTTTGTCAATCGTCAGGGTAGAACCAGTCAGGTAAGCCAGATCGGCGTAGATGACTGCCGTCGTTGAGTTAAAGCCCTCCCGAAATGTCCCTTTGATCTGATCGTTGGATTTGGCCCGGATCGCTTTGGCAAATTCCTGAAATTGGGTGATAAATTCCCTCCGGATCTCTGCTTCGTATTCATCAGAACCCAGGGCTACCCGTACACTGCCATATTCTTTCCGGCCGGAACCATCAGCCGGGTAGACTTCCCAACCGGAATCAGCGGCAAAGACAGTGGCTTTATCTCCGTAATAGAACACTCCAATATTGGTGTGGGGGAGGGGAGCAGTAAATCCCCAGGTTTTGTGTGACCAGGTAACCGGTAATCCGGCATATTCGAAACGCACTTCCTGGTGATCGGGATGATCCTGACCCTGATTTTTGGTAATACCACCGATGGCGGATACTTTGTCCGGAAGTCCCAGATCCATGATCGACCGGATGTTGGTCAAATAGTGGATACCCCAGTCGGCCAGAATACCTCGACTAAATCCCTGCTGCAAACGCCAGTTGGTGCGGCTGGGTACCGGATGAGCCAGATATTTTAGCTTTGGAGCTGGCCCGCAAAATTTGTCCCAGTCGATGGTATCCGGAATCTCGGCCTCCCGCGGTGCCCCTGTCGGACTATGAATGTTTGCCTGGATCTGATAGATTTCACCCGCCTTGCCACTTTGTATGAAGTCTTTGACCTGATCATTGATCGGGGCGTGCAGTCTCGGAAAATCAATGTTTACCACCACCTCCGAAGCCTCAAAAGCATTTTGCATGGCCTGTGCCTCACGGATATCGTAGCTGATGGGTTTTTCCTGCCAGATATGCAATCCCTTCCTGCATGCGTCGATAAATTGCAGGGAGTGCCAGTGAGTGGGTGTGGCAATGACCACTGCCTGCAGTCCCGGAAATTCGTAGAGATCCTGATAATCATGAAACAGGGCAGGCGACGGTGCCCCTGCTGCCGTTAGCTTATTGACGGCATTTTGCAGCGCCAACTTGTTGACATCGCAAAGCGCCACAATTTCAAATTCACCACTTTGATGGGCGAAATTGAGCAGGTAATCGGTACCCCACCAACCTGTGCCCACAATCCCCAGTTTGATCCGGTCAGCCGGCCGGACAGCTGGAATCGATGTCATCCAGGCTCCGGCAGCCAGGCTGCTGGTCTTCAGAAAAGCTCTTCTTTCCATTAAACACTCGTTTATCTCCAATCGGAAGTTGGATCAAAAGGTAGCTATTTTTTGTCAATCCAGCCGAATTTGGCTGTAACGTGGGAAGACCATGCAGGGATTCCCTTTAACGATCAGCGATCTGATCTTGTGTTGGTTCCGGTATACAGGGATCTTGCCAAAAACAGGATTTCCCGGCCGATTTCCCGCACCTTGGCATCGTATTCCGCTTTTTCTCCCGGTGTGTCATCGGCATTTTTGGGATCCTCATAGGGTAGGGATATCCGAGCCGAGGCTCCTGGCACGAACGGGCAATCCTGATCGGCCTGTGAGCATACCATCACCGCAATAAAACCGGTCTGTGGATTATAAGCATCGTCATATTTCTTCGAAAACATCATGGGCCCAGCACTGCGGTCTCCGTTTAACCGGATCCGGTACCGTGGGTTGGCGCCATCACTCTCCAGGATCATATCGAAACCTGCCCGGATCAGTGCCTCGACCATTCTGTGGTTGAAGGCGGTCGCTTCTGTGCCTCCAGACCAGCTGGTCAGGTGCCTGATACCATAGAAAGTGACAGCGACCTTCATCCAGAGTTCTGCCAGCTGGCTCCGCCGGGAGTTATGGGTACAGACGAAGACAATGGCTGAACTGCCCCGGTTTATTAACTGGGTACGGATGGTGTTCGCCAACCACTGCAGTTCCGATTTTCTTGATTCGGATATCAGCTGCTCTTCTTTCTCCAAGGATGTGATCAGTTCTTGTAACACGGGATTGACGATTGAATGGTTCATTCGATAAAGTGGTTTGTTACTGCATCAGGGAGTGAGGTAGTCCGGACCTTGGGGTCTCAACTCTGTGTAACAGATCAGCCATGAAAGTCGCACTAACAACATTGACCAGTACCGGGATCGAGATCGATCAGAAACTCGTCAAATATCGACTGTACTTTTTTCCAGGTATCCGGATTAATACAATAGCAGACGCTGGTCCCTTCAATGCTTCCTTTGATCAGACCGATTTGTTTCATTTCTCTCAGATGCTGCGAAATGGTTGCCTGGGCCAGACCTATTTCCTGGACCAGATCACCGCAGATGCAGGATTTGACATTTAATAAATGCTCCAGGATCGCGATCCTGGCCGGATGACCAAGTACTTTGGCAAACGACGCAATCTCGTTTTGTCTGTCGGTATAAATTTCTGTTTTGGTAATTCCCATATTCATCGCAATATTACGATTAAATATCGAAGAGAACAAGGAAACCAGGGATTAGTCATTGGTACAGATCAGCACTGTCAAAGTTCCAGCCCATCCAGGTTCCCAGGTCGTCGGGTAGCAGCATATTTTGCTTCAACTCTGTCAGAAATGCGGAACGTGAAATCAGGGTGGCTCCCAGTGAACGGAGGTGGGGGGTATCCTGTTGACAATCGACCAGACGGTAGCCCAGCGATTGCAACTTCCTGACCAGGATTATGAAGCCGTATTTTGACCCGTTGGGGACCCGGGTGAACATCGACTCACCAAAGAAGATTTTTCCCAGGCTGATACCATAGATTCCGGCGACCAGGACCTCTTTCTGCCAGACCTCGATCGAATGGGCGGCACCAAGACGGTGAAAACGGAGGTAGGCCTCTTCCATCTCATCGGTGATCCAGGTTCCCTCTTGATCTTTCCTCTTTTGCCGGCGACAGCCACTGATCACCTGATCGAAAGCATAATCAGCGGTGACCTGGTAAGGATGTTTTCGGAGTAGCCGGCGCATACTTTTGCTAATCTTCAGCTGTTCGGGCCAAAGCACACATCGCGGATCGGGTGACCACCAAAGAATTGGCTGACCTTCCGAATACCAGGGAAAGATGCCAAAGTGATACGCGAGATACAACGTTTCAGGTGAAAGATCGCCACCCAGGGCTAACAACCCTTCCTCATTGGCCAGACTGGGATGCGGAAAATAGGATACCGGCACCGGGATTCCTTAGGGCACCAGTTCTTCAATGACGGCAGAAAGTCCCCGTTCGATCAGGGCGTCTTTTTTGGGTTTCAACGCATCATAGGTATCCGTTTTGACGATGGCCTTACCCTTAAAGTGTATGAGCAACGACAGTTGTTCAGCCTGCTCAAAAGAGTGCTGAAGTACTTCGATAAAACACTCGATCACCCATTGAAATGTATTGACATCATCATTATACACGACCAGCTGGGCTGATTTGCCGGTGTCGATCAGTTCATCAGTTACGATAAGCTCATCCGCATCGGGTGAATACTGAGAAGTCATGTTTTGCTATTTTGTATACTTTATTATAAACTAATTCAATTGATCTAAGGTTTCCCGGATTTTTCTAAAATCGGGTAATTCGCTGTCAGGATCCTTTATTTCCTTATACCGGATTATACCATTTTTATCAATAATGAATGCTGCTCTTTTCGACACTCCTTTCATTCCCAGGTTGTATACTTCATACAATGCCCCATAGCTACGGGATACCTCCTTGTTAAAATCCGACAACAACGTGAAATTGTATCCGTTGATTTCACGAAACTTATTGAGGACATACAGCGAATCAACCGATAATGCCAGCACTTCGGCATCGAGGGAATGGTATTCAGTCAATTCATCCCGGACCTGACAAAGCTCCTTGGTACAAACACTGCTGAAGGCAAGTGGGAAAAAAAGCAATAACACGTTTTTACCCTCGTATTGATCGAGCCGCACTTCGGACTTATCATAAGCCCTTAATGAAAAAAGCGGTGCCTTTTCACCGACGTTTACCTCCATTGCAGAACGATTTTACCAGAATGCAAAATTAAGATTTAAAGTGAATCGATGTTTTTTTAATGCAGATTGATGTTCCCACTGAGGGAAATTCTGTCACCCAACCGGCGATTATGGTCAGGCTGACCGGCAATCCGGATTGCCGGTATACTCCCGGTCAGACAGGGTTATCAGCTGTTTTTACATAATCTTGTTACTTTTGGTTCTGACCTGATCCAAAGATATATGACGCTTGCTGCCGGGAAGAAATCGTACCTTCAATTGCACGGAGCAGTGTTGCTTTTTGGATTTGCGGCCATTCTGGGTGACCGGATCCAACTTCCGGCTATCGTATTGGTCTGGTGGCGGTTGTTGATTACTCTGATCAGTCTCGTCTTCCTGGTTAATCTGGTCAGGCACTGGCGTAGAACACCTTCAACTATGTTATGGCGGTGGACCGGAATCGGTATTCTGGTGACCCTGCACTGGATCGCCTTTTTCGCCTCGATAAAACTGGCTAATGCGTCGGTAGCCCTCGTTTGCCTGGCAACCGCAGCCGCCTTTGCTTCCATCCTTGAACCCCTGTTTAATTTCACCCGCCCACACCTGTGGGAACTCCTACTTGCCATTCTGGTGGTTCCCTGCATGATCCTGATAGTCTCCGGTCTGGATGTTTCGTTGATGGCAGGGGTTTGGGCCGGCCTGATCTCCGCTGCCCTGCTGGCGCTCTTTGGGGTGCTCAATAAAAAACTGGTGCATGAGGGAGATCCCATGTTTATCACCTTTATCGAAATGGGATCCGGCTGGCTGCTGATTGGTATTTTTCTGCTTATCGCTGATCCGGCCGGAACAACCATCATGCCACAGGGAATCGACTGGCTGTATCTGGTCTTATTGGCTCTCGGATGCACCACACTCGGTTATGTCCTGGTGCTGCATGCACTCCGGCATTTATCAGCATTTACCGCCATGCTGGCTTTAAATCTTGAACCGGTATATGGAATGATCCTGGCTTATTGGTTGTTGGATGATGCAGCCCGGTTATCCTGGACTTTTTATCTTGGCGGCATCCTGATTCTGGCGTTGATTTTTATCCATAGCTTCATGCAGCATTACCGAAAACCAGCAGTTGTGCAATGAGTAAAAAACAACAGGACATCCTTCGTTATTGTGAAGCGCATACTTCTCCACCTTCAGACATTTTGCAGGAGCTCGAAAGGCAGACTTACCTCAGGGCCCTGGCACCTCAAATGATATCGGGGTATTATCAGGGACGTTTGTTAAGTATGATCAGTCAGATGGTCCGCCCGAAACGCATTCTGGAAATCGGTACCTTCACGGGATATTCCGCATTGTGTCTGGCAGAAGGTCTGACTGAAGACGGACTCCTGTATACCATTGAAATTAATCCGGAATATGAGAAGATGGCTATGGACTACATTTCAAAGTCAGGATACCAGGCAAAGATCAGGCTGCATGTCGGCGATGCCCTGGAAATCATCCCCCGGTTGGAAGACAAATTTGACCTGGTTTTTATCGACGCCGCCAAAATATCCTATCCGTTTTATTTTGAATTGATTATGGATAAGATCGAATCGGGTGGTTTTATCCTGGCTGACAACCTTTTATGGAGTGGTAAGGTATTGCGCCCTGAAACGGATGCAGATACCGTGACCCTGCGAAATTTTGCCAAAGATATTCAGGAAGATCCCCGGCTTCAGAATATTTTAATCCCCATCCGGGATGGCCTCATGCTATGTCGAAGAATATAAGCTTTGATAAACAGCAGTACCGTGACTGGTGCGCTGTAGAACAGGCAGTGCCGGTCTTTTTTCAGGACTGGTGGCTGGACCTGGTGTGCGGCCCGGACGACTGGCAGGTGATCCTGTACGTGGAAGACCCCAATATTGTGGCAGTGATGCCGTATTATGCGAAAAAGAAAGCTTTTCTATCCTATGTAACAATGCCGCCACTGACGAAGTTTATGGGGCCATTTTTTGTGCGAAAATTTGATCCCCGTAAGGAACAGAGTATATTGGTTAAACTGGTTGATGCCTTGCCTTCTTTTTCCGGATTTACGCAGACGCTACATTATCAGATAAAAAACTGGTTGCCCTATAAGTGGAAAGGATTTGGGCAAACCGCTTATTATTCCTACTGGCTGCGCAATATTAAAAACCTGGATCTCATCTGGCAGAATATGGATGCGGACTACCGCAACAATAAAATATCCAAAGCTAAAGAACGGGTGTCCGTGAGAGAAGATCTCGATTTTGACAATCTGTTTCGACTGACAATGGAGCCCTTTCAACGACAAAAGGTCAACCTTCCTTTAAACCGGGAATTTTTGCAGCGGTTGGTCGGAAAAATCTACGAACGGGGGTGTGGTAAAAGTCTTTACGCGACCGATGACCAGGATCATATGCTGGCTATGGTGCTGATTATCTGGGACCGGAAAAGCTGTTATTTATTGCTGGCCGGAGAAAACGATGTCTCTAGGAGTAGTGGAGCCGGAATTTATCTGACCTGGAAAGCCATTGAGTATGCGTCTAAAAATCTTTCGGTCAATACTTTTGATTTCCTTGGAGGGATGCCGGAAAACCTCGAGCGTACCCGTCGTCAGTTTGGAGCCGAACAGGTGCCTTATTTTCTGATTTATAAATATACGGGCCTTTATAAATTGATTAAAATGCTGGGGACTAAATAAATCAAAGAGTAATAAATTCCGTTTAATTCTCCGGTCCTTTTTTCCGGTACAAACCGTCAAATAAGGTCTGCCAGTCTCCCGATGTCATTTTTTGACTTTCCCAATGTTGTCTCACGGTACCATTTGTATTGGGAGTCCAGGTAATCCGGTGTATTACCTTTTCACCAGCCGGATTATTTACCGGGGTGCTCATCAGTACCATCGATTTTCCCTCAATTCCACCGGTAAGCTTCAAAATTTGCCCCTGGTTGTCGATCCATATTTGATGCCATCTTTCTTCCTGTGAATCATAGAAATTGTAAGAAGTTCCTGTATATTTTCCTCCACTGCTGGTCCAGTTTTCCTGAATGACGCAACCATCCTGCAATGTAACAATGCGATTGATGCCGGCAATTTTTCCGTTTGCTAGTGTTTCCCAGTCTCCCAACCAAAAATCAAATTGTCGGTGTAGTGAAGTACAGCACGAACAAGTGTTCAGGTTCTGACCAAATGATAGTCCCGACGTTAAAAAAATAATACCGATAAAGACTTTACGAATCATTACCAGACAATATTAATGCATTTTCCGGTTGGAGATTAGGAAAAAAGGGACATTCGTTACATCATTACATTCCTTAATGAACGATAATTTTCCGCTGTTCCACTAAATTTCGCCGGCTCGAAATATTCAGCAGATACATTCCTGACGGTAGGTCCTGAAGGTCGATATGCAATGGCGTGCTGCTCAGCTGTTGAAAAATCATTTCTTTTTTTATTTGCCCCAGCATATCGTACAGACCGATTTTTAATGGAAGTAAAATATCGGATCCACGCGCATCGATATGGAGAAAATTATTGGCCGGATTCGGATAAATATCAAAAAGGTGATCAGCCGGATCGACAGACAGGGTACCCGTAGTCATCGATGGTTCTATGATGACTTCATCCTGACCCTGCAAACCTAAAGGATCGGTCACCGTGAGCGAAATGAGATAGGAATGTTTGTCCAACTCTGTACTGCTTAAAGGTACCAGATGAGTCTCGGTAAAGGTCATGGTGTCGGTAAATTCAACATGAAAGTGATCGTTGTGTTTTAATTTGATTTCCCAGTAATAAGACAGGGATGTATGCTCGGCATCGCTGACTTCCGCTTCCATGTTGATCAGCAATAAATCGCCCCCTGCCGGATATTGAAAGCCATTTTCCGGAGAAAGTATTTTGACATCTGGAGGAGTGTTGTTGAGAGAGATATTAAGAGAGGTCGAATCCTTTTGACCATGCGTATCCGTGACCGTCAGCGATACCTTGAAGTTTTCCGGCAGTGAGGAGGTAAGCGTAATGATGGAATCGGAAAAAGTGCCGGCCGGTTGTTCATTAAAATACCATTGCCTGGTCAGATTTTCGCCTTCGGGATCGTACGAGGCAGCTGAAGTTAAATGTACGGTGAGCGGGGTATAACCAAATAAAGTGTCGGCCTCGATGATGGCTCTTGGCCGGGGATTCTCACCAAAAGTTATTTTTCTTACCTGGTAAACATTGGGTCGCTCCCGGTAATCCAGTACTACATAGTAAAGCTGCCGGTCAAAGGGATTGAATTTCAAGAATACCACCGAACGGCTGTCGGTGAGAAATGGACGGATGCTTTTGATTTTTTCCGGATTTTCGTCATCATATTCTATCGTGCGGATCCACCCTCCAAAGTCGGCATGGAAATAAAGTCCCTCGTATTCCGGAGGGAATGAGCCAGCTTCGTAAAAATCACCGGCTACCGAACTGATTCCGTCAAAATTTGCCCCGGTTGCGGGGGAAAGACTGTCTTCCAGATCGAGATAATCGGCTATCCCATTTTCATTGTAGTAGGGTACCTGGGTGGTGAGGGGATTATTCTTGGTATTTCCATAGGCTATAGCCGGCTGGTTGTGCACCCATACCGGGTATTTATCGGCAAGATTTTTTGAAGAGTCGCAGGGATCGGGCTGAATAATCCGGTGATCTTTGCGCGCACCGGTAATCAGGTCGTTAAACCGGTAGTATTTAAGATCACATTTGCCGGAGTCCGGGTTGGGTGCATTCGGGTTGGGAATCCACTGATTATAAAATCCCGAATTGATGGTCATTCCCTCATAAAGAGGCCAGCCAAAGTTTTGTCCCGGACCGGTCACGACATTGAGTTCTTCAAATTGATTGCTCCCGACATCGCCCACAAAAATAATCCCCGGTTTTGACAGGGCCGGATCCATTGCACCGGAACCGGGTTTCACCCGTAGCCGGAACGGACTGCGGAGGCCCAGCGTCCATACCCGGGAACGGGCCGTATTTGGATTTTGCGGATCATAAAAGGGATTGCCTGGGATACCCGATCCGGTCAGAGGATCGATACGGAGGATTTTCCCGCTATAGCTTTCGGGCATTTGCGACCTCAGCGACCCCACATCCTGAAGAGCATCGATGATACCGAGAACCTTACCCAGGCTGTCAAACCCGAACTCCTGATAGTCCGTGCCCCCCGTGTGGTTTCCTACCCAGGTAGTGCCGTCGCCGGTTCCGATCAGCAGGGTGCCGTCAGTGCCAAAGTCGAGACCACCAATGCCGTGGGCAGGGGCGAGCACCGGGATTCCGTTGTTGATGGAATCGCCGATCAAAACTTTCCGGCTTCCTTCCACGATCGATTTGAAACCGGAGGTATCCACCTGGTAGCGGGTCACCCGGGCAATGGTGGCATTCCAGGTCTGAAGCCTTTGGGGATCATACTCCGGAGTTCCGAAATAGAGCAAATAATGCGGATCAACCACATAGGAGAGGTACAGATAACCATTCTCTCGGAAATCAGGATGTAAAGCCAGTCCCAGAAGTCCGTGATCCGCAGTACCCGAAACCTCCTCACTCAGATCCAGCAGCGGAGTGCCCAACTTCCTGCCGCGTTCAAAAATTTCAATCCTGCCATCCTGTTCCCATACGTAGACGAGATGGCTGTCGGGAAAAGCGATACCAACCGGAGTCGTGATTTCGTCGGTAAACAATTCGTCGGTAAATCCGGCCGGGAGCTGGGCTGCCAGCGGAAAGACGAACAGCATGGACAGGTAAAGGCAAAAATCTTTCATTCCTGATTCAATCCCAATTCCGTTTTGTGTTGCTGCAATACCCGGATAATGAAGTTGATCAGATCGGTAAGTTCCATCCCGATCAGTTGCGCTCCCCGGCGGACTTCCTCCCGGTCTACTTTCGCAGCAAAAGTGCTGGTCTTAAATTTTTTCAAGACCGATTTGGCATCCATACCGTCGAGACCGGTCGGCCGCACCAGACTGGAGGCGATAATAAAACCGGTCAGCTCATCGGCAGCCACAATGCACTTGTCCAGCATGCTCTCCCGGGGCACATTCCAGATCGTATAATGTCCGGCAATGGCGTGCGCAATGTCTTCTTCCCCCCGTTCGCGCAATTGCTGAACGATCACCTTTGGATGCTGATCGGGATATTTTTCATAGTCGGCGTCATGCAGCAGACCAGTGACGGCAAACTGTTCTTCATCTTCGTTAAATTTTCTGGCGAGGGCCCGCATAACGGTGGAGACAGTATGGGCATGCTTGCGAAGGGCATCGGTCTCCGTCATGGAATACAGGATGTCCTGAGCCTCTTGTATGGTCATCATTTTTTTACCGAAAATTATGAAATCTAACGGGAATCATCATGGCAGCCGGTAGATGATGGTAACACCTGTATCTACAATCAGCTAACTTCATTTAGTTTTTTCAATCCTCCTTCTCACAAGTGCATTCTTTTGTAAAATTTTACTTAGGAGGGCTTGGTCGTCATCGTAAACTGTTGTAGGGTGTTCATTTGTCAATATTTGTTTTTATTACTTCAGTTCCTTCCGGTCTTATGCGATTACGTTCTAAATATTTCCGTAGAACATCAATTAAATGATTCAATGCCTGCATTACCCTCTCTATAATCCACAAGGAGGATGTATTGATAGTCAAAGACTCATCACTTCCAATTGATAAGATTTTTCTGAATTCTTGGTAGAAATTGTGAGGTGCCTTAACCTCGATCTTAACTGTTCCTTCACCGGTATAATGAGTAGTACTAAATTGTGAGCCATCATCAGTGTAATGAATTAAGTCAGCTCGATAATCATTCAGTCTTCCAAAAAGCAAATTATCAATTTTTAAATATTCTTGTATCAATGGTTCATTAGAGTATTGCCGATTGGAATTTAATTTGCGTTTTAGTTTGTTCCATGTAGATTTCCAATCACTTATATTGCCAATTGTGTTGATTTTGATTAAACATGAAAAATAGTCGATAGCTGATACAAGATGAAAAATAATACTATCGAAAAGGAAGTCTTGTTTCTGAACCAACTTGAATCCATCAACATCTAATCTTGTAGTTGGGATCTGGCACTTAACACCTGAGATGTTCAATTCCATCAATAAATCTTTGTGAAAGAGCGCAGCATGCAACCTACTCAAGATACTGTTTCGAATTGAATAGAACCTTTCACTATTTAGGGACCCTGATACGAAGTTTGCATAATCAATTCCAAGCTTAATGAGGTTGTTGTTCAGTCGACTATACGTACTGGCGACTCTTTCATCAGCTTTTCTGATATCCTCATATTCGTTAGTATCAAACTCGAATTTCATAGATCTGAATTATGTGATTTTTAAAATGTTCTACAACTACAACTACCCACAAGCCGCAAACCGGAATCAGGTCACCGGTTGCTACTCACCAATTTCTCCATCATCGCCTCCAGCACCCTTTCTACCTCGGCCCCGGGTACCGGACCATTCGGTGGTCTCATGTATAGCCATTGCGGGTTGTTTTGCACCCGGGCGAGATATTGCTTCAGGATGCCAATGAAAGGCAGTCCTTCAAAGATATTGCGCATTTCGGTCAGCTCGTCCTGCAGGGCATCTGCCTTTTCGTTCTGCCAGTTACGGTAGACTTCGACACATGGACCAATGGTCACATTTGCCGTTGCTGAAATACAGCCTGCCCCACCCATCCGCATCACGTCGAGCAGATATTTTTCGGTGCCCGCATACAGTTTAAAACCGGGGAAATGGCGGCATATCTCCTGCATATGTTCGACCTGACCTCCGGAGTCTTTCATTCCAATGAAATTAGCCGGGTAACTGTCGATGAGCCGCTCGATCAGGGAGTGGGAAAAATGCAGTCCGGTCATCCGGGGAAAATGATAGAGATAAATTTCCAGTTCGGGTTCGGCTACTTCCTCCAGTACCCGCGAAAAATAGGCGAATAACCCATCGTCATCAACCTGTTTATAATAAAAAGGCGGAAGTAACAGGATATTACGGATCCCGGAACTGACCGCATGACGGGTCAGCTGAATGGTATCGGTATAAGAACAACAACCGGTACCCAGCATGATCTTTCCGGCCGGAATGTCGTTGGCCAATAGTTCTTCAATCAATTTCATCCGTTCATCGACGCTGAAAGAGTTGGCTTCCCCGGTAGTACCCATCAGAGCCAGCCCCTGAGCGCCGTGGTTGAATAGAAAGCGACAATGGCTGGTTAATAACTCGATGTCCGGATTTAACTCAGCATCCATCGGAGTGAGAGCGGCTACGTAGACTCCTCCAAGCAAACTAGTCTGTTTCATTTCCATCTTTTTTGTTCTTGTTAACTACCGGTCACTATTCGGGGTTTTGCTGACTGTGGCCACCCAAATCCACACTTCTGCGGTCGGTAGAATCTTAAAATACCACCGTTTTTACCCTCTTGACCGGGTGATCACCCCCGGTCTCTTCCGTTATCATGTGTCTCAGGGAGGGATCGTCCAGCACGTCCTGCAAATTACGAATTGCCGCCGCAGGAACGGAGTATTTTTTGAATCTCTCCAACCAGAAGGAAACCGGATGACGGCTGATCATCACTTCGATTTCCCGGCTTAACAATTGCCGGTTTTGTACCCGGCTTCTATTGTCATGATACTTCGGATCATCTACCCAATGAAGGGAGTCCATTGCTGAGCAGAAGCGGGTAAATTGTAGCTCACTCCCGATCGCCAGGATTAGTTGACGTCCGTCGGAGGTCTTGAAGAGATCACCGTATGGAGCGATACTGGGGTGCAAAGTGCCCATGGGTTGCGGAATGCGGTGTCCCATCAGGTAATTGCCGGCCTGGTTGACCAGGGTGGAGATCATGCTGTCGATCAACGTTACCTGAATTTCCGATCCTTCTCCGGTCTTAAATCGCTTGAGCAGGGCACACAGGATGCCTTCACGCAGCTGATGTGAAGCAATGACATCGGCAATGGGGATCGGCACCTTGACCGGTAAACCTTCCGGATGACCGGTCATGGACAGGAGTCCCGAATCAGCCTGGATCATCATGTCAAATGCCGGTTTGTCCGATGTTGGTCCGTAACCGGTCACATTGGCAAGAATCAGGTTGGGTTGGATTGCTTTCAATTGCGCATAATCCAATCCGAGTTGCCGGGCCTTTCGCCGGCTGTGGTTGGTAATGACAATATCTGTCGATCGAACATGCCGGTTAAATTTCTTCCGGTCATCTTCATTTTTGAGATCGAGCTGCATGATTTCCTTGTGGCCGTTGACGGCATCGAAATAAATGCTGTGTTGATTTTCCCGGTCTTCATAGTTGTTCTTCCACGACCGGCTCACATCTCCCTGGGGTGGTTCGATTTTCAGGACAGAAGCTCCCAATTCCTTGAAAAAAGTAGCGGTGAAAGGTCCCGAAAGGGCGGTGGCTACCTCCAGTATTTTTAAATCTTTAAAAAGAAAACCGAATGGATGCATAAATGTGAAATCCCGATTGTTGATGTTCGGGCATTGAAACTATGAATAATTTGATATTATATGATTACGGAATGTATGACTCACGTCAAGGAAATTATACCAAATGTCATATGAACGATGTCCCCCCTGGGGGGCAGGGGGGAGACGCTCAGCGTTTTTTTTACAATTAAACAATAACAACTCAGCAATTAAACAATTATTTCCGGTGAATCTCTGCATTTATTCCCAACACCGATGATGCTCAATGGCCAGGGTTAAACCTAAACCCAATGGAATAAATATAAATTCTGAAAAGTCGCATCTGTGGTTCGTGATCCGGGTTTGGAGAATGAGCGATCGTAATTCGTAATTAATCATTCGTAGTTACCCAATCAAATCAACCGCGCATTTTTACCAATACTTTTTATTGACAGTGGCGAGGATGGTCTTGCTGATTTTTCCCAGGTTGTCCATGTCGCAGATCAGCTCTTTGCGGCTCAGCTGGCCTGGTCTGAAACCCTGGTATTTCACTTCGAGATTCCGGTACTGGCAGAGACAAAGATGACCGGTTTGGATGGCCAGTGAAAACAACAGAAAAAATTTGTGTTTCCGGTATCGGTTTATAGGTAAGGTGTCAAATAACCTGAATGTTTTTTCAATTTCTTCTTCAAAAAGATGAATCAGTTGATCGACGGATCCGGTTTGAGAGGGTATGGTGACGATCCCCTCCTGAACGTCGCGATATAAATCAAATATGTCATTATGTAATTGCATTAAACCTCCCAGTTGATAGACCGCATCCCATTCCCCGTGACTGATCGGAATCCGGAGGGCCGAACGGTACAATAAAAGCGCATAACCTCCTTTGGCCCAGGTGATATCTTTTAATTGACCGGGTGAAAGTTGCTGGTCCCGTTGTTTCAGGCTGTCTTCCTGAGCATGCAGGGTTAAATGAATCAGTTGTCTTGCCATATCCGGTGAGGGATGAACTTTCAGAACCCGTTCGAATAGTTGGCTGGTGAGGGTTTGCCAGGGGTGACCGGAATTTTGATGGATCATCTGTTCAATGGCTTCTACCGTCATTTTTTCGTGATCGACCAGGTAATCGGCAATCGGCGTGGCGATGGCGATAAGATATCCGGTATATTTTTCTTCAGCCGAAGGCGTATGTTTCAATAAATTGGCAAACCACTGAGTCGTCAGGCTGTTGGCAAAAAGATAGTGGAAGATGCGACGCTGCATCGGACCATCCAGTGCACCCAGCGCGGAAATCTCGCTCCGGGTATTTTTCCAGAAATGATCGAGATCGCCCTTTCCTTTTTTTAATTGCTGGTAAGCCCGGTATAATCTCAGGAAAGGCAGGCTGATCCGGGTCAGTACCATGAGATTAATAAATCTGTACATCGGCATGCTGATAAAGATCCGGGATACCCATGCTCCGGGCAATAGACCGGGCAGCCTCTTCTCCTGCCAGGATCTTGCAGGTATGAATACCGGTTACCAGCGATGCGGCTACCGCTCCTCCGGTCACAACATCCTGGTCCTGTACGACATCGGCCCGGATCACCTGAGGGGTATATGCACCCAGAAGATGATAATTGTCGAAATGAGTTGTCGCCTTCTTTTGATCAAGAAAACCGGCGGCTCCGAAAATCAGACTCCCGGTACAAACCGATACTTTTAGAGGAACTGCAGCCGCCGAGTGGATCCAGGAGATAAAGGAGGAATCTCCGGTCAGCCGGCGGGTACCCTGGCCTCCGGGAATGAAGAGGACATTAAAACCGGAGAGATCCGGTCGTACCTGATCGACCGGTAGTCTGAACCGGTGCAAATCACTGATGCCTTCTCGTTCGGCACAATAAACCATCTCCAGTCCGGATAGGAATTGCATCGACTGAAGGCGGTACAATGCATCGGTAAAACCGACCAGATCCAACAGCGTCAGATCCTGAAATACCACAACCGCTATTTTCATTTGTCTGACAAAGGTTATGGGCCGAAGATAATAAATTAGGGATGGGGCGAGGTGCCGGTCTTAGCAGTAGTGTACCGCTAACATTTCGGTTTATTTAGATTGGATAAAATCGTGAGAGGGCCAAAAAATGAAAGGAAATAATTACCAGCTCTTGGACGATCGGTATTTCCCTATTAACCGGGATGAAATGATTATTCAATTTTATACCCAACACCTTTGATGGTTTTAATCACCTGCTCTCCAACTTTGGTTCTTAATTTGGAAATATGGACATCGATGGTACGGTTTCCGACGATCACATCGCTGCCCCAGACGTGACGGTAGATTTCTTCACGGGAAAATACCTTACCGGGTTTTTCAGCAAGCAGCCAGAGGATTTCAAATTCTTTCCGGGCCAGTTCGAGTCCGTTTCCTTCGAGGGTCACTTCATATTTTTCGCGGTCAAGAAGCAGATCACCGACTTCGATCTGGTTTCCCTGACTGGAATGGAAGTTCTTATGCCGTCGCAACAGGGCTTTGACCCGGCTGTTTAACAACCGGGGAGAGATGGGTTTATGAATGTAATCATCGGCACCGGCAGATAGTCCGGCAATTTCACTGTATTCTTCATGGCGGGCGGTGAGAAAGGCGATCAGGGTATTTTCGAAAAAACGGTCATTTCTGAACTGATGACAGGCAGTGACACCATCCATTTTGGGCATCATGATATCCAGCAGGATGATATGCGGTTCCAGATGCCGCGCTATTTCCAGCGCCTCAGAACCATTGGTTGCCTGTTGTACCTGGTATCCTTCCTTTTGTAAATTGTATCCGACAAATTCCAGGATATCGGGATCGTCATCGACCACCAGTATTTTTGCTTCCGTAGTGAACATATTGAAAAATCGGTTTGACCATATGAACACCAAAATTAGGGCCTTTGTCACCCGGAACCTTTTGCAATCTCCTGAATTAATAGAAAGTTAATTGTCCCTTAACAGTAACGAGGTCTAGTTTAAATATACTTTAAAACGCAGGTTGACTATTTGACCCAATGACCGTTTAACATCACTTTTTCGACTTCCCTGAAGGCCGAAATATTGGTGAGCGGGTTTTCACCGAGGATGATCAGATCGGCAATTTTACCCGTTTCCAGACTTCCCAACCGTTCGTCGACTCTAAAGAAACGGGCATTTTCCAGGGTTGCCGATTCAATGACTTTTTCCGGAGGCATACCGGCTTCAACCAACAATTCCATTTCCCGGGCATAAGCCTTGCCGAGCGTCGCATAGGGTACAAACGTATGGGATCCTACCACTATTTTTACACCTGCCTCAAAGGCCTGCCTGACAAAACGGACCATATTGGCAAATCCTTGCACCTGAATGCTGTCACCCCGGTCGGATTGCCTTTCAAAGACCGCCAGGTTGGGACTGATCCAGGTGCCCCGCTCCCGCATCAGTCTGAATAGAGGCGCGGTATAGGTGGAATCATCGAGTTTGATGTCGTTCCAAACGGTATAGCGTCCACCCCTGCGGGCTTCGTTATCGCTCAGGATCAGCTGGCGGTAGCTCTCTGCGTCTTTCCGGTGCATGAGGGCGGTTCCAAAGGAGGTGACATGTTCGATCCCATCCAGGCCGACTTCGATGGCATCTTTCGCATGGGTAATTTCCAGATGGGCAATGACCGGCACCTGGTACGAATGGGCTACTTCACAAATTCTTTCGATGGTGCCGAGCGGAAGCCGGAAATACACCTTGATTGCACTGGCTCCGTTCCGGATAAAATCGCGAACGGCAAATTCAGCTTCTTTGGCGTCGCGCACCAGCATCGAGTTTTCCGGATAAGCCGGTGGGTACTCATCCAGATGGGGACCGGTCAGGAAAAGCCGGGGAATAGGTGTTCCCAATTGTCGCCAGGGCCGGTACGATTCGATCCAGGCACCCGGATCCCGGACACTGGTGACCCCATGATGCAGAAAGGTGGGCAGGAGATTTTCGATCGGGCCCTCATGAAAGTGGGCATCCATCAATCCGGGTAACAGGAATTTCCCCTTGAGATCGATGGTCGTGGCATTGGCAGGAATATTGATCCGGTCAGCCGGGCCCATTTCGGCGATCTGATTTGCCTGCACTATGATGGTTGCATTCTCAATGATCTCCCCTGCTTTACCGGTAAAGACCGTACCTCCCGTAAGGGCCAGGATATCCTCACCCATCCGGATTTCGTCGCGGTTTACCTCCCAGAGTTGCACTGCATTGTCTTTTTCTGCCGGACCAGATATCTGGTCGGTGCATCCGGTCGACAGAATAATCAGTATCAGCAGCAGGTTGAAATTCAGATCCATGATTGTCATGCTGGTAAATTAGCAAAAAAACCTTGTTTCTGAACCCTGACAAGTGATCGTGAGTGTGCTCAGAATCTGTTTTCCACCAGTCATGTACGGAAGGAAGATGCAGCCCCTGATTTTTCCCAAGAAAACCTATCAGTCCGGTAAGGTAGTGACCGGAGTTCTTGCAGGTGCAGGTACCCTCAGTCTCTTATTGACCGGAGTATAGTCTGACGGATCGTACTTGTAGATTTTCCATTCCCGGTGCTGATATTCCAGAGCGGTTAGATTTTCTACCCAGTCTCCGGCATTCATATAGGTAATATTATCATCCAGCATATTTTTGATAGCCGGCACATGGATATGACCGCAGATAACGAAGTCGCATTCTTTTTTCAGGGCATAATGGCTGACGATATTTTCATAGTCATGAATATATTTTACCGCTTTTTTGATACGGAGTTTTAACTGATTGGACAATGACAGTCTGGGTTTTCCAAAACGAATCCGCCAGCGATCAATAAACCGGTTTATCCGGAGCAGGAACCGGTAACTCCGAAGTCCGGCCCTGGCGATCCATGGAGCGATCATGATCGAGGCATCAAAAATATCACCGTGAAAGATCCGGTACTTTTTCTGGTCGATAAATAATTCAAGCATATTCCGGAAAATAACCCGGCTACCGGCGAATGGATTATCTCCCACATCATGATGATCGTGATTGCCGGAGAGATAATAAACTTTGCAACCGTTGTCCGACATACTGAGAATCTGAAAGATAACGCTGAAATGATCAGCCGGTAACACATTCTTTTTCAGACGTTCCGTGTCCACGATATCACCGTTTAGGATCAGGATTTTGGGCCTGATGCTTTCCAGGTATTGGAGTAATTGCGGCGCATGACAACCGTAAGACCCCAGGTGTACATCAGAAATTACCACTATATCCAATTCTCTGCAGATCATAAAAAATGACGGTGGTTTTATTTCTTACAAAAATGATCTCACAAAATTAATTGCATGTGAAAATAATGTTACATTCTACTAAAATATTTTGAATACTGCGATAGGAGGCTTCTTACCGGATGTTAAGTAACTGTAAATTTCCAATCAGAATTATCGGAATTTTATTGATCTAAAATTAAAATGTCTTTGACCGGGGTTTAACAAGAGGCCAATAAATTCGCAGAGAATTTGAAATGGAAGACGTGTCACATAAAAAAATGTAGAGAATGAGAAAAATCTTACTTGTTATAGCTTATCTTTTGACCCACCTGGTCTACATTGCCGCTCAGGAAACGATCAGTATTGTTGATGCGGACCTTCAAGCAGGTCAGACTTACAACTGGACGAAGAACAACACCTATATCCTGGACGGGCTGGTATTTTTGGAGGAAGGAGGGGTATTGAATATCGAAGCCGGAACAGTGGTTAAATTTACTGACCGGCCGGATCTGGGCAATCCTTCGGCTCTGGTGATCACCCGTGGAGCCAGGATTTATGCTGAGGGTACTTCCGGGGAACCCATCATTTTTACTGCTGAAGCCGACGACGTCTCGGATCCTCTGGATCTCGGGCCATCCGACAATGCCCTGTGGGGTGGTATAGTGATACTTGGTAAAGGCATTACTCAAAAGAACGGTAATCCTGAAGTCAATGTGGAAGGGATAGATCTGTCAGAGCCCCGTGGAGCTTATGGAGGTGATGACAATGAAGATAATTCAGGAGTGATGCGCTATGTATCTATCCGGCATGGCGGTCGGCAGATTGCCTCAGGAAGTGAGTTGAATGGCCTGACCTTGGGTGCCGTTGGAAGTGGAACCGTGCTGGAGTACATTGAGGTGTATGCCAATTCCGACGATGGTATTGAGTTTTTCGGAGGTGCACCGAACTTAAAGTATGCTGTAGTGGCTTTTACGGAAGATGACAGCTTTGACTGGGATGAAGTGTACACTGGTAAAGGTCAGTTTTGGTTTTCGATCCAGCGTGAAGATATAGCGGATGCAGGCGGTGAGTTGGATGGTACTACGCCCGATGATCTGGTGCCATATTCCAATCCTGTGATCTACAATTGGACGCACATTGGATCAGGCCCGGGAGCACCTGCCTCCAATCCGGTAGGTTGGTTGTTCAGAGCGGGTACAGCCGGCTCGGTGGCAAATTCCATTGTAGCTGAAATGAAAAACAAAGGCCTCGAAGTACAGGACCGGGCGCCGGGAGTCAATGATGCTTATAGCAAGCTGGGTACGGGTGAACTACAGATATTGAATAATTTATTTTGGAATTGTGGTGATAATACCGATCTGGATGGAGGAGCCAACGGCATCATCCGGATCACCAGCGGTGCAGAAGATGCGGATGCATCGGCACTGATCAGTCACCTGACCAATAACGGGAACCAGGTGAGCGATCCGGAACTGACCAGTATCAGCAGATCTCAGAATCATGAACTGGATCCAAGACCATCCAGAAGTGGGGCAGCTTATAGCACCTTAACCGAAATACCCAATGATACCTTTTTTGAGACGGTGCAGTTTAAAGGCGCTTTCGGGTCCAATGCCGATGATTTGTGGATCAGAGATTGGACAACATTAGCGAGAAACGGTCACCTGGCAGATTTGGATGTGACGGGAGCTGTGGTAAACATTGTTGATGCGGACCTGACAGGAGGTCAGACTTACAACTGGACGAAGAACAATACTTATGTTCTGGACGGGCTGGTGTTTTTGGAGGAAGGTGGGGTTTTGAATATCGAAGCCGGGACAGTGGTTAAATTTACTGACCGTCCGGATCTGGGCAATCCTTCAGCTTTGGTGATCACCCGGGGAGCCCGGATCTATGCAGAGGGTACTGCCCAGGAACCCATCATTTTTACGGCTGAAGCCGACGATGTTTCTGATCCGCTGGATCTGGGACCATCCGACAATGCCCTGTGGGGTGGTATAGTGATCCTTGGTAAAGGCATTACTCAAAAGAACGGTAATCCTGAAGTCAATGTGGAAGGGATAGATCTGTCAGAGCCCCGTGGAGCTTATGGAGGTGAGGACAATGAAGACAATTCGGGTGTGATGCGTTATGTGTCGATCCGGCATGGAGGTCGGCAGATTGCCTCAGGAAGTGAGTTGAATGGTCTGACCCTGGGTGCCGTTGGAAGCGGAACGGTACTGGAGTACATTGAGGTGTATGCAAATTCCGACGATGGTATTGAATTTTTCGGAGGAGCACCGAATCTGAAGTATGCTGTGGTGGCCTTTTCAGAAGATGACAGTTTTGACTGGGATGAAGTATACACCGGAAAAGGTCAGTTTTGGTTTTCGATCCAGCGGGAAGACATAGCGGATGCAGGTGGTGAGCTGGATGGTACTACACCGGATGACCTGGTGCCATATTCCAATCCGGTGATCTACAATTGGACTCATATTGGATCAGGCCCGGGAGCGCCGGCCTCCAATCCGGTAGGTTGGTTGTTCAGAGCGGGTACAGCCGGCACGGTGGCCAATTCCATTGTAGCCGAAATGAAGAACAAAGGCCTCGAAGTACAGGACCGGGCACCAGGAGTCAATGATGCATACAGCAAGCTGGGTACGGGCGAACTACAGATATTGCATAATTTATTTTGGAACTGTGGTGATAATACCGATCTGGATGGAGGAGCCAACGGCATCATCCGGATCACCAGCGGTGCAGAGGATGCGGATGCATCGGCACTGATCAGTCACCTGACCAATAACGGGAACCAGGTGGGTGATCCGGAACTAACCGGTATCAGCAGGAATCAGGATCAGCAGCTGGATCCCCGTCCGTCATTATCTGGTGCAGCCTACGATGGAAATCTCGCTTCCTACCCTGTGGATGATGAGTTTTTTACTATGGTGGATTATAAGGGAGCATTCAGTGGAGACTTTTCCCAACTGTGGATCAAGGGCTGGACCACACTCGACCGCAATCAGCATTTAATAGTCGATGGTTCTACCCGGGTGAAGGAAAAATTTAATCCATCATTAAATGATCAATTCCATATTTACCCCAATCCATCGTCGTCGGAAGGTGATTTTAATATTGATTTCGACTACAAGAATGAGGTCAGACTGGATATTTACTCGTTTGATGGAAGGTTAATCAGAACCATGCCCATTTCAGGTTCGGGTAAACGTGTTATATCCATTTCGAACCTGGATAAGGGCTCCTATATCGTAAAAATAACTACAGAAGGCGGATATTTCACTGCGAAGCAATTACTGGTCTATTGACGATAAATGATTATTTAAACATTCCTTAATCATAATTTAAAACAGAAGGTCCTCCTGGGAGGATCTTCTGTTGTTTATTTGTGATGGGACATTTATTAATAAAAAAATCATGGTAAGAATTTTAATATTTCTCCTTGCTTTTTCGACATCACTCTCTGCACAGAAATCGGTGATCAGCGGAAAGATCATAGATAAAGACAATGGATTTCCATTGATTGGAGCTACGGTTGTTGCCGAGCAATTTGGTGAACATATTGAGGGCACCATCACCGATTTTGACGGCAGCTATTTATTACAGCTGGATACCGGTACGTACGATATAGTCATCAGCTATGTCTCCTATGCCAAAAAGGTTGTTCAGCAATTTGCAGTGTTAAAACCGGCATCGACCCTGGATATTCTGATGGAAGCTGAATCGCAGACGCTATCTGAAATTGTGGTCAGGGCTGAAGCAATTACAGGCACCGATGCATCCCTGATTAGCTTGCAGAAGAAAGCCTTTGCCATACAGGATGGAGTTTCATCACAGCAGATTAACCGGTCGGGTAGCTCAAACGCCGCCGACGCCATGCGGCAGGTAACCGGAGCAGTGATCGAATCCAATCGCTATGTGGTAATGCGGGGTTTAGGTGACCGGTATTCCATAGCCCATCTTAACTCTACCGCTTTACCAAGTACTGATCCTTACCGCAATAGTGTCAGCCTGGATATGATTCCCTCACAGATGATTGACCATATTGTCACCGTAAAAACATTTACCCCGGATTTGCCGGGTAATTTTTCCGGAGGATTGGTTAATGTCAATACCAAGGCAATACCCGAACGCTTCAATTTGTCATTTGGAGTCAGTACCTCCCTTAATACCCGGTCGTCGCTGATTTCCAATTTCAACTATCTGCCGGAAGATGGGACCTTCGATTGGTTGGGTTTCGATGACGGGAGCCGGGATCAGCCTGCCATTTTGCGAACGGAAGCTAATCGCGCCTTGCTTTCTTCGAGTTCTTACCTGTCGGCCAGAAAAGTAGAGAATGAATCCGTGAGATCGGTCTTTCACGAAGTTTCCCGGCAAATGAGTAACCGGTTCATTCCGGTGCAGGATCGATCACCATTGAACTATGGGTTTGAATTTGCGGTCGGTAACCGTTATAATCTTTTTGGACGGGAACTGGGATTTAGTCTGGGAGTCATATATGATGCCGATTATGGTCATTATAATCAGGGAACAGTGGCTACTTATATCAATAACAGCTCGGATCATCTATTCCCATACCAGTCGCTCACCGAATCAAAGAGTACCTTCAATCCGAAGCTGGGGTCTTTACTGAATCTTGCCTATAAGTTTTCGGCAAACCATCTGATCACCGGTAACATTATTTTCAACAATGATTCGGAGTATATTGGACGACAACAAACTGGAAATTTCCTGGGTCAGGTGTCCAATAGCCTGGCCGATTTTAATACCAATGTTCTTGAATTTGTGCAACGGCAGGTAATTAATTATCAACTGAGAGGAAGGCATTTTATTCCCGCTTTGAATGGTTTGGAAATTGAATGGATGGGAGTGCGGTCTGCCTCCTTTCAAAAGGAGCCTGATCTTAGATATTTTGCCTACACTTCTGTTCAGGAAAAAGGAGAAACTGAGTATTTCATTAATAATGCCGAATATGCTTTTCCGTATCATTTTTTCAGAACGCTGGATGATGATCAGACCCAGGTGAAGATCGATATTACCCTCCCTTTTCTGACTAAAGGTTTGAAAAGTAGTGCAAACCAATTGAAATTTGGTGGATACTATAGTAAGACTTTGCGTGATTTTGAAGAGTACCGGTACCAGCTTAACAACTCAGGGGTATCGTCCAACCTCAATTTTACCACCTTTGACGGAGATTTTGATGCCTTCTTTGATTACGAAAATTTTGGAGTAATCGACACCGTTTTCGATGAAGGAAGAAGCGTAACCCGGTATACGACTGGTTATCACTATATCAATCAGATCAATGCCCGGAATTTTTATCAGGGAGAACAACGTATAGCTGCTGGCTATCTCATGTCGGTTTTCAACCCTACACCTGGGATTAAACTGGTAGGTGGTATCAGGTTAGAAACCACTGATATGAAGGTAGTGAGCCGTGATGAAACAGCACAACAAGGTCAGATCGATCAATTTGACTGGCTCTATTCCCTGAACGTGATTTACAGCCTGAGTGAAAAATCAAATTTCCGGGTTGCCGGATCCAAGACCCTGGCCCGACCCAATATGAGAGAAATTGCACCTTTTGTGCAATTTGATACAAAAAATGGATTTTTTAATGTTGGTAATCCGGCTTTGCAGCGCACACTGATCCGGAATTACGATGTGCGTTACGAGTATTATTCCAGACCAGGTGAGCTTTTTGCATTGAGTGGATTTTACAAAGAATTTGATCAGCCTATTATCAAGGCTTTTAATCCGCGTGCAACCATTCCTGAGCTTTCATTCATTAATGTCGATGAAGCCAGGATATTCGGGGCGGAAATCGAATTGAGAAAGAATTTAGATTTCATTTCACATAAGTTTACTCATTTTTTCTGGAGCATCAATTTTGCCCTGATTCATTCGAGCTATAAGATTCCGGAGCAGGAGATCGTCAATTCCAGGAATATTGATGCCTCCTATGCCGAGACGAAAAGACCGTTCCAGGGACAGGCGCCCTATGTTGCCAACATGTCACTGGCCTATGTCAATACACAGATTGGATTGGAATCGGCATTGGACTTCAACGTTTCCGGACAAAAGCTTTATAATATATCGCTCTTTGCAACTCCCGATGTGTATGAACAACCCTATCCTCTGTTGAATTATAAAATAGCCAAACGGTTTGGCGATCATTATTTTCTGAGTCTTAAGGTCCGGAATATCCTGGATACCATGAATCGAAAGGCCCAGCTGTTTAAAGGACAGGAATATATTGCTGAGTCGTTCAGGTTGGGCACCTCCTTTGGCCTGAGTATCTCGTACCAAATTCGGTAACCATCCCGAATGTTTGCCTTGAGATATGAAAATTAAGCAAGGACCTCATTTCAGAAGTGCCTGATCTGGTGACAGATGAAATCCCTTTCCTCCTGATGGTACTATTATTGACAGCCTTGATGAAACCGGAACCAAAGGGCATGGCCAGCTGCTAATCCTGGACTGCACTTATTGACTGTGAAGGCGGATTTCATCATTCGCCTTCTGATCCATTGATCGACAATTCACCGTCCTTTGTCTAATTCAACCCTTAATTTTCTGTTAAACTAATCCTTCGTATATGAAAAAGCGTTCTTTTTTTAGTCTTATAGGTAAAAGACAAAAATCTGAAAGCCATGAAAGACATCTTTTTAATCGAAATCGAACTGAACTACACCTTTAGAGACAGGGTAGAATCCGCAAGTTACCTCATGAATCAACTGCTGGTTGATGGTAAGATCCAGACCTATGGCATCTCAGGAGATCTCAACCGCATGTGGATCACCACCATCGCTGCCACCGAACTGGAGATATGGGAACTCCTGGGTCTCCTGCCGATTGAAAGTGTGATGGAACCGATCGTAACCCGCATGTATACTTATAATCAAAGTATCGAGCTGCAGTTTCCGGTAGTATCGCTCAACTAAGTATCCTGGCCGGGATACCACCAGTGACGCCATCCGGAATCTTCAACTATGCAGAAGATGTCTTTCATGGAATTCCGGGTTGTTCAGATCGTCTTGGTGATTTTCCCCGGTCCGGCGTTTCTGTTCTTAGTTTCTCTGGAGTGTTCTTCACATTAATCGTAATATTGCAATATTTAGATCATTAGGAACATCCGGCATTACCAGTGTCGCATAGCAGGCCATACTGAGAAAGTCCTGGATCAGTTTATTCGGAATCAGGCTCCGAACTTGTTGCGGATGACTGTTATAGGGGATGGAATTTAACTGAAGGATCACTAAACTGGTTTCCCTATATGAAACTACTAGCGTATCTTTGTCGTTATGAGAATACATCTTGTGAAGAGGCAATCGATTGTGGATTTCACAGATAAGCAACCAGGGAAGTAGATCTTCATTTGATCTTTGGTTGACGCTTCTAAGAGGAGCTGATTGGTTTGAACCTGCGGATATAAAAGCTCTATATGGAACAGCAGATTTTCTCGGTAGGGGAACAAATAGAGTAATCTTCAACATTGGTGGTAATAAATATCGACTAATATGCTCCCACTACTTCGGTAAGAAGAATGTTCACTTATACATAATTGGATTGGTACTCATAGAGAATACACAAGGATCTGCTACAACCAGCAACAGTATACCATAGAAAATTATTAATATGCCAACGACAATTACATACAAAATAATCAAGACAGAGAGACAATATGATGAATATTGCAGGAAACTCCAATCTCTACTGGAGCAGAATGATGATAAAAATGATGACGAAATAGAACTTCTGACACTACTGATAGAAAACTGGGATCGTACACAATATCAGGAACCAGATTTAGATCCGGTACAGATAATTAGAGCCCTGATGGACGAACACCAATTGAAAGCCAAAGATTTAACAGGAATACTGGATTTATCAAAAGGGACAGTATCCAAAATTCTAAGTTATCAAAAGGGATTGTCAAAAGACACCATCAGAAAATTATCTGATCACTTCAGATTAACTCAGGAGACTTTTAATCGTCCATATAAACTTAGAAATACAGTAAACAGGAGATTTAAGACAGAAGCATTAATGAATACAAGAAAGGAGATTCTAAATACGAAGTGAATCTGAAAACTGAGGGGCATGATAGTAGCAAAGAGGCTGGACTATTGCCACAGCTGGCGAATACCTCCAAAAAAGAAGGTAAACATGGATCAGATCTGAACCGAACAAAATGCCCGAATTAAGACCGAAAAAGAAACTGCGTTTCCTGGATCGCTATCTCACCTTATGGATTTTCCTGGCGATGGCCGTTGGTGTATCGATCGGTTATTTTTTCCCGTCGGCTTCAGCGTTCATAGATGCTTTCGGCAAGGGTACCACCAACATTCCCATCGCTGCTGGCCTGATCCTGATGATGTATCCACCATTGGCTAAGGTGGATTACCGGTTGTTACCGCAGGTCTTTAAGAATACCCGGATTCTCTCCATCTCTTTGTTGCTCAACTGGATCATTGGTCCGGTGATTATGTTTATGCTGGCAGTCATTTTCCTGAGAAATTACCCTGAATATATGGTGGGTCTGATCCTGATCGGTCTGGCCCGTTGTATTGCCATGGTCCTGGTGTGGAATGACCTGGCGGAAGGCAGCAGCGAATACGGGGCCGGACTGGTCGCGCTCAACAGCATTTTTCAGGTTTTTGGTTATAGTTTTTATGCCTGGATCTTCATTACCAAATTACCACCTCTCTTTGGCTTTGAAGGGGCCATCGTCGATATTTCGATTGCTACCATTGCCGAAAGTGTGGCAATCTATCTCGGAATACCATTTTTGGCGGGATTGCTGAGCCGCCTGATCCTGGTCCGATTGAAGGGAGAAGCATGGTATCAAAACCGTTTTATCCCTACCATAGCCCCACTGACCCTGATTGCGCTATTATTCACCATCGTCATCATGTTTTCCCTGAAAGGTGACTTGATTGTACAGATACCCGGCGATGTCATCCGGATTGCTCTTCCGTTGCTGATCTATTTCGTGATCATGTTCTTTGCCGGTTTCTTCATCAGTAAAAAACTCGGTACTCCCTACGATCAAAATGTCTCCGTTTCTTTTACTGCCGCTGGCAACAATTTTGAATTGGCGATTGCAGTGGCCATTGCCGTGTTTGGTCTTCATTCCGGTCAGGCCTTTGCCGGAGTGATCGGCCCTCTGGTGGAAGTGCCGGCCCTCATACTCCTCGTGCAGGTCTCATTTTGGCTGAAAAGGAAGTACTACTGACGGATCCAGGAGCCAAAGGGAACCCCAGGCATGCAATCAAAGGCCAGGAATTTACTGCAGATCGATCAGCTAATGCTCCAATGGATCCTAGAGCCAGAGGTGGGAAGTCCTGGGAGGCTGTTGAATTACGCAGCTTGATGCTGAAGCCGTAAATCGTCGTTTCTGGCGAAGCGAGACGAAGGAAGATACTGGAAGTTGTAACTGACTGACACCGTCTGCCAAGGCCTGCCGGGCAGAGTCTCAATGAAGCCAGGAGCGGCGAGAACGGCTGAACATCTGATAATAAAAATGTATTCTTAATTAAATCAGCGCGAGGTGAGTATTTCAACAGCCTCCTGGATAATCGATGACCATTGAATGAGGTTTTAGGGATGCCCTAAATGCAATCCATTACCATAAAAAATGCTCCGGCCACTGACCGGAGCATTATTTGTTTTCTTCAAACGTTCCAAGGGGTCATGACCCTTTGGATCAGTAGACCCCTTGGATCATAATGCACATCAATGCTGCACCAGTATGGTCTTTGTCTCCTGAAAATTGGTGGATTTGATCATCAGTTTGTAAATGCCGTTCCGCAGATTCTGAACCGGTATTGGTATCCGGTCATAATCGGGAACACCCTGCAGTTTGGTCTGATACACGACCCGGCCGGTGACATCACTCAGGACGATCTGGGTGAGGAAACCAAGTTCTTTGGTGGGTAATTCCACGGTAACTTCCTCTACGGCAGGGTTTGGGAAGGTGGCAACCAGGGTTTGAGCGGTCTGTGGCTCGATGACAGCGAGTGAATCTGTTCCGGTTGAATCCATGCCCGTTGAATCCATGCCCGTTGAATCCATACCGGTGGAATCCATACCGGTGGAATCCATGCCCGTGGAATCCATGCCCGTGGAATCCATACCAGTGGAATCACTGCCTGGTAAAGTCCTGAATTTCGACCAGTCCGATGATCCGCTGGTAGACGTATCGTTGCAGGTTGCCACGACCCGGAAATGGTAGTCGCCATCAGGTACTAAACCGGTTACCCAAATCGAATCTTCCTCGATGGTCATATGCAGGCTGAAGGAGGCAGTTCCCTGATAGCTTTTTACGTCCAGCGTAAAGCTTTCGACCGAATCTCTCGCGATCCAGGTCAGCAAAGCCGATGAATCGGTCACTTCCGGAACCGA
This sequence comes from uncultured Saprospiraceae bacterium, assembly GCA_964428345.1. Lineage (GTDB taxonomy): Bacteria > Bacteroidota > Bacteroidia > Chitinophagales > Saprospiraceae > JABDMH01. The sequence goes on along the minus strand of CAYRYD010000004.1, from coordinate 5,607 downwards.
TAAATTGGTCGGTTTGGGACATTGCTGGAAGGTCGTGTCTCCGCCCGTAGTGGTAAAGTTAATCCAGGAGCTGGATCCGGCGCTGTTTTTCTCGCACTTGGCTTTCACCCGGAATTTATAGTTGCCGCCCGGTACCAAACCTTCCACAAAGATGACCGTGGTATCAACTACTTCACTCAGTTTGAAGGTTGGCGTATGTTCTTTCTGATGGACATCGACCAGGTAGGATACGTTTTCCTCATTGCCCAGCCATCCCAAGAGGGCGGTCGTGTCACTGATTTCCAGGATTGCCAGATTGCTGGCTTTCGGACAGGGTCCGTTTGTACCACCATTTCCGTTACCATTACCATTTCCGTTACCATTACCATTTCCGTTACCATTACCACCATTACCGGAAGATGGTTTCTCACCGGTTGTGGTAAAATCTACCCACTGACTGGAACCTCCCGATCCCTTGTCGCACTTGGTCATTACCCGGAACCGGTAGTTGCTGCCGGGTGTAAGTCCGTCGACCGTGACCGAAGTCTCACCCGTACTCTCCGAAAAGCTGAAAGGAGAGGTCTGCGATCCATGTTTTACATCCACGTTGTAGGTAACGACTCCATCGCCACCAGACCAGTTAAGTAATGCAGAAGTTTCAGTAATATCGCTCGCCGAAAGACCGGTTGCCTTGGGACAGCCGTTCTGACTCCAGGCGATTTGGGTGAAGAAACAGAAAACGAGGGTTGATTTCAATACATAAGTCACGATTCTTTTATCCATGTTGCTTCAATTTTCTCATAAGGGTCACCTGCCAAAATTGGTTATTAGATGGTCTCCTGAACGATGAAACTGACTATCGGCAATGCGTCATCAACCAGGGTTTTGTGGTGTGTCAGAAAAATTTTGATCGGGAAAAATCGAAATGAATGGTCGTAAGAAACGGAACTACCACTTAAACGGCAGACCGTTTCCTCTATTGTATTGCAAGGTATAAAAAAAGTATGGCCAACAAGGGTTTTGCATAAAGTTTAACAATTGAAATTCTACAAAATTATGTCATAGTTCACAAGCGTCCAAAACGTTTTGCATTTAAGAATATCATCCTTATCGGGGTAGTCTACGGCCTTCGATAATGGAATGTTCCTAAAAACTTTGCTTACTTTCGGTCACCAATGAATATGGAATGCTATTTCATTGTACTAAGTTTCTTGATAGGTGATTCCGGCTTAGTATTCGACGGTGGGGCACCCACACCAGGGGCGGAGCGTCGGATTTTATCCAGCGATTAGCGATGAATAAATTCAATGATACAAGAGAGTTAGTTGTTTCTATGATATGGATAGTCAGCAGAATGGTAGCCTTATAAAATCCAGCGTAGCCCCTGGATGTGGGTCGCCGGCGAATATCCCGCAAGTCTGCGGGACAGTTTTTGCTACTTTTTGCTGCCAAAAAGTAGAAAAAGATTAAAGCAAAGACCGATCGTTGAAGCATTTAAACCTAAACCATAGACTCAAGGTCCTCTAAGATCAAGTGAACAAGAGGTTTCGTTTATTATTAGGCGACTCACAATAGCTAACTAACTGATTTTTCGAACCTTTTTTTGTGGTTCGACTTTATTTTGGACGCTAGTGATCATAGTTCACCATTGATTACCTGGAACCGGTGACCAGGTTCATCTTACAATTCTTTCATCCTCGTCAATTTGTTTGATTTTATGGCATCAATTTGTTCGACAACGGTCATGAGGACGAAGGAAGTGGCAATAAGTATCCTGCAGGCTTGTTTGTTGGAGAAAAACGATATGCTGGGTTTCGATCTTCCTTTCAGGTATTCCCAATTATTTGTTATTATTAATCTGCAACCTTTGATGAATTTGCCAAAGTCTACCATTACCGGCATAACATTATTGACCATTTTTGGCCTGCTCTTTTCCTGCACTCCCAAGAGGTCTCCGGTAGCGGATGCTCCTTTGGTGGTGCTGACCTTCGATGATGCGGTCAAATCCCATCTGACCTATGTAGCACCATTGCTGAGAGAGTATGGGTTTGGCGCCACTTTTTTTGTCACTTATGCCTGGATGGATGATTCGGTCAATTTTCTGACCTGGAAAGAAATAGCCGCCCTGCACGAACTGGGATTTGAGATTGGCAACCACAGCTGGACCCATGCCAATTTCTCCCAGCCAGGACCAGCTTACGAACTCGAAGGCGAGCTTGGTCTGATGGAATGGATGCTCGAACGGGTTGGCATACCCAAACCCATAAGCTATGCCCATACCGGAAATGCTTTCGGACCGGAAGCCATCCGGACCCTTGAGAGAAGGGGATACCGGTTTGCCCGGAGAGGTAAACAGCCGGAGGTCGCCTATGGAACCCTGGATCCTGGTCCCGGCTATGATCCGTTGCAGCATCATCCGTTGGTAATCCCGACGACCCTCGATTTTTATCCGGACATGGATCTGGAGCATTTCACACGGGCTCTGACCCAGGTGCCTGATCACGAGATTGTGGTCCTTCAGTTTCATGGTGTCCCGGATTCCGTGCATCCCTGGGTCAATACTCCTCCGGAGCAGTTCCGGCAATACATGGATTATCTGAAGGACGGTGGTTATCAGGTGATCGCCATGCGGGATCTGGTTGAGTATCTTCCGGAATTACTACCGGAAGACCCAATGATCAACATCCGATATCCTGCGGCGGAAAGTCCGGAACCTGTATGGCCATCCGAGGTGGTGGCCTCCAGGGAGCAATCCGGCTACTGGCTCGGAGTGATGCAAAGACATGGTTATACGACCCGGGAAATGGCCGGAGTTCTGGGGTGGAGTCCGGATACCATCGACAGATTATTGCCATCCGTCCGGATACCGGCCAGCCATCCGGACCGGATAGAAGTATTACCATATCCGGGAGGAAGACATCCGCGGATTGAATTTCAGGAAGGCATGCTGAGCCCGATGCGGGGCACCAAGCTGAGCGTATTCCTGCCCTGGAATCCTGACGATTTTGTCGTGCTCGATGTGCCGGAGGCGGTCTTTACCCAGTTTGGTCTCACCTTTCTGGGGCATAAGCACATCCCGACGGTCTTTGACTACCAGCAGGTAGGTATCGTCAACCGTGATTGGGTACAGGACAGCGCCGGGCACTGGAGCAACCTCTGGAAGTTGCCCAACGGAACCGAGATCGGCGCCCGGGTGATGCCCGGCCGTGAGCGCCTCCGGATGGAATTGTGGCTGACCAACCACACCTCCGATACGGTATTTTCAAACCTGCAGACCCAGGTATGTGTGATGCTTGGACAGACCAGTTCTTTTGCCGCCCTTACGAATGACAATAAAAGGTTGACCTGTCCGGTCGTCGCGGTTGAATCAGACCAGGGTGATCAATGGATCATCACCGGCTGGCAAGGGTGTGCCCGGCCCTGGGGCAATAAAAACTGTCCCTGCCTCCATGCTGATCCCGCATTCCCGGATTGTGCACCGGGGCAGACAGTGACCATCCGGGGAATGTTGTGGTTTTACACGGGAAGAGATATCGATCAGGAAATCAGCCGGGTGCAGAGGGAGCTGACCTGGTTGTGAAAGGAAGATCGGGTATACTGATTATCTGCTCTGAGACAGATTTTCTTGATTATCTGCTCTGAAACAGATATATCTATGATAAGCATCATCACCGGAGATATCATCGCTTCCCGGCGCAATGATAACATCACCGACTGGCTCAAACCACTGAAGGCGGCCCTCAAGGCATTTGGCAAAGAACCCCGGCACTGGGAGATCTACCGGGGTGACAGCTTTCAGTTGGAAGTGCCTGGTCTGCAGGACACGCTCTACACGGCGATCAAACTGCGGGCGGATCTCCAAAGTAGCGCCGGAGTCCATCTGCGTATGGGTATTGGCATCGGAGAAAAGACGTATAGCGCCACCAAAATCACCGAATCCAATGGAGATGCCTTCGTCCGCTCCGGTGACAGTTTTGATCAATTACAAAAACAAACCATCATGTTTAAAAGCCCCTGGCCTGAACTGGATGAAGAAATCAATCTCTATCTGGCCCTGGCCCTGCTCACCATCGATCACTGGTCAAAGCAATCTGCCGAAGCATTTCAACTGCAACTGGCATCTGAAAATATTACTCAAAAGGAAATTGCCCGTAAATTAAACATTACCCAGGGTCGGGTCAGTGAGCGCCTGAAACGGGCGGGATCGGATGAACTCCTTCGCATGCTTGACCGCTACCAGACATTAATCAAAAGATACGCACCCTGATGACCCTCCTTCTGAAATTGCTGCTTACCCATATCACCGGCGATTTTCTGGTACAGCCGGAGCACTGGATCAAGGAGAAGAACCGTCTTAAAATCAAATCACTTAAATTCTGGTATCACATCGGCATCCATGGGGTTCTTGTATTCCTGCTGTTAGCCACCCACACCCATTTCTGGTATATTCTGGGAGTGACGGTCATATCCCATGCCCTGATCGATTTGCTCAAGATCTACTTTCAAAAAGACCAAAATAGAATCTTTTCCTTCCTGGCCGATCAACTATTACACATCGCCGTCATTGCCCTGCTGGTCTATTGGATCGATCCAATTCAAACACCACGGCAATTAAATACCGATTATCTGCTCCTGGTAATTGTCTCTCTGCTTCTGCTCACCTGGGTATCGGCGATTAGCATTAAAATCATGATCTCCTACTGGACACCGCAAACCAACGATCTGGAGGACGAATCACTGAGAAAAGCCGGATGGTCTATCGGAATCCTGGAGCGTTTGTTTGTCTTTTGTTTTATCGTCACCAGCCATTGGGAAGCGGTAGGATTTTTGTTGGCGGCCAAATCCGTCTTCCGCTTTGGTGACCTGAAGGAATCTAAAGACCGTAAACTCACGGAATATATTCTGATCGGCACCCTGTTAAGCTTTGGCTTTGCAATGGGATGCGGTATAATGTTTGTTAAGCTCGCATCGATGATCCAATAATGCAGAATAGCCACGAAAATGATTTCGAATAATGTGCCATCAAAAAAGGACAACATAAATTAATGGGGTCCATTATCATAACCTTTCGCCTACACGCAACGATACTATGACCAACCGGGATCTTATGCAAATAAAGACGATCGTAAAACAGGTGATCCGGGAAGAGAAAGTACTGGAAACTCATCGCTGGTACGCCCTCCGTGACTATTGCAAGCTGATCAACCGGACTCGGGATGCTGTCTGGAGAAAAATGGAAGCCAATAACAAAAATTGGTCAATCAAAATTCACTCCTGAATTTGACTATGAATGGTTTAGAAATAGATGTGACCACGGTACACATGATACAGTACTAATTGAGTTTCCGACCCTATATGCGGACCTAGTTAAGAAGGCTGCAGAGATTAATAGAATACAGTTCCCTAAGCTGATCGATGATTTCAGAAAATTAGTTCCGCTATTTCTTATATTAATGCCTCACAGATTGGAAGCGGAAATAGTTAAATATTTGGCAGAAATGTATGGGCCTGTCGCTAACAGTACATAAGCACGCCAGCCGGCCTATCGGCACGGCCGTCGGGTATGCCTAAACGTTAGCGTTCATTAACTGCGTATAAAAAAGAGGCCGAGAATAGCTATATTACTGA
>CAYRYD010000003.1:8366-240969 GCA_964428345.1 uncultured Saprospiraceae bacterium | reverse complement strand
CGAATTTACCCCTGGTTTATGGTTACAGAAATATGCACTCGATCGGACGCTTACCTCCAAACAACAAGTGCCAATACTTGTCCAGGCCTTTGCATATAGGCCTCAGATCGGCAGGTCTCCAGGGGGCCATGACCATTTGGACTAATGGTACTATTAATCTCAGGTTTTAGTAATGACAATTATTGGGTACTCACCTATACGGCCCATAAATTCCGGGTATTTATCTTCTAACTTTTTAAAAAAAGTTAAAATTTGTTTGCCACCGAAACCTTTATGCACGAACGTTCTTAGAAAATATATATTCAGAGATCTCCAGGAATATATTTTCATATTTTTTGAAAATGACAAGTTTCTAAAGAACCGCCTACCGTGGGCATAAAAGTAAAGTCTAGGTTTCTTATCAGAGAATCGCACAAATATTTTTCCACCAAAATGTCGTAGTATTCGATATAATTGAATTGGAAAAATGGTAATGTTCATTAAGGCGGAGTGATAAAAATAACTATATACAACCACAACTCTATGCCCAGGTTTTGCTACCCTGTAGAGTTCTTCGATAGCTCTCTTTTGTTGAGATTTTGGAATGTGATAAATGACATGTTGTGATACAACAGCATCGCAAATATTACTCTTGATTGGTAAGTTTGTAACGTCACAGCATATAAATAATCCTTTAGTCTTCAAATTTATTTGTGCTTGCTGAAGAGCAGCGAAAGAAATATCGCAACATATTCGACACTCATAGCCAATGGACAGATCCAGATATTGTTTCAGTCCGATGGGACCAGATCCTGCATCCAGCAAATATTCACCTTGAGCAGGTATGAACTTTCTCGCTTTTGATAGTGAGTTTTCAATGTAATCCTTTGCAACTGGTCTGTAATCAACCCATTTACCTGAATCACTATATATCGATAGATCATTATATTGAATATAGTCGATATCTTTATAGTAATTGAAGACCCTTTCCTTATCGAAGGACAATTGAACATCAACATTGCCATTCTCAGACAGTGGGATACCGTATCTCGTGTAAAGAAGGATTATGTTGTTGATAATTGGAAAAAACCATGAATTGGATTTATTAACAAAACCTTCCTCTACTTTAAAATCATTTAATATCGGAAACTTCCAGCCTTGCAAGAAAGCATTAATCCTTGATGCATCATTTATGTACAGCAACCCTTCCTCAGTGTAAGGACATTTCAATATTTGTGCGATATTATTCATTCTCACTTTTCTCAAAATCCTGATAGATAGCCCGTTGCATGTAGTTAATCTTCTTATTTGCCTGGGCTTTCATGACATGTTCGCAATCGAATTGAGTTTTTCCATCACAGGCTCTGTACCATATTTTTACATCAGTTCCGCAGTGCCGGATTGAATAATAGATTTCTCAGGCTGATTTTTTTCAAGGAGTTTTGTTGTGGTTTAACTGTGAATACACAAGTTTAATGTAACATATCATCGTGTTTACATTGCCCAGCTGCCTCCGACCTCTTCGTAAGGAATACAACCCTGCCAGGTACCGGGTATTTCGTCGAATTTGAGAGCCTGTTTGGCACCGATCTCACTGGTGAAATATCCGGTAATAGTCAATTGCCGGATCATGTTGAAAAACCGCTGACCACTGACATCGTCGGACTGTACCCGCTCCCCCTCATTGGCCATTTCTGCCGCCTTCTCATCATCGGATTTTCTGACGGATCCGGCTCCTGACATTTCAGTGAGGACCGCATCTTTTTCCGGGTCTGTCAGAGCGGTGAATTTCTTTTTAAACCGGCTCATTGACAAGTCATTGACTTCATTGAGGCCGGCAAAAAATTCGGCCTGCTCTTCTTCTGAAGCGATATCCTTTAAAAAAGAATCGATATAGCGGTCAACCATCGCTGCCCTGGCCCCGGGAGTATCGGTAGCCGGTATGATCCGTTCCGTGATTTCCGCTACGGTCAGTGCCTGGTCAGGAGCCATAATCTCGGGAGTCCAGTCCAGCGCAGTGGTGGCCGGTTTGCAGCCAGACATTACGGCAGCTATCGTGGAGGCGGATAATGCTCCTCCGAGGATATAGGAAGTGCGACGCAGTGCCTCTCTTCTATTGATCATGATCGTTTTAATTTTTTAGCAGGTGACAGATTACAAATTCATCTTTTTCAATTCCCCGACTGCGTGGTCAACTGCACGCGCCGTCAGTGCCATATAGGTCAGCGAAGGATTGACACAGGAAGCGGAAGTCATGCAGGCACCGTCCGTGACATAGACATTGAGTGCGGACCAGACCTGGTTGTATTTGTTGAGTACCGAATTCTTTGGACTGGTCCCCATCCGGGCCGTGCCCATTTCATGGATGCCCAGCCCCGGAGCGCCTGGACTATCGTAGGTGCTGACATTGGTCAGCCCGGCTGCCTCCAGCATTTCGGCAGCGGAATCGGCCATATCCTTACGCATGGCCCACTCATTTTCCTTAAACTCGCAATCAAAGGTCAGGGTGCTCTGACCATAGATATCTTTTACCTCCTCGTTGAGGTATACCCGGTTTTCATGGTTGGGCAACATTTCGCCGAAGGCGGTCATCCCCATTCGCCACTTACCCGGTTCGATCAGCTCTTCTTTCAGGCCCTGACCAAATCCAAGCTCCTGCACGTTACGACTCCAGGAGTCCCGGCTGGCACCGCCCTGATAGCCGTATCCCCTGAGGTATTCTTTCCGCTGCGTGTTGCGGTCAACATTGCGGAATCTTGGTATATAGATACCGTTGGGACGGCGACCTTTATAATACTTATCGGTAAATCCCTCATATTCTCCGGAAGCCCCAACCCGGAAGTGATGGTCCATCAGGTTACATCCCAATTCACCACTTTCATTGCCCAGTCCGTTGGGGTTGGCTTCATCCCGGGTATTCATCAGGATGAAAGTGCTGCCCAGGGTACTGGCGCAGAGAAAAATGACGTTGGAAAAAAACTCATGGGTTTGCTGGGTCTCTGCATCGATCACCCTCACTCCTTTGGCCATCCTGGCATCCTTGTCGTAAATCAGCGAGTTGACAATGGAGAAAGGCCGGATTGTCAGATTTCCGGTAGCCTCTGCAGCCGGGATGGTCGACGCATTGCTGCTGAAATAAGCACCATACGGACATCCGCGGATGCAACGATTCCGGTACTGGCAACTCCCCCGGCCCAGGTGAGGTTGTGTCAGGTTGGCTACCCGCCCGATCGTCATGATCCGGTCGTTAAAATTTTGCCGGATCTTGCCGGCTACGTGATCCTCCAGGCAATCGAACTCCATCGGAGGCAGAAACTTGCCATCCGGCAGATGAGCCAGTCCTTCAGCCCGGCCGGATATGCCGGCAAAGTTTTCCACATAATCGTACCAGGGAGCAATATCCTTGTATCGTATTGGCCAATCGGTCCCTACTCCCTCTTTGGCATTAGCCTCAAAATCCAGGTCGCTCCAGCGGTAACTCTGGCGTCCCCAAAGCAACGATCGCCCACCCAGATGATATCCTCTCATCCAGTCAAAGCGCTTGATCTCCGTGTACGGATTTTCAAGGTCATTGACAAACCAGTGCTTGGTCGATTCGCGGATGGTGTAGCCGGTACGGCTTTGCTTTTCATATTTCTTCATTTCCTCCCGCGATACCTGGTCCCGGTTGGGTAACTCCCAACTATGGAGGGTGGCCGTTGGATAATCACCATGCCTAACCATTCGGCCCCGCTCCAGGAGCAACGTTTTCAGTCCTTTTTCAGTCAACTCCTTGGCAGCCCAGCCACCACTGATGCCGGAACCTACGACAATAGCATCGTAAGTCGCTTCATCTTTACCCTTTGCATTAAATAACATGTTAAATCGCCTTTTTTAAATCAGGTCGCAAAAATTAAAAAAATAGCCCTTATCCCGGTGTTTTTTACAGCAGAAACGGGTCAGTGAGGAATTTAGGTGCCTCTAATGGGAAAATTTTTACAGTTACTTATACCGGATACCATGCTTGATGACCAGGTCCACCTGCTGGAGGAGATTGATATACCGCAAGACGTCACCCCTTACAGCGATGATATCCGCATACTTGCCTTCACTGATGGTGCCTACTTCATCATCGACCCCCATCAGCACTGAAGGCCAGTAGGTGGCCGCTTTGATGGCATACATCGGGTCAACTCCAAATGCGTTGACCCAGACATCCGGTTCGTGCCAGGTACTTTGACTGTGAAATTTCATAGGAATACCGCTGTCGGTACCAATCAGAAGCACCAGTCCGGCTTCTCTGAGTTGAACAAACTTTCGTTGCAAGGTCGGTTTTCGGATCGGGGTCATCTGAAAATAAGGCATGCGTCCCGGATAACGGATGGATTCCTTGATATCACGGATGATTGAATCGGGTAATCCCAGATGCCAGGAATCGTTGTCGAGCGCTTCGGGATGATCCCGTACATATTCATAATTATAGAGTCCTTCGATCGTGGGACACCAAAACATCGGACCCAGGTTCATTTGAGCAGTACGGGCCTTTATCATCTCCATGATATCATCCGGATATTCCGGAGCAGAAGAGAGTCCCGTATGTTCAAAACAATCCACCCCTGCTTTCAGCCCCCTGCGGATCTCCTCCGGCCGGTGGCTGTGGGCAACCACCGTCAGGTTGTGCTTGTGCGCCTCATCGACCACCGCGTATACTTCTTCCATTTCCATCAAATCCTGATCCACCATCTTAATACAGTCTACTCCGGCTTCAGCCAGCCGCCTGACTTTGGCGCGGGCATCTTCCACCCCATCTACTCCCCAGCGAAAAAGCTCCGTGCCCGGATAGGGTTCATGCTGAATAAACGGCCCCGAAACATACAGGGTGGGACCTGGTATTTTGCCAGTATTAATATTGTCACGAACGGTCAGACTGGCTTCGAGCGGCCCTCCCAGATCGCGGGCGCTGGTCACTCCGGCCATCAGCAGTTGGTGGGCGGAGGAGGGCATAATAACATCCTGAAATAAATGCGGGTATTTCTGATCCCAGTGCGTATAGTTGCTGTGCCCGTTGATCATCAGATGCACATGCATATCCCAGAGGCCTGGTAATACACTCATGCCCTCAGTCGAGATAATCTCGGCACCCTTAGGGATCTTGAGTTGACCGACCTGACCAACAGCGGCGATACGATCTCCTTCGATCAGGACAACACTATTCTGCAGAGGATTACCGCCAAATCCATCGATCAGGGTGCCTCCCACCAGCGCTTTGATCTGGGCATTGAGTAAAACCGGCATCAGTATGAAAACAAGAAGGCCAGTAGTTTTTTCAATCAGACGATCAGCAGGTAGGACGATTCCTCTCATTCCACAAAAAATTTTTCTTCTCTTCCAATGTATGGAAATCCATCTATAACCTGCTCTTTCATGCATAGTAATTGAACTTTGTTTCGGTAAACTGGTTATGGGTCCTGTACAAGAAATCAAACCCTGGAAAATTCTGGTCAGACCGATGCAATATTTAGGCTGATATCAAAGTTTATAACGGGCATTAAAATGATAGATACAGTGGCAGGCTTGAAACAAAACATCGACCTTAAAATTCTGAAGCATTACGCTTTGGCGACAACAGCGTTGTTTATGATGTTGGGGACCTATGCAATAATTCTCATTTCCCAGTATGGTTTTCTGGAGTCCATGCACCTCACCCGAGTGCAAACGCTGAGCACCGTTCTCTTTTTTATGGTCCTGGGATCAAGCCTGATTGGTACTGTTTTCCACCATCTGATTCATTATCAGCCCCGTTCACGCAATGCCTTTGCCTTTGTCTTTTCGGTAAGTTCGCTTAAGTTCTTAGGTACCCTGCTGGTCTTCCAGATCCTGGGGCTTTAAGGACCAGAATAGCTCATCCGGCCGGGTGTGCACCGATTACTTTGAATCGGCCACCGTCGACTCCTTTTGATTGTTACCTTCATTTTCGACACAGCAAATCCGCCCTTACCGGTTTTCTGAAGAATTTTCTAAATATTTTTCAGTGTGCAAAATGACTGCACGGTCACCATTTTACTTTGTATCATCAAATTAAAACAAGTGATCATGCGACAGTCCATCCATAAAATCCAGGAACGAATCGATGCCGTGGTATTTGATCTTCTAATCAATGAGGGTAAGTTCTTCGATCATTCTCCCGAAATTCTGGCAGGTTTGCTTGAACTCTGTCCTGAACAGGATGTCTGGATGTATGAACCGGACCCGTCAGATCCGGACAGCGGGTTGACCTTAGCCACCTTCCGTTTACAGGCCTCAAACGGAGCTCTTTTTCATATGAGCTGTCTCCAGAATCGGCATAGTGAAGTACTCGAGTGGATTGGGCCATACGATATCATTGTTCCGGAAGCAGCTCCTTCTGCTGAAGTGCGGTGTATGGCGGCATAGCGGCTGAATTTCATGTCTCTCTTCAGGCGATTGCCCATCACTCAAGTCAAAATCTACTGCCTGTCAATTCTGCTGACTTCTCTGTCAGTCTAGAACTGGTTTATTCACCTAAACCATCTCCGGAATCTTTCTTCACCTGGCATGAAACTGGATGATCACGGCTTTACTGATAATCACTTTACGTTCTTTAAACCAATCTTCTGGTTATTTCCGGTCGCTTCCCTATATGCCCCGCTGGCATAAGACACAGCAATTTTGTATTTTAGGTTGCCGCAACCCGGCTTGAGTTGTTGCAGATCTGATAGCCGGAGCGTTAAATGTGCCGGATATGAAAGTCAATTTTACCCTGAATGGAAAAGCCGTTGATGTCGAGGTGGACGACGGTGCTTCCTTATTATGGACCCTTCGCGACAAGTTTCAGCTGAACGGAACCAAGTATGGTTGTGGTATTGCCCAATGCGGAGCCTGTACCGTGCACCTGGATAACAACCCGGTCCGGTCATGTGTCATCCCGATGCGGGCAGTGGAGGGAAAAAACATCGTTACCATCGAAGGCCTCGGTCAGGATAAATTACACCCCCTGCAGGAAGCCTGGATAGCGGAGCAGGTACCTCAATGCGGTTATTGTCAGAGTGGTCAGATCATGCAGGCGGCTGCCCTGTTGGAGAAAAAGCCCAACCCGGCCAGAGACGAAATTATTGACTATATGGATGGAATCTTATGTCGTTGTGGCGCCTATTTGCGTATTATCAGGGCCATCGAAAGTGTTTCATCAAAAAGTTAAGCTATGCAAACACCTGGTATCAAATCAATCTCCCGGAGAAAGTTTCTCCAAAGAGCCGGTGGAGTTACCTTCCTGATCGCCACCGGAACGCTGGTCCCGGTGCTCTCGGATAGGGGAACGGTAACATCCGAAAATGACGCAACAAAGATTTCTGCCTGGGTGCATATCGGCGGGGATAACCGGGTGACCATCATGAATCCGGCCGCCGAAATGGGTCAGGGTTCGATGACAGCCCTGGCCGCCATTATCGCTGAAGAGCTGGATGTGGATTGGTCTAAAGTCCATATTGAGCATTCACCGATAGAACCGGATATCTATGGGATGCAGTGGGGCGGACGTCTGGGAGGACCGATGATCACGGTGGGTAGTCGCACGGTACGGGGTTACTATTCAGGCCTTCGTCTGGCGGGAGCTCAGGCAAAAAAGGTGCTGATGCACAGTGCGGCCGGACAGTGGAAGGTACCCAGCTCAGAAGTCGTTGCTTCCCAGGGAGAAATCAGCCACCCGGCCACCGGGAAAAAAATCAGTTACGGACAAATCGCTGCTTCCCTGGAAACTCCCGAAAAGTTGCCGGAAGTTGGAGAAAAGGATCTGAAAAACCCCGGAGAATTCCGGTTGATCGGCAAAAAAATGCCCCGGTTTGATATCCCTGCCAAGGTAAATGGATCCGCCTTGTATTCCATCGATGTCCAAGTACCAGGCATGCTCTATGGCATTGTCGCCCGTTCGCCGGTTCATGGATCCCAACCTGCGCTGACGAATGAATCAGAAGTCCTGGCCATGACAGGTATTTTCAAGGTAGTAAAGCTGGACCATGGGATTGGTGTGATCGGCGAAAGCTACGAGTTTTGTCAGACTGCCCGAAAAGTCCTGAATATAGAATGGAGTGCCGGTGCCAAAGCTGAAAATTATGACAGCCAGGCAGCCTTTGCACAATATCAACAGTTATCCAGGTCCTCCAACCGGGGTGAGGTGATCACTGAAGAAGGTGACGTAGCCGGGGTCCTGCAAGCAGCGACAAAGAACTTTGAATCCTTTTATAAGAATGATTTCGTCTACCATGCTCAGATGGAACCGCTCAATGCGGTGGTATCGGTTGCGGAAGATGGGAAGAGCGCAGAAGCATGGGTCGGATCACAAGCTCCTGACAGTGCCCGCCGGGCGATAGCCAACGTGTTGGGGATCGCTTTTGAAGACATTAATTATCATCCCTGTTATCTGGGAGGGGGTTTTGGCCGGCGCTCGCTGACCGGTTATGTGGAAGAAGCCACCCATCTTTCCAATGCGGTCAAACGGCCGGTGAAACTGGTCTGGAGCCGGGAAGATGACGTGCAGTATGGTGCTTTCCGTCCGATTTGCCTGCAGCGCATGCAGGCTGCAGTCAATCCTGAGGGTGCCATCACCGCCTGGAGTCATATTATTACCGGGACCGGCGACGGTTTGCTGGCTTCGGGAGCGCAGAATCCCTACTACACTATTCCAAACCAATACATCGATCTTCGCAATGTCGATCAGGGTGTTCGTACCAAACACTGGCGATCGGTAGGACATGGCCCCAATAAATATGCCATTGAAGCCTTTATCGATGAGATTGCCCGGGGTATTGGAAAAGACCCTTACCAGGTACGCCGTCAACTCTTAAGTAACCACCCACGTGAGCTAAAGGTGCTCGACAGCCTGGCCGAAATGTGCCAGTGGGGCTCCACCGTACCGGAAGGCCGGGCCCGGGGGATGGCCTTTGGCGAACGAAGCGGTGCGCTGGTCGGCGGAGTAGCCGAAATTTCAGTCGACCGGGAGCGCGGAAAAATCAAAGTCCACCGGTTTTGGTGTGCCATGGATGCCGGAGTGGTGGTTCAGCCGGATAACGCCATCGCCCAGCTGGAAGGCGGAGTCGTCTTTGGTATCAGCAGCGTACTGCACGAGAGTATCACCTTCAAAGATGGTGCAGTCGAGCAATCCAACTTTCACAATTACCGGCTGGCCCGGATGTCGGATACTCCTGAATCGATCGATATCCGGATCATTCCTTCCGATGAAGCACCCATGGGGGTGGGTGAAGCCAGTACCCCGGTAGTGGGTGGGGCCATTGCCAATGCCTTTCTGGCGCTGACCGGTAAGGCCTTGTATCACATGCCATTTACGGCGGAGCGGGTGAAAGAGATATTGGCGGGGTAGACTTTTCTCTGCAGATTCCGAACCGGCGTATTGAATTACTGCAGAATAAAAATACACCCTTTATCAAACCTGATGTCACTACATTGGGACCAAAAACTGGCTTAGCGTCTGAATATGAAACGACTATTATATGATGTCTGGAATTTGATCCTACTTGGTGTTTTGCTAACAGGTTGCGCCCCGGTTTTCTCGGAATTACAGAGCGCAAGAACCGTGGGGAAAAACAGGATTGAAGTAACCCCTTCCTACTCCACTGTCAATTTTACCGAGGACGGCGAATCCGATGGGGTACAAAATCATGTGGGTGTTCAGTCTGCTTACGGAATTTCGTCCAAACTGGATATTCGTCTTCGTTATGAGTATGTCTGGTTGAAAGATGATAACGGAGACAATGACGCACATATCCTGGGGATTGGTCCAAAATATAGCCTGCTTGAAAATAAGATTGCCTTTGCTGTTCCTGTTGGCCGGGCATTTGGCGAAGCGACCGAAGACACCTGGCAGGTGCACCCCACTTTTCTGTTTACCATTCCTGCCATCAAAGACAACCTGGACATTACTTTATCACCAAAATATCTCATGACCCTGTGCCGGGATTGCGATGATTACGTTGCGATTAACTTAGGGCTTTCTTTCAGTACCGATTTTACCAAATGGGCCATCCGGCCGGAATATGGAATTCTCTTTGATCCGGGAGAATCAGGACATTTTGCACATTTCAGTATCGGTTTTTCGACGGCCTTCGGCAGGTAGTCACCTAAACAAGATTTCAACAGGTTTACCGACGCACTACCCAATCCCTGAAAAAGGGTATCCATCCCACGATTTTCATCACGGACCGGGTGATCATCCAACCCAACTTCCAGGACCAGGAGGAACGAAGGCTCTGAATTTCGCTCCTGCAGTGGCTGATCTCGGTCTTCATCGCCTCAATCTGCTGGATTTCGGGTTTAGACCATAATCCGGAGGTAGTATCCATACTCCATTTACCCGGTAAAAGCTCCTGTAATCCATGGAATTCGAAAACCAGGTAGTGGGCTTCCTCCTGCCCCGGATTCGACATTCCGTGGGGTTGCCCGGCCGGGTAAAAAATAACTCCGTTTTGGGCTACCCTTTTTCCAATCGTTTCCACTTCTCCTTTGAGTACCACGATCGCTACATCATAGGGATCGATGTGCGCGGCATACGACGCTCCGGGCTGAATGACGGTACGATGGCAATGGAGTTTTCCCAGACAGCGGGTTGCTCCTTCAAAGACCAGCCCATAGCGGATTTTCCGGTCCGATACCCGGTCATCTTCACCCGCAATCGATAATTGGTAGGCCATTTCACCAGCTTTCGATTTGGCCTGATTGTACCATTTAAACATCAGATAGTGGGCTGGTTCCCGGCTAACGGTTTCAATGGTATGGGGGAAATATGCCGGATAATACACGAAATCACCGGGGTGCAGCCGTTGACGGAAAATTTTACCCCGGGCAGCAATCTCCGGCAACAGGACATCAACCGTTCCTTCCAGTACCATCAGGATTTCCTCTTCACGATGGGAATGCGGAGGATGTGGTTGGTGTCCTTTACGCAGACTCGAAATATGACAGGTCAGATGCTGCATCACCGAGGTCTGGCCGTCAAAGAGATAATTGGGCTTCCAAAACGCACTGTCAGGCATGGGAAGCGGCAAATTCAGCGCATGAATCCGGGAAGACCGGATTTCCAACCTACTTTGGGTCCCTCCTATTGTCACGGGAGGGGGTACGATCCGGTTGAGGCCAAACCGGTCATCACCTCGTAAAAGAATGCAGGGTGGCAGGGGTAGTTCCAGCTGACAAAAAGGCCACTCCAGATTGTTGGGGTCCGGTATCCGGATGGCTGTCTCCGGGGTGGCATACTGCAACAGCAGTGCCGACCGGGATGCATCCGACCGGTTATCCGAAAAATGCCAGATCTTTCCGTGAAAAAAGAGGGCGTCACCATTTTTGACTACCGGATGTTCCACCGTACTCCGTTGATCATTTTCTTCCGCCCATCTTAACACCTCCGGGGTAGATGCCTGCATTCGGGCTACCCCCTTCTCCTGCCTTACCTGTTGCACCGTTTTGGCAAACCGGTGGGAAAAGGGAATCAGGAACAATGAAGCGTCGGACGAGGTATGCTCCAGACCGATCCAGACCGATACGCTTTGATCCGGAGTCATTCCGGTGTTCTCAATGTCGCAATGCCAGGGGTGGATTTCGCCGGGGGCCTTGGTGACAATGCTCGCTCCCCACAGGAGGATATCCAGACCGATCAGTGTTTGTACCAGATCCACTATTCTCTTGTCGGAGGCGATTTCAAAGAACAAGCGGGAACTGGCTGCATACCCCTTCTCCCAATCCATTGGTGGATTGCTCAAGTCTCTTTTCAGGGCGATCCATAAGGTGCGGGTCTCTTCCGGTGAAAATATACGGATAGGTTCGAGATATCCTTTTTGATCAAAGCTGGTTTTAAAACGATGCATTCACTTCATTGCTTGCTCCGTAAAATACTACTCTCTTCCGGATAGAAAGCTCCCACATCCAGGATCTGGTAATCCCCAATTCAGCATCCTGATGGAGCGTTGCTTTATTGCCTGCCGTCAAGAGCTTCATCATGGTTCAAATATACTGATCGGGGCTTAACGATAAAGTATGATGAAATATATTTATATCTGCTTTCCGGTGTCAACAACTAGGATATGAGTTTTCAGAGAGTGAAATCAGAGGAGATCAGGTATCTGAGGTCGGTAGCGGATTGCTTTCGCGATCCGGTCTGGGGGGCCGGTCATCCTTTACCGGGTGCACTCGCTTTGCTCGTTCTTTTTTGTTCCCGTCAAACTCGCTCAGGCAAAGCCTGGCTCGTTTGCCGGAACAAAAAAGGCTCAGCAATAAAATTGCTGAGCCCCGGTAAAGGATGAGGTCGGTAGCGGATTCGAACCGCTGTACGAGGTTTTGCAGACCTCTGCCTAGCCACTCGGCCAACCGACCCTTTATTGCACCCAACCTTTCGCCGGGCGTGCAAATATACGTGATTTAACCAAAGAGTTCAACCTCTGATGCGAATATTCGGCAGGCTAATCGTATACACAAATAGTGCCATATAAAAGACCGTACATCACAGAAGCTATCTCCCACTAATTTTGGTACTCCGGTTTCGTTAAAGCCCATACATTGTACTTCAAAAAAACTATATTTATCCCGAATTTCTAAACACTTACCACATGAGGTACTTTTTATTCCTAATGATGGCGGTTTTTTCAACCTCCCTCATTGCCGAAAACGTGAAGTCGGAGGCGGTCAGTCCTGATCAGATCTCCCAGGTTCTTGATGCGGATAGGGTTGCGATTGATCAGGAGTTTCAGTCTCTGGATGCTCTGGAGCAACGCATCAAATCCGAAAATCTGATCTTCAGTGACCTGGATGCTGAAACCATTGCTGGCCTCTCTCTGAAAGAAGATGTACATGGTTCATTGCTGGCCGTTGCCGGCGCTGATGAACTGCCCCTTGGAATACCGGGATTCTGGTGGGGATTTTGTCTTTCCTGGATAGGTATCCTTCTGGTGTACCTGTTGATGGAAGATTCTCCCGACCGAAAAGATCAGGTCAAGAAGGCCGTAATCGGCGCCCTGGTCGGTATTGGGGTTTGGATAGTTTTCTGGGCCTTATTCTGGGCATCATGGGCCGTGATCTGATCACATAAAACCATAACCAGATCGCAATTCATCAAAAAAATATGGACAGAAAAAGGATGCTGCTTGGCATCCTTTTTCTTTTTTTGGCTTACCTCTCCGGCCATGCTCAGGATTACTTCCGGTTTAAAGCCGATTTCTCCCTGAAGGAAATCTCTTCGATTGGTGACAGCCTGGAACGCAGGCTCATCATCGGTTCCTGCTATTTTGATGACCACCTCAATAAACTGACCTACGATCTTTCTTTCCCTTTTCCCGAACAATGGATCATTCAGGACACTTTTGTATACACCGTCAAAGACGGAAAATTAACTGCGAAAACCACCGCTCCCTACATTACCGAACACAGCATCTTTAAAATGCTGATCTCCCAGAGTCTCAGTGATTTCGGGCTGATCAAGAGTGGTTACAAAATCGAATCGGTCAAACGAATGGAAGATGAAGTTTATGTCACCTACGCACCGCCAGTGGAGTATGCCGATGTTTTGGGCCTGCTGGTACTGATCAAGGAGAAAAAGTTACTGACAGGGGTGATTTACTACGAGCCGGATGGAAACATGATGTTCAGGCAGCAGCTGGATGATTACCAGGTGTACGATGGTCTGCCCATTCCAGGATCTCTGACCCACATTGTGGAGAAAGACGATAAAAAGATCAAACGGATCCTGACTTTTAAAGACATTCACATCAACGAATCCGGTTTCGACGAACTTTATAATTATCCGGTTCCTGAAGCCGGTCCGAGCCAGTAGCTACCTTTTCAGAAAACGGTCAAAAAAATCACCAGAGGCTTCAAACGACCGCAGCCACGATTCGTGCCGGTAAAATCCATGCACTTCATCGGGAAGTACCAATGCTTCATAATGCACTCCCCTTTCTTTAAGTCGCTCAGCCAGATCGATCGACTGCCCAAACATCACATTCCGGTCGTCGTCTCCATGTATCAGCAATACCGGTGAGCGCCAGTCATCGATATCAGCGACCGGCGATGACTGATAAGCCTGATCCATCAACCCGGGGGTGATGCCCCAAAAACCACCCTCTGAAAAATCGGTAGCCCGCCAACTCCAGTCGTGTACCCCATGGAAATCTACCCCGGCTTTGAAGATATCTGAATTCCTGGCCAGTCCCTGCGCGGTCAGGAGCCCTCCGTAACTCCCACCCCACAGACCAATCCGGTTGCTGTCTACATAAGGCAGATTTTGCAAATAGTTCGCGGCGGCGATGATATCCTGATATTCGGAGGCACCCCGGGGACCCTGGTTGGCAGCCCTCCGGAAATCCCGGCCATATCCGGTCCCTGAACGGTAGTTGACACTGAGTACCACGTATCCGTGATTGGCCAGATACTGATTAAACACATAGGTGTTGGCATAGTAACTGCTGTAGTGATAGCCCAGCAACATCTGCCGGATCGGGCCACCATGCATGAAAAGAAGTCCGGGCTTATTGCCGGTCTCGTCTTTTGCAAACAGCTGGCCATCAATCACGGTACCATCGGCAGCTTTAAAGATGACCTGCCTGGGTTTTACAAACATCCCGGCCGGAAATCCGGCTTCCAGAGACAAAGGATAAATGACCTGTTCCACACCCATGCTATTGACTACAATCCGCATAGGCTCGTTGTACCCCGACCGGCGATAGACAAATTTGTTTGGTTCCATCACATAGGGATTTGTCTCAATGAACTCACCCTGGGTGATGGTATGCAGCTCATCTTCCAGCAGATCATACAAGTACAAATGACGCCGGTCAAGATCACCGCAATTGGAACTGAAAATGAGCTGATCGCCTCCCGGTGATAGATGGCAGTGTTCCATCTCGCAGAGTCCGTCGATCAGTGCGGTTGCCTGACCGGTAGCAGTATCCAGTTGATAGATCTTCATATACCCTTCATGCTCCGAGTAAAAAAGCAGCTGACCTGTTGCTGCCCATTGGAGGGGTTTCTCGTGATAATACTGGGCAAACCAGCCGTCATCTGCCGGTGAAGACCAGATTTCCCGCTCTTGATTTCGTTGGAAATCAAATACCATCAAAGAAAATCGATGACCGCCGGTGATATCAGCAAGTTCGCCTTTCCGTTGACCCGGAGACCGGATGAACGCTACCTGTCGACCGTCGGGTGACCATACCGGATACTGATCGCGGTGCAGTGAGGGTGCAATCCATTGGATGCGCTTTGTCCCAAATGGAAACCACCCAATAAAATGGTGATCTGCACGATTGCTGGTAAAAATGACCGAGTTGCCATCCGGATGAAAAGCCACATCGGAGAAAGTACCCCGCATTTCAATCAGCGTCTCCTTTAATTTCGTGTTTAAATCGTATTTCAACAACCGATTACCGGCAGACAACAGGAGAAAACGGTCATCAGGACTGATGACATAACTGGCAAAGGAGCCGATGGTGTCCATCTGATTGTTAGTAAGATCAACACGGTACAACAAGCGTTGTGGATAGCTGACTTCGGAAGCGGGATTGGCAACCTCTCCGTGGCGGTTGGGTCCGCTGCCTTTCACAAAATAGAGATGCTGGTTTTGATGATCAAACCCGACCTGACCTATGATCTGTCCATCATCGTAAGTCGATTGATACCTTAATTGCGGGGCAAAGTCCGGAGCAGCTGCCGTAAAAAGCCGCCGGATACCTTTCTCCATGCTGATCCAGCCAATCGTCGTTCCATCGCCGGATACGGTCAGATCCGAGCAATAGGACGTACCGAGAGCCGCTTCCAGTGAGAATGCCTGGCCCCAACTCAGGGTTGACCAGAAAACCATCAGCAACAGACAAAATTTAACCGGCATCAGAATCAATATTGTTTTCATGTCAATTTAAGGAAGATCCTGAGATTACCCGGGTGAGCGATGCCGGGAATTGACCGGATTTGTTAAAGAGGATCCCGTCAATGATTAAGTTTGTATTTTGGCCCAGGTAAATGGAGACCACAGTGAAGGTGAATGTTAGATTGCTTTGGACGTGTGCCTTTTTTATGGTGATGTTCATGCTCAGTCCGGATTAAGCAGCGATGCGGGATTCCTGACCAATCAGCTTACGATACCGAAAGAAAAACCACAATATCCGATTGAAAGGACCGAATCCAATGAAATCAAGATTGGAGTCCAGCTGTTTTTTCTTTTTTACAAGA
The DNA here is from genome assembly GCA_964428345.1 of uncultured Saprospiraceae bacterium. Taxonomy (GTDB): domain Bacteria; phylum Bacteroidota; class Bacteroidia; order Chitinophagales; family Saprospiraceae; genus JABDMH01. The sequence goes on along the minus strand of CAYRYD010000003.1, from coordinate 224,772 downwards.
ACTATCTGTCCTCGCAGGATAACCGTAATTGTGCCTTTGCCCCCTCGTGTTCGGCCTATTGCCTGCATTCGGTGCAGCGCCATGGGGTAATAAAGGGTCTGATGGGTGCTTTTGACCGGTTGTCACGCTGTAATTATTTAAGCCCCGAAAACTATCAAATTGATCCTGAGAGCGGCCAGCTGCTGGATCCCGTGAGGTAAGCTGCGAGTTATGGGCTATCTGCAAACCTTAGTATTGATTGCCATGGTTCCTTTCCTGGTCAAGGGGCAGGATTTGTTTTCATTCGGGGCCACCCGTCAGTTTGCCGACTACCTTTTTGCAAAAGGAGAGTATGGTTTTGCTTCGGAAGAATATGGCCGTTTGTTCTTTATGCAGCCTCAAAACGATACCATTATGGTCAGATTATCGCAGACTTATCGCAAACAAGGCAACTACTCTCTCGCCACCGATCTCTTCCGTCAGCACCGGTCGACTGGACTCGACAATCGCTGGCTGGAGCAGGAATACATCGCGACACTTCTTTTTCAGCATGATGAAGCGCCTTTTGAAGAAGCGCTTTCCGCCACCAGCCACATTCCCACTGAAACCATCCTGCGCAGCCGGGTAGAATTTGCGATGCTCAACAGAGACTGGAAAAAAGCCTCCGGTCATCTGGAGGGTAAAGATCATTCGGGTCCCTGGGTGACTACCTACAGGGAGACCCTTCAGAATGCCCAGGCTTTCAGACCCAGGAAACCCTGGCTGGCAGCTACCTGTTCGGCCATTATACCGGGCAGTGGTAAGGTCTATGCCAGGAATGTAAAGGAAGGGATCACCAGCTTTTTCTTTGTCGCCGCCATGGGATATCAGAGTTACCGGGCATTCAACCGAAGAGGCTCGAAATCGGTAACCGGATGGATCTACGGCGGACTCGGCCTGGGATTTTACCTTGGCAATATTTATGGAGCCCAGCAATCGGCCAAAAATTATAATAAGCGAAGACTTGATGCCATATACCATGAAGTGGATCAGCTTATTTATAGTCGTTACTAGTCTGACCCAGGCTACCATCCGGAGCCAGGATTTGCACCAGACTTTTGAGTTTGCGGAGGATCTTTATGCCCGGGGTGACCAGCAGGCTGCCGGCAAGGCATTCAGAAGAGTTTTGTTTTTTGACCAGGAAAATCGCTACCGGAAGACCTGCCTCCAGAGGTTAACCTCCATTTCATCCGGGGAAGGCGACCACCTCACCACTCTCAACTATCTGGAACAATCTTACTTCCTGACCAATGACCCGGTTGAGCAGGCCAATCTTCAGTTTGAACGCATCCGGATCCTGATTGAGACCGGTGAGTATCAAAAAGCACTGGTCGAACTCTACCAGGTTGATCCCGACATTGCTCCCGACAGAATTGCGCTCTACGAAGGATTTTGTCACTACCGGCTCAAAGACTTTCCGGCCGCAGAAGCCGCATTTACCCCTCTCTGCAATACAACAGAAAAGAAAGCTGCCCTGGACCGATACTTTGAACAGGTAGCAAAAATTGAAAAACTCAACCCCAAGACCTATCAGATCCTCAGTTATTTCCTGCCGGGACTTGGTCAGATACTACTGGGTGACCCAAAAAACAGCTTGAATTCGATTTTATTAAACGGTGCCCTGGTTGTGCTTTTCATTGATACCGCACGTCGACTTAGTTTCTTTGATGCGACCCTTTCCGTAGTTCCCTGGTTTTACCGATATTACACGGGAGGTGCCAAAGTGACCAAAGATCTTGCGATTGCCAGAAAGGAAAGGAAGCATGACGAAAACCTGAAACTAATAATCCGGGAGCTGGTGTCTCTTCCGGCCGGAGGTCAAAAATGATCAGTACATTCCGGCTTGCACCGATGATGCATGCAGCAGGCAGATGACTGAATTTGATTTTATCCTCGCATTGGTCGGAGTGACTATCGGATTTTTACTGTATCTGTTTGATACCACGGTGCCTCAATGGATCTGGAAGATTCTGAAAAAACCCCAACGTGATCCAGTTGTCTGGAGCATTTATATCCAACGAATGACCGGCTTCATCTGGCTGGGCATTTTTCCAATGTTGGTGATGACGATCACAGGTGATGTGCCAGGGGAATTCTACGGCCTGTTTGTTCCGGGTACGGCTTTGGTGTGGTATGTCACTATTGGATTGGCCATACTCATCCAGGTGGTCAATTTTTTTAATGCTCCCCGGCAGGATAATCTGGCCATGTATCCCCAGATCAGGAAATCCGAATGGTCGTATTCTATCCTTGCCGGAAGTGCCCTGACCTGGTTTCTCTACCTCTGTGCCTACGAACTTCTATTCCGGGGCATTCTGCTTTTCACCAGTCTGGCGGTCATGGATCAGATGACAGCTATTGCACTCAACAGCGCCATTTACGCCTTTGCCCATATACCTAAAGGGCGTAAAGAATCAGCGGCTTCTATCCCTTTTGGGATATTAATGTGTCTGCTCTCGATCGAAAGCCAGTCTGTCTGGCCGGCGATCATCCTTCATTCGTTTCTTGCCCTCTCCAATGAATGGTTTTCCCTATATTATCACCCCGGAATTTCCATCAAAAAAACAGCATGAAGACCCTGGTCACCGGAGCTACCGGATATGTCGGCATTCCTTTGGTTCAGGCGCTCGCCAGGATGGGTGTTTCCGTCAAGGCACTGGTCCGGTCAGAAGCCAGGAGCAACGAAATAACAGGTCACCGGCATATTGAACTGGTGGCTGGTGATCTTTCCGACCCGGAGAGTCTTCGCAAGGCAATCCGGGGTTGTGAGGAGATCTTTCATTTGGCTGCCTTTGCCGGTATCTGGACGAAAGATCCGGCCCAATATCACCGGATCAATGTGCAGGGCACGTCCGATCTGCTCTCCATTGCCCAGGAAGAAGGGGTTCGCAAAGTCGTGATTACCTCGACTGCCGGTGTGATGGGTCCTTCTCCCGCAACCGGAATACCGGTACACGAAGAAACTTCGGGAGAACCTTTACTTTTTTCGCCTTACGATCAGTCAAAACTGCAACAGGAAAAGATGGCATTTTCCTTTACCGGCAAGGGCATGGAGGTAGTGGTGGTCAATCCCAGCCGGATCTATGGACCGGGATTGGTGGGAGAAAGCAATTCGGTGTCAAGACTGATTCAAATGTTCAGTCAGGGAAAATGGCGTTTTATCCCCGGAAACGGGACCAGTGAAGGCAACTATGTCTATATTGATGATGTAGTCCATGGGCACTTACTGGCCATGCAAAAAGGAGTCTCGGGCCAGCGTTATATCCTGGGTGGTGACAACATCTCCTATAGCGACTTTTTTAACCTGCTCCGGAAACTGACCAGGCAAAATCACAAACTGATAAAAATCCCGGTGAAAGTGCTGTTGGGTTGGGCCCAAATAGAAATATTACGTGCCAATATGACCGGTATGAGGCCGATGATCGTTCCGGCATTTGTCGAAAAACTGACCCACAACTGGAATCTCACCAGTGAAAAGGCTATCCGGGATCTGGGTTACCGTTACACAGATCTGGAAACCGGACTTTCGAAAACCCTCCAATGGATAAGATCATGAATCGATGGGCAGTAATCACCGGAGCAGCCGGTGGCATAGGTCTGGAAATGGCCAAAATGATGGCAGAAGAGGGCTATCATCTGATCCTGATCGACCAATCGGAAATGGGTCTTGATGAGTTGAACCAATTGTTGTCAGAGACTACTCCGGATTCCAGATGCCTGACCATGACCCTCGATCTCTGCCAGGAGAATGTTGCCTTAGAGATCTACCATCATCTGGATGATCTGGATATTCATCCTGAAGTGCTGATCAACAATGCCGGTTTCGGTACGTTGGGTCTTTTTAAGGAAATCAACTGGGACCGGGAAAAACGCATGATCCGTCTGCATGTAGAATCGCTGACCCATTTGACCAAAGTCTTCTTACAAGACATGATCAAAAGGGGTAGGGGTAAAATTTTGAATGTAGCATCAGTAGCCGGTTTTCAACCCAGTCCGCTGATGGCGGTTTATAATGCCACGAAAGCCTACATTTTGTCATTTTCGGAAGCCATTGCCAACGAGGTTCAAGGCACGGGCGTCACCGTCAGTGTTCTTTGTCCTGGATTGACCAGGACCGGCTTTCAAAAAACGGTTGGCGTGGGCAATCCGGATTTTACCAGAAGTGACTGGTTTAGCGATGCGGCCAGCCGGGTAGCCAGAGCCGGCATAAAAGGAATGCATGCCGGCGACGTCGTTATTGTACCTGGTTTCCTGAATAAATTTCTTTCCAACGCATACCGGTTTTTGCCCCGGAATCTGGTCACCGGCCTTGTCCGGAAAATCCAGGAAAAGAATCGTGACTTCCTGAATGGCAGGGGCCCTGCCGGAAAAGAATGACGGACCAACAATGCTATGCCGTATAGTGATGATCAAAATCAACCGGATAACCTTTTTCAGTGTCTGGTTGATTTGATGCCAGTATTTCCTTATTAAAAATTCCGGAGAGGTAAGGTACCCCTACTTTGCATGGTATGATCTTCATCAAATACCAGTATAATTTATTGACCAAACCTGGAATGATTAAACCTCTCCCTTCCAGGGCCCGGTCCATGACTCTCCCTGCCACCTCGTCCGGAGTCAACAATGCTGACCTGGCAAATCTCCCCTGTTTGTCCATGATCCTCTGTTTCACATCCCGATTGGTCACCATCGGCCCCGGGAGGGCTACGCTGACACGGACCGGAGAATTCTTCAGTTCTTCCCTCAAACCCAGTGAAAATGAATAGATGAAGGATTTGGACGCCGGATAGATGGTCTTGAATGCTACCGGATATTGGGAGATGATACTAGAGATATTGATGATGTGGGACTTGCGATGCACAAATAGTTGAGGGAGAAGATGATAGGTTAACAGAGTGGTACAACGGACATTGAGATTGATCATGCGCTGGAGGTATTCTTCTGATATGCGCGAAAAATGGAGAGTACCTCCAACACCTACATTGTTGATCAGGCAATCAATGCTCAGGAATCTAAGGGTTTCGATGAGATCGTTAAAATCAGCCGTATCGGTCAGGTCAAGTTCATATTTCCGGATTTTAACCGAAAAACGGTCACGTAATTCACTGGCAACCAGATCCAAGCCATCATTTGGCAATGAGATCAGAATCAGGTTCCTTCTCCTGGCGGCACATGTAAATGCAAGTGACTTACCCAATCCGGTGCTGGCACCGGTAATCAGGGTGTAGGCTGGGGTTTCCGTAGAGTATGTCATGCAAAGTCTGATGTTTGGTCTCTGAATGGTGGGTTTTACACCGTGATCATGTCGGTTTTAGCAAAGCTATAAGTACAAAATATCAAAATATTTTTATTTAGTGGATGATATTCCTTGATCGCCTTATGATACAAATCAGTCAGAACAGGCACCCTGATCAAAGTTTCATGGGATATTTTCAATAGAAGTAGATGAGAACTTATAACCATTACCTGCTTGCGCTATTCCTGCTGGGTCATTGCATCCTGACCGGCCAGGATTTCATACCTGTTCAACCATCCGATCCTTCCGGCTGGCCTGTTGATCTGCCCTGGTGGAAAAGAAATAACCTGAGGGTCATGCAATGCAATCTGCCTGCCTATGAAGCTACCCTCAATGTCGACCACCTGATCGAAGACCTGCAGCGATTCTCGGTCAATACCCTGATCATCAACGGAGGTGGGATTATGGCTTTTTATCCAACCCGGCTCGATTTTCAATATACCAATCCTTACATACAACCCCGGATGCTGCAGGAAGTCGTTGAAAAATGCCACCGGCATGATATCCGGGTAATCACCCGTTTCGATTTCAGCCGTTTTCACCGCAGTATCTTTGAAAGACATCCGGACTGGGCCTACATTTCGCCCAAAGGTGAGCGTATCATCAATGACGATATGTACATGGCCTCCATCAATGCTCCCTATGTACAGGAGAAGTCTGTCGCTATTGTAGATGAATTGATCAGTATGTACCCTATTGACGGGATTTTCATCAATATGCCCGGATATCATACCAGCAATGCCTATGAAGGCACCTATCATGGCATTGATCAAAATGAATATGACCGGCGACGATTTCATGAATACAGTGGGGGTCTGGATCTGCCGGTCAGGGAAGATCCTGCCGATCCGGCATTCCGGAAATATCAGGAATTCAAGCAATATACCGGTGACGACTGGATGGAAAGAATTCACCGCGCGGTCAAAGCGATAAATCCGGAGATCGCCATTTGCACCTACCGGGAAAAATTTGTGGATATTATCCGTCATGAGTCCCAGACCAACACCCTGCCCTATTGGCCTTATATGTCCTTTGATAATGTCACCAACACCCTTCACTCCCAACCGGATCATATCGTGAGCAACGCCAGTATTCAACAGATTTCGTTCCGTTCCCGGTACAATGCCATCGAACCGGAAGAAACGGCTATCCGCCTTTACGAAAACCTGGCCGCGGGTTCGGGTCTGGATATGAGCCTGATGGGCGACTTCCGGGATTATGAAGATGAACGTAATTTTCCAGTCTGGGAAGAAATCTACGCCTTTCACCGGAAATATGAACCGTATTTTGGCCGTTACGATTCACCGGCTGAAATTTGTGTCATCTCTCCGTCATACTGGCCGGGTGGACTTGCCGCGCAGGAATACCGGGGTATCCAGCTGATGCTCAAAGAGGCCCACCTGCAATACGACATCATCCACTTTACCGAAATTTTCAACCAACGGGAGAAACTCAGGAAGTACCGGTTAGTCATAATCCCGCAAATTCCTGAGATCAGCCCGGAAAGCGTGGACGTCCTTCAGCAATTGTGTACCAATGGCACTGCCATAATCGCTACCAATCAGACCCTGACCTCAAATCCTTCTGCTTTGCAAGCGCTGTTTGGGGCAGGCATTGTTCAGGCCGAACATGATGGTGATGGATACTACCTCAATCCGGCCGACAAAAGCATCTTTAAGCGTTTCGGGCAGCAATCATTATTATTTTGGAAATTTAATCTGGGCCTCTACGATCTTTCGGATTGCGATGATCAGTTCCTGCCGATTTTAAGTCCGGGCCGGCCGGGACCTCCCGAGAAGATCGGTGGTCATGAACCAACCGGATATCATGCGATCGGGACTAAGAAACACGGGAAAGGGGTGGCGGTGATTATGCCGGTCAATCTAGGGAGGTTATACTTTGTCCACGGCTATGAGCAGCATAAAAATCTCCTGCTGGATATGATAGATTGGGTTTTCCCCGGATGTCATGATCTGATCAGGACCGATGCCCACCCCAGGCTAGAGACGGTCTTGCAGCGTTTTACCGAAAACCTGCCATCAAAGTGTGACGACAGGGAGGACGATGGATTAATGCTCCATCTGATCAACCTGACGGGTTTTAGTGGCAATACCTATTTTGAGCCGGTACCACTCAGGGATACCTCATTTGATATCTTTTGTCCCTTTAAGCCCCGGGCGGTGTTCAGCATGGTCAAAGAAACCGAACTTCCTTTTCAATGGAAAAACGATCGTCTGGTCATCACAGTGCCTTTAATTGGTCAATTTGAAGGGCTGATTATTAAGAAGTGACGGCTGGATCAATATCGCAGATAACGGCCCAACAGACGGTGATCGACAATGGCCTTTTTCACTTCCAGGGGATCGAATGGGCCTTGCCAAACCCGGTATGGTGATCCCAGGGGATCCACCATGATGGTAAAGGGCAGGGTACCATCCCAGGATTCGTAGACCATTTTCCGGATTCTTTCCTTATCGCTTTCTGCCAGCAAATAGTTCGTTCCAGGGGCATGCAGTTGTTGCAGGAAAGTCAGTGCCTCGTGATAATGTTCTTCCCCATCCAGGCTCACGGTGATAAACTCCACCGGCCGGTGGCGATACATTCTTTTCATCAGCAGGAATTCGGGAAATTCCTGCTTGCAGGGTCCGCACCAGGTGGCCCAAAAGTTGATGATCCTCACATGGGTCGAAAAATTAACCAGCACGGTTTTCAGACTATCCAGACTAATCCTTTCTAAAGTCACCGGCGCCGCATTCCATTCAGCGGTAAGCACATCCTTTTCCTTCTGATCCCATGACCAATATACTTTACATCCTGGATAATCACGGGCTGGACGAATGATCTCACCGTTCCGGTTTATTGCGTCCACCGCCATCCGGAGATCTTCGGCATCCGCGGCCAACCATTTGGCCGACACATCGATCCGGCCCCGGTAGCGCAATACACGACTTTTATCAAAGACATAAACCGAAGGGATGTTTGTGATTCCAAACCGACGCGAAACGCGCTGGTCATCGCCATCGTAGAGATATGGAAAATTGAATTGCTTTTCCCGGGCACGGATCTGCATGGATTCATAGCGATCGTCCAGGTCGCTGTATCCCAGGGCATCATCGGGAATAGCCAGGGGGCTGTTTGGAGAGATGGCTACCAAATCAACCCCTTTGTCCTTATAATCATTGACGAACCGAATAAGCCGCTCTTCATATACTTGTGCATTGGGACAGTAATTGGACAAAAAGACCACCACGAGAATATCCTTCCGGAAATCATCCTTACCATACCACTTTCCATCTGTACCCGGAAGGGTAAATTCGGGTGCTTTGTTACCAATTTCGAGGGGTACGATTTCGGCGGGTTCGGCGACAACAGGTGCCGGCACAAATGGTTCACCCTGCCGGTCGCGGCAAGCCAGTAAAAACCCAAAACCAGTCAACAGCAACAACCGGAACAGATATCCATCGGTCCTTAGCATGCCCGGAGCTTTCTTTGGAGCACAATGTTACACAAGAAATGGAATATTGAGGCCGAACCCCGGTCAGACTGTGCAGATTTCCACACCCTGGCGCAAGCTCGCAATCTTATCTTCCCGTGCCGGCACAAATTCCTGAGCGAGATAACCCTGGTAGCCTGTGTCTTTAATCGCCCGGATTATTGCCGGATAGTACAATTCCTGACTCTCATCGATTTCATGCCGCCCGGGCACCCCACCGGTATGATAGTGCGCAATGTGGTCTTTGGACTGCCGGATCGTTGCGATGACATCACCTTCCATGATCTGCATATGGTAGATATCATACAACAGCTTGAAATTGGGAGAACCAATTTTTTCAACCAATTCAACGCCCCAGGCAGTATGATCGCACATGTAATCCTTGTGATTGACTTTGCTGTTGAGTAATTCCATGACGATCATTACACCGGTATCTTCAGCGTGCTTCACCAGCGGCTCTAGACCGACCGCACAATTCTCCAGACCGACCCGGTCATCCATCCCGTTGCGGTTGCCCGAAAAGACGATGACATTGGGTACACCCTGGTTGGCAGCTGCGGTGATCAGACCCTTGTAGTTTATCTGCAGGTCTTTATGATACTTCGGTTCATTAAACCCGTTGGGTATACTGGCAAAGGAATCGGTTGCCAGACCACAATCCAGATTGTATTTCTTCAGAGTTGGCCAATCGTTGGGGCCGACGATCTCTACCGACCGGATGCCAATTTCCTGGGATGCCTCACACAAGGCTTCCAGGGGGATGCTGTTGTAGCACCATCGGCAGACCGAATGTTTGATTTGAGAACCAGCAAACAGACTGGCATCGGTAGCTGCACCCAATACTTGCTTGTTAAGGGCGACCGCTCCGGCAGCCAACGACATATTTCGCAGCATGTGACGTCTTTTCATCCTTGGAATATTTAAATATTAGTGTCTGGAAAGATACAAATTTTTCAGGAGTTGGGGTCAGTAATACCCAGGTCCCTGTTCCTTCAGGAATTTTTGCACCAGCTCTTCCCACTCCTCCCGGAGTGATTTTTCCGGCATCTGAGTCCCGGCACTGCGATACCAGTAGCCGGCGTTCCAATGATCACCCTCTTTGCGATGCAGATACGCGTGCACCAGGGCACCTTTTTTACCTGGGATATCCTGAGCTATCGTATGTGCCCGGTCCCAGTCATCCCGGCCATCATGCCAAAGAGCCTGGAGCACTGTCGACAATCCGGAGGGCATTCTGCCTTCCTTTACTGAATCAAAAAAAGTCTGGAAATCCATATGGGGCTATATTCTCTCCACAGTTTTTTGATGATTACCTATTCCGGAGCCAGTATTTCAAGGATTACCTCCACCACGCCGTCATCGAGCATTTCCAGTTCCCTGGCAGCGGCTTTCGACAGATCAATGATCCTCGTCCGGTTGAAAGGACCCCGGTCATTGATGCGCACCCGTACCGATCTGCCGTTATCTTTCCGGATGACCCTGACCTCCTGTCCGAAAGGCAACTCCAGATGGGCGGCCGTATAAAAACTGGTATCGTACTTTTCGCCGCTGGCCGTCTTCTGGCCTTGAAAGCTGTCGGAATAGTAACTGGCCATCCCCTCAGCTGTCGCTACAACCTCATTTTTACAGGAACATAATATCAGAAGGACTGAAACGATCAGTAGCATTGTGCAAACATATTTATTTCCTTCCAGCAAGTTTGATTCCAAAATCAATGATAAATCAAAACGGCATGAGAAGCAAATTTTTCACTAATTTGACAGCCTCCCTTTTAGTGCGATGAAAGTAACGATTTTAGAATGGTTTGCCTTTTTAACCGTAGCCCTACTGGTGGCATGCCGGCCGGCCATGCCTCTCGAAGTGGCGGAGGCATACCAGCATCTGCCGAAGCAGGTTGATTACAATTTTCACATCAAACCGATACTATCGGACCGCTGTTATGCCTGTCATGGGCCGGATGAGCTGGCCCGGGAGGGAGGATTCCGCCTGGATATCGAAGAAGAAGCCAAAGCAAGACTGGAAAGTGGCCAGCGGGCTATTGTTGGGCGCAATGTCCGGGAAAGTGCGACATGTGCCCGCATCCTGTCTGACGATCAGACCTTTATGATGCCACCCCCTGAATCCAAATTGACCCTCACCGCCCGGGAAAAGGCGATGATCGTCAAATGGATAGAGCAGGGTGCCGAATTTAAGGAGCACTGGGCATTTATTCCTCCCCGGAAATACGTGGTGCCCGACCGTCAAAATCCGGATTGGATCGTTGCCAACGAAATTGACCTCTTTATTCAGCGGGCGTTCAGACAACACGGGTTACAACCCGCTGAAAAGGCCGGTAAGGAAATCCTCTTAAAGCGGCTCTATATGGACCTTACCGGTCTGCCGCCAGACATCAGAGCCATCGATGCTTTCCTGGCCGATACCCGCGAAGATGCCTACGAAAGGATCGTTGATCAGCTGCTGCAAAGTGATGCCTACGCCGAACGCCTGGCGCTGGAATGGATGGATATCGCCCGTTACGCCGATTCGCATGGATTGCACGCCGATGGATGGCGAAATATGTGGCCGTGGAGAGATTGGGTTATCCGGGCTTTCCAACAAAACATGCCGTACGATCAGTTTTTGACCGAACAACTGGCGGGTGACCTGCTTCCCAACCCCACCCGGGATCAAATATTGGCAACAGCTTTTCACCGAAACCATCCAATGACGGCCGAGGGAGGAGCTATAGATGAAGAATTCAGGCTCGAATATGTGGCTGACCGTACCAATACGACAGCCACGGCAGTAATGGGTCTTACGATGGAATGCGCCCGCTGTCACGATCACAAATTTGATCCCATCTCCCAGAAGGAATACTATCAGATGACCGCTTTTTTCAACAATGTCCGGGAAGTAGGAATGACGGGTGATGACGGCAATTATGGCCCTCTACTACAATTGACGTCAAAGGAGACAGATGGGAGAATCACAGAGCTCAGACAACAGATCGAAGAGGTCAATCAGGAGCTGGACCAATCGATAGACAGAATCAAAGCACTAAAGTCTTACCTTAAAAGTAAACCCTCTGTCCGCCTGGAAGAAGGATTGGTTGGCTTTTTCCCTTTCGAATCAAAAGCAACCCGTAAAGAAAAAAACACCGATCAGCGGATATTTGACGGAAACAGCAAGGTCTATTCAAGAGGTGATCCTCCTTTGTTAGACGGGAAACATGGTCAGGCTCCGTTTTTTGATGACGAATATGACGAGATCTATCTCCAGGACCAGGGGCAATACGATGTACATCAGGCATTTTCCGCATCGATGTGGATCAAAACCAAAAAAAGGCAGGCCACCAAGACCCAGGTCATGATCGGAAATGCCGGAGATAAAAACAATTTCTGGAGGGGATGGGATTTTTATCTGGAAGATGATAACCGGCTGTCATTGCGGTTGATCAATTCATTGCCCCATAATCTGATTCACTTGAGAAGTCAGGACTCCATCCGGTTGAATTCGTGGACCCATGTGGCCTTTTCGTACGACGGGAGTGGTCAGGCTTCAGGAGTTAAGCTATTCATCGACGGTCATCAGATCCAGGCCGATGTGCTTTATGACCGGTTATATAAAAACATCCGGACGATCGGTTCAGGCGCTCATCAGGAAACCAACAGGCCACTCCGGGTATCTAAAAGTTACCGGTCCTTTACCGGTGACAATGGCATCTTCCGGGGAAGCATCGACGAGATCAGGCTTTACAACCGGGTCATCTCCAATCTGGAAGCAGGATTGCTCGCCGGATTGGAAAGTCAGGAAGAGGAGATGCTTTTGGATCATGCCGTAATATGTTCAGGAGAAGTCCGGACATTGCAGAAAAAGCGATCCGGTCTGGTTCAGGAATTAATCGCTACCATGGATACCGTTTCGGAAGTAATGGTCATGGAAGAGATGCCAGCCCCGCGACCGACTTTCGTACTTAGCCGGGGTCAATACGATGCTCCATTGGAAAAAGTAGAACCCACGACTCCTGAAACCATTATGCCTTTTCCGCAACAGCTGCCGAAGAACCGGCTGGGTCTTGCCCGGTGGCTTTTCGATGAAAAACATCCCCTGACCGCCCGGGTAACCGTGAACCGTTACTGGCAAATGATTTTTGGCCGGGGTATCGTCGAAACAGCCGGAGATTTTGGCAATCAGGGTGCATTGCCATCGCATCCCGAACTACTTGACTGGCTGGCGTTTCAATTCCGGGAAGATGGCTGGGATGTGAAAAAACTGCTGAAACTGCTGGTGATGTCAGCGACGTATCAGCAAAACTCCAAACCATCCAGTCTCCAGCAAAAGGTCGATCCACAAAATATCTACCTTTCTGTTGGGCCTTCCTACCGGTGGCCGGCTGAACTGATCCGGGACAATGCACTGGCTGCCAGTGGTTTGCTGGTACGAAAAGTCGGGGGTCCCAGTGCCAAACCCTATCAGCCGGATGGACTTTGGTCGGAAAAGAATACTTTTTCATACCAATTGCTCGAATACATCCCTGATAAGGGAGATGGTCTGTATCGCCGCAGTATGTACACCTTCATAAAACGTACCTCTCCACATCCGGCGATGACCGTATTTGACGTACCCACTCGTGATGTCTGCACCGTGACCCGCGAATCAACCAACACTCCGCTGCAGGCTCTGGTCCTGCTCAATGACCCTCAATTTGTGGAAGCAGCCAGGATTTTGGGAGAACGAATGCTCCAGGAAGGTGGTGAAAGCCTGGAGGAAAAGATCACTCTTGGTTTCCGGCTGGTTACCGGAAGAAGACCTCGTCCGGATGAATTGACCACCCTCCGAAACGTATATGAGGATAGTTATCGAAAATTTTCCGGTGACCCCCATAGTGCCGCTGAATTATTAAAAGTGGGTGATACCCCCTGCGACAAAGAATTACCCCCGGCTGTCAATGCCGCTATGGCGATAGTGAGCAACACCATATTGAATTTGGATGAGGCTTACATGAAACGATAATCGAAGATTAACCAGAATTTGACGGAAGAAAAAGATCATGCATTGCAATCATACCAGTCATAAGTTTTCCAGGAGGGATTTCCTGACCAAAACTTCTTTGGGATTAGGAGCCATTGCCCTGTCGGGCTTTTCCAATCCGGGTATCCAATCTTCACAGGGGGTTCTGGGAAAGCCGCATTTCACGCCCCGGGCAAAACGCGTCATTTACCTGTTTCAGAGTGGTGCTCCATCGCAACTCGATTTATTTGACTACAAACCCCTCTTAAGGCAGATGCACGGACAGGAATTACCGGAATCGGTCAGATCCGGCCAAAGATTGACAGGGATGACTTCCGGTCAAAGTTCGTTTCCCCTGGTGGCTTCTCCATTCGGTTTCAAACAACACGGAGCCTCCGGAGCCTGGATGAGCGAACTCGTACCATATACCGCCGGAATAGCCGACGAACTTTGCCTGATCAAATCGATGTATACGGAAGCTATCAATCATGATCCGGCAGTCACTTTTATACAAACCGGCTCCCAGTTTCCCGGTCGTCCGTCGATGGGAGCCTGGCTGAGCTATGGCCTTGGTTCAGACAATGAAAACCTGCCTGCCTTTGTCGTATTGGTAACCAAAGATAAAACCGGTCAGCCTTTGTATTCACGCTCCTGGGGCAGTGGTTTTCTACCTTCCGAACACCAGGGAGTCCAGTTTCGATCAGGGAAAAATCCGGTCCTGTATCTGGAGAATCCGCCGGGCGTCGACATGACTCTGCGAAGGAGTCAGCTGGACAACCTGAAGACCCTGCAGGAAGGGCAGTACGAAAACCTGGAAGATCCGGAGATCAATGCCCGAATAGCCCAATATGAAATGGCATTCCGGATGCAAACTTCGGTACCCGAGATTATGGATACTTCCGGTGAGCCTGATTACATCTACGATCTGTATGGTGAGGATTCCCGTAAACCGGGAACGTACGCTGCCAATTGCCTGCTGGCGCGACGGCTGGCTGAGCGCGGAGTCAAGTTTATCCAGCTTTATCACCAGGGCTGGGATCAGCATGGCAATCTGCCCAATGCCATCAAAGTACAATGTAAGGAGACCGATCAGGCTTCAGCCGCCCTGATCACCGACCTTAAACAACGGGGCATGCTGGAAGATACCCTGGTAATCTGGGGCGGTGAATTCGGCCGCACCAATTATTCTCAGGGAAAACTGACTTCGACCAATTTTGGACGGGATCACCATCCGCGCTGTTTCACCATCTGGATGGCCGGTGGAGGTACCAAAGCGGGTCTTTCGTATGGAACTACCGATGATTTTGGATATCACACCGCCTCCGACCAGGTGCACATCCATGATTTTCAGGCAACGGTCCTGCATGCGCTGGGGATCGATCACGAACAGCTTATCTATAAATACCAGGGCAGACGGTTCCGGCTCACCGATGTACATGGTAACGTCGTCGAAAAGATTTTTACGTGATGATGAAGGCAACGAAAAGGACATTATCGATCATGATGGTTTGTGGTCTTCTGATGGCTTGTCAAAGGAGCGGTGAGATCAGCTACAGTGATGATATTAAACCGCTTCTGAATAAAAAGTGCCTTCGATGTCATGGTGGAATCCGGGCGCTGGGTGGCTTCAGCCTCCTGTTTCCCGAAGAAGCCCTCGCTCCCACAGAATCCGGGAAGCTGGCAATCGTGCCCGGCAAGCCTGGTGCCAGCGAGTTGATCCGGCGGGTGAAAGAAACCGACCCCGAGCTGATCATGCCCCAGGAAGGAGCTCCGCTGACCGGTGATGAAATTGCCCTTCTGGAAAAGTGGATTGCTCAGGGTGCCAAATTTGACAAGCATTGGGCATACCGGATACTGGAAAAACCGATTCCCCCATCAACCACTGAGGAAGACTGGGTAAAAAATGACATTGACCGGTATATTTTGGCCGGGATGAAACCACACCAACTGAGTCCGAATGAACCAGCCGAT
The DNA here is from genome assembly GCA_964428345.1 of uncultured Saprospiraceae bacterium. GTDB lineage: Bacteria > Bacteroidota > Bacteroidia > Chitinophagales > Saprospiraceae > JABDMH01. The sequence continues at coordinate 209,005 of CAYRYD010000003.1, read as the reverse complement.
GCTGCTACTTTATTGCGCAGACTCAGCTTTGATCTAACCGGACTCCCTCCAGACTCTGCTTTGGTGACCAAAATTAACAGCAAGACGCTGAGCTCCGAAATCGTAGAGCAGATCGTCGATGAACTATTGAAAAGTCCACATTTCGGTGAACATTTTGGAGCACTTTGGCTTGATCTGGCCCGCTATGCCGATTCGAACGGATATGAAAAAGACATGGGTCGCAGCATCTGGAGGTACCGCGATTGGGTGATCAACGCGTTCAATGCCGACATGCCTTTTGACCAGTTTACCGTGGAGCAGCTTGCCGGCGATTTGTTGCCGGAACCCTCTGAAGACCAGTTGATTGCTACTGCTTTTCACCGGAATACCATGACCAACACCGAAGGGGGAACAGAGGATGAAGAATTCCGGTCGATGTCGGTCATTGACCGGGTCAATACGACATTTGAAGCATGGCAGGGAACAACCATATCGTGTGTGCAGTGTCATGCCCATCCGTACGATCCTTTCCGTCTCGAAGATTACTACCGCGTGCTGGCGATCTTCAACAATACCCAGGATGCGGATATTGACAGTGAATATCCTTACCTGCTCGAATTGCCGGATACTGTCCGGGAGAAGATTGCTTCCATCTCAGATTGGATCCAAGAACTGGATGAAAACTATCGACCTGTTGATAAAGATAGCGTCGATAAAACAACCGTTCGCGATCTGGTATTTCCACGGTTATTTGGCGATTTCGCCGATGATTTCCAGGATGTCCTGATCTCGGATAACGGTTCTTTCAACAATTCGGCATACAATGCCAACAATCAGAAGCACAAGCAATATTACCTGGTCTTTTCGGGTATAGAGCTGGACGGGGTCAAGGGTATCAGATACCATTATTTCTCCCGGGGCGATGATGCTGTGATTGAAGTCTATCTGGACGATCCAAAAGGAGAACCGGTGGCCCGGTCGACCATGGTTGAACCGGAAAAAAAAGACTGGGACTGGCTTATTGAGGAACTGCCATCATTGACTGGAAAACACGATCTCATTTTTCATTTCGTCAATACCACCGGTGATTTCCGAACCGGTGTTGTCAACCTTAAAGAAATTACCCTGGTCTATGAAGATCGGGAAACCGGTGACCGGGTCCGGAGTGCCCAGGATAGCCTTCTCAAATACTACCGCCGGGGGATCAAAACACCGGTTATGAAAGAGCGTAGCCCGATTCTGAGGAGAAAGACGCAAATTTTTGAGCGCGGTAATTACCTGGTCAAGGGCGATGAAGTGAGGGAAGGTATCCCTGAGGCGCTCAATGAACAGAACCTCGAAATCAGGGATCGGTTGCAATTTGCCCGTTGGCTCGTCAGTGATGACAATCCCCTGACCGCAAGGGTGATCGTAAACCGGATCTGGGGCTATATCTTTGGTCAGGGTATTGTTGAGACGCCGGAAGATTTTGGCACCCAGGGAATATCCCCAACCCATCCCGAACTCCTGGAGTATCTGGCATACCACTTTTCACATAGCTGGCAGTGGAGCCTCAAAAGACTGATCAAAGAAATAGTCCTCTCGGCTACTTATCAGCAATCGTCAGCTATTACCCCGGAAAAAGTCGAAAAGGATCCTTACAATCACTATTACAGCCGGATGAGTCGTATCCGGTTGTCGGCCGAACAGATCCGGGACCAGGCTCTTGCAGTCAGTGGTCTCCTGAACCGCAGGGTGGGGGGTAAAAGTGTCATGCCACCTCAGCCGGATGGAGTCTGGCAAATCGTTTACAGCAGCGCCAAATGGGAGGCAGAGCATCCGGAAGATAAGTTTCGTCGTGGCCTATATACCTATTGGAAGCGAACTACGCCATATCCTTCGATGATCGCCTTTGATAGCCCTAGTCGTGAATTTTGTGTGTCCAGGAGGATTCGCACCAATACACCTTTGCAGGCTCTGGTCACTTTAAATGATCCGGTGTACCTGGAGACAGCCGAGGCTCTGGCATCGTACATGAAATCGTATGGTCAGGGTGACATCGCCAAAGCCATCCGGGGAGGTTATCAGAAAGCATTGATGACAGTGCCCAATGACCAGTCGGTTGAAATTCTGGAGCAACTCTACCGGGATGCATCTGAGCCCAAAGCAACGCTGGTGTCGGAACCGGCGGAACCAGCCGGCATCGATCCCTATACGGTAGTAGCCAATGCCATCATGAACCTGGATGCATTCTTAACAAAAAGCTGATGCCATGAACCTTAATCGTGAAATGATTTGCAAGCAAGTGCACCTGGATACGAGGAGGCATTTCCTCAAGACCTGTACTACCGGTCTTGGCGCCCTGGCTCTGGCAACTTTCGGATGTCATGGCACTAACCCTGATCCAGTCACTGAAGGTGCGTCCTTAAATAATCTGCTTCGCCACTATCCGGGCAAGGCGAAAAGAGTGATATACCTGCATATGGCTGGATCACCTTCCCAGCTGGAACTGTTTGATTACAAGCCCACCCTGGAACGGTTGCACGATCAGGCCTGCCCACAATCCCTCCTCGAAGGAAAGAAATTTGCGTTCATCAGTGGCGTACCTAAAATGCTGGGACCTCAGGCAACTTTCCGTCAGCACGGACAGTCCGGTGCCTGGATTTCCAGTCATTTACCGCATTTCAGCCAGGTGGCCGATGATGTATGTTTTCTCAAGGCCATGCATACGGACGAATTCAATCATGCGCCGGCCCAGCTCTTTCTGCATACCGGTAGTCCGAGGTTGGGACGTCCATCCATGGGATCATGGGTGACCTATGGACTGGGTACCGACAATGATGATCTGCCCGGCTTTGTTGTTCTGGTATCCGGCGGAAATACTCCGGATGCGGGTAAAAGCGTGTGGGGTAGTGGTTTCTTACCTTCTATTTATCAGGGTGTTCAGTGCCGCTCCCAGGGAGATCCGGTTTTATATCTCAGTGATCCGGAAGGAATGGATCGACATGTCAGGGGTAAGACCATCGAAGCGATCAATAAAATCAATCAGAAAGAATTTGAAGAATTTGGTGATCCGGAGATCCTGACCCGTATTTCCCAGTATGAAATGGCATATCGCATGCAAGTGTCGGTACCGGATGTTATGGATATCGATAAAGAGCCGGCCTATATCCATGAAATGTACGGCACTAAACCCGGGGAGGCTTCCTTTGCCAACAATTGTCTCCTTGCCCGGCGAATGGCAGAAAAAGGCGTCCGGTTTATTCAACTTTTCCATTGGGGTTGGGACAGTCATGGCGCGGGCAAGTCCGAAGCACTGAATCATGGATTTCTCGACCGTTGCCGTGAAGTCGATCAGCCGATGACCGCACTGATCCGGGATTTAAAGCAACGTGGCCTTCTGCAAGATACCCTGGTAGTATGGGGCGGTGAATTTGGGAGGACGCCGATGATGGAAAACCGGGGAGGGGTGACCAATCCGTTTGTAGGACGCGATCATCACACCAGTGCTTTTACCATCTGGATGGCGGGTGGCGGAGTCAAAGGCGGTATCAGCCATGGCGAAACCGATGAAATAGGGTATTATGGTATCAAAGATCAGGTACACATACATGATCTTCAGGCGACGATCCTGCATTGCCTTGGTTTAGATCATGAGAAACTGACTTATCCTTTCCAGGGACGGGATTTCAGATTAACGGATGTATCCGGCAAACTGGTCAAAGAAATATTGGTATAATTAGGAAGTGAAATAAGAAGATATGGAATTTATGAATTGGCTTGGTCGGTTTCATCCACTGGTGGTGCATCTGCCGATCGGAATTTTGATTGCAGCGGTGGTTTTTCATTGGATAGCTCATCGACGTCCTGGCTGGAAAGGATCTGACGTTGTATCCACACTCTACCTGCTGGGTGTGCTCTCAGCTGCATTTGCTGTTTTTTCGGGATGGATGTTGGCGAAAGAGGGTGGTTATCAGGCCAATACTATCTTCTGGCACCGTTGGTTGGGGATTCTCGTATTGATTATCTCTGTTTTTCTCTGGAGGTCAAGCAGGAATTCCGGGGTAGCCCCCATGCGATGGCTGAGCTTCCTGCTTTTTGCCGGATTGGTGTGGGTAGGTCATTTAGGCGGCAAGATGACTCACGGGGAGGAGTACCTGGTGGAAAATGCGCCCGAATTTCTTAAGAAACTGGTTGCATATGAGGAGGATTCCAAACTGCCGGTATTTGAAGATCCGGACTCCACCCTGATTTATGAAGATATCGTCATGCCGGTCCTGGAGAAGAAATGCATGACCTGTCACAGTAACAACGTGACGAAGGGCGGGTTGAATATGGAAGATTTGAACGAGTTTCTGAAGGGGGGCAAGAACGGAAAAGTGATTGAGGGAAATGCCGGTGCCAGTGAGTTATTTAAAAGGGTCACCCTCGATCCCGACAGCCGGAAATATATGCCTCCCAAAGGCACCGGTTTGAGTTATGGAGAGATTAAGCTCCTGGAGTGGTGGCTTGATGGTGGTGCCCCCACCGAAAAAAGTGTTGCGAGTGTAGAGACTCCCGCACACATCCAGGAGATACTGCTGAGCCGGCATCAATTGGATACCAAACCCAAATCCTACATCGAAAAAGCGAAGGTCGATCCCGTATCGGAAGAGGTTATCCGGAAGATCCAGGAGCGTGGATTTGCGGTGCGGCATATCGCGATGAATAACAACTTTATCGACGTAGGTTGGAAGGACATTGATACTTTATCGATCAATGTAGAGATCGGAGTACTTGCGGAGATCGCTGACCAGATTGCCTGGCTTGATCTCGGTAGCAGTAATCTGGCAGATGAGTCGGTAAAGGTAATCGGTCAAATGAAAAATCTGGTAAGGCTAAAAATGGAAGATAACCCGATCACAGATGCAGCCATCGGAGAGCTTTCCCAGCTTAATCACCTGGAATCTCTTAACTTGTATAAAACAAAAATTACTGATATTTGTGCACCAGATCTGGCCCAGTTAAAAGGACTCAGGAAACTTTTCATCTGGCAAACCGAATTCAGCGAAGAGGGAATTTCGCAATTGAAAGCTTCGGTGCCAGGGGTTGAGGTCATCGGGGGTTATACCTATAGCTCGGTAGCTCCCTCTGATTAAACGGGATCTTTCTAACATTAAGTCATAGGTCGGATTTGATATGAAACCTCATTACTCAAGAAGAAACTTTCTCCGGAATTCACTGGTTACCGCTTCCGCACTTTTAGTCACTCCCCATGCATCTTTTGCCATTATCAACAAACGCTCGATGGTAGGAGAAATCGTCGGGCATGGCGAATACCGCTACCGGCTTGACAAGCATTGGGGTATTCAGGACCCCTCCAATATTCCGGTGAGAAATTGCCATGAAATGGTGGAGGACCGGACTGGTCGCCTCATCATGACCACCAATCATACTAAAAACAATATCATCATTTACGACAAACAAGGTGTTGTGCTGGAGACCTGGGGACATGAATATCCGGGTATCCACGGATTGACACTTGCCAACGAAGGATCCCGGGAAGTCCTGTATTTTTCAGATACGGAGAGGCATCAGGTTTTCAAGACAACGCTGGATGGCCGGGAGTTGCTGGTCCTGGACTATCCCCGGGACAGCGGGGTGTATCAGGATGCAAATCAGTATCAACCGACGGAGATTGCCGTGGCTGAGAATGGAGATATTTACGTGGCTGATGGCTATGGGCAGAACTACATCATTCAGTACGATGCCGATGGCCGGTATATCCGGCACTTTGGTGGTCGCGGCAGCGAAGTCGATCAGTTTGATTGTTGTCATGGCATTACCATCGATACCCGTTATCCTGGTGAGCCGACCCTGCTGATCACTTCCCGGTCAGCTCAGGAGTTTAAACGATTTAGCCTTGAAGGCGAATATCTGGAGACGATCAAAGTACCCGGGTGCTGGATCTGCCGTCCGGTTATTCACCATGACCTGCTCTATTTTGCCGTACTGGGCACCCGGTCCTGGTGGGAATACGATGGTCTGGTGATCATTCTCGATAAGGAAAACAAAATTATTTCAGCCCCGGGGGGACAAGAGACCGACTTCATCAATGGAGCAGTGGCCGAAATCCGTTACGATGGGAGGAGTTTTATGAATCCACATGATGTGTGTGTCGACCGGGATGAGAATCTTTATATACCCCAGTGGTTTTCCGGCAATACCTACCCGGTCAAACTGGAACGTATTTGACGAATGATTCAGCCGGGTAAACCAGCATTACCCCCTTGGTGCCCCGGTATCTTTCGTTGTGGAGAGCGTTAAAGTTTATCAATAACCCAATTCCCGTACTCGACGCCAACCTGGCCCGTTACGGCTCCACTTACCGTTTCCATATTGGAGGTCTGGAAGAGGGGATCGTGACCACCGATCCGGAAATAATCCGGCATGTATTGCAGAAGAATAACCGGAACTATCGAAAATCGTCGATCCAGACCCGCTTACTGGCACATTACATCGGCCATGGACTCCTGACTTCCGAGGGTGAATACTGGTTAAAACAACGACGATTGATACAACCGGGATTCCATCGTCAACGCCTTTCCAACCTGATATCACTCATGAATCGGGAAATCCAGGCTCATATCCTACGCTGGAGCGATCTGGCAAAAGCAAATGCGACAGTGGATCTTTACCAGGAAATGCATCAATTAGCTTTTCGAATCGTTGCCAAAACCTTATTTAGTACCGGTCTCACCGAGGGACAGCTTGATCAGCTCAGTAATCAGATTACCCAGGTCCAGACTTTCATTGTCCGGCAAATCAGACAACCCTTTGGTCGTTGGTGGTTTCGCTTATCGGGTCAAACCAGTTACTACGAAAATGTTTCCCAGTCGACCAGAAAGATTTTGTTGGAAATTATCCGGGAAAGGCTGGAATCAAAGACCAGTCATGATGATTTATTACAGATGCTCATAGATACCGTCTATGAAGATACCTGTGAGCGAATGACCATCACTCAGTTACTGGATGAGAGTTTGATTCTTTTCATAGCTGGGCATGAAACTACCGCCAATGCCCTCGCCTGGAGTTTCTACTTATTGGGCAACCATCCGGAATATAAAAATGCCATCAGGAAGGAAGCTGAGCTATGGGCTTCAGCCGGACAACCCTCTTTCAGGGATTTACAGGATCTTACATTGACGTCCCAGGTCATTGAAGAGGCAATGCGCCTTTATCCTCCGGCCTGGATGATGGACCGGGTTGCCATCGAAGACGATATCGCCGGAGGATTCCTGATTCCCTCAGGGACAATGATTTTCTTATACATATACGGTACTCACCATCATCCGGGTTGGTGGCATGATCCGGAGACGTTCAATCCCAGGCGATTTGGCAAAGAACAGCGTGAACAAATCAGACCTTTTACCTACTTTCCTTTTGGAGGAGGACCCAGGTTGTGTGTTGGAAATCACTTCGCCCTTATCGAGATGCAATTGGTACTGACCCAAATGATCCATCACTTTGATTTCCAGTTGGAAAATGATGAAATTGAATTATTGCCATTGATTACTTTGAGACCAGCCAAGAAGCTGTCGGTGATTCTTAGACTCAGGAATGGGCATTGAAATTAATTGGCCTGCGATTCAATGGCTGTCCAGATAAATTCGATCCCTTGTTGCCGGCATTTTATTTTCTCATTTTCAGTTTCAGCCTGCAATATCAGATCAGCGACTTGAAAGATGATTCTGAATAGTAATTTGAGAAGAATCGGATGATCAAAGTGGGTGATCAACCCCTGGTTGGTGGCCAGTTGAAATGCCTGACCCATCCTTCTCTCAATATAGGCATCTCGTTCGCGGGCCATTTCCATACTGTAAAACCCCGAATGCATCATTTGATTCATAAATGAAAAATAGGCCGGATTCCGCACCCAATAATCGACCGATGCTTTGATCGCCTTTTTCAACTGTTTGCCAACCTGATCTTCCGGATAGTCAAAAAAACCCATCAAATGCCATACATAATCATCGAGTATGTACTGATGAACCGCTTCAAACAATAGCTTCTTATTGGGATAATGATGGAACAAAGTTCCCGTGGCAACTCCAGCCTCCTGAGCAATCCTGGCAGTAGCGGCATGTTCAATGCCCAAATTATGGACTAAACTGACCGTTGCATGAATAATTTTTTCCTGGGACCGCAACATGAGACCGACCAATCAGTCGGCTAATTTAATAATTTTTTCTGAACCCGACCAAACAGTCGGTTGTCCGCTTCTTAGTATTTCTTAATTTAATCGCATGAAAACCTGTTTATACTCATTTGGCCTTACACTGATCGTCCTCCTGATTGGGTGCCAATCAAAGGAAGACCCTGAAAGACCAGCTATTCCGCCGGTTGTCTATCAGGATCTGCCGGAAGATCAAAAGCATCTTGCTCAAAATGCCCTCTTTAGTTTTACCGTGGCACCTGGCCTGGAAGTAACCCAATTTGCTGCCGAACCCATGATGGTCAATCCTACCAACATGGATATCGATTCCCGGGGAAGGGTTTGGATCTGCGAGGCCCAAAATTACCGGCTCCCCTTTAATCCGGCCCACCGGGCAAGGTCGGCCGGCGACCGGATCCTGATCCTCGAAGACACCGATCACGATGGTAAGGCCGATACTTCCATTGTATTCTATCAGGGCAATGATATCAACGCTGCGCTTGGAATTGCAGTTTTGGGTGACCGGGTTATTGTCTCTGCCAGTCCCAACGTACTCATTTTTATGGACGAAGACCATGATGATATACCGGAAAGGAAAGATACGCTCTTTACCTCCATCAAAGGAATCGACGACGATCATGGTATCCATGCATTCGTATTCGGACCCGATGGTCGGTTGTACTTCAATTTTGGAAATGCCGGATTCCAGATCCGGGACAAGAAGGGTAGTCTGATTATGGACCGATTTGGACGGGTTATTAAAGCCGATGGCCATCCGTATCGACAGGGAATGGCATTCCGTTGCCTGCCTGACGGATCCCAACTGGAGGTGCTGGGATACAATTTCCGCAACATCTTCGAGCTTTGTCTGGATTCCTACGGTAACATTTTTCAATCGGATAATGATGATGATGGCAACAAGAGTGTACGCATAAACTTCATCGTGGAGTACGGCAACTATGGATATCAGGACCAGATCACCGGTGCTGGTTGGAGGGAACGAAGAGTGGGTATGCATCCGGAAATACCAATGCGCCACTGGCATCAGAATGATCCCGGAGTGATTCCCAATATGCTGATGACCGGAGCAGGTTCACCCGCGGGGATCGTCTTCTATGAGGGCCAATACCTGCCGGAAGCCTTTCAACAACAAATCATTCATGCCGAGCCCGGACATCAGGTGGTCAGGGCTTATATCCCGCAAAAATCCGGCGCTGGCTATCAGGCAAGGATTGAAAACATCCTTCAGAGCGAAGATAAATGGTTCCGCCCTTCCGATGTTTGTATCGCCCCGGATGGATCTCTTTTTATTTCGGATTGGCACGATGCAGTCGTTGGGGGAAATGGAATGGACGATGCGGAAAGAGGCAGGATTTACCGGATCACTCCAACCGGAAAGGGCAGTGAGTACAAAATACCTCCGCTCACTCTGGATTCGCCCGATGACGCGGCTCAGGCATTGAAAAGTCCAAATCAGGCTACCCGATTTCTGGCCTGGAACCGACTCCATGAAGCCGGCCTGGCTGCAGAACCGGCTCTGCTGAAGTTGATCGATGAGGGTAATCCGGTAGCCACTATCCGAAGTCTGTGGTTGCTGGCCAGTATGCCCCAAAAAGGACTGGATTATGCAGCAAACATGTTAAGCAATCCCAGTGAAGATGTGCGCATAGCGGGGATCCGGATGATGCGTCATTTGCATCCTCAACAGTTGACCACAGCCCTGTCGGAGATTTCCCGCGATCCATCGCCTCAGGTAAGGAGGGAAATGGCCGTGGCTCTTACCGGCCAATGCGATTCTGCAGTGACGGCCATCTGGCTTGACCTCGCTGATCAATTGGACGCTGAAGATCGCTGGGCTTTGGAAAGTCTTGGTCTGGCAACCGATCATTGTCCTGAAACCTTCTTCAGCGCCTGGTTGAAACGCATTGGAAACCAATGGGATACCCCAGCTGGCCGGGACCTCATCTGGCGGATCCGGTCAAGAGAGACACTGCCGTACCTGGTGCAACTGATCAAAGACAAGGATACTCCCAGAAATGAATTAACCCGGTATTTCCGTTCCTTCCATTTTATTGATGATCCTCAAAAAAACAGGCTGTTAGCTGATATCTTAAATACCTTTCCGGGAGATACCCTGATCCTGAAATCCGTACTGCTCAGTATGACGCCTGATTATCTGGCTTCCCAACGGTCGGTAAAGAGTCAGGTAACCGCCAACCTCGATTTGATCAAAGGATCACCGGAGTGGTTTTCCGCGGTTCAGGTACTGAATCTTCAAAATCAAAGTGATACCCTCTGGTCCATGGTACTCCATGAGCAAAAAGAAGAACGTCAGAGAAGAGCGGCATCCACACTGTTGATGCTAAAGGGATTTAATTACCTGCGACATAAAATGAAGACCATTGGTGCCTCCGACTATGAGCAATGCGTTGCCTTGTTTGGCAATAATGCCAATTATGAAATGGCAACTTTTCTATCCGGAGAGCTTGCCCGAAGCGACCTCGACTATTCTGTCAAACGCCGAATTGTCGATGCTCTCGGAAATTCAGGTAATGGCCAGGAACTTCTCTATCAGCTGATCAAAACCAAAAAAATCCAGGATGACTTAAAATTACCCGCTGCCGTCAAACTGTTGAACTGCTGGAACTCTGAAATCCGCAATGAAGCTCCGGCAATCCTGGCCAGCATCCCCGGAGCCAATCTGGGTCAGGAACCCGATATCTTTACCCTTTCCCGAAAAACCGGAGACGCCGGGAAGGGCAAGAGTGTATTTCAATCGCATTGTTCCAATTGCCATCAGATTGATGGGATGGGTGTCCGGTTTGGCCCGGATCTCTCAGAAATTGGTGATAAATTATCGACCCGTGGACTTTATCAGGCTATTCTCTATCCCAGTGCCGGGGTTAGTTTTGGTTATGAAGGAGTCAGGCTGAGCTTGCATAACGGAGAGGTATATCAGGGGTACGTCGAAAGCAAAACGGACGAAGGTTTGCAATTAAGGATTCAGTCGGGAACAACGGTATCCATTCGAAATATTGATATTAAAGCCCGGGAAGAGCTTCAAATGTCGCTCATGACAGAAGGCCTTTACCGGATATTTTCCGAACAGGAATTGGTCGACCTGGTGGCCTATCTGCAGACCCTTACCAGGGAACCGGTTCTTTAGGAATTTACTTCTTTAGTTTATAAGGTGCCCGGTATTTCTTGGTCAGAAGTTTATTGGCCTCTTTGTTTTTAGAGAACTTTTCCTTTACAGGATCCCATCGTAATGGCCTGCGCAGCTGGTAGGCGATATTGCCCAGATTGCATACACTCGAAGAACGATGGCCGGTCTCGGCAGTACAAATAGGCTGGGTTCGCTGCCGTATTGCCCGGAGCCAGTCCTTGTAGTGATCGTCGCTTTGATAGACTCTCTTCTCACCAGGTCCAATCTTTATCTGTGCAATTTCGACCGGATCCGAGTCGAGAAAACTACGGCTGACATCCATTGTGCCCTCCGATCCAACAAATCGGACTGCAAATCCCCGATCAAAATCCTCATGCACCATTTCAATTCCATTGTCATAGATCATCTTCAAACCGCGTTTTGCCAACGGGTCTGCAGGTGGTATAAACAAAACCGGTCCGGAATGATCCATATCCAAAGCCCATTGGGCTATATCAAACATGTGTGCACCCCAATCGGAGAGAATTCCTCCACCAAATTCGCGGTATTGTCGCCATTGCGCCCAGCCATCATCCTCCGGTGGAGGAGCAATTCCAGGATTGTATTCCCGGTATGGAGCTGGTCCCAACCATTTTTCCCAATTCAGTCCGGAAGGTACCGGTTGTCCCGGCAGAGTACACGCAATAGCCGGATCCCCCACACTCACCTTGACTTGTCTGATATCGCCTAGGTATCCGTTCCTCACCAGTTCGACAGCATGTCTGAATCGCTCATTGGATCGCTGCATACTCCCTGTCTGCAGAATCTTTTTATACCGGTCAGCCGCCTTCACCATAGCTCTGCCTTCTTTCACAGTATGAGCCAGCGGCTTTTCGCAGTACACATCTTTTCCGGCCTTCATCGCCGCAATACTCATGATGGCATGCCAATGGTCGGGGGTCGCTATGATCACGGCATCAACCGCATCGCTGGCGAGGAGATCCTCGTAATCCTCGAATAGTTCACAATTTCTGGCTTCTCCCAGTTGTTCGAAGGTAATTTTGGAAACCGATTCTTTAAATAAAGTCAGCTTGCTTTTATCGACATCGCATCCGGCCAGCAGATTGACTTCTTCGATCTTTCCGAAGCGATTTGCCAAACCTCTGGCTTGTTTTCCCGTTCCGATAAAGCCCAAACCAATTTTATCACTGGGAGCGATATAGCCCTTTCCTCCCAAGACATGTCTGGGCACGATAAAAAACCCGGTAGCCAGTATAGTACCATGCTTTAGGAAACTCCTGCGATTACATTCTGAAGCTTTTTTTCCCTCCGACATTTTAATCTGCATTGTAATGTGTGTAAATTACGAAAATCATCAATCCAACTGTATGCCATGTCGGTATCTATGGGAATTCTGGCGGTATTTCTTCTGGGCATGACCATCGGTTGTGAGGAAAAGGAACCGGTTCCTCTTATGTCAGACTGGAGTCATTATCAGGGAGATCCGGGTTCTAACCAGTACAGCAATCTGACGGAGATCAATACTGATAATGTTCAAACTCTGAAGGTGGCCTGGACCTACCACAGCGGTGATGCCGATACTTTAAACCGTTCCCAGATCCAGTGCAACCCGTTGATCATTGATGGTATCCTCTATGGTACAAGTCCGGTTTTAAAACTTTTTGCGCTCGATGCCGCTACCGGTCAGGAAAAATGGACATTTGATCCTTTTGAGGGAAAGTATAATCAGTACGGCATGGGAGTAAACCGCGGACTGGCTTATTGGACCGACGGTTTGCAAAGACGAATCTACTTTTGTGCGGGGAGCTTCATTCACGCCATCAACGCAGAAGATGGATCACTTTATACAGGTTTTGGCGAAAGCGGACGGGTTGACATTCGAACAGGTCTGGGGGAAAGAGCCCAGAAAGATTTTGTAGTGGCCAACAGTCCGGGTGTGATCTATGATAATCTTTTTATCGTCGGGTCAAGAGTGTCGGAAGCCATGGGAGCCGCCCCCGGTCATATCCGCGCTTTTGACGTCAATACCGGAGCATTGATCTGGACTTTCCATACCATTCCCCATCCGGGTGAATATGGTTACGATAGCTGGCCGGAAGGAGCCTGGACAGAAATGGGTGGAGCCAATGGCTGGAGTGGAATGAGTGTGGATCACCAGAGAGGCATTGTCTTTGTGCCAACGGGATCCGCTGCATACGATTTTTACGGGGGTGACCGGCACGGTGAAAACCTGTTTGCCAATTGTCTGATCGCCCTTGATGCCCGTACCGGTGAGAGGCTCTGGCATTTTCAGACGATCAGGCACGACTTATGGGACCGGGATTTGCCCGCTCCACCCAATCTGGTTACCATCAGGAAGGACGGTCAGGTCATCGAGGCCATAGCGCAGATATCTAAAGCTGGTTACGTTTTTGTCTTTGACCGGGAAACGGGAGAGCCGGTTTTTCCCATCCGGGAAGTGCCCGCTCCGGCTTCCACCCTGAAAGGAGAACAAACCTGGACGACCCAGCCCGTACCTGCCAGGCCTCCTCGATTCTCACGTCATCTCTTTGAAGAAAAGGATATCACCCAAAGGACCCCGGAGGCACATGCCTATGTGCGTTCTATTTGGCAAAGTCTGAAGAAAGGTGAGGAATTCATCCCTCCCAGTGAAGAAGGAACCCTGTTACTCCCCGGTTTTGACGGAGGCGGCGAATGGGGTGGTGCCGCTACCGATCCGGAAGGCATTATGTACGTCAATGCCAGCGAGATGCCCTGGATCATCAAGATGATTGAGTATAAGACGGAAGATGACGGGCTTCTGGCTTCCAAAGGCCGGAATATCTACGGTGCTCAGTGCCAGTTGTGTCATGGGGCAGATAAAAAAGGGGCCAGCATCTATACCGTACCTTCCCTGGAGGGCATCAAAGATCGGAAATCTGCGGATGAGATAACCTCCATTATTCGTCATGGACAACGGATGATGCCGTCATTTGCCCACCTGAGTGATGCCGATATCCGGGCGATCACCGCTTATCTTTTTGACTCGAAAGAAAAAATACCTTCTGAGGAACAAAAATCAAGAATGGCGCAGGAATCGTGGAAATATCCCTATTTCATGAGCGGCTACGTGCGCTTCAGGGATCACGAGGGTTTTCCGGCTCTAACCCCTCCATGGGGTACCTTAAATGCCATTGACCTGAATCAGGGAATTATCAAATGGAAGACAACTCTGGGTCATCACCCGGCATTGTCCGGAAAGGATCAAGAACCGACCGGAACGGAAAATTATGGAGGTCCGCTGGTCACTGCTGGTGGTCTCGTTGTAATTGCCGCTACCCTGGATGAAAAAATCCGGGCTTTTGATAAGGAAACAGGTGCCTTATTGTGGGAAGCTGATCTTCCTGCTGCCGGTTTTGCAACTCCTGCTACTTACCAGGTGGCAGGCAGGCAATACATTGTTATTGCCTGCGGGGGAGGAAAGATCGATGCCAAATCCGGTGATGCCTATGTGGCATTCAGTCTATAATGCCGGTCTCAAGTTTATCCGATCAGGTTACCCTTTTCATCCCAGACCGGTTCGGTGGCCCGGGTCTCCTGGTCAATACACCGGGCAAGCCAGTCTTTGTCGTATTCCAGGCCGTGCTTTTTGAGTTCTTCTTCCGGCACACCATCCCAGACGTTGGGTGTATTTCCAATATAACCAAGATCATCGATACCGATTTTTGTCGTATAAAATCCGGTCATGGTGAGATCCCGCATCAGACTAAAAAACCGTGCCCCCTGGGAGTGCTCCGGCTTCACTTGACCGGGATAGGCAATGTCATCTACAATCGCAATTTGCTGCTCCCCGCTACTCTTGACAAATGGGGTTCCAAAACGGGAATTGGCTTCATGGTCCAGCCACATCAGCCCTCCCCGCAACGGCAGCTGATGGGATGGCATGTCCTTGGCGATGAATTCGATAAATGCTGGTACTTCAGCATCGGAAGCTGAACCAGAGTTTTCATCAGCTGGAAGAATAATGTCCGCCAGGACCGTAATGGTCGCCATTTCATGGTCTGAAAAGAATTTTTCAGCCATCAGAGCCTTGTCTCTTTCGATTTCCTCCGGTACCCGGCCATATCCCCCTCCGGCATCGGTCATCTGATTGTTGCCCGGCTCAGCTGTCCCAGCCGGTTCTGTTTTACAACCCTGCAAGACAAGGGTTCCGGCAACACTACCCAGTAAGATTGATTTTATTGTGTCTCTTCTGTCCATATTATCGGAGGTTAGATATTCATCTTTTTTAATTGATCAATAATATAATCGGATGCCCGCCAGGACAATGCCAGTATGGTCCAGGTCGGATTCTTGTCTGCCTGTGAAACGAACGGCCCACCATCGACTACAAATACATTCTTGACATCATGTAGCTGACAGTGCCGGTTGGTTACCGAGGTGCGGGTGTCATCTCCCATCCGGGTAGTACCGACTTCATGGATGATCCGGCCGGGAGCGGCAAGACCATATTCGGAATCCGGTCCGGGCTTACTACCTAACAACTCCGCTCCCATATTGGTCAGAATCTCTTCAAAAGTATCCTGCATGTGCCGGGCCTGTTTAATTTCTTCATCCGACCACTTATAATGGAAACGCAACACCGGAATGCCATACTTATCCACCACATTGGGATCAATTTCACAGTAGTTTTCCTTCCGGGCTATGCATTCACCCCTGCCACTCATACCGACCACCGACCCAAAAAACCGACGGGCATCTTCTTTCAGTTTACTGCCGTATCCTCCGGTCGTATATCCGGTAGCATCCTTCACAAACCGGTTCATGTCGCTCACTCCGAATCCGAAACCATAGGATGGCATACCCATACCACCCCAGACTTCAATGTGATACCCCCGACTGAAATCCAGTTTTTTATCATTTAGCCACCAGGGGGTATAAATGTGCATTCCACCTACGCCATCTTCATTATAGCGGCCACGATTCATCAGGGCTGGCACAAAACCGGAACGCGAAGCCCCGGTAGAGTCATGCAGGTATTTACCCATCACATCACTCGAATTGCCCAAACCATTGGGATGGTGCCGGCTTCTTGAGTTTAACAAAATCCTGGCACTGCTGCAGGCCGATGCTGCCATGACCACGATCTTACTCCTGATCTGATATTCCTGCATATCTTCCTTACTGATATAAGACACTCCGGTTGCCTGACCATTCTGGTCAGTGGTCACCTCCCTGACCACCGAGTTGACAAACAGATCGACGTTATTGGTTTCCAGTGCAGGAATGACCAATACACTGCTGGAAGAAAAATCAGCATAGACCCGGCAGCCACGGCTGCATTGACGACAATAAAAACAGACGCCCCGCTTTTTGTTGATAGGGCGGGTCAGGATAGACAAGCGGGCAGGAATGACCGGAATATTGGATTTTGCTGCCGCCTTCATGTAATAAAGTTCATGCAGCCTCGGTTTGGGTGGAGGCAGAAAGTAACCATCCGGCTCGTTGGGTATTCGCTCAATGCTGCCAAATACACCAATCAATTGGTCAACTTTGTCATAATAGGGGGCAACATCTTCATAGCCAATGGGCCAGTTATCACCCATGCCATCGTGATCTTTCCGTTTAAAATCCAGTGGTCCAAAGCGGAGGGAAATCCTCCCCCAATGATTGGTCCTACCACCTAACATATGTGACCTGAACCAGTCAAACTGGGTTCCGTCTTTTCTGGTATAGGGTTCTCCTTCGATCTCCCAACCCCCAATGGCTGCATCGAAGTCCCCGAATGCTCTGGTGGTTCCGGCTCCTCTGCGTGGAGATTCCCAGGGCCATTTAAGTTGAGTTTGATATTCCGGTTTGGCAGGATCATAAAATGGCCCGGCTTCTACCAGAGCAATTTTAAGGCCGGCATTGGCCAGCTGGTAGGCCGCCATACCTCCACCCGCACCAGAACCGACAATGCATACATCGTATTCTTTTGGCTGTTCTTTTATCTGCATTACGTTCTTTGATTTTTATTATTGCAAATGAGATCTCAATTGCGCCGATCAAGTTAAGATTTAAATTGGCATAAATCATTAAACCAGAACACACATTTATGCTCAGATTAAGAATTTAAACGCACCGCGGTGTACCTGGCGGCAACAGCCTGTTTAGACACACCATCAGTAAATTATGGTTGTAAGAATGTTTGTTCTCCGACTCTAAAGACCGAAATACGAATCAGCAGATTTTACCATGGGACTGCATGGTGTGCATAAAATGCACTGTCGAAAGTCAACCATCAGGGAAATTTAACGGCACAGCTCAGAAAGTTTTGTTAAATTTAATTCAACCCAGCAAATGATCGTGGCCATGAAAACGCTGTTATGGATCTCAACCGTCTTGTTTTTCCTGCTTTCCTGGTGGTGGTATGTTTGTCCTCATAAAAAGGTATGCCCCTTTGGTACCTACCGGACGATGGAGACCGCTCCCAGTCATTCACCAGATGCCAAAAAACCGGAGTCTACCGCACCGGAGGTGAATCTGGGGCCCCTGCTCTTTAACTGGTCTTCGCAAGAGCCGGTAACCAATGAAAAATTTGCTGCTTACCGGGATTCCATTTTGAGAGAATTACAGAACAGCGATGTCCTGGAGATCCTGGGCGGATATTTTGGAGAAGAGCAGAATTCAACTACATTCCCGGATCTGGGACTGGCCCGGGCTACCAAAATACGCACATTGTTTCCGGATCTCCCTGACAACCGGTTTGAACTCAAAAGTGCCCAATTTGAACGGGAAGCCGGGAGTGAGAAAGAACGACCTTTTCTTGCTTCCCTGTTCAGAAAAGTGATTCGAAATGAATCCGTTCGGGAAGTTGCCGGCCGTATGATCATCAATTTTCCTCATGCTTCTGACGAAATGCTTGACAATGTGCAGTTGAACACCTACCTCGATGACCTGGTTGCCAGACTCAGGACGACCACCGAAAAGGTCCATTTGGTCGGTCATGCAGACAATACGGCCGGTGCTCAAAGAAATATGACCCTGGGACTAAGACGGGCTACAGCCATTAAAAATCTCCTGGTGAACAAAGGTCTTTCAGCCGATCGGATTACCATTGAGTCGAAAGGTGAGAATGAACCAATCGCCAGCAATGATACTGCTGAAGGCCGCAGGCAGAACCGAAGGGTCGAACTGACCGTCATTCCTTAACAAAATTCAAAACCAATCATTCCGATGTCACTGTTACTTCAAATCCAAAACCCGGTCTTAAGTCCGGGAACCGGTAGTTTTACCGCCCATACGATTGAAATATTTATTATCTGCCTTGGTATGTTTTTATTGGGTTGGTTTCTTCATCATTTGATCCATTGCAGTAAACACCTAAGCCGGATTACAGAACTAGAAGGCAATTTAAAGAGTGCCCGGGTCCGGATCGGGGATCTTGAGGGTGATTTGGAGAGCTGCAATGCAGTGATGCTTAAGGTGAAGGGCGAAAATGCTGCCCTGGGCACCAAACTGGCCAGGCTGGAAAGAGAAAGCACCGTGGAATCGACGACCAAAGAACTCCCGAAAGCGGAAATCCCGGTAGCAGCACTCCGGGAGGAAGCACTGGTGTCCAGTCTTGCTACTGATATTGTTGGAACCGGCGGTACCGGATTTGATGCCGATGGTGCAAAAGCAGTTTTTGGAAGGAAAATAAGAGAGGACGATCTGAAAATCATTGAGGGGATCGGTCCAAAAACCGAAGAACTCTTAAACAATTCCAGCATCCACACCTGGAGGCAATTGGGTAACACCTCTGTACCTCAGCTCCAAAGCATCCTTGACAAAGCAGGTGATCGATTTCAATTGCTGAATCCCAGTACCTGGCCAAAACAGGCCCGCCTTGCCGCAGATGGTGAATGGATTAAACTGCGTGAATACCAGGAATATCTGGTAGGGGGTGTTGAACCGGAGGGACAAGCTCCACCTCCCGGATCGGATGGTTCGGATGTTCAA
Source organism: uncultured Saprospiraceae bacterium (assembly GCA_964428345.1). Lineage (GTDB taxonomy): Bacteria > Bacteroidota > Bacteroidia > Chitinophagales > Saprospiraceae > JABDMH01. Next base: position 189,725 of record CAYRYD010000003.1, on the reverse strand, counting down.
TATATTATGGGCAGGAAAATTCAGCAGGATGACCTCACCATTGTCGAAGGGATTGGTCCAAAAATACAAGCTCTCCTTCATCAACACAAAATAGACACCTGGTTGGCACTTTCGCAGACACCAGTCACCCAACTGGAGGAAATTCTTCGTTCAGCGGGTGAACACTATCGCATCCATGATCCGGGTAGCTGGCCCAAGCAAGCCGGCATGGCTTACGAAGGAAAATGGGATTTGCTTAAGGAATACCAGGATTTTCTCAGTGCCGGCAGAAATCCTGAATAACGAGGGGCACTCTTGGGCAAGGTACCAAACCGTAATGCTTTAGGGTTGGTCGATTAGAGGTTGGTGTGATCGAGAAAAGGTAATTTCTCAGAATAATCGGTGGTGAAGTGTAATCCCCGGCTTTCCTTTCTCATTTCGGCAGATTTGGTGATCAGATAGGCGATGGTGATCAGATTTCTAAGCTCAAACAACTGCGGAGACAGAATGGTCGTCTGATACAATTCTTCGGTTTCCTTGTACAACAAATGCAAGCGGGCGATGGCTCTTTTCAATCGCACATTGTTGCGGACAATCCCCACATAACTGCTCATGATTTCTTTGAGCTCTTTCCAGCTCTGGGTAATTAAAACCATTTCCCTCGGCATCGTCGTTCCTTCGGCATTCCAGTCCGGAATACCCTCCTTGAAAGGTACTTCATCAATAGTCGAGGCGATTTCCAGCGCGATCCGGTGACCAAAGACCAATCCTTCCAGCAGAGAGTTTGAAGCGAGTCGATTGGCTCCGTGAAGCCCAGTGCAGGTACATTCACCGGCAGCAAACAAATGCTTGATGGAACTCCTTCCGAATGCATCGACTTTGATTCCACCACACATATAGTGACAGGCCGGTACGACCGGAATCATCTGCTGCATTGGATCAATACCAATAGATAAACACTTGTTGTAGATGGTGGGGAAATGCTCAATAAAGGCATCCTTATCCAAATGTGTGCAATCGAGCAGGACATAGTCATCACCCCGGATCTTCATTTCATTGTCAATGGCCCGGGCAACAATATCCCTCGGCGCCAGTGATTTCCGGTGATCATACTTATGCATAAACTCCTCACCGGTACTGGTCTTCAGGATTCCACCAAAACCCCTCACTGCCTCCGATACCAGAAAGTCCGGATTTTCTCTGGCCGGGTTATAAAGTGCCGTTGGATGAAACTGGACAAACTCCATGTTTTGTATCCGGGCTTTGGCACGATAGGCCATGGCTATGCCATCTCCGGTTGCGATAGTGGGATTGGTGGTATTCCGGTAAACCTGACCGGCACCGCCAGTAGCCACTACCGTTATCCGGGATAAAATCTTGTCTACTTCATTCCTGGATTTATCCTGGATATAGACCCCATAACAGGTTATATCGGGAGTCACTCTCGTGACGCTATGCCCCAGATGATGTTGGGTAATCAAATCCAAAGCATAGATCTCTTCGTAAAGCAGGATATTGGGGAATGACCGGACCTTTTCCAACAGAGACCGTTGTATCTCCCAACCTGTCAGATCTTTATAATGAAGAATCCGATTTTCTGAATGTCCACCTTCCCGCCCAAGATCATAGACGCCATTCTGTTTGTCAAACTTGGTTCCCCACCCGATCAACTCCTTTACTCGTTCAGGACCTTCCTTAACGACAATTTCCACAATCGAATGGTCGCAGAGCCCGTCACCGGCATCAAGGGTGTCAGCGATATGCTTTTCATAGTCGTCCACTTCATGGTTCCAGACCGCCGCTACCCCTCCCTGAGCATATTTGGTGTTGGTTTCACCCAGCTTTGATTTTGTAATGATGGTAATACTCAGATCCGGTCTTTTCTCGGCCATCTTAATAGCAAAGGCCAGTCCGGCTACTCCCGAACCAATCACCAAAACATCTGTGCTATTCACTGTGGGAAAGTTTATTTGTGCGTCAAATTTAGAAAAAGCTCTAACATAACTAAGCGGGAGAACACACTGGTTGCACTGATCAAATTATATCTTCACAGTCTTACTCTCTCGACCATGCGCATCCTGATCAACGCCAGATTTCTGATTCCCGGCAAACTGGAGGGAATCGGTCTATACACCTATGAAGTGATCCGGCATCTCGCTTTAACCTTTCCTCAGTATCATTTTGTGTTGTGTGTCGACCGGTCATCGGCCATGACTTTTGACTTTGGGGAGAATGTAAGTTACCAGCTGATCCTCCCCCCTGCCCGGCATCCCCTGCTCTTCATTTGGTGGTTTGAGATTGGAATTCCCCGGGCTTATGTCAAACATCAGGCTGACCTTTTCTTTTCACCGGATGGCTTCTGCTCATTAAACGCTGCTGTCAGAAAGACCTTGTTGGTCATCCATGACCTGGCCTATCTCCATTTTCCGCATCAGATCGGGAGTCTTATGCTTTGGTATTACCGCCGGTATACTCCCCGGTTTTTGCAAAAGGCCGACGTGATCGTGGCTGTTTCTCAAGCTACCGGGAATGATTTGAAAAGTCACTTTCCGGAGATAACCACTCGCATTGAAGTAGTCTATAATGGAGTACGGTCTGCCGTTCCATCAGCAGTACCAGGCGCCCCTTCCAAATGGGAAGTGAAACTGGACGGGAGGCCATATTTCATGGCTCTGGGCTCTGTCCATCCCCGGAAGAATATTACAGGAATATTATCCGCTTTTGAGGAATTCAAGCGATCCGATCCACAAAATACCTGTCTGCTGATTGTCGGGAGGATGGCCTGGAAGACCGGGGAAATCCGGAAGGCCTATCGTACGCATCCTTTCCGGGATGCCATCATCTTCAGTGGATACCTGCCGGATGCGATTATGTTTCAGGCTTTAATGCGGAGTCTGGCGCTTATATATGTTTCATTCTTTGAAGGCTTTGGTTTGCCAATTGTAGAAGCCATGTCGCTCGGTGTTCCGGTAATTACTTCCAACCGGTCTTCGATGCCCGAAATTGCCGGTGAAGCAGCATTGCTGGCAGATCCCGATAATTCCAAAGACATTGCTGCGGCCATGAAGCGAATTGCTGAAGATCCGGACTTAAGAACAGCCTTGATTGAAGCCGGAGTCCGGCGGGCTGGACGCTACTGCTGGGAAGAGACTGCCAGGGCTCTTGGCCGAATAATAGAAACACTTAGCTAGATACTACCTGACCCCGGTAACGCCGGTAGACCACCACACACCCAATAATACCGACAAAAAAGAGGATGAAGGATATGATCTCGGCCTGAGATGGCATCATTCCCAAAAAGGGTATTTCGTCATTTACCCGGATCTTTTCAATCCAAAATCGCTCTAAACCATTAAGTGTAACATAGATAAAGAAGATCATTCCAGGGACTTTTATCGGGTTGCGGAGGACCCACAATATTCCGAAAATGATCAGACTGGCTATTACCTCATAAAAAGGGGTAGGGAAGACCGGCTCAGCCAGCCTCCGGCAATAATTGCCCACACACCCCTCAATGGGTACACCCTGATTCAGTACATTATGTGGATAGTCATAGGCCCACATCCAGTCGGGTAAAAACCACCATCCCGGTACCGGTGCCAGGTTTACTATACCCCAATCTCCGTCTCCGGACAGCTGGCAGCCAATGCGGCCAACGGCATACCCCATGATCATGGCCGGTGCCGCTGCATCCATGACATGTATCGGCTTCATACCTTTTTTCCGGACATACCAGAGTATATAAAAAAATGCAACAATCAAACCACCATAAATGGCAAGACCACTGCCGGAAAAAAACTGACCTACCGGATCCTGGAGGAAAGCCTTGACATTTTCAACACTCTCAAAAATTGCAAACAATTTGGCGCCTAAAATTCCGGAGATAGCCGAGCGGATCGTAATATCCGTTTTTCGCTGATGGGGTTGTATAAGCACATCTTTGGTAACCGGTTTGGGTAAACGATCCTTGTGCTTTCCATACCATTGCAGAAAGCCGAATAAAGCCCCTCCAATAATGCCTCCGAGCCAGTCGCCCTGAGCCGAAGTAATGAATGGTAGCACATCTGAACCGATCTCACTTTGATGACCAATGAGGTACACAACCTTAAACCCAATCAGGAAACCAACCAGAGCATTTATCACAATTTCCATGGTAGTCGCCGGATAGCCTAATTTCACCCTTTCCTTGCTGGGCTTAAGCCAACCTAATTTTTCCATCCGCAAGAGTTCCTTCCCAAATACGTACCGGCTGGCCAGGAAAGCCAATGCAAGAACAAAACCAAAGGTCTTGATCAAGGCAAAACCATTGTCTACTGGCGTTCCGATCAGATCATGCAATAAATAACTCAAATCAGGGTACATCCTGCATTAGTTTAGATTGTCAAAAATAGGATTATAATGGCTTAAGTGTACCCCATCAATATGGGGTTGAGGATGCTGCATAAAACTCCCATTTTTACATTTGGAACTGAAAACGAGTCATGAGTTGCGATTCTGACTCATTATAATCAAATTTTGTTGTAAGGGTGAATGGGCGCCAGATCGTAAGAAACTGGCGCTTATTTTTTGCTCCCTGTCTAAAGTTAAATCCTGTGAGTTGTCTTCATCGTTTGGAATATGAGATACTCCCTTTGGATTGTTTGCTTAATTATAATTCCCTTCAAAGCTTTTAATCAATCAGGGGGAGCCGTAATAAAGGCTGGTTTAATCTGGAATGATTATCTCCGGGACGATCAATCAATTTTTGAACGCAGTCAGGCAGGTAATCTCCTGGGACTGGAGATCCGGTTGGGTGCCGAAGACAATACCTATTTTAAACTGGGTGCTTACTACGCACGATTGCACTTCCAATCGCAATCTCATCCCGAAGAAACCCGGTTTTTTAAGGTGAGAAATGGCTTTGAAATGTTGAAAGCAACCGGAGGAATCGAAACCCGGATACTCAGCAGGCGACATTTTAACTGGAGACTTTCCGCTGCCGGAGCGTTTACTTTCATAGCCGGTGCCATGGGCAATATTCGCTACGAAGACTTCAACAATGGTCAGTTTGGTCTACATCTGGCAACCGGATTCGACCTGGCTGTTTTTTCCATTGATTTGGGTCTTGAACCAGGATTTTCCGATTTCCTGAATAAAACCGATAATACCCGGCCGGTTATGATGTTGCTGACCATGGGATTTCATTTCTGATTTCTGCCTTGACCAGTCCATCATCCGATAGATCATTCAGATATAAAGAATGAATCTGGTTAACCTGCAGACCCATGTCCTTTGGAATTTCCACCTTAATATAATTGTCAGTGAATCCGGTTAAGAACCCTCCCTTCCTGCTTTTTTCCAACAAGACCATCCGTCGCGAGTGCAGATGCTTCCGGTAAAACTCGCGTTGTTTTCTGAATGACAGGATCCGGAGTTGTTCATTTCGATCTCTCCTGAGTTTCACTGGTACCGGGTCAGGCATTGCAGCAGCAGAAGTATTGCTGCGTTCTGAATAGGTAAATACATGAAGATAACTGATGTCGAGGTCTGTCAGGAACTGCCAGGTTACCTGGAAATCTTCCTCGCTCTCTCCGGGAAAACCGACAATCACATCGGCACCAATGCAGGCATGGGGAAGACGTTTCCGGATGTAGGCTACCCGTTCACGGTAAAGATCCCGGGTATATCGTCTTCGCATTTTTTTGAGTATCTGGTCATTTCCCGACTGGAGCGGCATATGGAAATGTGGCATGAACTTACCGGATGACGCCACCAGGTCAATGATATCATTCGTGCACAGATTGGGTTCGATCGAAGATATTCGAAAACGGGCAACGGTCTCAATCTTCTCCAGTTCGTTCAGCAGATGTAAAAATCTTCCGTTTTGCCTTGACCGGACTTTGTCAAAGCCTGGATCCCGAAAATCTCCAATATTAACTCCGGTGAGTACAATCTCCCGGACACCCTTATCTGCAATCACTCGGGCATTGGTCAGTATATTTTCCATCGAGTCACTGCGACTGCGACCCCTGGCCTGTGGTATGGTACAAAACGAACAGTTATAATTACAACCATCCTGTATTTTGAGAAACGAACGGGTCCGGTCACCATAGGAAAATGCATCCGTAAAATCCCCAACACTGCTTATATCTCCGGCCTTGACCCATCCTTTCCCCGGCGCTTTATCGAGACGATCGACATATTTCAACAAGTTGAATTTTTCCGCGGCTCCCAGCACCAGGTCTACACCTTCGATGTCGGCAATTTCATCGGGTTTGAGCTGAGCATAGCAACCAATGACTACAATCTTGCAACCATGATTGCGGTTGAGGGCCTGACGAACAGCTTTCCGGCATTTCCGGTCGGCAAAATCGGTGACACTACACGTATTAATGACACAGATATCGGCGCCCTTATCAAAAGGACTGATCTGATAGCCGGCAGATTCAAATTGTTGTTGAATGGCCGAAGTTTCGGCAAAATTGAGTTTGCAGCCCAACGTATGAAATGCGATGCTTACCGGTGTAGCCATTTCTTGCCTGGTTAAATTGCAAAAATAGGGGAATCATGAGGACTTTAGCGATGTGACGGAATTCTTTTTAGAAAGGCCGGAGGTGGACTTTAGGGTCAGCAATAGTCAGCTACAGCAATTTCAATCGCTTTCGGAGTGCGAAAAGCTCGTCCCGGTACTGCGCAGCAGTAATAAAATCGAGTTCTCTGGCTGCCTCTTTCATCTTTCTTTCTGTCTCCATGATCACCTTTTCAATCTGATCCCGGTTCATGTATTGCACCACCGGATCCGCTGCAATATTGGCTTCATCCTTTTCAATATAGGCTTTGGCAGTTCCCTGACCCCGGATATCCAGGATCGAACGGGCGTCGATCGATTTCCGAACCGACTGAGGGGTAATCTGATGCTCTTCATTATAGAGCATTTGTTTGGCCCGTCGCCGGTTGGTCTCTTCAATAGTTCGTTGCATGGATTCGGTAATCTTGTCGGCATAAAAAATCACCAGACCATTCACATTCCGGGCAGCTCTTCCGGCAGTTTGGGTCAATGACCGGTCATTTCTCAAAAAACCTTCCTTATCCGCATCGATGATGGCAACCAGGGAGACTTCCGGTAAGTCCAGACCTTCCCGAAGGAGGTTGACCCCGATCAGCACATCAAAATTGCCCTGGCGCAGATCCTGCAGGATTTCGACTCTTTCCATGGTGTCAACTTCCGAGTGAATATACCGGCAGCGAATATCAAGCCTGGTCAGATATTTGGTGAGTTCCTCTGCCATCCGCTTGGTCAGCGTTGTCACCAGGACCCGTTCCTTGGCTTCAATCCGTTTATTGATTTCTTCCAGAAGATCATCTACCTGATTCAGACTCGGCCTCACTTCGATGGGTGGATCCAGAAGGCCGGTAGGTCGTACCACCTGCTCCACGATCAGGCCACCGGTCTGTTCAAGTTCATAATCACCCGGAGTGGCGCTCACATAGATGACCTGATTGACCAGGTCTTCAAACTCGCTGAAACTCAATGGCCGGTTATCCATGGCCGAGGGCAGGCGAAACCCGTAATTGACCAGATTCAACTTGCGGGCGCGATCACCTCCCCACATACCTCTGATCTGAGGTATGGTCACATGACTTTCATCGATGACCATCAGGAAATCCTGCGGAAAGTAATCCAGTAAACAAAACGGCCGGGAACCTGGAATCCGTCCATCAAAGAACCGGGAATAATTTTCAACCCCGTTGCAATAACCCAGCTCGCGCATCATTTCCAGGTCAAAAGTAACCCGTTCCTTAATACGTTTGGCCTCGATATATCGTGATTCCTTTTCAAAATACTGCTCCTGTTCATGAAGTTCATCTTCGATGTCTTCCAGAACCCCTTTCATCCTGTCTTTTGGTGCTACGTACAGGTTTGCCGGAAAAATTGCCGCATGATCAAGGTTCTCGATGCGCTTTCCACTCTCTGTTTCAATCCTTTGGATTTCATCGATTTCATCTCCAAAAAAGCTGATTCGATACCCATAATCTACATAGGGCAGATTGATGTCCACTGTGTCACCCCTTACCCGGAAAGTTGCCCGGTCAAATCTCGTTTCCGTACGCGAGTAGAGGCTATCCACCAACGAATACAGAAAGGTGTTCCTCGGCAGATTTTGTCCTTTGGAGAGACGGATGATTCCCGTTTTGTAGTCTTCCGGATTTCCCATTCCGTATATACAGGAAACCGAGGCGACAATGATGATGTCACGTCTTCCGGACAGCAACGAGGAAGTAGCTCTCAGTCGCAATTTGTCCACTTCCTCATTGATGGAAAGATCCTTCTCGATATAGGTATCGGAAACCGAGATATACGCTTCCGGCTGATAATAATCGTAGTAGGATACGAAGTATTCCACCGAGTTGTGGGGAAAGAAAGACAAAAACTCCGAATAAAGCTGAGCGGTCAATGTCTTGTTATGGGTCAGTACCAGGGTGGGTTTTTGCACCTTCTCAATGACATTGGCGATGGTAAACGTCTTGCCGGAACCGGTGACACCCAGTAAAACCTGGGCTTTTTCTCTGCTGAGAATGCCCTGGGTAAGTTGTTCAATTGCTTCCGGCTGATCACCGGTTGGCACAAAAGGTGATTCTAACTTAAAACTCATAACTTCAGACCGGTGCAATAATAAAAGATTTTGGTATCATTCCGCTTTCTGGATCTCAACCGGCCATGATATGCAACTTCATTTTAAATCATTTGGTTCAGGACAACCCATCATCATTCTGCATGGGATGCTTGGGATGCTGGATAACTGGCAATCCTTTGGGAAGGACCTCAGCCGGGATTACCTGGTCTATCTGATCGACCAGCGAAATCACGGAAAATCTGGCTGGAGCGATTATATGGATTATCCTTCGATGGCAGAAGATCTCAGGGAAACGATGGAATCCCAATGGATGTATGAAGGTGCAGTGGTTATTGGTCACAGTATGGGAGGCAAGACCGCCATGCAACTCGCATTAATGCATCCGGAGTTGGTCAAGGCCCTGATTGTTATTGATATTGCTCCTGTGGAGTATCCAGGCGGACATGAAGAGATCCTGCAAGCACTGAAAGAAGTACCCATTGAAGAAATATCAGACCGGCAGGAGGTGTTTGATCAACTAAGCGCGAAAATCGACAATCCTGCGATTGTCCAATTCCTTATAAAAAATCTGACCCGTAACAAACAGGGAGGGTATCGGTGGAAACTAAATCTGGTTGCGATTGAGGCCAATTATGATCATCTGCTGGCTATACCGCAGTATCAGGGTCATCCCTATCAGGGCCCTGCACTTTTTGTAAAAGGTGCTCGCTCGACCTATATCACAGCGGGAGGGGAGAAGAATATTCGTGAGTGGTTTACCAAAGCTAAAGTGACGACCATCGCAGAGGCAGGGCATTGGGTGCATGCAGATGCACCAACGGTTTTAAAGGACACTCTCGTTCAATTTCTAACTGACTCAGGGCTAGGGATATAGTGACCAGTGCAAATTATTCAGTGATCTTTCTGTTTTGCGAAACAAGTCAAAGATCAGGTACGTTATTTACTTGATTTACTATTAATAGTCATACCGATGAAATACTTCAAACTTTCTTTGTTTGCCCTGTTGTTGGTGGGTCTGACCGCTTTTATAGAAGGAGACAACAAACAATTTGAAATCAGCAAGAACCTGGAAATCTTCACGAATGTCTATCGTGAGCTCAACACCCACTATGTGGATGATATAGATCCATCCAGACTGATGCGAATTGGTATTGAAGCAATGCTGGAAACATTGGATCCCTATACCAACTACATCTCTGAATCGGATATCGAGAGTTACCGCTATATGGCAGAAGGAAAGTATGACGGGATCGGTGCCAATGTCCGAAAGATGGGTGATTATGTAACCATTGTTGATACTTATGAAGGTGGGCCAGCTATTGCAGCAGGTTTGCAGGCTGGAGATATGATTATTACGGTAGAAGGCAAAGATGTCAAAGGAAAGAAAACGGATGAAGTCAACGATATCTTGCGAGGTTTTCCTGGTACGGAAGTGACCATCACCATCCGGAGACCCGGAGAAGATCAGGACCGGGAAGTAACAGTCAAGCGGGATGAAGTTGATGTCAAGAATGTACCTTACTCCGGAATGATTACAGATGATGTCGGTTACGTGGTATTGACCACCTTCACCAATAATGCCGGAAAAAACGTCGCCAATGCGATTCAAACCCTGCAAAAGGAGCATCCGGACATGAAAGGGTTGATCTTTGATTTGCGAAATAATGGAGGTGGGTATTTGCGGGAGGCGGTGTCGATCAGCAACCTTTTCATCCCCAAAGATGAGGTCGTGGTGACCACCAAGGGTAAAGTAAGAGACCGTGACCGCAGTTTCAACACTACGGATCATCCACTGGTACCAGACTTACCTTTAGTGATCCTGACTAATAAATCTACAGCTTCCGCTTCGGAAATCGTCAGTGGCGTTGTTCAGGATCTTGATCGTGGGGTCATCCTGGGTGACAAGACTTATGGCAAAGGCCTGGTGCAGAACACCGTCGACCTGGACTATAATGCCAGACTGAAACTGACCACAGCCAAATACTACATACCTAGTGGCCGCTGTATTCAAAGTGTAAGTTATCAGGACGGAGAACCTGTTGATGTGCCGGAAGAACAAAGGGCAGCATTTAAAACCCGGGCAGGCCGGAAAGTACTGGATGGGGGAGGTATCATCCCCGATGTATTGACGGGTGATAAAAACCAGTCTGCCATCATCAAATTCCTCCTTGATAATGATTTGATCTTTCACTATGCCACACTGTATCGACAAAAGAATCCGGACATCGGACCGGCCAGAGAATTCAGATTTACAGATTTTGAAGACTTTGTGGACTTTGTGCACGACAAGCAGATTGACTTCAAAACCAAAACTGAAAAAGAGCTGGATGATCTTTTAGCGGCCGCCGATGAAGACCATTTTACTGAGCTGTTAAAGACCAATGTCGGAGAAATCCGGACCAAAATAGCCCAGGACAAAGCCGATGATCTGCTCGAGAATAGAGATGAAATCATTGCACTCCTCGAACGTGAAATTGTGGGCCGGTACCATTATCAGACTGGCCGGATTGAAAAAACGCTGCAAAACGACAAAGACATCAAAACGGCCACTGATATATTGAATCAGCCCGAAGTATATAATCGATACCTGAGAAAAAATTAAGCTATGAATACCTGACTTCTCTGCAGGTGTTCTGACTGAGTTTGTCTCTTCGGTGCCCGTCAAATGCAGGTTTGGAGGGTCTTTATCATTCAGGGTCTCGATTGCATGTTGTCACGCTGCGGTATTTGTAGAAAATGTTATGATTGCTGAGGAAAACCAGCTATGATTTTATGCCTTGAGACATCCGCCTCGATCTGTTCTGTAGCCATCGGAAGGAACGGAACTACACCGGTATCCGTAAGGGAGAGTAGCGTTCCCAATGATCATGCGTCCATGATACTTCAACACATCGATGATTGTCTCAAAGATGCTGAAATCGGTTTGTCCGAATTGGCAGGAGTCGCCATTAGCCAGGGACCCGGATCTTTTACCGGTTTACGGGTGGGAGTATCCACTGCCAAGGCTATTTGCTTTGCCCTGGATCTTCCACTGATCGCAGTCAGTACCCTGGCAGGATTGGCCCATGCTGCTTTCGACATGAACCCGGACGCCGACTACTGCATTCCGATGATAGAAGCCCGAAAGGCAGAAGTCTATGGGGCTATCTTTGATCGCTCTTTGCATGTCATTTTTCCGGAACAGGTAGTATCATTGTTTCCACAATGGCATCGTTCAATCCTGAAAGAGCCAGCCAAGGTGATCTTCTGTGGAAGCGGCAGCCAAAAATACCAGGAAATCTGTGCAGAAGAGCCCGTGGATATCTGTTTGACCAACACTTCGGCCACCAATATTTTGGGCCTGGCCTGGGCAAAACATATTAAAAAAGATTATTGTGTCATAAGGCACTTTAAACCAAATTACCTCAAATCACCACATATTACCCAACCTCGTAAAGTTCTATAATATAGATTATCTGTGAGTTACATATATGAAAATATTAAGATTTGTTGTATCTTTATCGACGTACTATTCAATGATGACGGCGGGTTCTTCGGTCGTATGATAAATTTTGGTACAGTTTTGGTATTGGTTTGAGAGGATTCCAAAAATTGTAAAATACTTAGATATGAGAAAGCAGAAGAACGAAAATGTCACGCTGAAGCATGGAAAGAAGGACATCCTTCTGGATTATGCAGAACTGCGAAAAGCCGTCCTCGTACTAAGAGCTGTAAATCATAAGCTACGGCAACGAATTATTGATCTCTTGGAGGAAGGTGAATCCATGACAGTTACTGACATTTATATCAAACTTCGGTTGGAACAATCTGTTGCATCCCAACACCTGGCCATCTTAAGACGTGCAGGGGTGGTTCGGACTGATCGACAGGGTAAATTTATTTATTACTCTTTAGATAAGAGCCGGCTCGCCCAGATTTCAAAACTCGTAGAAGAACTTGCTGTTTAAACTTATAAAATCAAACGCGTTTGATATCAAGAACTTGTACATAATTACCTATAATTTTACTGCAACTTTGTTCCAAAGATTTATGTAAATGCTGTAATGAGATCATATTACAGCATTTTTTTATTTGAGAATGTTGTATATGAATTTTTTTTAATGCATATTTGTCCTGACTAAGGCATTTCAAACTAAGAAAAATACTACACTTATGAACAGGACTAAGGTTACGTTCAATCATGAGAAATTAGACCTTTCTTGTGAAATCGTACGGGCATTGGCCCATCCCCTGAGATTAAAAATTCTTGAATTCATCGATCAGCACCGGAGAATCAACGTCAATAAGATCTATAATACTCTCCAGATAGAGCAATCGATTACCTCCCAACATTTGCGAATTTTAAGAATGGCCGGACTGGTTTATGCGGAACGCAATGGGAAATTTATCCATTATTCGCTTAACTATAAGGCTCTTGAAGTTGCTCAGACTGCCATTGACCATTTCTATGGTCGACCCTAACCTGTCTTTCCGGGAGAACTCAACAAGGTCTATTGATTAAAGGGCACCTCTAAAAACCCCATTCAATTGTCAACCGCTTATCTACGGATAAGCTATTCAAAAATAACCTTCGCGATGCTCACCCACCCACACAGTGGTTTCGTCGATCAAAGGTCCCCCAGACCTTTGCTGCCGCCCTGGAGGTCGGGAGTTCGCTCCTCAATCTCGCTTGGTTCTTTTTGAATTTGCCTAATTTCAGAGGTATTTAGAAGTGCCCTAAAGATACCTTTACTATTCTTCGACATTTACCGTAGCAGCAGCTCCTTGTGGCTGCTGTTGCTCTGCTTCGGGAGTGGTTTGAGATTTAAAAAACTGCCTTTGAAACAAGAGCAGGCTTACAATGCCAATACTAATGGAAGAATCCGCAACATTAAAAACGGGTTTAAAGAACTGAAATCGCTCTCCTCCCCAAACAGGTAACCAGTCAGGCAAATAGGTGTCAATCATAGGGAAGTAGAACATATCAACCACTTTACCGTACAAAAAGCCACCATAGCCACCTTCTTCAGGAAATAACTCTGCGAGTCCTCCATGATAAGAAGATTCCGAGAAAATCAGTCCATAGAAAGCGCTATCCAGAATATTGCCGACGGCACCGGCAAGAATCAGGGCAAAGCATAGCAAAAGGCCCATACTCGCTCCCATCTGAATCAGTTTCCGGATATAATATATTAGAAAGGCAACTGCTCCGATCCGGAACAGACTCAGGAATAATTTGCCCATTTTACCCCCCAGCGTTATTCCAAACGCCATTCCATTATTCTCTACAAAATGGATGAATGCCCAATCGAATCCAAAAATGGAGATTTGATCCCCATATTCCATATGGGTTTTCACCCAGATTTTCGATGCTTGATCGATGATCAGAACAACCAGTACAAGTATGCCCAGCTTTTGATCTTTGGATAAGTTCAAACTAATGTGAGTTTTCAGAAAGATACCTCTCTATTGTTTTTGTTTTGCTTCGATACTTAAAGTAGCATGGGGCACGGCTCTTAGTCTTTCCTTACTGATCAGTTTACCGGTTTCCCGGCAAATGCCGTATACCTTGTTCTTAATGCGGATCTTAGCGTTTTCAAGATGCTGGATCAAATTCTGTTGCCTCGAAGCCATCGCGGTAATGCGATCACTCTCAATCGAACCAATACCGTCATCGAGACCCTTTATTTTGGTGTCTGGGTTATCAGCCAGCTCTTCCAATTGGGTCAGGTAAAACTTAAGTTGTTCTTTCGCCTTGGCTAGTTTTTCGTCGATCAGGATTTCGAACTCTTTGAGCTCGTCATCTGAATACCTGGTTTTTTCAGTCGTTTTTTCCATCGGCTTCGATTATGAGAATGCAAAATTATTGATTTTTCCCTTTTTATCGCTATCGCTTTTTTTCTACTGGTCTGAAAACTCTTCCGGAAGCGAATCACCTTCTTCCTCCTCAACAAGGGTACCCATTTTGAGCCGGTTTTTGCGGGACTCATGACGATCCTGACGGTGACGCCAAATATCCATGGCAAGATAGAGGGCCTTCAAAAATGACTTCTCATCCGCAACATTGCGTCCTGCTATGGTGGTTCCGGTGCCATGATCGGGTGATGTTCGTACTATAGGCAGTCCGGCTGTAAAGTTGACTCCCTGACCAAAACTCAGCGTCTTAAAAGGTATCAATCCCTGATCGTGATACATAGCCAGTATACCATCTACCTGCCGAAAGTTTGAAGAACCAAAGAATCCATCAGCCGCGTAAGGACCACCGACCAACATCCCCTTTTCTTTGAGTATGGCGATCGAAGGTTTGATCACCGTCTCTTCCTCCGTGCCGATCAGGCCCTGATCACCCGCATGTGGATTCAAGCCCAGAAGGGCCAGCAGGGGTTTCTCTATTCCGAAATCGATCTGCAAACTTTGATAAAAGATGGTCGCTTTCTCCACAATGAGCTCTTTAGTCAGCACATGAGCCACTTCCGAAACAGGAAGGTGGTTTGTCACCAGTCCAATCCGGAGATCATCGCTAACCATCAGCATCAGGCTATTGGGTGCGCCAAACTGATCTGTCAGATATTCTGTATGTCCTGTCGCAGGAAAACCGGCCAGCGACATGGCATATTTGTCTATGGGAGCCGTGACCATTACATCGATCAATCCATTCTTCAGATCCTGGGTTGCCTGATCCAGGGAGATGTAGGCAAATTTTCCACTTTCCTTACTGGGAGTACCCAGATTGATGGTTACATCTTCGTTCCAACAGTTGATCAGATTGATACGCTCCGAACTCAGATGATGAGCATTGGAAGAACTCTGGTAATTGAATTCACTGGGCCGGACGATATTCTTGTGGTAAGAGACCACTTTCGAAGATCCGTAAATAACGGGAATGCATAGATCCAGCATCTTGGGATTGGCCAGGCTTTTAATAATCACCTCCAGGCCGATTCCATTAATATCTCCGACGGTAATTCCTATTCTTACTTTACTCATGGCGCATATCATTGACCAACAAATGGCGAAGATAGACTATTTTTAAGGCCCAACAATGAAAGCCAAAAAAAGCCTCGGTCAGCATTTCCTGACTCAACCATCGATTGCTTCAAGAATTGCCGCATCCATTCTGGACATGCAGGAAGGTTGTGCCGTAGCAGAAGTGGGTCCGGGTAAAGGCATGCTGACCCAGTTTCTTCTTGAGAGGTTTCCCGATCTCATCATGATCGAGACTGATCTCGACATGATCGAAATTCTCCGCAACCGGTTTCCAACACATCACGCCCAAATCCTGCATGCTGATTTTCTCCGGGTCAACATACCGGCGTTATTTGACCGCCCATTTTATCTCGTTGGTAATTTTCCCTATAACATCTCCAGCCAGATTCTGTTTAAAATGCTGGATTTTAAGGAATTAATCCCCCAGATGGTCGGGATGTTTCAAAAGGAGGTTGCCGATCGGATTGCTTCCCGTCATGGTAGTAAAACCTATGGTATCCTAAGTGTATTGCTTCAGACTTTCTACTCGGTGGAAATCCTCTTTACCGTCCCTCCCCAGTGTTTTTCCCCCCCTCCCAAGGTACAATCTGCTGTTGTACGGCTAATTCACAAAGGTGATGTCCACTTGGAGAAACCGCTGGAACGCACCTTAAGACAAGTGGTCAAACTCGCCTTCAATCAACGAAGAAAGATGTTACGCAATTCTCTCAAGACCGTCTGGCCGGGCCTGATTCCCGAAGATGATCCCGTTCTGACGCTAAGACCCGAACAATTATCCGTCGATGACTTTCTTGAGCTAAGTAGGAGAATGATATCTTTGCCTTAATCAAATATCAGGAAATCATGAGTCTGGAACAACGCATCATGGAAGATCTAAAAACTGCCATGAAAGCCAAAGATCAGGCTGCCATGCGCGCCATCAGAGCCATTAAATCAGCTATCCTTCTCAGGCAAACCGATGGTTCGGGTACTCCGATTGATGCGGACGAAGAAATCAAATTGCTGCAAAAGCTGGTCAAGTCCCGAAAGGAATCGCTGGATATCTATCGGAAACAAAACCGGGAAGACCTGGCGAAGATAGAAGCTGATGAGATAGCCATCATTGAAAAATATTTGCCGGCGGCTATGTCAGAGGAAGAGGCAAAAGCTTTTGTTACCGCCCTGATTCAGGAAACCGGAGCATCCTCGATGAAAGATATGGGATCGGTGATGGGTCTGGCTACTTCCAGGGCGGCTGGGCGGATCGATGGAAAACTGCTGGCACAACTCGTCCGGCAACACCTGAGCTAACCATATAGGTTTTCCAATAGATCATGGAGATCTTCGAAAGACTTCATACCCACTTTTTCCTCGTTACTTCCCAACACAACCAGTCCGGAAATTTTACCTGAAAAAGCAGTCAAAGCAGACCAGTCATCCACATTATTAACCAAAGCATATCGCTCAGCCGGGAGGTCCACCAGACCATCAATGTTGAATGCGGCATCCGTGACGATGACGGCAAAGAACCTGGATACATCAGCACCGAGCCGGTTGATCTGATCCACTGTTCCCTGATAAATATACTGGAATCCTTCGGCTGGCGTCAACTGATGAGCATCTCCATGAAATACGATGATGTTTATGCCGGCGCCGAGTAAATCCTGCAAATCTGCCGGATTGAAATCTTCGCCTGTGCTGACCGCCCATGAAGGACCTTCTATCCAGGGTTGTACCTGTCTAAACCAAACCAACCGTGATCCGAGATCCCGGGAGTCGGTCAATGGTATCACCAACAGGTCCGGCTGATAGACGGCAAAAAAACGGGCATCCGTCAAATTACTTATATTGGCAGCAATCAGTTTCATTGGCTGTGAGTGAGCAACATTATTTCGATTGGGTTTACGAAGTTACGAAGCGGATTCCAAAGGGACGCGTCACTACCTATGGCCTGATCGCCGATTATCTGGCTTTAGGCTCTGCCCGGATGGTTGGCTGGGCTTTAAAACAATTGCCGGAAGGAAGTGATGTGCCGGCTCACCGGGTGGTAAACCGGATGGGGGAATTGAGTGGCAGACATCATTTTAATCCACCCGAAAAAATGCAGGAACGCCTGGAAAGAGAAGGGGTAACCATAGTCAATGATCAGGTCTTACATTTCCAGGAACTTTTATGGAACCCCTCCAGGGAGCTCGAAAACGAGGAACCTGACCTGTAAATCTCCCCAATTGACAAAAACTCCTTTTACCGCTCACATGTTGATTATATACAGATTCCTCTGTATATGAGCAAGTTGAATCCAAAAATTTAACAAATAAGAGTGGCTGGATACGCAATATTTCACCGGAGTGGATAGTTAATATGGCATGTTTATTAACCAAAGCTTATTGTATGACGCAAAACTACACTATTAACGATTTAGTTCGGCTGGTTTACCATGAGACTTCGCATGTCCAGACCTTGGAACTGCAGGAAGAAATCGCTGACGATTTTGAACTCGCAGAGGAGTACTTAATGCTTAAAAAGGCAGTCAGGGAGTTACCGAAAGTAACTTTTACTCCATCCCGTAAATGCCTGGATAGTATTCTCAGTTACAGCAGAAGAACTGCTTTGGCCGTTTAGTATCCGAACTACTTCACACAAAAAATGACCCCTGGCAAAGTCTGCCGGGGGTTTTTCTTTTCAGATCCGGTTTTTTCAGCCCGGTACGATGCTCTTACACTAATATGCCTGTTATTATTGTCAAATTAATCGTTACTTGCCCTAACTTAACAGAGATCAAATCGTTAAGATAACCCTATGGGTGAACAGAAGGTCCATTTGCCCAATGATAAAGAGGAACTGAGAGCATTTATCCGGTCACTCCTCGATGATGTCCATGCCCTGGAAAAAATGCTTAAATCCAATTGGTTTGAGGAGGATATTACGCGTATTGGCGCCGAGCAGGAGATGGTGTTGATTGACAATAACCAGAAACCGGCTTCTGTAGCCCTCAAGGCGATAGAACAGATGAAGGAATACGACTGGCTCGAAACGGAGCTTGCTCTTTTCAATCTCGAAATTACCCTGACTCCACGTGAGTTTGACGGAACATGCCTCAGCCAACTTGAAAAGGAGACCAATGAGCGTTTAAACATTATCCGGGAAAATCTCCGTAAGCTTGAGGTAGCACCTCTGTTGACAGGAATTTTACCTACATTACGCAAATCGGATCTCTCACTGTCAAACCTAACCCCAAAAGAGCGCTATCAGGCTCTTATGAATGCCATCAATCAGCAGTTGCTCGGTAGTGAATACGAATTGCGAATTACCGGTATTGATGAGCTGATAATCAAGCACGATTCACCAATGCTGGAAGCCTGCAATACCAGCTTTCAGGTGCATCTGCAGGTGTCACCGGGGGATTTTGTCAGGATGTACAACATTGCCCAAACCCTGGCAGGACCGGTGATGGCAATTGCTGCAAATTCACCCCTGGTATTTGGAAGAAGGTTATGGCATGAATCGCGGATCGCCATGTTTCAGCAGTCGATTGACACGAGGTCATCGCACAAGCATATGAGAGAACGGGCACCCCGTGTTGATTTTGGCAATGCCTGGCTACAGGAAAGCATTCTCGATATTTACAAAGATGATATTGCCCGCTACCGGGTGCTGATGAGCAGCGATATTCAGGAGGATTCCCTGAAAAAAGTTGCCAACGGTGAGGTACCTAAACTCAAGGCCCTCCAGGTGCACAATTCGACAGTATACCGATGGAACCGGCCATGCTACGGAATATCCGGTAATGGCAAACCTCACTTAAGGATCGAAAACCGGATCCTCCCTTCCGGGCCTACGGTACTGGACGAGATAGCAAATGCAGCATTCTGGCTGGGCCTGATGGTTGCCTTTAAGCAAGAATACAGCGACATTACGCAACACATATTATTTGCCGAAGCCCGGGACAATTTTATTAAGGCCGCCAGTTACGGCATCGACACCACTTTTAGCTGGCTAGACGATACCAAAATCTCAGCCGTCGATCTGGTAAAAACCCAATTACTGCCCCTGGCCCGTAAGGGACTGGAACTTCGTCAGATTGAACCAGCGGATATCGACCGTTATCTGGGTGTGATTGAAGGACGGGCAACCAGACACATGAATGGTGCACGATGGCTCCTGAGGGGATATACCAAGCTGCTCAATGAAGTGGGAAAAGACGAGGCATTAACCATTGTTACCGCAACTACTTTACAAAATCAGTTGAAGGAAATTCCGATTCATCAGTGGCCGGGTCCAGAATCAGGTGACTTAACCGAGTACAAACCTCTGGCGTTGACGGTGGGTGAATGCATGACTACCGATTTGTTTACAGCACGAAAGGAAGACATCATCGACCTGGTTGGCGAGATGATGGACTGGAGAAGAATTCGCTATATGCCGGTGGAAGATGAAAAAGGCCGCCTGCTGGGTTTGGTGACCAGCCGGCTGATTATCCGGGAACTCCTTCGCGAGAAAAAGGAAGACACCACGACTACTGTCGAGGAGATTATGATCAAAAACCCCATTTCAGTTACTCCGGAAACCACGGTAAGAACGGCCATGAAGCTGATGAGGGAAAATCGCATTGGTGCCCTTCCGGTTGTCAATGAACTCAATGAATTGACTGGAATCATCACGGAAATGGACTTTCTTAGAATCACTGCCCGACTTCTCGACCGACTCGAACAAGTACAGGATACCCCTTCTTAACCTTCTGCATAATTCCTTGTTTAATTAATAAATAGCGGCACTCCCGACCCGGGAGATGGTTAAAATGTGCTATTTTTGGGACCCAGAATTTTAGTGAAATAATAATACAATACCATGGCATTTGACATTGAGATGATTAAGGCTTTTTACCAGAGTCTGCCTTCGAAAATCGCAGAAGCAAAAAAAGTGATCGGGAAACCACTGACCCTCACAGAAAAAATTCTTTATGCCCACTTACATCCGGAATCACCTTTGAAAAATTATAACCGTGGAAAAGATTACGTATTTTTTGCTCCCGACCGGGTGGCGATGCAGGATGCAACCGCCCAGATGGCTCTGTTGCAATTTATGATGGCTGGAAAGAAGTCGGTATCGGTCCCTAGCACGGTTCATTGCGATCACCTGATACTGGCAGAAATCGGTGCTGAAGCGGATCTCCGGAAAGCAAATTCCGTCAATGCAGAAGTATATGACTTTTTGGCATCGGTCTCCAATAAATATGGCATCGGTTTCTGGAAACCTGGGGCAGGGATCATTCATCAGATTGTCCTGGAAAACTATGCCTTCCCGGGTGGAATGATGATCGGTACCGATTCACATACCCCCAATGCCGGTGGCCTTGGAATGCTGGCCATCGGTGTAGGAGGGGCGGACGCCGTCGATGTGATGGCTGATATGGCCTGGGAATTGAAAATGCCTAAGGTAATAGGGGTGAAACTCACCGGCGCTCTGAATGGATGGACCTCCTCAAAGGACGTGATCCTCAAAGTAGCCGGGATACTGACCGTCAAAGGAGGTACCGGAGCCATCGTCGAATATTTTGGTCCGGGAGCACAGTCTTTGTCGTGTACCGGGAAGGGCACCATTTGCAACATGGGTGCCGAGATCGGTGCTACCACCTCGACCTTTGGTTATGATGAGGCCATGAGTCGCTATCTCAAGGCCACTGACCGTGCTGATGTAGCAGCCCTGGCTGATAGTGTTGCAAAACACCTGACCGGTGATCCTGAATGTTATGCTGAGCCGGAAAAGCATTTTGACCGGGTTATTGAAATCGACCTTACAACGCTGGAGCCCCATATCAACGGACCCTACACTCCTGATCTTGCCTGGCCTATCTCCAAATTTGCCGATGCCGTCAAAGAGAACGGCTATCCCGAAAAACTGGAGGTTGGTCTTATCGGCTCTTGCACCAACTCATCATACGAAGATCTGACCCGGGCTGCCTCACTGGCAAAGCAGGCCCGGGATAAGAAGGTCAGGGTCAAATCTGAATTTACCATCACCCCCGGTTCGGAGCAGATCCGGTATACGGTCGAACGTGATGGCATTCTGGATGTATTTGAAGAAATTGGAGGGGTGGTCCTGGCCAATGCCTGCGGACCCTGTATTGGTCAGTGGGCCCGGCATACCGATGACCCTTCCCGTAAAAACAGCATTATCACCTCCTTCAACCGGAATTTCTCCAAACGAAACGATGGCAATCCGGCAACCCATGCTTTTGTGGCATCTCCGGAAATTGTAACAGCCATGGTATTGGGAGGCAATCTGACTTTTAATCCCCTGACCGACAATCTGGTGAGCGAGGATGGAAACCCGGTTAGACTCGAACCCCCTACAGGCCTCGAGCTGCCGCCCAGGGGCTTTGATGTTGAAGATGCCGGATTTCAGAAACCGGCTGAAGATGGAGAAAACCTTGAAGTCATTGTTGATCCGAAAAGCGACCGCCTTCAGATGTTGACCCCGTTTAAAGCGATCACCCCGGAGCAGGTGAAAGGTATGCGCATATTACTCAAAGCCAAAGGGAAATGTACCACAGACCACATCTCCATGGCTGGTCCCTGGCTGAAGTACCGGGGGCATCTGGAGAATATATCCAACAACTGTTTTATTGGAGCGATCAACTACTTTAACGATCAGGCAAATAATGTGATCAATTATGTCGAAGGTAAGTATATGCCGGTACCTGATTCTGCGCGGGTCTATCAAAAGTCCGGAATCGGTACCGTGGTCTTTGGTGAGGAGAACTATGGTGAAGGTTCTTCCCGGGAGCATGCTGCCATGGAACCGCGATATCTGGGAGTCAAAGCCGTGGTTGTGAAAAGCTTTGCCCGGATTCATGAGACCAATCTCAAGAAGCAGGGTATGCTGGCACTGACTTTCGTTAACCCGGCCGATTACGATAAAATCCGGCAGGACGATCTGGTAGATTTGTTGGATTTTGATAAAATGGCTCCCGGCAAACCCATCACCTGCCGGCTTGTCCATGCCGATGGTAGCCAGGAAGAATTTCAACTCACCCACACCTATAACGAGGCTCAAATCGGCTGGGTAAAGGCCGGTAGTGCTCTCAATAAAATCAGACAGGAACAGAAATAGCATCTTTCGAATTTGTGGGAATCCGGTTACTTTCCCGGAAAGCTTACCTTTTGTATTTGGAAGGTTTCCGGTTGCATGCACATGAGGTATAACATTTTGAATTTCGTTATATTCAGTGTTTCAACTCATTACACTAACCTCTTAATTGAAATGCCATGTTAAAGGAATTCAAAGAATTTGCGATGAAGGGCAATATGCTTGATCTCGCTGTTGGTTTTATCCTTGGTGCTGCTTTTGGTACGGTTGTAAATTCGCTGGTCAATGACATCATCATGCCGGTGATCGCCAGTATTGTTGGCAGTCCTGATTTCAGCAATTTATTTGTAATCCTCAAACAACCACTCGATATGTCTGGTGTAAATACCGCCAGCATCGAATCCGTCCGTGAAGCTGGGGGTATTGCTCTGGGCTACGGTCTGTTTATCAATGCCCTGATATCATTCTTACTGATGGCTTTCGTACTCTATTTAATCGTCAAAAATGTAAACCGTTTGAAGAAAAAAGAAGAGGCACCTCCATCAGCTCCCGCAGGACCTACCCAGGAAGAACTGCTGGCTGAAATCCGCGATTTGTTGAAAAAAGCCTGATAACCAGATTCTGAATCACAATGGAGACCTGTCGACTGCAGGTCTCTATTATTCGGAGAATCTCTCTCTTCCGGTAAATCTTCGCCAGCCGAACATAACAATCGCCAGAAGGACCAGAAAGGCCAGGATCACCTGGTAAAAAGGGATAAAGGTTATGGCAATAATGTGTGTCCGGTCAATCAACCACATTATTATCAGAATGGCCCCGATCATCAGCATGAGTCCATGGATCTTTCCGAAACCGGGAATCTGATCGAACGATACATTTTTTCTGATCAGTAACAGTGTCAATAACATGGACACTACCGGCAATACCTGAGTCCAGAGATCCATGTCAAATACACTCTGTCGCTCAAACAAAAAGAGATATATATTGAGGGTAACGGCAAATATCCCCGGAATACAAATGATGTACACCAGGGCTGAGTACATGTATTTCCAGGGTGAAATATGACCCTCCCCCCTTCCCAGCCAGCTGGCTAGTAGTGCCGTTAGTGGACAGGCAATAAAAAAGAAAATCAGGATTTCAGGATTGCCCGCGAGCAACTGGAAAAATTCTTTTAAGGTCATGATCTAACTGTTCGTTGTTTCATTGAATCATCTGGTGGGAATACAAGTTACCAATGTATGCCGATTTTCTCCCGTCCCATGCCGGAATGGTCATTATGCTGCATTTCAGAGATCTTTGTGCCTTTCCCAATAGTTCTGGTCTTCAATTTCCTCAAGAATTTTCAGATAATTACCATATCTCATCTCACTGATTTCTCCTTTCTCCAATGCTTTTTTAACCGCACAATGAGGTTCATCACGGTGGGTACAGTCCGGATACCGGCAGTCTTTAGACAAAATAAAGAACTCCCGGAAATTGTGGGCTACATCCATTGGCTCCAGATTATTGAATGAAAGGGTTTTGAATCCGGGTGTATCGATGATGAAACCATCCGACAAAGCATACATTTCTGCAAAGGTAGTGGTATGTTGACCTTTACCTGAATAGTCCGACAGTTCAGAAGTCCGAAGATCAAGCTCCGGTGCCAGGGTATTGATCAGGGTGGATTTGCCGACACCGCTTTGCCCGGATATCATGGTGGTCTTGCCCTTCAACAGCTTGCGAATGTCTACAATGCCCTGATTTGTCAAACAGGATACCAGGTAGACCTGATATCCAATCGATTCATAAACCACCTTATAATAATCGTACAGATCCAAATCCCCTTCACCGTAAAGATCTGCCTTATTAAAAACAATGGCAGCCGGAATGTCATGGGGCTCAGTCATCAAAAGAAAGCGGTCAATGACTCCCGGTTTCAAATTGGGTTCCACCATGGTCACTACCAGAACAGCCAGATCAACATTGCTCGCCAGCAGGTGCAGCTGGTGCTTTCTCCGGGGTGACTGCCTGACGATGTAATTTTTCCGGGGAAGGATTTCCTTAATGAGGGCATTGGTTTCACCCGCTTCCTCGATTTCAAATAACACCTCATCACCCACCGCCACCGGGTTGGTCAGGGGTATGTCGTGCAACCGGAATTTGCCAATAATCCTGGCCTGATATTGTTCACCTGATTCGGTCTGAATGGTATACCAGCTACCGGTACTTTTGATGACTTTGGCCTTTTCCATATTAAAATCTGTAAACCGGAACAAAAATCTCAAATCCGGGCAAAACCGGACTATTCAGAGGATAGGCATAGCGCAGCCCCAGACTGAAAGACACTTCATTGACGGCATTCATGTCAAAAACCAGCTCTGCCCCTATACTTTGGTAATTACTTGCCTGTTCGTCATTTCGCAAATAAGAAATTTCGTAAAAAGGATTGATGCGGACCCGGAAAAAATAAAGTAGTCCTCCAAAACCCCAGTCCGGATAAAATACCGGCAGATGGTAATCCGCACTGATCCGGTACACTTCTTCTCCGGCAATTACTCCAAGACCCCGATGATGAAGGCCATTACTAAACTGATAGTCTGCCTCTCGTACATCTTTCTTCATATCTGCTTCGATGATCAGATTATGATTGATGCCCAGACCCCGGAAGACCAAACCGGTCCTTACCTGGATCTGCTCCGCCAGATATTCATCAATGGCCTGGTTATATCGCAACTGGAGATACTGTCCGTTGTGGGTAAAAATGTTCTTGCGGGCTTTAATCTGCTGTTGTTTGAGCGTCAATAGTCCGGTCAGCGACGTGATGGTAAGATTCACGTCTCCGTTCAGCCTGGTCTGACTAATGCCGACAGAGGGACTGATACTTCGCCGGTAACTTTTTGAATAGAGGTTCCAGTCTACCGACAATCCACCGTAAAGATTGGTTTCTGTCCAGTCACGGTTGAAACCTTCGATCAAAGCTGACCTCTTCAATGAACTGGCCTCCAGGTCAATCATGGGATACCAGGTTGCTACCGACAGACGGGCAAAGGGTCGGTAATTCTGATTGTCATAGTTGTATGATATCCCGGCAGATACCTCGACATTGTTTAATACATTATTGGAAAGTACTCTGGCTGTGATTTCAGGATCCTCGATATTAAATCCCCAGGTATGGGGATTTAAACTGTGCAACAGACGGTTGTATCCGGTGACCGGATAAAGAACATCCGACAGGCTATCAGGTACGTTCCTGCCGTTTGAAATTTCAAATTCAAATGGTATAGCCGGAGACTCTCTCTGATGCCGGTTCCGGTCTAAAGCCTTAATGACATTGCCCATCTTCTGAAATGTCACATAATACAGACTTTCTGAACCCACTGCCGGCTGAAAGGCGCCGTTGAGTTCATCAGTGACCTGTCTGGTGGCTCCGGTCAACTGATGGGTGGCAAAAATGTTTTCCATTCCTTCAGTCGAAGCGGTATAAAAAACCTCATCACCGTAGACTTCAGGGATACCCAGAATGCGATTGCGAAAAGGTGCAATGACCGTTTCCTCTCCAGTTTCCAGGGAAATCCTGACGAGGGCCATGGCCCCTTTTTCATTTCGAACGGCAGAAATGACCGATTTTTCATCCTGACTCCACCGGGGGTAAGTGAAGAACCAATTTTCATGGCGGAATTCCCGGAGTACCCTGCCCTGATCCCCGTCGATTACCACAAGACTGCTTTGGGCCGTTTCATCTACTCTGATACAGGCGATCCTGAGCCCATCAGCACTGGGTTGCGGAGAGAAATACTTCTGGCGATAGGTTATCCGCCTGCGAACTCCCGAACGAATCTGGTATAGAATAATGTCGGAATAATTGTTTTCGGACCAACGGGGATCTGCACTGTATTCGCTCCAGGCCAAATAATGGCCATTACCCCCGAAGTAAGGATCGATGCTGATCCCTCTGACCAATATTGTTTTTTCGATCTTTCTTTTCAAATCATAACTGACAAACCTGCCGATCTGGTCATAGCTACGCTTAAAATAAATCAAGGTGGAATCATCAGCCAGATGGGGATATTGGTAGTCTGTGAAAATTTTGGGTTCCGATGCCGGTATTATGATGGACCCTTCATTGCTTTCCTGCCGTAGTGCTGTCTGATCCCCGCTCAGATCTTTCCACACACGGTCATACATCCCGGAAGGGCTCAGGCCGGAATTCTTCTTCATTGCTCGGGCAAAAGGATAAAAAACACCTTTGTAAGATGCTGCATCCACCAGGATATCCCGCCAGAAGTCCTCGCCGTAGTGATCGGTGCCGTATTTCACCAGAAGATACCCCAGGCGGTAATGGTCTGGTACAAAGTCTTTCAGTGATCCGTTGCGCACTTTCCGGTATGGGTATTTTGTTTGACTGTATTTGAGAGCCCGGTAGCCTTCCAGAAAGGAAGCAATCCTACCCCTACCTTGCGCGGACTGGTAAGTTTCAGCCCAGACAGCATCGCCTTCAGTAAACCAACCCGGCAAACTCAGGTTGGCTGCGCCTGCCCAGGATTCTTCTCCAAACAGGTAATATAAAACGTTGACCAGACCCCGCCGGGCTGTCGACATCTGAATTACATGCCGGTACTCATGCAATGCAAGCAGGTCGAGCCAGGGCAGTGACGTCAGTTGGAAATTGTCCTGCATCGGAGTCGTGGCAAAATTTGACTTCCAGGGAGCAATGGAAACAAACCCGTTTGAGATGGTCGTCTGATTATTGAGGAGGATGTCGATTTTAAAGGCTTTGTCGCCTATCTGGTTTCTCTCATGTCGATAGAGATAATGAATTGCATTGGCCACTCTCTGAGCCTGTGGCTGAAGCCCCTCCGGAAAAATGATCCGAACCGTATCTGTATTGATTTGAGACCACCTGATTGATGGTTTAAAACCTCCAAATGTCTGAGCAGTCAGCGGAAATCCGCCTAAAATTCCGATCAGGAACAGGCTAGACCGGAGTGACCGAATGAACAGCATGGGCAATTTCTTGGATCAATCCGGGATCTTTCTCGATAGCATTTCCTACTACGATAATATCGGCTCCAGCTTTTACGTTGGTCAGAGCCTTTTCGGCTGAATCAATGCCACCTCCCACAATTAAGGGTACACTGATAGCCTGACTTACGGATTCAATTATGGACTTTGTCACCGGAATGACAGCACCACTTCCCGCTTCAAGGTACATCAGCTTCAGGCCCAACATCTCACCAGCCAGAGCGGTGCAGACAGCAATATCATCCTTGTCAGAAGGAATTGGTTGGGTATTGCTCATATAGGAAACCGTAGTTGGGACTCCTCCATCGATCAAAAGGTATCCACAGGAGATCACTTCCAGCGGACTTAACCGGAGATACGGTGCGGTAATCACATGCTTTCCGATCAGAAGTTCCGCATTTCGTCCCGAAATCAGGGACAAAAACAAGATGGCATCGGCCCGGTGGCTCAATTGATACGAATCGCCGGGAAAAAGTATCAGGGGTATCGAGCATCTCTTTCTAATCTCACTGAGGCATTCGTCCAGTCCGTTGTTGACAATCAGGCTGCCCCCGACAAAAAAATAATCAACACCGGCTTGTTGAGCTCTTTCGACAATACGGTCAATTTCACGGATCCGGACTTTATCGGGGTCGATCAGCATGGCAAACTTCTTCTCATTGTTTGCTTTCGCCTCAACCATTGATTCATAAATTGCCATCAGAACCTGATTTTACCTGACCAAATATAAGAAAATGACGAGCCGGCAGATTGTCGAAACCTTCCTGATTGGACGGTCAGAAATTATGGCGGATCGATTCCGCAATTTTACCCAGTTCCTCCTGACTGAAGGACAGCTTCGGACGGGAAAAATTCATATCTCCAATATGATTGATCGGAATCAGATGTATATGGGCATGGGGTACTTCCAAACCGATGACCGATATTCCGATCCGTTCGCAAGGTACTGCCTTCTCAAGGGCCAGGCCCACTTTCTTGGCGAAAAGCATCATTTTTGCCAGTGTAACGTCGTCGATATCAAAGATATAGTCGATTTCGTCCTTTGGTATGACCAATGTGTGCCCTTTTGCCAACGGATTAATATCCAGGAAGGCGAGAAACTCGTCATTTTCAGCGATTCGATGACAGGGAATTTCGCCGGACACAATCCTTGAGAATATGGAAGCCATCACAGCGAAATTTTCAGGATTTCAAACTCGATGGCACCACTGGGTGTCTGCACGATCGCGGTATCTCCAATTTGTTTACCTAAAAGTCCTTCACCCATAGGAGAGTTAACCGAAATCTTCTTTGCCTTGAGATCGGCCTCAGCCTGAGCTACCAACTGATAAGTCATTTGGGCACCGTTCTTCTTATTTTTAATGGTAACATTGGAAAGTACTGTCACTTTGGAGGTATCGATTTGTGACCGGTCAATGATCCTGGCATTGGCAAAGGTACGCTCCAGTTCATTGATCCGCATCTCCAGAAGGCCCTGGGCATCTTTAGCCGCATCGTATTCCGCGTTTTCAGAAAGATCTCCCTTATCTCGGGCTTCGGCAATTGCCCGGGCGACCTCAGCCCTGCCGTCGGTTTTCAATCGCTCCAGTTCTACTTTAAGCTTATCGTAGCCTTCCTGGGTTAAATAAGTATAGTTAGACATGTCAATCTGGCTTTATATCAAATTTTTTTCAGTGGGTAAAGAATTCATGGATCATGGATCCTTTCCCTTTTATAAATATCTTATAACGTTTATGGTTTTTGCTTGTTGTTAAAATCCGGTGAGTCCGGACTTTATGGCAGTTAGCATTCCAGTATGAGTCTAAAAATAATCAGCGGTACGGTAAAGTACGGCAATAATATTATAAAGTAAACCTCAATGTCAAATTATGAGTTCCGTTCCAGGTACTGGTTGCCCGGTAACCATAGTCGATAGCCAGTCTGGTATTGTTTTTTTCAGAAAAGGGAACCTCGATTGAAATACCGGCGGCTACTCCGGAATAGACATTGTTAGTCACAACATCCTGATGAGAACCAAGGTCATAACGATATGCTCCCCGCAACATCAAAATCTCCTTAAAGGCATACTCTACACCTGCACCGATTTCATCCCTTGAAAAAGAATTGGATGTGAAATTTCCCAGAACAGAAAGCCGGTTTCTGCTGTCGATGAGGAAATCGTACGAGGCTCCGATATTGAGTACCGAGGGAAGTTCAAAAGTGGCGGCCCGGTGATCATATGACAAATCATAGTTGATCGTTCCATCTGGATTTCTGGCCCGAAAAGACAAACCCTCCCCTCCAAACCGCATGGGGGTCCCCACATTACGCAGCGAAATCCCAAACTTAAAATTGTCTTTAGGACCGGTTACATACTGGACACCCGCGTCTATGGCCACTCCCTGAGCAGACAGATCAGCCGTCGTTTCAGAAATTGCCCGCAAGGTAAATCCTACCGACACTTTATTGTCAAACAGATGGGCGTACGAAATACCCAAGTGAAAAAAATTGGGGGAATAGGTAGCCCCGGTACCTTCAGGTTGGTCGGTGGTTGTCACATCGATATCTCCAAAATCCATCGCCATAAGACTCAGCCCCAGTACCCCGTTTTTGCCCATTTTTTGTCCGATTCCAATGGCATTCAGATTGATACCAGTACCTACCAGATACCGGGTATGCCCGATAAGCACCTGAGTCTGGGGAATATGGACCAATCCAGCAACATTAAGGCGCATCGATTCCACACCCCGGATCATTGACGTACTGAGTGTATGTAGTCCTGCGCTTCTTGCCCAGGGATTCAATAACAATTCATAGGCCCCGGCTTCGCCCTGCCGGTCAGGATTTCCTCCTATCAGACTGGTATTGATCCAAAGGAGTGATAAGGCGATTAAGCTGTAATGTCTGATTATCATACTATAAACCCGAAGGATCAAATTTTCGATTTACTCCAAACCATTTTATGGTGCGTTCACCCAACTCATATCCGTTGATGTGAATCAGGTATACACCTCCGGCAATCGGGATGCCTTTATCATTTTTCAGATTCCACTCCAAATCAGGAGTGATCTGAGTGATCCCAATTCCCGGGTTGGACCGGCTATCCTGAAGTATACCCCGTTCATCCCGTTTGTATTGCCTGATAAATTTTCCATCCAGTGAAAAAATGGTGACCACCGCTCTGGGTGGAAGATTGGTAATCTTGACCGTATTGGTAAATTGCGATGTCTCATAAGCTGAATAGGCCAGATAAGGGTTTGGAACGACATTTACTGCATCCAGGACACTGGGTGCCCGGGCTTCAATCAAATCCTCAGAAGCTTTGCCTTCTATTTTGAAGCGGTACTGTGGATGGCCGTTATTGGATCCGGTACCCATCGCAACCTGATAGGGATTGCTTACCCTCAGTTTTATCGTTACTTCGCTGGGAATCAATCCTTCCGCATAACTGGTCACATCTCCGTTGGTGAGGGGAATTCCTGCCCAGGTGACCTGAGACAGGGCATTGTATTTCCGGGTAAATAATACGCCAGGATCCAGCCTGGTCCGCAAATCGGCACATTCATCGTAGGGTGTCCGGGTTACATAGATATAATGATGCCCCTGCAAGTGCAGGACTCCATAACCTGGTATCGCAACATTAAATGTCAGACTATCCAGAGGATTCCACATCATATCGGCACCTACCGCCGTTCTTCCCGGGAGGAAAGCATCAATAAATTCCTGATTGTATATCGAATTTTCACCAAAAAAGACATTGAGTCGTTGTCCGGTTTCGACATCAATCGCATAGCCGGGAAACCAACCCATCCCGATACCGTCGCCGTCCGTATCCGGCAGACCATCACCATTGGCATCTTCCTTCCCCACAGAAGGACTGTCCCGGAGATCAAAATTTTTACTCCTGCCAACCGGCCTCAGATCTGAACCTCCCAGACCTCCCGGATTAAAAAAATAGGGTGATGCAGTTTCAACCACCACGCAACGACTCCATTTGCTCTTATCGGGAGTGAGTACAATATCCACATTATTGAGATCATCCATTCCCATCCGGGCCCTCACGATCTGCATTCCGGCTGTGTTGTCAATCCAGGCCGGAGAGATGAAAAAATTGGTGGGATCATAGGCAAACCGGGTCAGATAAAATGGAATGATCCCGTTGTAAGAAGTGGTAAATAGCTGCCTTGGGTCATCCCTGAAATTTGGTTCATCAACCTTTGTCTGGGCAAAATCGAAAATTCCATCCTGGTCGCCGATGAAACCAAGCCATGGATTATTTAGGTCTGAAAACTCAATCTCTGCTCCAAGAGCTCCGTTGGTGGGAGCACTAAAATCGCCGGCTTCTTCCGTTTGTCCCAGCGAAATTGAAAAACCATAGCGACCAAAAACCTGCTCATTCAGTTTTTCGATCGTATTCTCTGACATTAATGGTGAACCTGGATTCGTCAGATTTTCCAATATCCAGGTCGCATCGTTATCCAGGATTTCATCGGAGGGATCACTGTCTTTGAAAGAAAGTAAAAACTCGCCTTCGACGACATCCAACGGATTGTATATCTTGACTTCAACAGGACCCTGTCCGTTTTCATAGGTAATCGATCCATCGAAGCTGCCATTAATGATCGCCTCCCGGCTTTCTTCCGAGATCTGCAAAAACCGGTTTCCAGCTCCAGTGCCATCCAGCCGGGTAATCGATGGTCCTTCCCCGTAAGAAGTATTAAGCTGCTTATCGGTGATCGGTCGCGGTGTGACCACATAAGTCCTGATATTCCGCCTTCCTTCGAGATAGGGAGCACGCTGTCCGGTATTGTTCTGACTGTCAAACAGATCAAAATTATTGTACGCGTACGCCACGGCTACGTAATAATATTTCTTGTGATTGACCAGCGAGCGATCAGTACGGCCAAACTGATCTTCGACAATCTTAAAGGTATGCCGGATGTCGCCATCAGCACCCAGGACTTTTACCTGGGGTTCATACAGCAGTCTTCCGGGCTCGGTGGGATGGGCCATCGCCACCCAATTGACGATCTGACTTACTCCGTTGCGGATATCGGTCTGAAAGACCAGTCTGGATTTGGCCGGATCGTTGATTTCGGCGGTGGTAACTTCAGGACCATTCAATTGAAAAACCTTGTATCCCTCAAACTTATAGAGTTTCTGATCTTCCGGCAGATCGGCTGGTGCCCTAAGATCAAGTTCCTGATATTGTTCCTCAAAATTATTGGACTCAGCATCATTGGTAATAATGCAAACCAATTCCCGGTCCAGTTCAATAAAATCGAGATCGGGTGCATCGGGACCATCCGTGATGTCAAAACAGTTGTCAAACAACGCCTGAGCCGTTTCATCGGCAAACAACAACGGCTCAATACTGGGGCAGGGATAATCGGTAATGTCTGGCACCCAGACTACTCCGATGATCAACTCATTGGTGCGGCCGGGCAGCAGCCTGAATGGTCCGGAGGCCTGGATCGTGCGCCGGTCACCAAAGGGTAAATCAGCCGTACACATCGACCAGCCGCTCCCGTCATTGGGTGGCTCGGTAAAGGCATAGTCAATCGGTGATCCCCCAACATTGAATGCACTCCCTCCGTAGCTGAATGGGGTACCATCTTTCCAGGATCCTGACATATAGTTATAATATTCCTGGGCAATCTCCGGATCGGTCTGGGCATTTGGCCACTGACCTACCCCAGCGTTATTGAAATAGGTAAAGGAAGACATTCCGATTTCATTTCCAAACTCATCCAGCGGGCCCCGGAAATAATCAATACCCAGCATGGGGACATCTTCGCAGTAGGTCGGTGTACTTTCACAATCACATCCGGTGATTCCGTCTACCTGATCTTCGTTATAAACATAGGCCAGGCTCCGCATGGTATCGCAACCGATGTAATCGTCCTGACTGCAACCCAGATCAGGGTCGACCCACATGGCAAAATAGGTGCTGTCGATGCTTTGGGTAGCCCGGTTGATGAGTTTGTATCGCTGAAAGGTCATGTCGTTGATCTCATCGTTGGTGGCATAGGCAAATGCCTGAACCTGGACTTCCATCTGGATGGGAGCTCCCTGAGTCTGAGAGTGGATCCCTCCGGCATCGTTATAAATCCAGAAAATCATTTCATCCGGATACTGAGGTACCGGACAACCCCGGATCTCAATGATCGGGTAATCACCCTTTAAGGGATCATAGACAAGATCAAGATCGTTATCAAAAAAACCGGCCAGTCCCTGAGAGGTATTGGGCAAATCAAATCCATGGATGTCTCTGAAGTATGGGTTGCCGGTTGCCGGCCATCCAAGCACATCAACAGGGACATCTTTCTCGTCCAGTTGGGCTCCGCTTTCAAGGGCCTGGTTGTAGTCACGCAGAAACCGGCGGATGTTATCACCTGACACTTTAAAATGCTTATCCCAACGCGCACAGGTGTCCCGCTGAATGGTCCCGTTGACCGGATCCAGTGGGCCAGGCCAAAAATCGTTGGCATTGGCCGACCGGAAAGTCTGGGCTGCCAGCTTGAGATTGCCTACCGGATCATATCCTCCCAACCAAACTGCTCCGGCAAAAATGGATGACACCTCATCAAGCCCCGAAGCCGGATCCACCTTGGGTACCACATACTTACCTTCAGAAAGGTCCCACCACACATCGCCACCCCCCAGCAACCGGGCCCGGACATTATTGATAGACATATCAATAGCTGACCGGGAAGCGGCACAGTCTGCCCGGTATCCAAATTTGACCGTGGCGGGATCGACCTTTTTTTTCTTGGGATTGAGATGATCCGGAGGATATCTGGCGTGTACCTGGGGAAGGCACCAGGTCATGCATAGTAGTATCATCAAACCAACCTTGTTGATCAATTTTTTATTCATGGCGACTAAAAATCGAATCTTAATCCCAGATACATGCGCCTGGGTAAATAAAAATTGTTGGGACTGGCCACCAGCCAGCTGTAAGCATCGCGATAGGCCAGCTCATTTCTGCCCTCCTCCACTACCACTTCACCGGTGCTGTTGACATTCTCCAGGGTGGAGATTCCGTCTGAAGAAAGGAGGAATCCGCTGTCATAGGGAGATCCACTCACAGAATAGACGTTTCGGATATTTTTCGAATTGAGCAAATTGAGTACCCGGAACGATACATTGGCAAACAAAGGTTTCTGGGGTCTGCCGGTAGGAATCTGGAAACTCTTGTCTATCCGCATGTCGATAGAAAAGGTCCAGGGTTGTCTGGCTCCGTTTATGGAACCGAAAAATCCACTACCTCCAAATGGCAGCGCCCGGATCTCACGGGTATATGGTCTGCCGGATACGATAAACGACTGAAGGTTGACTCCAAAATCAGACAATATCTTTTTATTGAAGAGTACCGGACCGTTGTAAGTCCTGCCGGAGCCGTAGCGGTAATCAAACGTGAATTTGAAGGCGTGCCTTTCATCGCGGTCCAACGGAAACAAAGTCCTTAGGTTGCCACGGGTCGTCAGACCTCGCTGTGAGTTTACATTGGAGCCGGTACCATCGGCAAATTGCAAGGTATAATTTGCCTGGATGGTGGTATTGACCGACCGCCTTAAATCGTACTGCAGGGAAAAGCCCTTGACCGTACCGAAATCCGAATTGCCAATGGTGACATAGGTGTTGATGGGCGCCGGAACATACAAATAGGTTTGCTGCTGCAACATATCCCGCAGTTCTTTATAATAGGCATTGATTTTCAAGGCCGACGAGTTCGATAGCTTTTGCTGAAATCCCACTTCGTAATCGATGGTTCTCTCCGGTTTCAGGTTCGAATTGTTGAGCGGGTTGTTGGCGGTATAGGAATCATCCTCAAAATAATACCAGGTTAACGGAGTGGCGATGGAATTGGATGGCGGTCGCTGAACTAAAACATCATAGTGGGCAAAGAAGTTGGCAATGTCCGAAATGGGAAACGAAACCGCCAGCCTTGGCATCCAGTTGATCTCCGGTTTGTAATCCTCAAATGAATTTGAAGGGTTAAAATCATTGCTCTTGATATTATTGACCCGGTCATCATAAAGCCGGGGATAGACCAGACCTCCACCAAAGATGATGTTACCATCGTTGGCAGGTGCCCCGTTGGGAAAATACCACTGGTCACCATTACGGAATGCCCTGACCTCATTACTTCCTGGTTCGGTAATATATACCTTGAAGTCTTCTCCAATATTATTTGGCCGGTCTCCTCCCACCTGACTGTAAAATGTGCCCGCATTCATCACTTCGTAAAGCGAATAAGGATCTCTCAGGACCCTGGTATTGGCGTCATACCGGTCAACCCTCAACCCCAACCGAAATATGATGTCACGAAAACTGAACTTGTCCTGAATATAAGCTGCCTGATAAACCGGTTTATTGGGACCAACGACAAAATTTCTTTTTCCATCAGCACCTGTACTGGTAAAGAAATCTTCGAATTCGACATCATTTCCCAGGCGATTCCCGAGATAATCATATCCATAAAAACTAATGATACGCTGATCGGTCAGTTCCAGTGGGGAAAACAAATCAAGCGAAAGTTCATCCGGATGAATGCCGTCGATATTGACGTAGTCCGTGAGGGGAACACCCAGTTTTTCCCGGATCTTCCGGTAAAAACTCAGATCCGGATCCTCCACAATTAACCGCTGAAATTCCTCAAACACTACCTGGGGAAACACCACCCCCGGGAAAGATCCGATCACCTGGCTGGTGTCAACGCCAATGATCTGCCGGTTGGCCTGTAGTCTGGCCACTTCCCATAGTCCGAAAGGGGCAACAGCCCAGGACCGGTTGTAACTTTGCTCGTGGGTAAAACCCAGTTCTACCGAATGACGGCCCTTATCGGAGCCTCCCGGCAGGATGTCAAAATTCATGCTGCCCCCCAGTGTATAGCGATCGGAATCAAACTTATTAAATGAATTATAGACGCTGCCTACATTGGTGTGAATGCCCCATAACGTACTGGTCGAATTGGAGATAAACCCATTATAAGTCCGGTACTGACCAAAGATATGCTGATCAATATCCCGGTTATAATTAGCCAGCACCGGATTGTACTCAGAGGGAAGGTAAGCATCATTGAGGGTCTGCAGATAGCCGGCATGGGCGATACCGTTAAAAGAGCCGGAGTAGGTGGACTCTCCCTCGACTGGTATCCATCTGAAATCAAAGGTTCCGACATGTCCGTACCGGAAAAGCCGATCCTGATGATTGATGTCTTCCTGGTTTCCATCCGCCCTTTCATAACCGGCCTGGAGGGTATAGGCCAGGTTTTGAATAATTCTTCCGGTAGTCTTCCGGTCATCATCACCGGTCTGACCCAGCCGGTGACGAAGCCTTGCATTCACCCGGTATCGCTGGTTGTAATCTATCGGATTGTTTTCATAATTCAGGAGTAACCAGGAACCGAACTGACCCGGGAATCCCGCGTTGGAAGAAGGAGTAAACTTATCTTCAATATTCCGGTATGAACCGCTCAACGTCAAATCCATATTGTCGGTGATCTGAGCATCGATTTTACCGGTCAGATCAATGGATTTGAAATCGTCGTTCGGCCGGGCCTTAACTGCCTCGACGTCCTGATTATGGAGAAATTCTCCGGCCGCGAAAGTCGTGCCTCCAACGGTTCTTGTCGGATTCTCCTGCAGGGTATTTAACAGATCCCGGGGAGCTATATATACATCTACCCCGGGAGGATTGTTTTCTTCCTGAAAAAGGAACCGGCCGGAAAGACGGTATCCTAAAATTGATTTTCCACTTTTGTTTCGAAGAATGGGGCCACTGATGTAGGCATTGGCTTCATTGTAGCCATAGTCATCCAGAAATTGGGATGATTCCAGTTCGAGCCCTCCGCTAAAGATGTTGGAGGGACCTTTGGTCGTAATGGAGATGATGCCCCCGGTCACGTCACCGTACCGGGCCTCAATACCTCCGGTGATCACCTGCAACTGATCAATTTCCGATTGAGGTACCAGGGTGCCAAAGACCCGGATCCCGTCGATATAATAATCGGTTGCATTGGTACGTGAGCCACGGATGGCCACATTCTCACCATCCCGGGAACTGATCCCTGCAGTAGTGGCGGCAATAGTGGTGATATTCTTGGTGGGCAAATTGCGTATTTGTTCGGAGGTAACCACTCCTCCCGATGTTGTGTTATCCTGTTCGATCAGCGGGACTTTGTAATCGGTGACAATCACCTCGTCCAGCACCACTCCTTGTGACAATGCGACGTCTGCCCGGTTTACCCGGCCGGCAGAAACCAGGATGCCGACCATCCGTTGAGTTTGATAGCCCACATAGCTTGTTTCAAGATCATAGGTACCAGGATCAAGATTGGAGATCGAATAATTGCCATCCACATCGGTCTCGGTTCCTACCACCAACACCCCATTGCGGTAAAGGGCCACATTGCAGAAAATAATCGCTTCTCCGCTTTCAGCATCCGTAATCTTACCCTGAAGTGAAGTCTGAGTCCACGCCAGGTCGACAACCAAAATCAAAAGCATCAATAAAAGGGGATAACGTAAAGCTTTATTCATAGCAATTTTTGAATAACGATCCAACGATCGCCCGGGTATCTATTGTAAACGTTTATCGCCTGATTTTGTGGCACCATGTCATTCATTTTTAAGAGTATCCAGTTTTTTCAACAACACCTGAGCAATTCTTCTTTTGGATTCAACAGACCACCCGGCAATATGCGGACTCAAAATCACCTGCTCCATCCCATACAATTGTGAATATACCGATTTTTCCAGGTCACTGAAGGTCGCTGGCTTTTCATTCTCAAAGACATCCAGACATGCTCCTCTGACCTTTCCACTTTTCAGACCCCACAAGAGGTCTTTAATATGGACGACCTGTCCCCTTGACGTATTGATCAGGATAAAAGGTTTATTACACTCTTCGATGAATGCCCGGTTCATCCAGTGATAATTTCCGGGAACCAAAGAAACATGCAAACTTATAATATCCGCTTCATCCTGAATAGCTTTAATATCACCAATATTCACATGTTTTGGTGAATCAGCAATTTGCCGGAATTTGTCATAAGCCAGAACCCGAACTTCAAACCCAGCCAGCTTGGCTGCAAATGCGGCACCGGTATGCCCATATCCAATAATGCCGACCGTGAGCCCTCTTAATTCGCTACCCCGGTTTTTTTCACGGTTCCATTGAAACTGCCTGACCTCCCGGTCGGCTCTGTTGAGGTGATTGAGATGACTCAAAAGCATCCCCATGGCGTGTTCGGCAACGGCATTGCAATTGCCTTCAGGAGCGGACAATACAAGGATATTCTTAGACCGGGCATAGTCCAGATCAATGATTTCCAAACCTGATCCCAGCCTGGCAATAAAAGTGAGTTCGGGAGCCTGATCGATCAGAAACCGGTCTGCCTTGATCTTCGAATTGATGACCAGACCATGATAAGGGCCTACCCTTTGCCGCGTCTCTTCGAGCGATATCGAGGGATCATAGTCGCAGGTGTATCCTCTGGCTGTTAGCCCGGAAATCAGATCCGGATGAACGTCATCCGTGATGAGCACTTTTTGCATCCAGCAACAATAATGAGGACACGAAATTATAATAATTACAAAAACATGTCGAAGTACCGGCGCAGTATTCCGGTTTCTTTTGAGATTATCCCGGGTATCTTGAATATTTGACAAATGCATATCTTTGCGCCCGTTCTGACATAGATTATTCCAATTCATGCCAAAAGATCCCTCAATTAAATCTGTCCTGATCATCGGAAGTGGACCAATCATTATTGGGCAGGCTTGCGAATTTGATTATTCTGGTTCTCAGGCCGCCCGGTCACTTCGGGAAGAAGGCATCGAAGTAAGCCTGATCAATTCCAATCCGGCAACGATCATGACCGATCCGGTCACCGCCGATCATATTTACCTGCTGCCTCTTACGGTTGACAGTATCGTTCAAATTCTGGAAGAAAGGGATATCGATGCCGTCCTACCCACCATGGGTGGCCAAACCGCCCTGAATCTGGCGATCGAAGCCGGCGAGCGGGGAATCTGGGAAAAATTCCATGTCCGACTGATCGGTGTGGACCTGGCTGCCATTGATCTTACCGAAAACCGGGAGTCTTTCCGCAAACTGATGCTTGAGATCGGCATGAAGGTGGCCCCTTCCTATATTGCCAACTCCTTCCTGGAGGGCAAAGAAGCGGCTCAGAAAATCGGATTTCCCCTGGTAATCAGACCTTCATACACGCTGGGAGGTACCGGAGGCGGTTTTGTGATGGAGGAACGGCTATTTGATGAGGCGCTGCGTCATGGACTCAATGCTTCACCCACGCATGAGGTGCTGGTTGAAAAAGCAGTGCTGGGATGGAAAGAATTTGAACTGGAGCTGCTTCGCGACAGTAATGACAATGTAGTGATTATCTGTACAGTGGAGAATCTGGATCCAATGGGTATTCACACCGGAGACAGCATCACCGTGGCACCGGCCATGACACTGTCGGATACGGCTTATCAGCAGATGCGGAATGATGCCATAAGAATGATGCGATCCCTGGGTAATTTTGCCGGTGGTTGCAATGTCCAGTTTGCTCTCAATCCGGACACCGAAGAATTACTGGCCATCGAAATCAATCCAAGAGTGTCCCGGTCGTCGGCCCTGGCCAGTAAAGCGACCGGATATCCCATTGCCAAAATTGCTGCCAAGTTGGCCATCGGCTATCATCTAAATGAATTGAAAAACCAGATCACCAAGACGACATCTGCCTACTTCGAGCCTACTCTTGACTATGTAATCGTCAAAATGCCCCGCTGGAATTTTGATAAATTCTATGGATCCAGTCATCTCCTGGGGTTACAAATGAAATCGGTTGGTGAAGTGATGGCCATTGGCCGTACTTTTCAGGAGGCTCTGCAAAAAGCCTGTCAGTCTCAGGAAAATAACCGGATGGGGCTGGGTGCCG
The DNA here is from genome assembly GCA_964428345.1 of uncultured Saprospiraceae bacterium. Taxonomy (GTDB): domain Bacteria; phylum Bacteroidota; class Bacteroidia; order Chitinophagales; family Saprospiraceae; genus JABDMH01. The sequence goes on along the minus strand of CAYRYD010000003.1, from coordinate 149,162 downwards.
ATAAAAAGGAGTGGATCAAAACCCAGGATATTCTGGAGCGCCTCGAACTGGTGAGTGATGACCGCATCTACCGGGTGAAAGATGCCCTCCGACTGGGAGTACCCCGCAAAAGCATTCAGAAACTGACCAATATTGATCCGTGGTTTATTTCCCAGATTAAAGATCTGGTGGATATGGAAGAACGACTGCTGCGTTACAATGTTGCTGAAGACATCCCGGCTGATTTTCTGCTCTCCTTAAAACAGGCCGGCTATTCCGATGCTCAAATCGCCTGGGTTCTTAGAATTAATGAACCGGAGGTGACCCGGCATCGCAAGAAGCTGGGTATCCGCCGTACCTATAAAATGGTAGATACCTGTGCTGCGGAATTCACTGCGCAGACTCCCTATTATTATTCGACTTTTGATCATGAAAACGAAAGTATTCCCAGCGACAAGAAGAAGATTATCGTACTGGGAAGTGGTCCGAACCGGATCGGGCAGGGTATTGAATTTGATTATTGTTGTGTCCATGGGGTGCTGGCGATCAAGGATGCCGGGTATGAGGCCATTATGATAAACTGCAACCCGGAGACCGTCTCTACCGATTTTGATATCGCTGACAAACTGTACTTCGAACCGATTTTCTGGGAACACATCGAAGAAATCTTCGAGTTGGAACAACCCGAGGGTGTGATTGTCCAGCTTGGAGGTCAGACTGCTTTAAAACTGGCAGAAAAGTTTCATCAGAAAGGTATCCGGATATTTGGTACCGGCTATGATGCCCTCGATTTGGCCGAAGACCGGGGACGGTTTTCCGACATGCTGAAGGAATTGAATATCCCTTATCCCAATTATGGCGTCGCTGCCGATGCCGACGAAGCGCTTCGGATATCCGGTCACATTGGTTATCCGGTTCTGGTCCGTCCCTCATACGTGCTGGGAGGGCAGAGAATGCGGATTGTCATCAATGATGATGAGTTGGAGCACAGCGTTCTGAGTATTTTTAAGCACCTGCCAGACAATAAGGTACTTATCGATCAGTTTCTGGAACGGGCCAAGGAGGCTGAAATCGATGCTATCTGTGATGGCGAAGAGGTGCATATCATGGGTATTATGGAGCACATTGAACCGGCTGGAATTCATTCGGGAGACAGCTCAGCCGTACTTCCTCCTTACAGCTTATCGGACGATGTGATCGAAACCATGATCGGGTACACAAAAATCCTGGCCCATGCACTGAAGACAGTCGGTCTTATCAATATCCAGTTTGCCATTAAAAACGAAAAAGTCTATGTCATCGAGGCAAACCCACGGGCCAGCCGTACTACTCCTTTTATCGCCAAAGCTTATGGAGTACCATATCTCAATATTGCTACCCAGGTGATGATTGGTGCCAAGAAATTAAAGGACTTTGACATTCAGAAAAAAATGGACGGTTATGCGATCAAAGTACCGGTTTTTTCATTTGAAAAGTTCCCCAATGTTGACAAGGCATTGGGACCGGAAATGAAGAGTACGGGAGAGGCCATCCACTTCATCAAAGACCTGAAGGATCCTTACTTCCGGGAAATGGATAAGCAAAGGAATATGTACCTGGCGCGATAAACCGGGATGGAATGAGGTTTCCAGTGTCGGCCAATGTGTCTTTAATGCCTGACCAGTTTTTAATCCATGAAAACTAAAAAGGAAATCGTTGACAATTGGTTACCCAGATATACGGGTACGGCGATTTCTGATTTTGGCCAGTATATCCTGCTGGTTAATTTCAACAACTACGTCGAGCTTTTTGCTGAATGGCATGGTGTGCCCATCATGGGTAAGACCCGGGCTATGCCCAGTGCAACGGCAGAAAACATCACCATCATCAACTTTGGCATGGGGAGCCCCAATGCCGGAACCATCATTGATCTGATCACTGCGGTTGAACCCAAAGCGGTATTGTTTCTGGGTAAATGCGGGGGATTGAAGACCGGGAAAAACCACGTGGGCGACCTGATCCTTCCCATTGCTGCTATCCGGGGAGAAGGGACCTCCAATGATTATCTGCCTCCCGAAGTGCCGGCACTTCCGGCCTTTGCCTTACAAAAAGCCATTTCGACCACCATACGGGATTACAACCAGGATTACTGGACGGGCACTATCTATACCACCAATAAAAGAGTCTGGGAACACCGTGAAGATTTCAAAGATTACCTCGCCTCTCTTCGTCCCATTGCCATTGATATGGAGACCGCCACGATTTTCGTGGCCTCATTTAAAAATCAGATCCCGGCCGGGGCTTTATTGCTGGTTTCGGATATGCCAATGGTGCCCGATGGAGTTAAAACGGACGAAAGTGATCAATCGGTCACCGTCAAATATGTAGAACTCCACCTGAAAATCGGCATCGACAGTCTGAAGCAACTCATCAACAATTCACTGACAGTTAAACATCTGAAGTTTTAGACTTCATGTTTATCGAGAATCAGATCGATACCCCCGACCCCGGATACCGGATCAACCCGCATGTACTGTATGATCTTGAAGGTATGGATGCCCGTCTGATCAAATCGGGCATTCTCCTGGAGCATAACCTTTAGTTGACAATCTGACCCACCACAGCGGCCATACCAACGACCCGACTGATCTGCAAAATCAATCGGTAAAATCTGAGATAAGGATTTGCCATCCGGAAAAAAAGTCCGGATCTGTATATACAGATTTTGAAACTCGAATCCGGTCGAATGCTGCACATCCAAAATAATATCATAGCGCGCCATCGTATCTCCAATATCTACCGAATAGGCAAGGGTATCGGTGCCTGACCATCCGGCATCTGGAAGCCTGCCCTTACCGGTATAAAAATGATGGTCACCGCACGACAGCAAACTGAAAAAGATCAAGACAGATAGCAATGGTCTCATTAAGATCAGGAATTGAAATAGTCCTTCATTTTCTCAAAGAAACCTTTATCCGACTTTGTAGGGGTTGGATTAAAATTGGGTAGATGACGCAGTTGCTCCAACAATTCACGCTCTTCATTGGTGAGTTTCTTCGGAGTCCAGACACTAACATGAATCAACTGATCTCCCTGTTGATAACTTTGCACAACCGGAAGCCCCTTGCCCTTCAAACGGAAAATCTTACCGGCCTGAGTACCGGCGGGAATCTTGATCTTAACTTCTCCATCAATGGTCGGCACCTCGACGGAAGTACCCAATGCGGCATCCGCAAAATTAAGATACAGATCGTAAATCACATTCGCCCCGTCGCGTTTCAACTGATCATGCGGTTTTTCTTCGATGTTGATCAGAAGATCTCCGGGTGGTCCTCCCTGCTGGCCGGCATTGCCCTGGCCCCGCATCGACAATTGCATGCCTTCTTCAACCCCGGCCGGTATCTCTATTTCGATGGTTTTATCGTCATACACCCGACCATCTCCCTTACATACATTGCATTTGGCTGTGATCACCTGACCGCTGCCATTACACGTAGGACAGGCCGAAGTCGTTTGCATCTGGCCCAGAAAAGTACTGCGAATCTGACGGACATAACCTGAACCTCCGCAGGTGCCGCAAGTTGAAACCGAACCGCTGTCTTTTGCCCCAGATCCATTGCAACCGGTGCACTTTACCTGTTTTTTGACTTTGATTTTCTTAGTGGTTCCCTTGGCAATCTCTTCCAGAGTCAGTGACACTTTGATACGCAGGTTAGAGCCTCGTGTACCACCTCCCCGACGAGTCCGGGTACTTCCTCCGCCGCCAAAAAAAGTATCAAAGGGACTCCCACCAAAGATATCACTGAATTGTTCCATGATATCTTCCATAGACATCCCTCCGCCACTGTAGCCTCCGTTGCCGCTTACACCTGCATGCCCATACCGGTCATAGCGGGCCCTTTTATCGGGATCACTTAAAACTTCATAGGCTTCGGCAGCTTCTTTAAATTTTTCCTCTGCAGCTTTGTCACCCGGGTTCTTATCCGGATGAAACTTCATGGCAGTCTGGCGGTATGCCTTTTTTATATCGGCTGTGTCGGCGTCCTTGCTGACACCTAAAATTTCATAAAAATCTCTTTTAGCCATGCTCTCTACTTATTATATCATTCGCCGATGACCACCTTGGCATGCCGAATTATTTTGTCATTGAGATAATACCCCTTTTCAATCGTATCAATGATCTTACCTTTAAATGCCTCATCAGAGGCCGGAATCTTGGTTATTGCTTCGTGCAATTCCGGATCGAAATCCCTTTGTTCCGGGTCCATGGCTTTGAGTCCTTTTGACTCCAGTACATTGTGCAGTTTTTGATAGACCAAAGCGACACCTTCGCTAAATGTTTCCGGTGATGAGGGATCCTCGGCGTTTTTTTTAGCCCTCTCGAAGTCGTCAAGGATTGGCAGCAGCCGGGCAATCAAATCTTCGGAGGCTGTGCGGATCAGGTCCAGCCGCTCCCGGGCTGTGCGCTTCTTATAATTATCAAATTCAGCAAAGAGTCGCAAATATTTATCTTTTAATTCACCCAATTCAAGCTCCAACTGGCTGGACTGGGCTTCGGTCTCGTTAACCTCTCCGGGTTGACCATTCTGCTCGGTACTATCCGCCTCTTTCTTCTTTTTTGACATATTTTAATCGATATTTTCTCTCACTAATACATTCTCAATTTGCCTGCCATCTTGTGATTCAGGTCATTTTGGCAGTTAAACCGCAAAGATGAACTAAAGTTCTGTCATGGTGAAGGATGCGAACCGGAAGTTTGATCTTTGACTCCGAGCTTTTCAGCCGATTTCCTGGCTCTTCGGTTTCTCATGATGCTCCTTAACCATTGCGGAATGATGATAATGCCCATCAGGAGGAAGAAATAGTAATCCAGCAGTCTCCAGATCGAAGCAACTACCAGACTTATGCCGGAAGGTACGTAGTCGGAGAGAATACCTCCAAAAAGGATCTCGGCAAATCCGGTACCTCCGGGAGTCGGACTGACAGCCATCATCACAAACATCGTCTGGATCCGGGCATATAATTCAAGAATGGCGGTCAGCTGCAAAGGGACAGACTTTGTAATACCCATGATCAACGAAATAATTAAAAAGAATTTGCAGGACCAGGCTCCGACCGTGGAGAAAAAAGCTCCCATATGGTATGGTAAGCTCTGTTGTCTCAACGCTTTGGAAGTTACCACAATATCTTCTCCCAACTGTTCGATCCGGTCTTTAATGCTTCCGAGAAATTTTATCCGGCCAATGGTTTTCAACAGTCGTTGCAAAGTTTGTGGTTTTACAAACAGACCATAGGTAAAAAATGATCCGTAAACCAACATAATGCCATAGGCAGTCAGCAAAGTAACTTCCCAGCCTCCAAAGGTTTCCTGGCCCGGGCCAAGGATGTCTGCCCCAAAAATGAGTACCCAGATAGGAATACAAATCAGGAAAAAGAGGGTATCCAGCACAATGGTGTAAACCACGATCGGAGTAGTCTTGGCTGCTCCGATCTTCTCCTGGGAAAGTATAAACAATGCTACCGCACTGCCCCCTACATTGGTCGGGGAGACTGCCGAGCTGAACTCCCATAAAAAAATCAGCTGGACACATTTCAGAAACGATAGTGTCCGCTCCGACAATAAATAAAGTCGTAGCGCATAAAAACTGATTCTGGCCATTAAGAAAAGAACAGCCATCCCCAGAAACATCAAGGTAGAACCAGACCAGGTGATCTTTTTAAATTCCTCCGTATCAAAGTGGCGAAAAAAAAGGAAGGCCACCACTGCCACCCCAATGATCACCGGCAGAATGACTTTGGTCAGATCAAATGACCTCAACACTTTTCTATCACTTCTGCCGGAAGACCGTTTCCTTATTTGAGCCATACATGAATTGAGGATGACAAAGATAACACAGAAAGCCCCACAAAGAGCTTTTTCCTCAATGCAACAACAGGTCGTACATCTGGTTTACCGGATGTTCATTAAATGTCACTCCGTTTCTGCCGGATCACAAGAGACCGATATCCGGATTATCATCGACCGTAAGGTCGCACTGCACCGGATATTTCATCAACTCCAAAGCCTGTCCCAGGCCCTGATCTCATTCCATTCCGGAGTAGGTGCAAACAACTTTTCACCTTTGACCAGATACTTTTCAACCACCTCTTCGTTGAGCTCAACTCCCAGTCCTGGTTTATCCGGCACCGTAACATAACCTTTCTGCACAATGGGACCGTCCAGGCCAGTGACCAGATTTTCCCAATCCGGTTTATCGACCGCATGATGTTCCAGCCACATGAAGTTTTCGGTAGCAGCGGCACTGTGCACACAACCGAGGAATGATACAGGACCGGCCGCATGATGGTGCATGAATCCAATCCCGTGTTTCGAGGCAAAGTCACCAATTCTCTTGGTCTCCAGAATTCCTCCGGCCGTATTGGGATCCGGATGTACAATATCTACGGCATGTTTTTCAATCAATTCTTCAAAACCACCTTCCAGGCGGTAAATATCTTCTCCGGTCTGTGTCGGAGTCGTTGACGACTGGGTGATTTCCTTCCACTGATCGGTGTACTGCCAGGGAATGATGTCTTCAATATAGGCCAGATTGTAAGGTTCGGTAGCCCTTGCAATCTTGATGGCTTCATTTACCCCAAAATGTCCCCAATGGTCGGTACCCATAGGGATTTCATAGCCGATCTGCTCGCGCATGATGTGAAGGAATTCCATCAGCCTTTCCAGTCCTTTGTCGGTTATCTGAACCCTGGTAAACGGGTGCCGGGTTAAATTGTATTTTCGATACTCATGCTCATAAGGATTGAGTGAACTGTTTGGCCCATTAATAATTGCACCCGGAATGTCTCTGAGCAAATTGATTCCGATATCCATCTTTAAGGCAGTATACCCCTGGTCAATCCGTTCCTGCATGCGTTTGGCATATTCGTGAGGATCCTGGGATACGGTGGTGTCGCAGTAAACCCTCACTTTATCACGGTATTTCCCTCCCAACAGCTGATAGACCGGGATGTTATAAGCCTTGCCAGCCAGATCCCACAATGCCATTTCGACTCCCGAAACACCTCCACCCTGCCGGCCATGATGACCAAACTGACTGATGATTTTGAACAGCCGTTCGACATTGCATGGGTTTTCACCCAATATCCGGCTTTTTAAAAACAAGGCATATTCCTTGGCTGAACCATCCCTTACATCGCCGTGACCTACAATACCCTGGTTGGTGTAAATCCGGACAATCGGTGTGCGAAAGACCACGTCGCCCCCGATTTCCGCAATCCGCATGTCAGTAATCTTCAGCTCACTGGGTTTTGAAGCCCGGCTGACGTTCTGAGTGATGTATTCAATCCTTTCCTCGATATTGAGCGCCGGAAAAGCCGCCAGGCTCAGGCCTCCCAACGATGCCTTCTGAAGAAAGGACCTCCGGGGATTAGGGGTTGCTGACGAGGGTTCAGTCTCTGACTTGAATAGTTTTCTAAGCTTTTCATTTTTAAGATTCATGGTATAACTATTTTTTTTAATTTATTGAAAAGGTCAAAAAGGGAGAAGATGGATCTCCTTTACAAATACACCAGCAGACTGATTCTAACCGCATCTTAAGTTAAGAAAGGTCGTGGCAATTCGCTCAATCGAGGCAAAATAAATTCACTGATTCACCATGCGTTCATATTCCGAAATCCGGAATACTGATTGGACCAGAGTAGCGGAGAACACTTTCGACCCCTGATGAAGTATCGAATAAAATCCCTGCGAATATCTTTGTCGTACAGGCATTTTCATATATTACTGCGTACTGTGAGATTACTGACATAACTCTAATCGATTCGAATGGATTGGCTTTATATCATCGTCGTCGGTGCAGTTGCCGGCTGGCTAGGGAGTTTCCTGTTTAAGGGTTCGGGTTCAGGCTTAATCTGGAACATCATTCTCGGAGTGATTGGGGCAGTGGTTGGAGGATGGATCTTCAGTAAGCTGAACATACAGACTTCCGGATTAACCGGATCCATTCTCACTGCAGCCGTGGGCGCATTTGTATTGTTGTGGGTGTTTCGGCTTTTAGGTGGTGGAAAAGGATCTTGATCTGGTTCGCAGGATCCGGTGGAAACTGGCGCTTGGCCAGGTAGACGAATCCCTGGATAGCCAACTTTCCCGGAAAGAGCAAAAAATCGATGAGTTGCTGGACCGCCTTTATCGTTCCAGCCGGGAAGGTGGTATGACGGATAGCCGGAAAATCAGCGCGCAATGGATGGGTGACATTAAGTCACTTTTTCCTTCTCCGGTAGTCAGAATTTTGCAAAATGATGCCCTGGAGCGGTACGGAATCCGGAAATTGTTGTCCCAACCCACCTTTCTCGATGAGGTCGAACCGGATGTGGGCATGATAGCTGCGATTTTGTCCGCGAGGGAATCGCTTTCACCCTCCGCGATCCAGGCTGCCCGCTATCTGGTAGGCAGGTTGGCCCGCCAGGTTGAAAATAAACTCCGGTTTAAGCTCATTTCCCGGATACACGGCATCCGGGATCATCAGAGCAAAGTGAAGAATCCACGGCACCGGGAAGTTGACTGGCATCTGACCATCAGGCAAAACCTCAAACATTTCCAACCTACTTTGGGTACCATCATACCACAAACCATTATTGGTCGTCCCCGGAAAAAAAATCAATCGAAAAGACTGATTATTCTCTCTGATCAAAGTGCCTCTATGGCAGAATCGTTTGTCTATGCCGGAATTTTAGGCTCCATTATGGCTACCGTGTCCAGTATTAAAACCCACCTGGTGATCTTTGATACAGAGGTGGTTGATCTAACAGAGTATCTGGGGGATCCGGTAGAACTACTTTTCAGGGCACAGCTGGGAGGTGGCACCGATATCCGTAAGGCTCTGCAATACGCTGCTGGTATTGCCTATCAGGAAGCCGGTGATACCTATGTTCTTCTGATCAGTGACTTATTTGAAGGCGGTCCGGTCCATCTGATGTATGACACGGTCAAGGCTTTGATCGATCATCAGATCCGGCTGGTGTGTTTGCTGGCTCTTGATGATCAGGGTATTCCAGCTTATGATAAAGTGGTAGCCAAAAATCTGGCCGATTTGGGTATTCCAAGTTTTGGCTGCACTCCCGAATTATTTCCTGAGCTGATTAGTGCAGCGCTGAATAATGAAAACCTGCAACGCTTTGCTGCTCCTGGCGGATAATTATTCTTCCAGCAAGCTCAGAAGGTATTCGCCATATCCACTTTTCAGGTATCTGTGACCCAGCCTTTCCAATCCTTCGGCATCTATAAAACCTTTTTGATACGCCACTTCTTCGATACATCCGATCTTCAGGCCCTGCCGGTCTTCAATAGCCTGCACAAATTGACCCGCCTGGATCAGTGATTCGTGAGTGCCGGTGTCCAGCCAGGCAATACCACGACTTAATAATGAGACTTTCAGCTTACCTCTTTCAAGATAATGCCGGTTTACATCGGTGATCTCCAATTCGCCCCGGCTACTTGGTTGAAGATTTCTGGAGATCTCTACCACTTCATTATCGTAGAAGTAAAGGCCGGGTACTGCGTAGTTGGATTTTGGCTTAATCGGTTTCTCTTCGATGGAAATCGCGTTTTGCTGATGGTCAAATTCAACGACGCCATAGCGTTCAGGATCTGCTACCCGGTAGGCAAATACCACTCCTCCCTCCGGGTTTGCCGCTTGTTCCAATTGGACATCCAAACCATGACCGTAAAAAATATTATCGCCCAGGATCAGGGACGCTCCGGCAGTTCCAATAAAATCGGCTCCGATGATGAAAGCCTCTGCCAATCCACGCGGTTCTGACTGCTCAGCATAGACAAAATTGCATCCCAACGCACTTCCATCACCCAGCAGTTTTCTAAATAAGGGCAGATCATAGGGAGTAGAGATGATCATGACATCCCGGATACCGGCGGTCATCAGAGTGGATAACGGGTAATATATCATGGGTTTATCGTAAACCGGCATTAACTGTTTACTGACAGCCAGGGTCAAAGGATACAACCGGGTACCCAGTCCTCCGGCAAGAATAATTCCTTTCATATAATGGGGAATGTTAATTTGATTCTGGTAATCTGGGCATAAAGATAAACTTTGCCCCTAGTTCACTAATTACAAAAAGACATAGGAACTGGTTGGGGTCTTTATAGATACCTTGAAAGTCTTCAATTTTCTCCGCTGCGATCACTTGTTTCATGGCAAATTCTTCCAGTGTGCTGGCATGGATAGACCATTTTTGACCCTGTTCACCGTGTACGGCCACCGGGACACCCAATTCAATTTCCTGCTGGTGAACTACCAGTATCGGATACCTTGAAATATCTCTGACCATGATAGTATCGGCAGCCTTCATCATCAGCTGGAGATACGGTTTCAGCTCCAGCTCCAGTTGACGATATTGGGTCGTCTCTTGATTCTTCATCGCGTTTTTTTAATTAATAATGCCACATTTTCTATGTGGCTCGTATGGGGAAACATATCTACCGGTTGAATTTGTTTTAAATAGTATTCGCTACCCAACAATTGAATGTCCCGAGCCTGGGTTGCCGGATTACAACTGATATAGACAATCTTTTCCGGTGCGGCAAACAGTATGCTTTCAACTACCTTCGCATGCATGCCACCCCTGGGAGGATCGGTCACGACCACATCGGGTCGGCCATGCCGGGTCAGGAGTTCATCCGTAAAAAGATGCCTGACATCACCGGTATAGAAATGGACATTACGGATACCATTGTCAAAGGCATTTTCCCGGGCATCCGTCACCGCATCCGGTATCTCCTCCAGACCAATCACGGACTGACAATCAGCGGCAAGGTACAAAGCGATGCTGCCGGTACCGGTATACAAATCATACACTACCTGATCTTTTTGCAAATCGGCAAATAACCGAACGATGTCATATAAACGCCTGGCCTGTGCCGTATTGGTCTGAAAGAAGGACTTCGGCCGGATTTTGTAAATCAGGGAGCCCAACTGTTCTTCGATAAAGGGTCTACCGGCATAGAGCAAGATATCCTGATCAAAAAGGGTATCATTTTTCTTCTCATTGATTACATAGTGCAGTGATGAAATCTGAGGAAAATTGCCCGCGACGTGATCCAGAAGGACCTCCCGGTTTTTCTGGTCTTCATGCCCAAAGCTCAATACCAGCATCCATTGTCCGAGGCTACTGTTACGCAGGATCATATTCCGTAAAAACCCGTGGTTTTGAATCGGATCGTAAAATGACAATGACTGTTGCAGCGCCATTTGACGTATAAAGTTGCGGATCGAATCGGCCAGGGGGTCCATCAATAGACACTCCTGAATGTCCACTACCTTGTTGAAGAATCCCGGTGGATGCAGGCCAAGAGCATTGGAGGATCCCTCATCACCGTGCCCCACTTCTGACCTAAGTATCCACCGTTGATTGGAAAAAGAGAATTCCATTTTGTTGCGATAAAAAAATGGAGCCGGAGCAGGAAGAATCGGGAAAATCTTTTCCACCGGGATCTTACCGATCCTTTTAATGGCATCAAAAACGATCCGTTCCTTTTCCTCCAGTTGTTTTTCATACCGCAAATGCTGCCATTTACATCCACCACAGTCACCAAAATGCTTACAGGAAGGATCCTGACGGGCATCTGAGTATTTCAGAAACCGCTCGGGTGCCCCCTGATAATATCCCTTGCGTTTCTTAATGACACTGACATCAACCACATCTCCCGGTACCGCACCTTCGATGAAGACCACCTTACCTTCCGGATTCCGTCCCACCGACAAACCTTTATCGGCCAACCCCATGACCGTAACATTTTCCAATAAGATCCTATTTCTTTTCATTACTGATGATGATAAACTCTGTCCTCCGGTTCCTTTGACGCCCCTCTTCGCTGTCATTATCGGCTACCGGCAGCGACTCACCAAATCCCCGGTAAGTCAATCTTTCTTCTGGTATTCCGGCAGCAATGAGGTGATCAAGGATTGCCCTCGCCCTTTGTTCCGATAATTCCTGATTATCCGTCTCTGACCCTACCGCATCCGTATGGCCTCTGATCTCAATATGCATCGATACATTGTCGCGGAGCAAATCAAAGAGTTTCTGTAATTCGTACAGGGATTTTTCCAGCAATTTTGCACTTCCCGATTCAAAAAAAATGTTGTTCAGTACAATCGGTTCCGTCATGGTTGGGTCAGCTATACTTTCCGCGATGGGAGCGAGTAAAACCTGAAATTCCCTGGGATCCATCAAGGTAGAATGTTGATCTACCTGGATATGCTCCGAGTGAAAAGCGTATTGATCTTTCGAGATGTTGAGAGCAAATTCCTCACCGGCAGGAAGACATACCAGCAACTCGCCATGCTGATCACCCAGTGTTCTGATGAAAGTCTTTCCGGTAGTCAGATTGATGATTTCGAGGATGGCGCGAACCGGCTGACGGGTAATCTGATCAAGGACCCGGATACTGGCATAGGTAGCCGGCAGTGGCCTGATGGCCTGAGGTACCTCAAACTCAAAAATATCGATTTGTCCCCGGTCACTTTTACTTGCTTCATAGACCGCCCGGGCAAAATACCCGGTGGAGCCAGACAAATTGATGTGCAATGCCCCTTCATCACCGGAAGTGTTGATGGGCGCTCCCAGATTACGGGGAGCCTGCCATCCATCGGCCGAAAACTGAGAGACAAAGAGATCGGTACCTCCGAAACCAGGGTGTCCATCCGACATAAAATACAGATGCTGATCGGCTGCATGGATGAACGGTACTTCCTCATTGCCAGAGGTATTTAAGGGAGCCAGATTTTGAGGGTTGTCCCATCCGGAGCCTTTGCGGTTGATCATCCACAAATCCCGGCCACCCCGGCCACCGGGTCGTTCGCTGGCGAAGTACAAAGTGCGGCCATTGGCCGAAAAACTAGGCTGACCATCCCAATTGCGGCTGTTAACTCCCGGACCCAGATTGGCCGGTTTTGTCCATCGCTTTCCATCAACAACGGAATAATACAAATCACAGGATCCCAGTCCGTCAGACCGGTCACAGGCCGTAAAAATCAGCATTTTACCATCCGCTGAAAGGCAATGTGCGCCTTCATTCTGACTGGTGTTTAGATCGGCCACCGGTACACCTTCCTGCCACTGGCCATCTTTCAATGCCGACAGATAAAAGTCCTCCTGCCCGCGTACCCGCCGGGTAAAAATCATCACATCTTCCCGGGCCGGAAAAGAAGGCAGGTATTCCATGGCTTCGGTATTGATCGTTGGTGGCAAGGGTTTAATCGCCGTCTGATAAACCGGGGGGTTGTTCATCAGAAAACCGGCATCCCTCTTATATTTTTCGGCCATTTGCAGTACTGAAGGCTTTAAACGTGCTATGCTCAAGACCTTTTCCATCCTTGATTTTACCTCCGGGTAATGGTGGTTTATCCAGGCGATTTCTCCCAATTTGAAGTGGATGATCGGTTCAGACAAACTGTCAATGGCCAGTGCTGATTCAAAATACTGCCGGCTTTGGTCCCATTGCGTCTTTTCAAAATAGAGCGCTGCCAGGGTTACCCTCGGTTTTATCCAGCCGGGATCCTGTTCGATGGCTTTCAGCAAGAACTTTTCGGCCTCAGCCAACCGGCCATTACCGATCTCACTCTGTCCCTGCTCGTATGCCTTCTGAGCAGCCCGGTTTGACCCATCTTTACCCTGCCCAAGTGCGATAGCCTGATGAGCGAAGGCGAGGATCAGTACCAATAGTAATTTCCCGGCGATATGCTGAATTGGAATCAAAAGCAAATTTTATAGTGAAACTATGAGAACGAATGGCTTAGTATGGCATAAACCATCTAAAAACTAACTGACGGTCTGCAGCAACTGATCAGCCTGAGTGGAGCCCAGTTTTTTAGCTTCGGTCCAATCTGCCATAAATCCTTTTTTCCCGGCATGCTTTCGAGCAATTCCCCGGTAGACCAGAATATCGGCCTCGGTCAAAGCATCGGGTCCGGGCTTGGCTTTCATGGCATTTTCAAAAGCATCCAGGGCTTCGGTATATTTCTCCAGTTCAAGCAGTACTTTTCCATGGTTGAACAGGGCCAGGCGCCGGTAGGGAGCATTGGGGCTTTTTTCCTTAAAGATCCGTTTGTTAAAGAACCGGTACTCAAATTCTGCTTCCTCGTATTTCTTGAGTTGTTGAAGACACTCTCCTTTCAACCTCCGGGCTGACCAGTGAATATCCTGAAGGGCCAGCGAGGTCTTGATCGCCATTTCCAGATCGTCAATGGCACCTGGCCAATCCTCCCGGAGCATTTTGATTCTGGCCCGTCCATAATAGGCCGGGGAATTACCGGGATCGATGGTGACGGATTTGGTGAAATCCCGCTCCGCATCGTGCAATTTTTTCATCAGAAAATTCACGTATCCCCTGCGTTCGTACGCCTGAGCGTGCTGATCGTATAGTTCAATGGCGTGACTCAATGCCTGCTCCGCCTCTTTTTCCATGCCTTCCTGATCTACCAGCGATCGTCCTTTTAGAAATTTCTGTACCACGGCTTTATCGCCTTTGGGCTCGATCCAGACATATTTCAGGATCGCCCCTTCTTCGGTCATCCAGGCTCCGATATTCCCCGAGATGGCAAACTGGGCCACATACTGCAACAGATCAACGGTATTCTTCCAGTTTTTTTCGGTAATGTTGACCACGGTCCGTGGAATTCTAACCGAAAGATCTTCCTCCTTAAAAATGTCTTCGATCTTAAAAAGTATGTCTCCCTTGTAGTAATTCTCCAGCCGGTGATCGTACATCTTGATCACCTTTTCGTAACTTTTCTCATTACCAAACTGCAGGTTACCCTGGAATATACTTTTGAAAAACATCAGAATTATGGAGTAGTATCACCGAAGAATGCACAAAGTAAGGCATATTTCATTAGAGATCAAAGCCTTACCCCTGGCCTAAAAACAACTTTAAACGCATTCTTCAGGTGGGTATAAGAAATAAACCCCTTCGTTTCCAAAAAAATTCAATTACCTCTCTCGTACGGCTAGGAAACCGGCTTACCGGCTAATGAGCGGGTTGCTGTGCCGGTATCCGTATTTTCTGCGGTTCGACTCATCAATTTTTAAGAGCTTTAAGAGACCGGAATCATATCTTCTGCCATATGAACCCCAGCCGGATAATACTCATCTTGACGCTCTGGCTGATAACCAGGCTGAGTACTTTTGGTCAAATCGCCGCGGATCCGGGCTACCGGCAGGATTCTTTGATCCTGCTGGGTGACTCTCTTTTCATTTTTGAGAATTTCACCGGGGCGCAGGCAGCTTATCTTTTGTCGCTCCGAAAGATGGAAAAGCAAGAAAACATGGCCGGATCTCTGTATGTCTTAACCCGGCTGGCACGGACCGCCATTGAGATGAAGGACCCTGAAAAAGCGCTGGGCTATCTGAAAAAAGCCGACCGGATCGGGAGAGAACATGCTCCGCTCTATCTGGAACGGGGGATTACCCTTAAAGAGTGGGCGGTCTATTATGACCAATCAGGACAGGACAGTCTGGCTAAAAGCTTCTTCGAACGCAGTCTGGAATTGTTGGAAAGTTGTTGTGCAAATCAACCCGAGATATTGGGAGAAGCTTATCTGGATTATGCGAAACTCCATGCCTTTAAAGAAAATGAAAAATCGGAAGATCTGGTTCTGCGAGCCATCCGGTATCTTCAGCAATGTATGGGAATACTGGATCTACGGCTCGCTGAAGCCTATAACCTCTACGGAGGTTTGGTCCGGGAACGCGGTGAGACGGAGCTGCGCAATACCTATGTTAATACAGCAGAACAGATCCTGCAAAAGTACCCTTCCTCTCCATTTGGATTGATGATCAAAATTAACTTCGAAAAAGTTGTTCGGTATATTGATGAAGACCGGTTTCCCAAAGCTGCCGTGAGTCTCGAGACCATTATTGATCTTTTGAAAAGTAAATATGGTCCCGACTGGGAAGATCTGAATGCTTATCTGCTCAATCTGGGGTCGGTATATGTCGAAATGAAGGATTCACGTGCCTACGATGTTTTGAAAGATCTGGAAAAAAGAATTGTCCGGTCCATGCCTCCGGATGTGCGGGATCTTGCCGGGATTCACCATACACTGGGAAATTTTTTTGTCAATGAAGAGGCGTTCGATTCAGCTAAATTCTATTTCAATGCGGCACTCCAAAAATTGTCTCCTGATTCGGATTCCTTTTCATTATCAATATTGTATCGTGATATGGCGGAGATGAGTCTCCGGGAAGGTTTGCCCCAAAAGGCACTTGATTACAGCGACCTCTCACTGCAGTTTGCCGGCTATTGGGATCAGGAGGTTTTTGAACCTTCCGTGCTGGAATCACGGAATATCGATCTGTATTTTGATCCGATGGAGTTGCGAGGTAGAATTCTCCTGGATCTTTTTAGAGAAAATCAGGATAAGGAAGCACTTGATGCAGCCCTGCGCATTTTCGGTCAAATCGAGCTCATTGCCGAATTTACCCGGAACGGATCCTATACCGAAGAAACAAAACAAATCGTATCTGAACATTTTCACCGGAGCGCTCAGGGTGCCCTCACGGTACTGACCGCCTTAAACCAACTCTCACCGGAAAAGGAATATGTCGCCTCCGCTTTCAATTTTATGGAACACAACCGTTACGCCCGGTTATTTCAGGACCTCAACCGCAGCCAGGCTTTCCGGTCAACACCATCAAATGACAACTTCCCTCAACGTTTCCGTTTCTTTGTGACTGAAATTGAGAGACTGGAGCTGGAAATCTCGCAAGCTGAGCGACAAAAGCAGACTTACCAGGAATATGCCGATAGCCTGGTCAGGTACAAGAAAGACTTTCAGGATTTTAAGGAAGCAGTCAGGAAAGCCCACCCGGGAGAATACCAGATTCGTTATGACAATATGCTCAGCCTGGAAGCGATCCAGCGAAAAATCAACCGGGAAACTCAGCTTTTTGAATTTTTCTGGGGAGACTCAAACCTCAGTCTTATTACCCTGACCTCTGACACTGCCATGCTGGTCTCTATTCCAGTCTCCGTCGTTATGTCATCCCTGGATCGTATTTTACCGTGGCTGGTATCCGATTATGTGCCGGATTCGGTATCACTCAGTTATCCGCAATTTGCCATTTTATCCCATCGTCTTTACCAAACCCTCATTGGTCCATGGCTCCGGCAGTCCGTGAAGCGGCTCCTGATCTCAACCGATGGGCCGCTAACCTATTTACCTTTTGAGATATTAATTACTGATACAGCCAGTGTACGAAATAATTTTTCGTCGGCACCCTATCTCCTACAGAATCTGGAAATATCGTATACCCTCAGCAGCAATATCCACTTTACCCAAAGCACTCCAGGTTCTTTGCGAAATCCCAAAGTACTGGCTATGTCCTATTCGATGGAAGCTGATGCCCATGGTATTTCGAGGCAGGGCTACCGTGAAATACCCTATTCAGCAACGGAAATCGAGGCGATCAGGAAGCGATTCAGACAGGCGGATGTCACGCTGCTCAAGGGAACCGAAGCGACTAAGACGACCTTCCTGTCTCTTTCACCAACCTTCGATCTCATTCACCTTGCGGTACATGGATTGGGAGATACCGTTTCTGGGCTAAGTTCGCATCTAATCTTCAAAAGCAGCTCCGATACAGATGTTGGACGGCTGTTCGCTCATGAACTGTATAATCTTCCTTCCCCCGGCTGGCGGCTGGCGGTACTCAGTGCCTGTGAGACCGGAGTAGGCAAGTCTTATCCTGGCGAAGGAATATTCAGCATCGCCAGAGGTTTTGCCCATGCCGGTACACCGTCTATGGTGATGAGTTTATGGAAAGCCAACGATCAGACTACTGCCCTGATGATGGAATATTTTTACCATCATCTCAACCAGGGAATAACCATCAGTGAGGCCATGCAACTGGCCAAAATCGATTTCCTGAGGCAGGTTGATCCCGAAGCCTCCATACCCTACTACTGGGCCGGCTTTGTTGTGATGGGGAATACCACAGGCGTTGTCTCCGATTCCTTTCGATGGTATTATTTTTCACTGGCGGTCATCATCCTGATGGTTGCCTATTACCTTGTCAGACGGGGTGCCCGTACTCCTGAAATGAGAAAATACGTCAGGCGTCGATAAAACGTTATTTTATCAGTTCCAGCTATTGTTCAGGAAATGATCTTTCCTCTAATGATTTTACGGACAGTACACGCTCCTTTGCAATTATACACCCTTTGCAATTAGCACGTCTAATTTTCAACTAAAAGAAATCTCCAATTATATTATGAATGCGCCACCATTTTACCTTTACCCACTCTCGTTGGTATTTCCTCGACACTCGATATTTTATGTTCTTGTAGTTCTTCGATTTCTTCAAGGACTCCTTCCTCATTCTTATAGGCTTGGTCAAAACAATGTTTTTCATCTGAAAGTCCCTTTCTATCAAAATCTGAAGAATCCATCAAATGAATGCCTGAAATCCCATGGGAGCCTTTTGTGCATTCCACCTCAACAAATTGCTTAAAATTATAGTTAGGAATTTTTGCTAATGCCAACAATACTTTCTCCCTGCTATCTTCATCGAGATCTTCAATAAATTTGTACAACGGATGTAAAATGAAATCTTCAGGAAGGGGTTCTATTTTTGTAGCAATGTATTTAAATTCAAAATCATCAAATTTATCTTGTTGCAATTTACCAGCTTGATACCAGCCCAATTCTTGTTGCCAATGCATTGGAATCGACATTTTGAGTTTCTTTAAATCGTCGGGATCAATGGTATGTTTCCAGTCATCAAAATCCCGTAAATTGAACTTGACGGCATCTCCATAATAAAACCTTGCATTGTCAGAGTGTGAGAAAACGACAAATCTTTCCCTTACACTCTCTGTCGGATTTTCATCTTTTTTGGGGGTGGCAAAAATCAGTCTGTTCTTCAGATTGTTGTTACCATTACCCTTACCATTGCTTATCGCATATCCAACGGTGATGATCCTGATTAAACCTGGTGATTGATTCGGCCGGTGAACGACTCCTGTGTGTGACATAAATTCTTTTGATTTAAATGTTAGGAATATGGATTGGTTATTAAGATTCACTCCAATTGCTTAAAGATACTCCTGGCTTTTCTGGCCCGGTCCATGGGAGCAGCGACTTCTTCCAGCAGTTTTTTGGCCCTTTCCGTCTCGCCTGTTCTCAAATAAGCCAACGAAAGGTACCACCGGGCATTGTCCGATAAACCCATGCCGGATGTCGTCACTTCCTCCAACGCTGCAATGGCTTTATCCCAGGCACCCAGAGCCAGGTAGCAATTACCCAGGTGGTAAAGATCGGTCATCCGGTGATCGCTCTCCTTAATGATGCTCTCAAATAATCTGGCGGCCCCGGCATAGTCCCCGCGGTCATAAGCCCGATAGGCCTCGCTGGCCGGCAACGTATACGCATCGCTGCGGGAAGTATGTAATCCCAGATTGGGTGATATTTCAAAATACCGGGCATAAATTTGTTCGGGTGTCGATCTTTGTTGGGTAAGGAAGGGAATGCCGAAGAACAGCAGGGCCATCGCGGCGACCAGACCATAACGAAGCCAATTGTGCCGGGGTGCCATGTTTAGCATCCGGCCTGCGGCTGATGGTCTTGCCGAAGTTTCCAACTGCTGTATTTTACTGGTCAGAGAGGTGTGCCGGGCTGATTCTTCAATTCCCCTGATTAATAACTTAACGGTTTGAAATTCATCATGGAAAGCCTGGTCCACCAGGGTCCGGATCTCGACTTCCTCCATTTCCTGCTCTGTCAGTGCGCCTTCGAGGTATTTTTCAATCGTTTCTATGTCTCTGAGATTATTCATGATCGTTGTGGTATTTAATCACTTTCCTTCCTCTCGACGGATTTTATGAAATAACTCTTTCAAGCGGATCAGACATTTATACTTCATGTTTTTTACGGTATTGCTGTTCTTGTAATCCATATGTTTCAGGATTTCTTCCATACTCATTCCATGAAAGTAGTACAGCTCCAGGAGGCTTTTGCAGGGTTCACCCAACTGCAACAGACATTGCTGCACCAGGGTGATGTCGTCCTGTAAGTCGGGCGAATTGCTTTCTTCCCTGAGGTCCTTCCAGGATTTATCGTCCACCTGGATATACCGGCCATTCGACCGGACGTACTCCCGGTATTTATTTTTCGCCACACCATAGATGTAAGTTTTCAGATTGCTGGTCAGCTGGTTTAACTGGCCATTTTGCAGTTGGATACTGATCGTCAGCATCGTATTTTGATAGATATCCCGTGCCACCTCCCGGCCACAGCTATACTTCGAATCCATCCACGCCAGAAAGTCCGGCCGGTATTGGCGGTATATCTGTCCTAAAACCGCCTGATCACCTTTTTTCAACTCCTGGATCATGAGGCTGTCTGGTTTCTGTTTAGTTAGTGTTACGATTGGAGAAAAGGTAACCCCTTAGCGACGACTTTTTTTGAACTAGTTTATAGATGGGTCATTGTTTAGGTGAAATCGGTACATGTGAAAGACCGCAAAGTGATTCGGACTTTACCCAAGTCTGGTTTTATAAATCATGGCAGTTAGTACCTCTATCAACCTTTCCTCCGGTTTCTTTCCCGGTCTTTTCCCGATGCATTAACTGGTTATAATTTAGTCTATTTATTCGACTCAATTCACTTTTTTTGAAGTGCAGGGTGACCTTTTTAAGAGTTGTTGCATTAATAAACACGATCGCTTGAAAACACCCTGTACTAAACACTCAGAAAAAACCATAAACAATGAATCCCAGTATGACAACAATGGTCTTCTGACCATCCATAAAGATGCGGATCATCATCGCACCGGGAAGTTCACAACCGAATGTTTAATCCACCATTTTCCTTCATGGAAAAATAGTGCCCCATCCTGACTGCGTACTTCACATTGACAAAGCGAACAGGTAAATTTTGGAAAGCAGGGTAAAATTTCAGGGAATTGCCCACCGAAACGCTCAATACCACCTAAAAAATATTATTAACCCTAAATAATTATACTATGAAAACTTCGCTGTTTTTTAACGCCATACACCAGTTGAGCTTATCGCTCCTGGCATGCGCAACCTTGCTCCTGACCTGGAGTGCCTGTACAGATCCCCCTCCGATCATTGAACCCGGTGAGGATCCCATTATTGATGAGGCCAGTGATTATATCGGTCATTATGATATGGTGGAAGACGACTGCCATTCGAGCGGCCATACCATTAAAATCAGTCGTATCCCGCCAGCCGAATACCAGGATCACCTGGATAGTCCGCTTGCCAATCCAAGAATTTACATTCAAAACCTGGTCGATAATGTACGAAGTCCCATTGTCGCTGAATGGGCGGGTGCCGCCTTCGTGATCATTGAGCAGGATTACATGCTGGAGCAAAATCCCATCCAGGTGAGTGGCCGGCTGTACCATGACGAGGGTGAACTGACTGTTTCCTATCAGTTTAAAGGCACCGGCAAGTATGCAGTCTGCTCCGGTAAATTCAGGAAGACAGGGTAAAATTCGCGGAATTGCCACTGGTAACGCTCAATACCCCATCAAAATATTATTAACCCTAAATAACTATACTATGAAAACTTCGCTGTTTTTTAATGCCGGATACCCGTTGAGCTTATGGCTCCTGGCATGCGCAACCTTACTCCTGCCCTGGAGTGCCTGTACAGATCCTGAAGATCTCAAATTTCGACCAGTGACCGGATATATTGACCCGGCCAGTGACTATGTCGGCAATTTCGACCTGATGGAAGACAACTGCCATTCACCCGCTTACATGATTGAAATCAGCCTTGTTCCGCTGACCGAATACCGTGATCAACCGGATAGCCCCATTACCAATCCAAGAATTTACATCTCCAATCTCATGAATAATGAGCGAAGTGCCGTTGTCGCGGAATGGGATGGAGGCGCCTTTGTGATCAAAAATCAGACTTATGTGCTGGAACAAGAATCGGTCCAGGTGACCGGCCGGTTGTACGAGTATGAAGGTGAGTTATCCGTATCGTATGAGCTGACAGGACCGCACAGTCAACGCAACTGCTCCGGCAAATTCCGGAAAATGGATTGACAATTTCCTGCTAGACATCTGAAAAATCAGGCAGAGCTTTTTCAAATCGGAGATCGTGTCAGATGACACGATCTCTCATTTATGCCCATACAGAACATCCTTCCGTACAATTGGTACAGATTTCAATCCGCTTCCGGTCTTTCAGGATTTGTTTTCGCAACAAACCATACTCCGGCCCATTCCAGATTTTACGGAAATTTTGCTTTTTCAGATCGCCCATCTTGAAGGCAGCATCCTTGTCAAAGCAGCAGGGCACCACCAGTCCATTCCAGGTGACGACCGCACTGTGCCACATCTTCCAGCATTGATTGCGGATTTTGTGTTTTAGCTGGTACGTACCATCTGAGTCCTTGCGATAGCGCGAGTATTTTTCATACTCCGGCATTAAAGGATGACCGTTGACAAAGTCATAAAGTTGCGCCGTCTTGAGCCTTACTTCGTCCACACCTAGTTGATGAGCCAAGGTATACAAACCCGGAATTTCATGTTCGTTGGGTTTCACTACTAAAAACTGGAAAATGACATGGGGTGTCCTGCTTTTTAGTTTTTTCTTCCATTGAATGATATTGCGGGTTCCCTCCAGTACGGTGGCCAGGTTTCCCTCCTTTCGATAAGATTGATAGCTTTCTTGGGTGGTCCCGTCGATCGAGATGATCAGGCGGTTGAGTCCGGAAAGCACAGTTCTTCGCGCCATCTCGTCACTGAGAAAATGACCATTGGTTGAAGTGACCGTGTAAAGATTTTTCTTCTTTGCATAGCTGACCATCTGAAGAAAATCCGGATTGATATACGGTTCACCCTGAAAATAGAGGGTGAGACTGCAGCACGTCTTGGATACCTGGTCAATGGTCTCCCTGAAGAAATTGGTTTTTAAAGTACCGGTGTCCCGGGTAAATGCACGGAGACCACTGGGACATTCCGGACAACGCAGATTGCAGGCAGTGGTCGGTTCAATCGAAATACTCACCGGATCTCCCCAGTGTATTGGTATTTTCAGGATTTTGCTGATATAGTAAGATACCAGTATCTTCGCGGCGTTTACCAGTTTGACGACCGTGAGGGTACGGACAAAAGCGATACCATCCTGAATTTTACTCCTGATCACCGCTTAAATTTAAGGAATATGGTGATCCCGGGAAAGGATACCAGATGGCGCGGTCAATTTTATCGTTTTGCAGATGATCCGGTCTTTTTTTAAACATTTTTTCAAGAAGCGGCAGGAAACTCCGAAAGAAGGTCAACTTGTGAAATATCTAATCATCGGTCTGGGTAATATCGGTGCAGAATACGAAAATACCCGGCACAACATCGGATTTGATGTGCTTGATGCCCTGGCCAGGCAGGAAGGTTGTTCGTTCAGGAGCGATCAACTTGGATCCATTGCCGAATTCAGACACAAAGGCCGGCTCATTTATCTGTTGAAGCCCTCAACCTATATGAACCTCAGTGGTAAGGCGGTGAGACATTGGATTTCCAAACTTAAGATTGCCGATCACCACTGGCTGGTCGTAGTCGATGAACTGCAGTTTGAGATTGGTGTGTTTAAACTCCTGAAAAAAGGCAGCGCCGGGGGCCACAATGGATTAAAAAGCATTGAAGACAGCATGCAGACCAGCAACTATCCGAGATTGCGTATTGGCATTGGCAGAGATTTCCGGCCGGGCCAGCAAGTCAATTATGTGTTGAACAGGTGGAATGCTGAACAATGGGATCAGATGCAACCTGTCATCCAGTCCGCCTGTGATCTGATCCGTTCCTTTGCAAGCATTGGCGTGGATCAAACAATGAATCTATACAATAAGCGGAAAGATCTCTCTAAATGAGTTCCGGCTTTCATAAAGCGGGTATATTCATTTTGACGATTTCACCCTTTACTACTTTCGTGCTTTGTAGTTGTCGAATACCGTCGAGTATATCCGTCAGATCCGGTTTTGGTACATAAAAAAGGTGATTGGCCCGATGGCGGCTGGCCAGGTACTGTTGTTCGGGCTGAAAAGGTGTGGGTATCAGAATCGCCTTTTTATGAAGGGTATAATAATCCATGATGCTGCTGTATCCGGATCTTCCCAGGGCCAGTGCAGAGGCATTGAGGATCTCATTCAGTTTACGGGAGGGTAAATGGTTATAGACCTCGCCCCTGAGCTGACCAGCCGCGCTAACCGCTTCCCCCGGCAATCCCAGTACCCAGCAAAGTCTCAGGGACGTGGTGCTCAAGAGATTCTGTAGCTGATTTTGTAAGAAGGTTCGATGGGGTTCCGGCCCGGAAAGAACAAGACAGAGGTCAAATCTTTGATCAGATTCCTGCCGGACAAACCGGCTCATCGGCCCGATAAATTGTTTTTGGATTTTCAGCCTACCCCTTGATAGGTCACCGGAAAGGTTATTGTCTCCCTGTAAATCCGGAATCCAGCATTGATCAAACCGGTTTGCCAGATTCTGGAGCAGTCTATTGGCTACCTGGCCAATCGGGAAAGCAAGTGGGATATTCAATTGGTGGGTGATCAGAATATTCTGACTTTGCGGATGAAAGACTCCATACCGGTTGTCGGAAATAAGGACTTCAAACCGGTACTGTCGCATCATCTCGCGGATTGATTCTTGTTCGCGAGCGATAGCCCGGTGTAATCGGGGCAATTGCCTGATCCAGTGATGGTAAAAGCCCCGGCTGGGATAGGTGATATCATAGCCCGGCAATTCGAGATAGGGAAGTTCCGGAAAATCCTGTTTTAAAACCCGGCCGGCCATGCCATCGGAGGCCAGAAAGACTGCATGACCCTGACTGATCAGCGCCTTAATGAGGGGAATGCAACGGGTTGAGTGACCAAGACCCCAGTTGAGCGTCGCAACGAGTATCTTTTTGCCACTCATTCATTGGTCAATTTAGCCGTATCTCATCATTTCGACCGTCGTAAAAGCGATATTCATTGACATGAAAATCGGTTTGTTCATGGAGTCGCACCCACCGCTGATACTCAAAATACCATTTCATCTGCCTGCTGGGAAGACCGTGCTTCAGGTAAGCGTATAAAAACGGATGAACGAATAAAGACAGTTTTGTCTTGGGACGGTTTTGAATGACGTATTCCAGATCCCGTTCAATCTCTTCAATAATCAGGACGGAAGCATTGATCTTGCCAGACCCCTGACAAGTGGGGCAGACCTCTGATGTATCTATTGTTACTTCCGGCCTGGCCCGTTGACGGGTGATCTGCATCAGACCGAAGCGGCTAAGGGGTAAAACCGTATGTTGAGCGCGGTCGTGTTCCATAAACTCGCGCATCTTCCTCACCAGGGTTTTCTTGTGCTCACTGGAACGCATGTCGATAAAATCAACAATGATCAAACCTCCGATGTCTCTGAGCCGAAGCTGACGGGCAATTTCCAACGCTGACTCGATATTTACATTGAGAATGGCATCGTCCTGGTTCTTCTTGGCCATTTTAGGCCCACTATTGACATCGATGACATGCATGGCCTCGGTATGCTCGATCACAATATAAGCCCCGCTGGGAAGGGTGAATGTTTTACCAAAGGACGACTTGATCTGGCGTGTAATCCCAAATGTATCGAAAAGGGGCTTATTGCCCTTATGAAGATGGACAATCCTTTCTTTTTCCGGTACATTGGCACTGAGGTAGCTCCGGATCGAATCGTACATTTCCCGGTCATTGACGACGATGTTGTTGAAATCGTCGGTCAGCACGTCGCGCAGCATACTGGAAGTTTTGTCCAGTTCGCTCAGGAGTTTAAGCGGTGCCCTTGCGTTCTTGAGTTGTTCATGGATCCGTTTCCATTTTTGCTCCAGATCACGGATTTCTTCATGCAGATGCGCCACTTTCTTCCCTTCAGCGGCTGTCCGGACAATGATCCCAAAATTTCTAGGCTTAATACTTTCAATCAGTACCTGTAATCTTTTCCGCTCTTCAGCCGAGGCGATCTTTTTGGAAACCGAAACGATGTTGGAAAATGGGGTCAGTACCAAAAATCTTCCAGGCAGGGTGATTTCGCAACTCAGACGGGGTCCCTTGGTGGAGATTGGTTCCTTCAGGATCTGTACCAAAATGGGGTGCCTTTTATTCAAAACCTGATCGATCTTTCCGGTTTTGATAATCTCTTCGTTGAGGTTGAAAGATTCCAGCCCATGGGATTTTGTCTCACCATTGACAGCCATATTGGTAAATTTGAGGAGAGACGGCAACTTGGGCCCCAGGTCTGTATAATGTAGAAAAGCATCTTTTGGATGGCCAATATCCACAAAAGCGGCATTAAGCCCGGGCATCATTTTCTTGATTCTTCCCAGGAAAATATCGCCGACGCTAAACTTCGAATTGGTTTTTTGCCGGTGCAGCTCTACCAGGCGGTTGTCTTCCGACAAAGCAATTTCCACCTGTGTCGGAGTGGAATTAATAATTAATTCTTTTTCCACAAATCATCCTTCATTTAGATGCTGTGACCCAGTGTTAGCAGTACTCATGAGAGTACTAATCTGGTAGGAGCGTTCTGTGAGAGAAATGGATGTGGTAAGGGTACTGGCGTTTGTTGGGTCTGAATCCCTGATTTGATGTCGGGATTTACACCCATCCATCGCAAATATTTTATGGAAGGTTTTGGATTATAAGCAAAAGCAGTCACCACTCTACCACTGGAATAACAGCGAGGGTTATCTATCGATTCTTCTTTTTATGCCGGTTTTTTCTCAATCTTTTCTTACGCTTGTGCGTAGCGATCTTATGGCGTTTTCTTTTTTTACCGCAAGGCATACTTTATTTTTTTATTGTTAATAATTCACATTTTTCTTTAACCATGTCGGCCCGCTGATCGTTCATCTGGGCATAAACCTCGGCTAACAGACAGGTGGTAGTTGGATGATCCGGTTGCAGGGAATCGGCTTTTTCCAGGCGTTCCTTTGCTCTCTCCCACTGGCCTGTCTTGATGGCCAAACGGGCCAGCGCATTCAAGACAAGAACGTCTTCAGGGTATTTTTCGTTCAGGTTCAACAGCATTTGAACACCTTTCATTGGATTGTCTGCCGGCGGGCTGTCGGCATAGATCAAGGCCAGGTTTACCCGATACTGTATTTCTTCCGGATCAATGCTGATCGCGTTTTCAAACGATTCGATGGCTTTATTCAGGCTCGCTTGCCTTATCTGATCATCTTCATCCCTTATCCCCGCCAGGAAAGTCGTTGCAGCAATGCTCCAGGCTTCACCGGAAGGTTGCTCTTCTGCTATCATTTCAGCATAACTGCCGGCTATATAGGGTTGTTCGAGCCGGTACCACCTGCCACTAAGTTCCTTCAGGGCATTGATTTTATCTTCACCCTGTCCTCCCTGAACACGATTTTCGAGATTGACAATTTCATTGAGATCAAAACTGCTTAGTTTTGATTTTGACTTTTCAATCAAGGGCTGAATATCGATCGTAATGCCTGTCCGCTCTATCTTTTCCAGATCGACCTTTTCCTGTACTGATTTGGTATCAAAACCAAAATACAAGATCAGTACTAGTATCGCAGCCGAAGCTACGACCAGGCTCTGAAGTCTAGTCATCAGTATCTGAAAGATCTTCCGGCAGTTCGTTTACGTTATCCTTAACCTGATCAATGAAAATTTTTGCCGGCTTAAAGGATGGAATATAGTGCTCCGGTATTTCGATTGCCACATTTCTTTTAATGTGTCTTCCTATCTTCTTTGCTCTTTTCTTAATGACAAATGAGCCAAAACCTCTGATATATACATTTTCCCCGTTTGCCAGACCATTCTTGACTTCCGTAAAAAAATACTCCATGGTTACCAGTACGTCTACCTTTGGCACCCCCGTTTTCTCAGATATGGCGTTTACCAGGTCAGCTTTTCTCATTATTATTTGGTTTATAGCTAGTTATGTCAGAATTCTTTGTTTTTTCAAGAGCGAGGCAAATGTCGTAATTTATTTCAAAAAAAAAAATAAAGCCCCCCTTTTTTTGACCTTTCCTGCTCCTTTCTCTCATTTTCAGTAGCTTGATAATCAGAATTTTGTGAAAGGTCCTTCCGGTACTCAGGTCTCAAAAGCCGGTCTCAAGGACTGTGCCAAGTTGAAATTACGCATACTATCCATCCCCATCACAGCAGTACTGATATTTCATGGTAGTGAGATGCAAATGTTGGTCTCCTGTGTTTTTAGATGCGATCAAAGATTATCTTTGCCACTGCGGCTACCAGAACTTCAGCTACATTTCGTTAACCGGTTGCAGGAACGCAAAGCAAACATGAATCGTATCTGACTATGCTATTATCGATGACAAGCTATGGACGTGCTTCCGGATTGCTGGACAAACGAAACATTTCCATTGAAATCAAGACCCTCAATAGTAAGTTTATTGACCTGAGGTTAAAACTGCCGGCAGGATTGCAGGAATATGAAATGGAGATTCGCAAAATCCTGCATGACAAGATTCTGCGGGGTAAGATCGAAGCAAATTTTTCCTTTGAAAATCAGCATAGTAACGAAACCTTTGCGATCAATGAAACCGCTTTTGAGGCCTATTTTCACCAATTGAAGGCGTTGTCTGCCAAAATGAATCTCGGTGCGACCGATTTGCTGGGCACGATCATGCGCCTCCCGGATGTGGTAACGACCGGTGAGCAGACCATTTCAGAAGAAGACTGGAACGAAGTGGTGCGGGTTCTGTATGATGCTCTTGAAAATTTGACTAATCATCGTTTGGAAGAAGGTGCTGCCATCGAAAAAGACATGCGGCAGCAAATTCAAACGATCAGCGAACTGCTAGTTGAGATTCTGCCTCATGAAAATGAACGAATCGATAAGGTACGTCAACGGATGAGCACCAGTTTGGAGGAGTATCTCACCCGTGATAATGTGGATGAAAACCGTTTCGAACAGGAAGTTTTGTTTTATCTGGAGAAGATCGATATCACGGAGGAAAAGGTACGCCTGAAGCAACATTGCGAATATTTCATGCAGGAGCTCGATAATCCGGATCTCAACAAGGGACGCAAACTCAATTTCATCAGTCAGGAGATGGGTCGTGAGATCAACACCCTGGGGGCCAAAGCTTATTCCTCCGATATCCAGCGATATGTGGTACTAATGAAAGATGCCCTTGAAAAGATCAAAGAGCAACTGGCAAATGTAGTGTAATGGCTCAACGTGGAAAGGTTTTGGTGTTTACGGCTCCCTCTGGCGCCGGAAAGACCACCGTAGTGAAGCATTTGCTCAACCGGTACAATGATCACCTGGCTTTTTCGGTATCTGCAACTACCCGGCCCAGGAGACCGCACGAACAGCATGGTATCGATTATTTTTTCCTCAGTGAGGCTGATTTTTTGCAAAATATTGAAGCGGGGGCATTCCTGGAGTGGGAAGAAGTCTATCCGGGCAAGTTTTATGGTACACTGGTCAGTGAAGTCCAGCGCATCTGGCAACTCGGTAAGCAAATCATTTTTGATGTTGATGTGAAGGGGGCTAAATCCATTAAGCAGTACTATAAAGAACGATGCCTGGCGATCTTCATAAAACCCCCCTCGTTGGAGGTATTGATCACCCGGTTAAAGAGTCGTGGAACCGAATCACCGGAAGCACTTGTTCAGCGGATTGACCGCATCAAAAATGAGTTAACGTACGAAGATCAATTTGACAAAATACTGGTAAATGATATTTTAGAGGTAACACTGAAGGAAGCCGAAATGATCGTCGAGGAGTTCTTAGCGTTGAAATTGACTTAATTATGGAAACATTGATCACAAACGGAATCAAGATTTCTGTGGAACATCAGTTCGAGCCTCAACACTCCAATCCCCTGCACAATAAGTTCCTGTTCAGTTATCATATCACTATTGAAAACCTGAGTGAACATACTGTGCAGCTCTTGTCCCGACACTGGCATATTTTTGATTCGATCGGGATAAAAAGGGAAGTGATCGGTGATGGAGTCATTGGCCAGCAGCCGGTTTTACAACCCGGACAGGTCCATGAGTATAGTTCCTGGTGTCCCCTCACCACGACCCTTGGTAAAATGTATGGACATTACATTATGAAGCGCTTACATGACTTTATGGAATTTGAAGTGGAGATCCCGCCTTTTGAACTGACCGCTCCGATTCAGCTAAATTAAGGACTCAAATAAACTGATCTGGGAGACAAATGTCTGGGGGTTTTCCAATTCCAGCAGCTTCATTTTGATGTCAAGTCCATATGCATAACCGGTTAATTCACCACTATTACCGATCACCCGGTGACAAGGTATGACGATGGGGATGGGATTCTTACCATTTGCCTGACCAACAGCCCTGGCAGCTTTGGCATTGCCCAAAACAACAGCAATTTGCTTGTATGATCGGGTCTTACCATAGGGAATGGTATACACCATTCTTAAAACCTCACGATGGAAGGGTGCCAGATCCGAAAGGTCGAGGGGCAGCGAGAAGCTTTTTCGCTTTCCGGCAAAATACTCATCAATCTGATCCTTATAAGGCTGCGCTCTCTCGGAAATGTACTGGTCGATCTTTGCCTGAAAAGGCTCCAGGAATGCAACAGACTTTAACCCTATCTCACTGATAGTGATCTCCAGAGGACCAACGGGCGAGGAAATGCAAAATGTTTCGAGCATTTCATCAAATCTAAAAAAATATCATATGTGTATGGTCGTATTTGGCACGACCCTTGAAAATATTTTCCATATCATAGTTCGTTAGTATGGTGCACCTGAAAGAGAAAAGGCTGCCCAGACAGCAGCCTTTCCCGAGAAATTTGTGGTACCTCCAGGAATCGAACCAGGGACACACGGATTTTCAGTCCGTTGCTCTACCAACTGAGCTAAGGTACCGGCACACCCTTGATTTTGAAGGGATTGCAAATTTAGGCTCTTTTTCGGATAAGCCAAACATTTGAGAACTAATTTTAAACGTACAAAATCTGACACATGGTTCTGACAAAATGGATTGCCCTTCCCCTTGTTTTAATGCTGGGAGCAGTGTTGGTAATTTCCTATGTACTGGGTTATTCCCAGTATTCCTTCTGGCTCATCCCTCTGGTGATCACCCTCGCAGCCCTGTATGTGCTGCATCCCGAAATTGATCGTTGGTATGTTAAAAACAATCCTCTGAAGTTGCCGAAGGGCATGTTGAGATTCATTGAAGATCACGTACCTTTTTACCGGCTGATGAATGCTACTCAGAAAAAGGATTTTGAATCAGCCACCAGCATTTTCCTGAAAAACACCACCTTCATGCCTCAGGGTTTTGAAAGAGTACCGGAAGATCTAAAGGTAGTCCTGGCAGCTAACGCCCATATCTTGACTGCGTTCCAGCCTCACTGGCACAAAAAACTTCAACCTTACGAAAACATCGTGATCTACCGGCATCCGTTCCCCAGTCCTCAATATCCCAAATATCTCCACAGTTCAGAGCTTTATGTCAAAGATCAGGTCCTGTTGTTTTGTGCCGATCACTTCATGAAGGCTTTTCGGTTTCCGCAGCAATTTTTTAATACCGCAATGTATGAATGGGCCAAAGTACTTTTTATTGAAAAAGCCCCTGAATTTGACGTTAATCTTCAGGCGCTTCCCGAAATCAGTGGATTTCAAAATAGTGTAGTGATTGAGTATATCGGTCTGCCGGAACCATATATCCAGTGGGAGGCAGTAGCAACTACCTACTTCTTCACCTTTCCGGTACGGTATAAAATGCATATGGAAAACTCCTATGAAAAAATCAGTGAATACTTTGGAGTCGATCCGATGAAGCTGATGAATACCCGGGGGCAGTAGACACGACCTTACTATAGCGCTTACTGAAAAAATAGTCTTTTCTTCGTGTCATGGTACCTGGTACGGTGGCATTTTCTGGTGCAGCGATCTGCGTTCTGATGCAGATTTATTTCTTTTCCCGCTATTTCAGCAGACTTGCGGAGGTCCGGAATCCGGAGAAAGAAACCGACCAGCCCCCTGCTTCCGTCATTATATGTGCGCGGAATGAAGCCACAAACCTGAGCCGGTATCTGCCCCAGATTCTGGTTCAGGATTATCCCTCCTTTGAAGTGTTGGTGGTCGATCATGCTTCGACCGACAATAGCCGGTCGATAGTGCAGCAACTGATGCAGTCAGACTCCAGACTGCGATATCTCTATTGTCCTGACAAACGCAGCAGTAAAAAGCCTGCATTGAAAATGGGCCTGGAAAACAGTAATTATACCCACATTCTGGTTACCGATGCTGATTGCTGGCCGCAATCCAAACACTGGATCACCCGGATGATGGAGCCTTTCCAATTAGGGGCCGAGATCGTCCTTGGGGCCGCTCCCATTCACGGTGGAAAAGGCTTGCTGGGTTCTTTTTCCAGCCTCGATGCCGCTTTGATCTATCTGCAGTATGCATCGGCGTCCTTGTGGGGCAACAGTTATATGGGAGTAGGTCGCAATATGGCTTATCTCAGGCATCTGTACCGGCAACATGATCATTCACGATATCCTCTGTATTTGGGGGGTGACGATGATTTGTTTGTCAGCGAATTCGCATCCTCCAGGTTTGCGGTGGTGAATCACCATGACGCATTAATCTGGACAAACGCGCCTGAATCGTGGAGGAAGTATTACCTGAGCAAGCGCAGACATGTAGCAGTCTCGTGGTCATACTCGTTTGTGCAAAAAATGACCCTAATCTGCTTTGCTGCCTCACATTGGGGATATTTTGCCACCATGATATGTGCACTCATACTGGGTTTTACACCGGCACTGATCCTGGTACTTTTTATCGTCCGCTCCTGGTTTTTCTCCCGGACTCTCTTGAGGTTTACCAGGCCTTTTCTCAACAATCGATCTCTGGCGACTGTCCTTACATCGGAGATCTTCTTTCTGGTGCATTATCCAGTCGTTGCCTTATTTTTACTTCTTAAACCGCCGGTCAAATGGTAAAAGATTCGGTCGACATTGTCTGGAAATACTTCAAACCGGATACGGAACAGATGAGCGCGCGCATGAGCATACTGGCGAGTCTCTACCGGGATCTTAATCAGCAAGTTAATGTCATTTCCAGAAAAGATATCGATCACTTCTATCTTCACCACGTATTGCATAGTCTGGCCCTGGCCAAACTTAATCTTTTCAGACCAGACCAACAGATTCTGGACCTGGGTACCGGTGGAGGTTTCCCCGGAATCCCACTGGGTATATTTTATCCGGAGTGTCACTTTACCCTGATCGATGGAACCCGGAAGAAAATCCGGGTAGTACAGACCGTGATTGACCGGCTGGAATTGACAAATGTACAGGCAATCGCCATTCGCGGTGAAGATTTTCAGGGACAATTTGATTTTATCGTCAGCCGGGCAGTAGCCAGCGCTTCAAAAATCTGGCATTGGGGTAAGAAACTGGTAAAGGATGGCGATCAGGTTGATCTTAAAAGAGCGCCCCGTTTTTTGCTACTCAAGGGTGGCGACCTCAGACAAGAGCTGCAGGACTTGCCCCTCAACTATGTGCTCCGCCCGATTCAAGAATATTTTGAAGAGTCCTATTTCAGGGAGAAATATATCTTGTCATTCTAGTGCATAACCCGGAGGATCAATAAAAACACTGCATGGTTTTCGATTACACCCTCTTCGATTGATTTGGTCGCTCCGTCCGGCTTGGCCAATTATCAATTTTTCTGCTTCCTGGTATCTGCCTCTGCACTTTTCGTCACATCATCAGCAGAATCATTTTACCCCCCAACCAACCAGATAAGATCATGACCGGGCGAGTCCATGATCCGGCAAAATATCATGATACCATTTCCCCGGCACGACTTAAGGTTTAAGAGTGATCCTGCTGACCGGAATGTTCAGATCCTGGTTCGGAGTAGCCAGACGTTAATTTTCTTAAGTTTAACGTTAAACAGTAGTTAAAAGTAATGGCTTTTAAACCCTTTCGACTTTTCTAACCTATTGATTATGTGGTATTAATGAACTTTGATCGTCATCCACCCGTCGTGGAAGTTGTAACAGGCTGCCGATGAGAAGAGTCTTCAAATAGAAAGGTACCCTGAAAATTGTAATTTTGATTGGCTAACAACTGTCATTTAAAGAGTTGAAAATAAACTATCTATGAAATATTCAATCGCGATACTCACCAGCTTCTTACTGATTGGTTTTGCATCTCCGGTCTTTAGTCAGAAAATAGCTCTGGTCGATATAGCTTATGTACTGGACAATATGGATGAATACAAGAAAGCTCAGGAAGAACTGGATAAATTGGCTGAAGCCTGGCAACAGGAGATCGCTGTCGAACAGGACAAAATCAAAAGCATGTACAACAAATATCAGGCTGAATTGGTCCTTCTCAGCGATGAGATGAAGAAGCAGAAAGAAGATGAAATCATGGCAGCGGAGCGAGATGTTCGGGTCGCCCAAAGGGAAAAATTTGGTCCGGAAGGGGCTCTTTTTCAGAAAAGGCAAGCCCTGGTGTCGCCCATACAGGAAAAGGTCTACGGAGTCATTCAGGCTTATGCCACTGAACGTGGATATGATATCATTCTGGACAAAGGAGGAAACTCGGGTATCCTGTTCAGCAATGAACGCTACGATAAAACCGATGACATCCTGAGAGCCCTAAAGAATTAATAAAAGTAAAATCCTATTTTTGTGCACCATTTTAAAAAACTATTATTTCAATAAAGGATGAAAATGAATCAGGTATTTAGATATGTCACTATTACAGCGATACTTTTTGCGGCCGTAACCAGCATCTCGGCACAAAAAATTGGCTATGTAAACCGGGGAGCTATATTGGCAGAAATTCCCTCCGTCAAGCAGGCTAATGCCAATCTGGAAGCCTTGCAAAAACAACTGCAGAAGAAATATGAAGGGATGGTCACCGAGTTCAGAACGAAATACGAAGATCTGCAGAGAAAGGAGCAACAAGGAGAATTATCGCCCAAGCAATTGGATGATGAGGCCCAGAAACTCCGGGAAGAGGAAGTAAAAATTCAGCAATACCAGCAGGAAATGCAAACCCAGCTGGCTGAAAAACAGGAATCACTATTGTTACCGATTCTGGAAGACCTCAATAGCAAGATTGCTGAAGTGGCCAAAGAAGGTGGCTATAACTATATTATCGATGACAGTGCCGGAATTCTTCTTTACAAGGAGGATTCCAACGACGTAACGGCAATGGTGAGAAAAAAACTGGGCATCTAGTCAAATTTGTCTCCTTTTGCATAGACATACAGCCGGGTTGTATTGGTCAGCCCGGCTTTTCTTATTGCTCACCAGACCTTCTCCACACCAGGAGCTTCTATCCAGCGACTCCATTTCCGGTCATAGGTATGGATGCGATCGGTCTCTTTTCCCTGCAAATCAACCAGGGGAAAACCACGGTTAGCCCATTCAAAGACACTACCATACAAGTTGTATACTTTCGAGAAGCCTGCTTTCTGCAGTTTTTCTCCGATTTTTTCACTCCGGTAACCAATCGAACAATAAACTACGATTGGCTGATCTTTCGGCACGGTGTCAAGTCTGGAGATATCAGCGTGCCGGAATCCAATATGGACCGTCTGGGGAAGGTGGCTGATTTGATATTCCGCCAACTCCCGTGTATCCAAAATCAGAAATGAATCGTAATCTTGCTTTAATGCTTCACAGGAAATTACCGGAACAGTGAAATTCAAATAGGACTTGACCGTTCGATCAAATGCAGGGTTAAGTATCTTCATATTCGGCAGATCCGGTTGACTCTGACAGGATATTTGAAAAGCAAGCAGGGCGAATAGGTTCCAAAATAGTTTCATAGTGATTCCAGTTTTACCGGGCCTGCTCCAACTTCATCATCGATCCAACGAGCATCCTGGCAATATCTTAACAGGTGATCCCTGATAAAGATCTTGACTGAGTCCGTCTGGCTGGCCGGATACAATAAATGAACGTTCGGTCCGGCATCGAGGGTAAAATATACCGGACTTTTCGTTTCCATACGGTAATGCTTTATCCCTTCGATGATTTTCAGGGTATCTGGCTGGAGTAAAATATAGTTGGGATTGGAACAGAGCATCAGCGCATGCAATTGCATTGCTTCCATCTCACTGATCGTCCCCACTCGTTCAACATCCCCCTTTTGGAGCGCTGGTAGTAGTTGTAGCAAGTTCTTCTTCGCCTCCTCGTACCTAACCTGGGCATAAGGATGATTTTCCATCAGCTTATGGCCCGCCGAACTGCTGGTCGTTTTCTTTTGCTGACTGACGATGAGGATCGCATCTCTGAAGGTGTGAAACACTGGATGCAGATAGTCCTGTAAAGGTATGGCTGACTCGTCACTGCTGAATTCCAGGGCATTGATCCTGCCCCAAAGTGCTGCCCGGGGATAAAGCGACCGACAAGCGCTTCCCGAACCTAAACGGGCAAAATAAGAAGCTTTCTTCATGAAGGCTGACAGATCGGGATTATCTCCTGAAATGTGGTTTTCGATATCACACAATGCCAAAGCCAGGGCACTGAAGGCTGATGCTGAAGAAGCGATACCTGCCGAATGTGGAAATGAGTTGGAAGAACTAATCTGCAGGTGACAATTCCTGATGCAGGAGAATTCCGACTGTATTCGTGATAAATACTGCCGGATGCGGTTCGCAAAATCCGGATTAGGGCTGCCATTAAAACGAAAATCCAGAGACACCGGATCACTAAACAATGTACGTTTACGATAGGCAATCGATGTCTGGGTATAGGCATTGGCGAGGGTAAAGCTCAGCGAAGGATTATTGGGAAGCTGGTCGCCATGTTTGCCCCAATATTTGATAAGGGCAATATTTGAAGGACTCTTCCAGGTGACGATCCCTTCCAGATCATTTCGGCCTTCAGACATATTGGTCAGAACGTTTCCGGTTTTAAAAAGCCGACAAGGTAAAAGTTTTAGTTTTTATGCGAAATGTCAAAATCCTCCAGTACGATGTCCAGTATAGCGTCTTCACCGACCACGTAGCCCTTGCGAAGATTGTATCCGTACAATTTACCGGCGGTGTGCCAGTAACTTGCCGTAAAACCGTTTCGTAAATCTTTGATCAGGAAATACATCGGTGTCTGCAATTCTTTTTCGATCATATGTACCAGAATCCGACCCTGGGTACGACTCAGGTTTTTAAGCGGGTCTTCAAACTGGTCTTTCAATTCCTTCTGTAATCGACGGATGTGTTTTCGCTGTTCCCCGCGTTTCATCGTGCTGGTGACATCTTCCAACTCTCTGAAAATGCGGATGGCATCTACGGCATAAGGATAGACTTTATTCGCGTATCGCCGATATCGCATGTATAGATCATATTCGTCTTTCGATTCAAAGTGGCGTTTGGAAGTGATACTGACATCACCCAGGTCGGCAATATACAGAGTATCGTGTTCGGTAATGATGGCGGTAACTACCTGACCATTAATGGTAATCTTTTCCGGCTCTGATGTTCCATTTTGGGCCATCAGTACACACACTGGCCATGTTGTTACCACAATCAATAAGCAAAATGCTTTGCTTGCTTCCATCTCCCTATAACGCATATAACATCTGCTGCAATACTTCATTCTTGTCTGAATTAAGACAGATTTCCCAGATTTGGAATAACTAAAACACCATAGCCCGGCATTCGGTTCTTCTCTAAGCCACTATCTTGGGTTGTCATCCGGCTCTACCCATTGTCATTGATCGTGATTTCAGAGTTAGGGCAAGTCATCCAGGTATTGATGGTTCCATTGAATTTATAATCTTCAATTTTCGTAGTTTCGCGCTGAAAAAACATGTACTCGCCGGTAAAATCGTAACAAATAATAAAAATCAATTATTTGTAATTAATTGAAATTTTGTTACTTAGATGTTTTATTACCATCGTTATTCATTGAAATGAGTTATACAGACATCCTCCTGGTTGTTTTCTTCGGGTTGTTACCTGGTCCGGAACCAATGTACACTCTGGAAAAGCTGAATAACAAGATCAACACAAGGTATGATGAAATCAATCCCGTGGTGAGTCTTGACGGCAAGACTATCTATTTTACCCGGGTGGGTCATCCTTCTTTTGACAAGACGCTCAAGGTAGACGATGCCGACTTCAGCCGGACGCTATCTTTTGAGGATTATCGTGACAGGTTAAAAGAGATCTACCGCCAACTGGGTGAACCGGACTGTTCAAATCCCGTCAGTTCTGCATTCAATCAGGATATCTGGATCGCCGCATCTGAAAGGGATGTATTCGATAAAGTCGAACACCCTGCCTATCCACTTAACAGTGCCTTACCCAATAGCGTTTGTGCGGTGACAACCGATCCTTCCATGATCGTTATTGTCAATCAGTTTTTCAAGGATGGCAGTATGCAAAAAGGGTTTTCCTTTGCCAAAAGAGATCACCACAACGACTGGAATTTTCCCGAACCTTTGTTTATCTATGACTACTATAATATGGAAGCCGGGGTCAATCTAACCCTCAGTAAAGATAATGAAGTCATGATCCTTTCACTGGCCAAGGAAGACAGCCAGGGCAAAAATGATTTGTACGTTTCTTTCCGGATCCATACTACCCTGTGGAGCGCTCCTGAACACATGGGCTCCATTGTCAATACCGAAATGAATGAGATCACCCCTTTCCTATCCGACGACAAGCAGTTTCTATTTTTTTCGTCCGACCGGGAAGGCACTTCCGGCAGGCAGGATATTTTTGTTTCCGAAAGACTGGATGACAGCTGGACCAACTGGTCAGTGCCGGAGCCGCTCCCTGAGCCGATCAATTCGCCGGCAGATGATGCCCAGCCTTTCTTAAACCGCCGTACCGGATTTCTCTATTTTACCAGTACCCGGGATGGCTCCAGTGATATCTTCCGGGTGAAATATTATCAACCGGAGACCGCAAAGACCAAATCCCAAAGGCCATTGATAGCGAGCCCGAAAACAACGGTGACCAGGCCTGATATCACCTGCCTGGTGGTAGATGCAGTGACCGGAGAAAACCTCAGTGCATTGGTCAGCTATGGTTCGTTGGTAGACGAGGATTTCACCCATCATCTTGATATTAAAAAACAAGGCTTTAAAATCAGTCCTTCAGAAGAAAAACTGCTCCGTTTCAAAATAGACAAGGAAGGATACATTAGCCGAAACCTGAAAGTCGATCTTTCAAACAGCAGTTCGCTTAGTGATGGTGTTCTTAAGATTACCCTGGATCCCCTTAGAGTTAACACCCGGATTTCATTGGATCCGATTTTTTTCATGCGTGGTAATGACCGGATTCTGTCAGGATCATATGCAGAACTGGACCGTTTGGCTGGAATTCTGAAAGAATATTCCAACATTCAGGTCAATATCAACGGTCATACTGATAATGTAGGGGATAGCTGGGCACTATATCAATTATCTGAAAATCGTGCAATTGCTGTAAAGCAGTATCTGATAAGATCAGGTATCTCTTCATTCCGGATCAAAACCAAAGGTTATGGTCCCAGCAAGCCCATTACTGATAATTCCTCCGAAACCCTGCGGGCAAAAAACCGCAGGGTAGAAGTGGTCATAACGCGAACCTGAGATGACAGCATCGGCCAGTTTTCTTGCCCGGATGATTTCGTCACTATCCCATCCCCTGTTGGTTTTGACTTATGGGCTTGTCCTGATCATCGCCTTCAATCCATATGTTTTCGGCACAGATGCAATCTCCGGACAATTACCCCTGATTCTCATTACCCTGGCCTATACATTTTTACTTCCTTTTATTTCCATCGTTTTCATGAAACTTATCGGTCTGGTCAAGTCGCTTCAGCTCGACACCCGGGAAGAGCGTATCGGACCACTGATCATCTGTATCGTATTCTATACCTGGTTTTACATCAATGTTTACCGCAATACCGAAGTGCCCTTTGTGGTCAGCGTGTTTGCTTTTGGAAGCGTGATCGCTTTATCCATCACCTTTTTCCTGACTGTCTTTACCAAGATCAGCCTCCATCTGGTAGCCTGGGGTGGCATATCTGCCCTAATGATCAATATGTTCTGGCATTTTGGCTATAATACACTATCCATTGGCAGGTGGGAAGTACATATCCATGTGGTCCTGATCCTTTTATTGATGTTTAGCAGCATCGTGGCGACCGCTCGCCTGCTCATGAATGCCCATCGTCCCAAAGATATCTATGGCGGATTTTTGGTGGGTTTTACCGCCCAATTCATTGCAATTCGATTTTTATTATAATTTCGACCGTCGGGCAGTGTCCATACTGGGCCTTTTTAGGACAAACGGGATGATTGTCGTATCACAAAATCAGAATATAAATGCACGCTTTAGAAGATCAGATCAATAAAATCTGGGAAGACCGGACACTCCTGTCACAACCGGAAAGCAGGGTAGCCATCGAATCCGTGATTCAACTTCTGGACTCAGGAAAAATCCGTGTAGCCGAACCTGCTGATGATGAATGGAAAATTAATCAATGGGTTAAGAAAGCGGTGATTCTCTATTTTCCAATTTGTCAAATGCAAACCGTAGAGGTGGGTCCCTTCGAATTTCATGACAAAATTCCCCTCAAGAAAGGGTATGCAGAGCTTGGTGTGCGGGTTGTGCCTCATGCGATCGCCAGGTATGGTGCCTTTTTGGAACAAGGGGTGATTATGATGCCCAGTTATGTCAATATCGGAGCCTGGGTGGGATCCGGTACCATGGTAGATACCTGGGCCACTGTAGGTTCGTGTGCTCAGATCGGCAGAAATGTCCATCTCAGCGGTGGTGTAGGAATCGGTGGTGTGCTGGAACCACTTCAGGCATCGCCCACGATCATCGAAGACAATTGCTTTATCGGATCACGTTGCATAGTGGTCGAAGGGGTGAGGGTGGGAGCCGAAGCCGTACTGGGAGCCAATGTTGTGCTCACCCAATCAACCCATATTATTGACGTAACCGGTGATAAACCCGTGACCTACCGGGGAGTAGTGCCTCCCCGCAGTGTCGTAATCCCCGGTACGTATGCCCGGTCTTTCCCGGCAGGACAATATCAGGTATCCTGTGCCCTGATCATCGGCCAGCGTAAAGAAAGCACAGACAAGAAAGTATCACTCAATGACGTCCTGCGAGATTATAATGTCGCCGTGTAATAATTAAGCACGCATAAGAGTTTGTTACTCTGAATTCAAATCCATATTAACAGATACAAATGACGATAACTAAGTATACATGGGTAGCTATAGGTTTTTTACTGGTTTCCTCCTGTAATTCCACTAAAGTCCTGATACCCGAACCTCTTCCCATGGCCATGCAGGCAGAAGATAGTATCGAGATCCGAAATCTGGATACTCTGGTGGTGACTGCCGATGAAGAAGAACCGGAAAGCCCGGTAGTTCTGCAGGAACGACCCCTTTACCGCTCTACGACCACCCGTTCATTTGATCTGTTACATACCAGACTGGAAGTACGTTTTGACTGGGAAAAAGAAATGGTGTTGGGAAGATCGGACCTGACCCTCACCCCGTATTTCTATCCGGACTCGATCCTGATCCTGGATGCCAAGAACTTTCAAATTGAAAGCCTGACCCTGAACGGTGATTCACGTCAGCTGGTTTACGATTATGACGGAGCCCTGTTAACCATTCATCTGGATCGACGCTATCACCGGGGCGATACCCTGACCGTGCAAATCGAGTATACAGCCAATCCATCGCGCGGTCAGGAGGGAAGTGCTGCCATTACATCCGATCAGGGTTTGTTTTTTATAAATGCCTCTGGTGAGGATCCCACCAAACCTCAGCAAATCTGGACCCAAGGTGAGACTGAATTCAATTCCAGGTGGTTTCCCACGATCGATAAACCCAACGAGCGTTGCACTCAGGAACTTTATATCACTGTCGATGACCGGTTTACCACATTGTCCAACGGAATCCTAAAGAGTTCAACAAGCAATGAAGATGGAACACGCACCGACTATTGGGTAATGGACCTTCCTCATGCGCCTTATCTCTTTATGCTGGCGGTAGGAGAGTTTGCAGTTGTGAAAGATGATTGGCAGGGAAAGGAGTTAGGGTACTATGTTGAACCGAAGTATGAACAAGATGCCCGGGATATTTTTGCTCATACTCCGGAGATGCTGACTTTTTTCAGCGCGAAGACCGGCATTGAGTATCCCTGGCCCAAGTACTCTCAAATTGTGGTTCGGGACTATGTCTCCGGAGCCATGGAGAATACCACCGCTGTGATATTTGGAGAGTTTGTTCAGAAGCACCGCCGTGAATTAATTGACAACTTCAACGATGGTATTGTTGCACACGAACTTATCCACCATTGGTTTGGTAATTATGTTACTTGCGAAAGCTGGTCAAACCTGACCTTAAACGAAGGTTTTGCCAATTATGCCGAGTACCTTTGGCTGGAACACAAATATGGCAAGGATGAAGCCGAACACCACCGGCTTCAGGAAATTCAGGGTTACCTGTACCAGGCATCTCAGGATATGCACCCCTTGATCGACTTTACCTATTCCGAAAAAGAAGGGATGTTTGATGCCCATAGCTACAACAAAGGCGGCCTGGTCTTGCATATGCTGAGGCATCTGGTGGGAGATGATGCGTTTTATACCTCATTAAACCATTATCTCACCGCGCACGCCTTTCAGTCTGTTGAAGTTCATGACCTGCGACTGGCTTTTGAAAAGGTAACCGGACTCGATCTAAACTGGTTTTTCAACCAGTGGTATCTGGAAGCCGGTCATCCCATCCTTGATTTCAGCTTTGACTGGAATGGCGAAACCAGCGAGGCGATCGTCAATGTGGAGCAAAAGCAGGACCCTTCTCTACCCTTGTTTAAATTACCAACTGAAGTTGAGGTCTACTTTCCGGATCAATCGCGCCTGCGACTCGAGGTCCTGATTGATTCCCGTAATGAACAGATCCGCATTCCGCTCCCTGAAAAACCTTCTTTGATCGTTTTGGATCCGGACCGGGAATTACTGGCCATTATCAATGAGCAATTCACTACTGAACAACTCCGTCAGCTTTATAACCCTGAAAATTCGCTGGCTCTTCGCAGTCATGCTTTGTCAGGCCTGGCAGCTGATAAAGATGAGGAAAGCCTGATGATTATAAAGAAGGCTTTGCAGGATCCTTTTTGGGATGTAAGACGAGAGGCTATCAATGCGCTTGATTGGGAAGAAAACCCGGATCTACAGCCTTTATTGGCAAAAATTGCCCGGGAAGATGGACACAGTGTGGTCCGGGCTGAAGCGCTGTACCTTCTGGGTGATTTGGGAGAAGACCAGTTTAAGGATGCCATTGCTTCCGGAATCAATGATCATGACCCCTATCCCGTAGTGGCAGCTTCCATCCTGGCTTTGAATGAAGTCGACCCTGAAATGGCCGTTTCCAGGTTGGATGTATTGGAAAAAGAGACCCAATCTGACATTGTAGCCGCTGTTTCGGCCATTTATGGCGATTCCGGAGATACCACAAAACTAGACTACTTTGAAAAACACCTGGCATCGGTAGAAGGATTACCCTCGCTTGATTTTTACGAGGCGCTCGAAAAACTCCTGAAAAGTACCAGTGCAGGTACCAAAATGCTTTGGATGAGTAAATTTGAAGGCATAGCTACCAGCCGTGGTGTCTCGCCCTATACAAAGATCTCGGCAACCA
The DNA here is from genome assembly GCA_964428345.1 of uncultured Saprospiraceae bacterium. Taxonomy (GTDB): domain Bacteria; phylum Bacteroidota; class Bacteroidia; order Chitinophagales; family Saprospiraceae; genus JABDMH01. The sequence continues at coordinate 105,511 of CAYRYD010000003.1, read as the reverse complement.
GAAGTATGATTTCCCTCCTTAAGTCTGCTGAGCAGAAAAGAGGTCTTCTGACCAGCGAACAAATAGCAGAGTTGCGACAAAAGATCGATAATATAATTAATCAGGAAGAGAATCCCCAGATTCTCTCGATTTATCAAAGTTTCATGGGATCCTGATAAAGTCTGGTTTCGACAGGATCAAGCCTTGGATATTCGCTATTTTCGAAGGTAAAGAAATAATTATGCTGAACTACCGGTGGATTGGCCTTGTCCTCATTCCATTGGTGATGTTTTTGCTCCTATGGCCCGGGTTTGGAGATGTATTGCGGCATCCCAACGGCTTTCTTTTCACCAATACCGGTGATGGTCTGAAAAATTATTTTAACCTGGGGTACTACCTCAAGTACGACCAGGGTTTGAATTTTACCGGAGTCAATTATCCCTACGGTGAAAATCTGCTTTTTACCGATACCCATCCTTTTTATGCGCTCTTTCTGAATTTTATCGATGATCATATCTGGCCAGTTGGTGCCAACAGTGTAGCCATTATCAACCTCTCGATCCTGTTTGGTATGGTGGCCGGGGCCCTGATTTTGTTTCTGATCCTGCACCATTTTAAGTTACCATGGTGGTATGCGGCAACAATTGCCGTATGTATCTCTTTCCTTTCTCCCCAATGGAACCGGATCCATGGTCACCTCAGCCTGTCTTACAGCTTTGTGATTCCCCTTTTTTGGTTTCTGACCCTGAAGTATGAACGTGCTTCAGCAAAGTCCATCTGGTGGGCCTGCATCCTGATCTACGGTCTCCTGGCCGGAGGCATCCACATGTACTTTCTCGCAATGGGTGCTGCCTTTATCCTACTTTACAGCGCCCTGTGCCTATGGAGCATCCGAACCGGACACGTTGAAAATCAAGCGCGATCCTATATTTTGCTGATGCTGGCGGCGATTGTGCCTGTCCTGGCTATCCTGATCCTTTCTTCAGTCACGGACATTGTCAAGGATCGTCCTGTCGCTCCCTATGGTTTTTATGTATACCATGCCAGTCTGGAAAGTGTGTTTCTCCCCCATTATAGCTCCATCACTACCTTTCTTAGTAAGATTATTAATCTTTCGATAAACTGGGAAGGCCGGTCATTTGTCGGCATCCCGGTGTTGATTTTCCTGGTTGGATTGTTAACCCATCTGATATACCGGGGGAGAAAGATCAAGCCCTTTACCAAGGTTGAAGATATCCGGCTCTCCAATTATGGGATTGCGGCTTTTCTGGTTTTACTGTTTTCGATGTGCATTCCTTTTGAGTGGGGTCTCCAATTTATCCCGGAATGGATAAGCCCTCTTAAGCAATTTCGGGCTTTGGGTCGTTTTAGCTGGGTTTTCTTTTATGTTTTCAATGTCATCGCGGCTATCTATTTCTTCCGGATCAGCCACCAGTTGCGTAGCCAGGGGCTTCATACTTTAGGCAGTGCTCTCCTCATATTGATCACTGCAACCTGGATGTTTGATGCTGGTGCATTCTATCTCAACCATGGGCCGGTAGCCTTGCATCCAAACGACAAACTCGAGAATACCGACGATGAGTACCTGAATCGTTTTTCGTCGGCCGGGACATCGGTCAATGATTTTCAGGCAATTATGGCTCTGCCATTGGTCGCTATTCGCACCGATAAAATGACTTTTGAAAACAACCTCTCAGCCCATAACGAAGCGATGAAATGTGCATTCCACACGGGACTTCCGTTGGTGCAGTCGAGTGCATCCAGGCCCTCGCTTTCGCAAACATTGAGTAGTATCCAGTTGATTTCCAGCCCTTCAATACGCAAAGAACGGCTGGATGATATGAATACGCGACCTCTTTTAGTACTTTATACCAAAGGCAGCCCCTTAACACCAGGAGAAGAAAACCTTCTGAATCGATCGGAGATCTTCTGGGAAGATGCCTATATCCGAATGGGGCGATTACCGCTGTCCGTATTTCAGGATTCGGTTTCCTCGATGTTGATCATGATCGACAGTATGAGGAATGGCAGCGTGCAGGTAGAAAGAAGCGGAGAAATGATCTGCGCTCCAGACTGCGATGGGGTTTTATTTAATTCCTTTGAAAAAGAAGGAACTGACCGGGTGGCATTTTTTGGAGACCATGCCCTCTACAGTCCAACGGAGTCACTCATAGTCTTTGATGAGGAATATCCGGTGACGGATTCCACCTCACGGGAAGTGTCGTTCTGGATATACATCGATCCTTCCTATTCCGGAATGCCTTCGTATGAATATTTGACCGGCACTGACGATCAACATTTAAAGTCTTTCGGCAAAACAGAGACGAGAGATATTCCGGAAGTAGATAAACGCTGGGTACGGGTTCAATTTCATTTACAACCGGGTCTGCATCACCGGATTGTGCTACACGGCAAGAAAACGACTGTTGACAACCTGATGATCAAATCACCGGAACAGAACATTTTTGTCAGCGATGAGCAAGAAATGCTGTTCAATAACTATGCCTTACCTTAGTTGCTTGGTGTATAGTATAAAAATCATGACCTTTGGATATTGACCCACTTTAATCATGTTGCGTTTTGAGGAATACTTACAGGATTTTAATGCATCGGTAGATCTGACGAACTTCCTGATCAACCTGTTTGTAGCAGCATTGCTTGCACTCCTGCTGAGAGTATTTTATGTCCGGTATGGCACCAGCATTACCAACAGAAGGAAATTCAGCATGAACTTTATCCCTCTGGCCCTAACGACTTTTGTAATCATCACGGTCATCAAATCATCATTGGCGCTTTCTTTGGGTCTCGTTGGTGCTTTATCGATCGTGCGCTTCCGGGCAGCCATCAAGGACCCGGAAGAACTTACCTATCTTTTTCTAACGATTGCCATTGGACTGGTTACCGGTGCCAATAAACCCGTACTTGCCGTTGTCGCCTTGATCTGTATTCTACCAATCATCTACTTCAACCAGTCCTTCAGAAACCGGATGCCGGTCACTGAAGACCAGATCTACATAAATATCCGGACCGACATCACTGATATCAAGAATATCGTATCCATCATTGAAAAGCATTTCCAGTACCTCAGTTTAAAGCGGTTGGATCAACGGGAGGGTAAGCTCAATCTCACTTTTGTATGCAAAGCCAATAATCTGGCCAGTCTGGATGAGGCCAGACAAAGCTTGACCGCCCTTTCCAGTGAAACTTCCGTCTCCTTTATTGATAAACCGGACCTGGCAACTTGATTATCAGGCACGCGGCCAAAGGATTTTATCGGGTTACGTTCCTATTCTGATTCTGACTATTTTGGCAGATAAGTGCTGTTCGATGCATTGCTTCCTGTACCGGACCCAAAGAGCTTATCGATTGATGGATCGTCTTGGGTCAGATAGTTGTCTTTTGCCAATAACCTGAAAAATCGTTTCCGGGTCATCCAAGGTTGACTCGGCATTTGAGTTAAAGTGTCTTTGACAACAGATGAAGCCTATGGAATAGCTATAATGCTGTGGATCAAACAGTTTGTCTCTTTTGAGCGTTCTAATCTTTTGAAGTACGTTCATTCTTTTACTACATTGTGAAGAAAGGTGTCGGGATCAGGTCAATGCATGGAACTTTATCGGATCGGCTGGTTCAATCTTTAAGATAGAACATATTATTTACGTAATTTTATTGACCTGATCATCGCTTTTTACCTGTTGTAATGAGCAGAATATTGCGTCATTCATTGAAAGAGCTTAAATTGACCTTTTTCAGAGAAAGCAAAATCTAGTTCTTTTATCAAGGAAAATGCATATTGCATTTAGGTACAGTTTTTGTGGTCAGAATATCAATAACTTATGTCCCGGGAAAAAACAAATTATGACCTATTGATCGAAAAACTCGATCAATTTATAAGGAAGTACTATATAAACCAGCTGATCAAGGGCAGTTTGTACAGTGTTGGTCTCATAGTGCTTTCATTCTTGTTGTTTACTTCCGCTGAATACCTGTTTTACTTCAGCCCTGGGGTGCGCAAATTGCTGTTGTACTCATTTGCAGCGATTTCTACAGTCAGTCTCATCCGGTGGGTAGCAATTCCCATCTTTCATTATTTCAAGCTGGGCAAGATCATATCGCATGAGAAAGCCGCAGAAATCATTGGAGAACATTTTACGGATGTAAGAGATAAGCTGGTTAACATCCTCCAGCTTAACCGCCAGTTGACTGATTCATCATCGCAGGCATTGATCCTTGCTTCCATCAATCAGAAGACGAAAGACATCGAGCCGGTACCTTTTCAGTCAGCCATTGATTTGAGCAAGAACCGGAAATACTTACCATATAGCCTTCCTCCACTCCTGTTGCTTTTGGGGTTGATCGTGGGTGCACCAAGTCTCATTAAGGATCCCGCCCGGAGAATCCTAAAAAACAATGAGATTTTCGAGCGGGAAGCTCCATTTCATTTTCAATTGCAGACCAATGATCTGGAAGTGCCGCAATACGAAGATTTTCTACTGACCGTATCGGTCACGGGAGACTATCTTCCGCAAGATGCATTTGTGGTGGTAAACGGTTTTCAATATAAAATGAAAAAGACGCAAGCAGACCAGTTTACCTATGTCTTTAACAACGTCCAGCAGGATCAGCAATTTTCCTTTGAGTCGGAAGGAATCAGCAGTCGCGAATTTACCCTGCACGTTCTTAAAAAGCCCAATATTCTCGATTTTGAGACCACGCTTGACTACCCTGCCTATCTTGGCCGGACGGATGAATCACTTTCCAACGTTGGCGATATGGTCGTACCGGAAGGCACCAAGATTGACTGGGTTCTTCAATCAGTGAATACGGATGAGCTTTCCTTTTCATTTGGAAACCAAAAACCTGCTCCGGCCCAACGGCTTGATCAGAATGCCTATACCTTTAACAACAGGGTATTTCAGAACACCAGCTACAAGCTTATCATTGGCAACGAAGCATTGCCCAATGCCGATTCCATCAGCTATACAATATCGGTGATTCCGGACCAATACCCGGCCATTAGCGTCAAGCAATTTGTCGATAGTGCCGATCAAAAACTGCTATATCTGGTAGGAGATGCCTCGGATGACTATGGACTCAAACAAGTGACTTTCAACTACCAGGTAAGTAATAAAGATCATGGCCAGTCTGACCTGCAAAGTCTTCCGATGAGAGATCCAGATGGCAAAACGACCACCTTCGATCATGTTTTTGACATCCATAACCTTGAATTGAAACCTGGCGATGAAGTGACTTACTATTTTGAGGTATGGGATAATGATGGGGTCAACGGCAGCAAAAGTACCCGTTCGTCGCTGCTTACATTCCAGCAACCTACTGCAGCCGAATTTGCGCTGAAGGAAAATACCAATGAGGCCGATATCAAGAAAAGCCTTGAACAATCCCTCAAAGAATCCGAAAAGATCAAAAAGGACTTCAAATCCCTCCGGGAGAAAATGTTGCAGGAGAAGTCGGTTGATTGGCAGATGAAGAAAGAGCTTCAGGATCTTCTGGATCGTCAGAAAGAATTGGAGAGTGAGATTGAAAAAGCTAAAAATAAGTTTGACGAGAACCTGGAAAATCAGAAAGAATTCGACCTTCCGTCAGAGGAAATTTTAGAAAAGCAGGAGAAAATCAAAGAACTTTTCGAAGAACTGGCAGATGAAGAGACCCGTGAACTGATGGAGAAAATCCAACAGTTGATGGAAGAGCTCAAGAAGGATGAAGCCCTTCAGATGATGGAGGAAATGGAATTTAATGAAGATGAGCTTTCCATGGAGCTTGAGAGGCTGAAAGAGCTTTTTAAACAACTCGAACTGGAGCGGGATGTTATGCAGGAGCTGGATAAACTAAAGGAACTGGCAGAACAACAAGAGAAATTGGCAGAAGATACCGAAGCGGAAGATCAGAAAAAAGACCAGCAACTATCTCCGGAAGATCAGGAGAACCAAGAGAACCAGGATCAGGCACCCGAATCTTCTCCGGAAAATCAGGAAGAGGGGCAAAATCAACAAGCTCCCGAGTCACCACAACAACAGCAGGAAGTAGAAAATGAGCAACAGCAGGGAGAAGACAAGCAAAGTGAAGGCGGGGAAGATCAAAAAAACCTCGAAGAAAGGCAAGAGGAGATCAATCAGGCCTTTGAAGAAATAAAGAAAGCGCTTGAAGCATTGGAGGAGAAAAACCAGGAGCTGCAGGCTCCCAAAAACATGGGTGACCCGCAGGAGCAGAGTGAAGATATCCAGCAGGATCTGAATCAAAGCCTGGAACAATTGCAAAAAAATCAGAAAAGCAAAGCCAGCAAATCGCAAAAGAATGCCAGCCAGAAGATGCAGCAGATGGCCCAGCAAATGCAGCAACAAATGCAGGAGGGTGACATGGAACAGATGGCTGAAGATATGCAGGCCATGCGTCAATTGCTTGAAAATCTTATTGGATTGAGTTTCGATCAGGAAGCCTTGATGGAATCTTTTAACCAGACTCACACCAGTACTCCCAACTACACCGGTCTTATCCAGCAACAACACAAGCTGGCTGATGATTTTAGCCTGATTGAAGATAGCCTGCAGGCATTGAGCCAGCGGGTTTTTCAGATTGAATCATTTGTGCTGGAAAAGGTTTCCGAAATCAATAATCATTTGGGAAAGAGCCTGCAGCTACTCGAAGACCGTAAGAAAGCCCAGGCATCAGACAATCAGCAGCGAGTCATGATGAATGTCAACGATTTGGCATTAATGTTTAGTGAGTCGATGAATCAGATGCAACAACAAATGGCTGCCATGATGTCCGGTCAGCAAATGTGTACCAAGCCCGGGTCGGCAAAACCTAACGATGGAAACTCGGGAGTTCCTCTGGACAAGATCACCGAAGGTCAAAAGAACATCAACGGTGAAATGAAGAAAATGAAAGAAGGGCTTGATAAAGGTGAAGGCGGTACCAGTCAGGAGTATGCTCAGATGGCTGCAAAACAGGCGGCTTTACGTAAGGCCCTCCGGGATATTCAAAATTTGAAACAGTCTCAGGGTCAGGGTTCCAAGGAACTCGAAGAGATTCTGGAACAAATGGATAAAATTGAAACTGATTTAGTTAATAAACGGTTAACTAATGAAATGTTAAAGAGACAGGAGGAAATTCTGACTCGTTTACTGGAATCCGAACGGGCTGAGCGGGAAAAAGAATACGATAATAAACGTGAGTCCGAAACCGGAAAAGTAGTAGATAGATCCCTTCCTCCCTCCGTCGAAGAATATCTAAAGCAGAGGGAGGCACAAATAGAACCTTTTAAAACTGTGTCACCAGCCCTAAAGCCATATTACAAACAACTGGTGGAAGAATACTATAAATCCCTTAAAGAAAATTAGTCCATGTTAAAACTGGCGTCTTGCCCTGACAGTATTTGCGAACTGGAGCAATTTGTTCAGACTATCTCCGAAAAGTATAATATCTGTCCTGATCGGTATCCTGACATTTTAATTAGTCTAACCGAGGCGGTCAACAATGCGATTATCCATGGCAATTGTGAAAACCGGTCAAAGAAAGTATTGATAGCCCATCGGTACCGGAAACAAAATGGGTTAACATTTGAGATATCCGACGAAGGCCAGGGGTTCGATTATAAAAGTATCCCTGATCCGACCAGGGTAGAAAATCTGGAAAAATGTGGAGGCCGGGGTGTTTTTCTGATGCGGCAGTTGGCCGACCGGATCAAGTTTGCCAATAATGGCCGGACCGTTATCATTAACTTCAACGTTTAAGTCGCCTTTACAAACCCACGGTACCAGAATCCATAGTATTTGAGATCCTTGGAGATCTTGAACTGCCACCTTCCTATGCAGAAAATCGGATCATAGCCTGGCTTGAAAGAGTTGCTATTGAGGAAAATAGAGAGATCGGCAGGATAATGTATGGCCTATGTTCAGACAGTCATCTGCTGGACCTCAACCGGCAATACCTCCAACATGATACATTGACCGATATTATTACTTTTCCTTATGCCACTGACCCTATTGAAGCAGAGATCTACATTAGCTTGGATCGGGTCCGGGAAAATGCTAAAACCTATAGTGGCGGCGATTACGATGCAGAATTTCATCGGGTTGTGGTTCACGGCCTCCTTCATATGTGCGGTTACGATGATCACAGCGTGGCAGACCGGCAAATCATGCGGGCCCGGGAATCTTATTATCTGCAAAAGCTTAGAGCTTAGAAATTGCCAAAAAATCAATGGTTACACTGCTATTTTGATAACTTCCTAAAGAATGCTTGCATTTGATGTATCCTTCTTATCTTTGCGCCGCAAAACTTTTATAGATTGCTGTATTTGATTATATATAATATTAACATTTCTAACGATTTATAATGCGGGTCTTAAAATTTGGGGGTTCTTCTCTAGCCGATGCCAGTTGCATAAGGAAAGTGGCTGAAATCGTCGAGTCAGAGGTCAGATCAAACAATAAACCCAAAGCGGTGGTGGTATCTGCCTTTGGAAAAATGACCGACTTATTGGTAGATATGGCTAACAAAGCCTCCAAGGGAGAAATTTCGTACTCCCAATCCCTCGCACTATTCAGAAAACACCACTCTACCGTTATTGACAATCTCTTCAAAAAAGCGGCTGCAAAGAAGATCCATATGGAGATTGAGAATATCAATGACACGCTGACCCAGCTGTTGCACGGTATTTATCTTGTTATGGAGGCTTCACCCCGGACCCTCGATTACGTATTGAGCTTTGGAGAGCGAAATAGTGCATTGATTGTTGCTCATTATTTCAATAGCCGGTCTATTCAGAGTGATTTTGTTGATGCCCGAAATATCATTAAGACCAACAAGCGATTTGGATCGGCTCAGGTAGACCTTGACCTCACATTTGACAATATCCGGGAACATTTTAAAAAACAAAAGAAGTTACAGGTAGTTACCGGATTTATCAGCTCTGCAAAAGGAGGGTTGACGACCACCCTGGGTAGAGGAGGATCTGACTATACCGTTTCTTTGATTGGGGCGGCTCTGGATGTAAAGGCCATCGAAATCTGGACAGATGTCGACGGAGTACTTACCTCCGACCCCCGTAAAGTGGATAAGGCCTTTACTATCGAAAAAATGACCTATGCGGAAGCGGTGGAAATGTCCCATTTTGGAGCGAAAGTGATATATCCGCCCACCATTCAGCCGGCACTAAAGAGGGGGATACCGATATACATTAAAAACACCTTTAACCCAACAAATCCCGGAACGCTGATCAGCGCTGAACAGATACCCTACGATAAAGCGGTTAAGGGTATTTCCTCGATTTCGGAAATAGCGTTACTAACCTTGCAGGGGAGTGGATTATTTGGAGTGCCGGGTATTGCTGCCCGTTTATTTGAAAGTCTGGCAGCTGCTCAGATCAATGTCATTCTCATTACCCAGGGTTCATCTGAACATTCGATTAGTTTTGCCGTTCAACCCTCCATGGTCATTAAAGCCAAACGCCGGGTAGAAAAAGAATTTGAATTTGAGATGGAAAGGGGAGCGGTAGAACCCGTTAAGGTGGAATCCAATCTCTCGGTCATTGCCATTATTGGTGAAAATATGCGTTATGTACCGGGTGTAGCTGGTAAAATGTTGACTGCTTTGGGCAATAACGGAATCAACGCTATTGCCATTGCCCAGGGTTCATCTGAACTAAATATTTCGGTTGTGATCAACCGGGAAAACGAAGCAAAAGCATTAAATGCACTGCATCAGGCATTCTTCCTCTCTGATACAAAAGTGATTCACCTCTTTATGGTTGGTGTTGGTCTGATTGGAGGTACTCTACTGGAGCAGCTAAAACAACAAGGACCTTTTCTGAGGGAGAAAAGATCGCTGGAGATCAAAGTTATTGCGTTGGCCAATACCCGCAAAATGCTATTTATGGAAGAGGGAATTCCCCTGGACCAATGGAAAGAACTACTGGACAAATCCAAAACAAAGTCCAACATGGATGATTACGTGGAAAAGGTGGTCAACATGAACCTTTCCAATTCCGTGTTTGTAGACAACACTGCCGATTTAATGATTCCGGATCATTATAAGCGGATTTTGAACGCATCGATCAGCATTTCGACACCCAACAAAGTTGCTACCTCCAGCAATTTTGAACAATACCTGAGTCTGTTGAAACTTGCCGAAAACAAGAATGTATATTTTGGTTACGAAACCAATGTTGGTGCGGGTCTTCCGGTTATCTCGACACTGAGAAACCTAATTGACAGTGGTGACCGGATCATCAAGATTGAAGGGGTTTTATCGGGTTCATTATCGTATATCTTTAATCATTTTAATGAAGAGCTTTCGTTTAGTCAAGCCATCAGTAATGCCCGGAAACTGGGGTTTACAGAACCGGATCCCCGGGTTGACCTTAACGGAGTAGATGTAAAGCGAAAAATTCTGATTCTGGCCAGAGAAGCAGGCCTGGTCATGGAAGCCCGGGAAATTAAAGTCAAAAATATTCTTCCTCCTGCCTGCCAGAAAGCTGATCCCGGTAAACAATTGAACGAAGCGTTGCAAAAAGCCGATCCCTACTTTGAGAAGATCAGGGCGAAAGCGGCAGCAAAAGGTTGCCGGCTCCGGATGATCGCAAAACTGGAAAAAGGTCGGGCCAGTATTGCATTGGAAGAAGTGGACAGTTCCAGTCCATTTTATTTTTTAAGTGGCAGTGACAATATGATCGTTTTTACCACCCAACGATACAAAGACCGGCCCCTGGTCATTCAGGGACCCGGAGCCGGGGCCGAAGTAACGGCAGCGGGAGTATTTGCAGAAATCATTCATATTGGCAATCTTTTATGAAAGCAGGGATTAAAGTTTTTGCCCCGGCTTCTGTTGCTAATGTAGCCTGTGGGTTTGATATTTTGGGTTTTGCACTCGACAACCCGGGAGATGAGATCATTGCCCGACCTTCTGACTCCCGAGGGATAAAGATTACCAGGATTACAGGTGACCAAAATCGATTGCCCTATGATATTCAGAAAAACACAGCAGGACTGGCTGCGCTAAGCCTGATGAGATCAGTGTCAATGGAGTCGTTTGGCATCGATCTGGAAATTCATAAAAAAATGCCCTTCGGCAGTGGTCTGGGTTCTTCCGCTGCCAGTGCTGCCGGAGCAGTTGTGGCCGTCAACGAAATCCTGGGCAGCCCTTTACAGAGGGAAGAACTTTTACCTTTTGCAGTATTGGGAGAACAAGCTGCCGATGGTGCCTATCATGCCGATAATGTCGGACCATCCCTGCTTGGGGGATTACTATTGATTCGTGACAACGAATCACTGGATTATTACCGGATTCCGGTTCCGATAGGATTGACCGCCGCGGTCGTCTATCCACATATTGAGATCTTAACCAAACATGCCCGAAACATCATCTCAGACCGGATTTCTCTAAAAGATCATATCAAACAAAGTGGTAACCTGGCAGGGTTTGTTCTGGGAATGAGCCAATCCAATTACACCCTCATCGCTAAAAGTTTACAGGATGTAATCATCGAACCCCAAAGGGCTCCTCTGATTCCCCATTTCTACGAAGTCAAACAAGCCGCACTTGGTAGTGGTGCTCTGGGATGCAGTATTTCCGGAGCAGGTCCTTCCATTTTTGCTTTATTTGACAATAGTCTAAAAGCTGAAACAGCGGTGTTGGAAATGCAAAAGATTTTCACCCAAAACCAAATAGCATCTGATATTTTTATCTCCAGGATCAATCCGGAAGGTACCATCATCTACTAATCAGGTTTCACGTGAAACTATACAGCACGAATAACCGCGAGACAACTTATACACTTGAGGAGGCTGTACTACAGGGCATTGCTCCCGACGGTGGACTATTTATGCCCACCGAAATACCTCAACTGCCCGATGCCTTTTATCGCAATCTTCGCAACCTGGCATTTCAGGATTTATGCTACCAAGTTTCAGGTCCACTACTGAGCGATAGTATTCCTGATGGAGCACTACGGAGAGTCATAGATGAAGCCATTACATTCCCGGCTCCTCTCATTCAGTTGGAAGCACATACCCATGTGCTCGAACTCTGGCATGGTCCCTCCCTGGCATTTAAAGACTTCGGTGCTCAATTCATGGCCAGGATGATGGCCTATTTCAACCGCAATGCTGACCAAAATCTGCATATTCTGGTTGCGACTTCCGGAGATACCGGTGGTGCTGTCGCAGCCGGATTCCACCGGGTACCTGGTATCAAGGTCATTATTCTCTTTCCCAAAGACAAAGTCAGCCATCTACAGGAAAAACAACTCACAACCTTCGGAGATAATGTCCAGGCCATTGAAATCGCTGGTACTTTTGATGATTGTCAGTCCCTTGTAAAAAAAGCTTTTAACGACAATCAACTCCAGAGTCACCTTCGCCTTACTTCAGCCAACTCCATAAACATTGCCCGTCTGATACCCCAGATGTTTTACTTCTTCGAAGCAGTCAGACAACTACCAGAAAATCCTGGTAATATTGCGATGTCTGTTCCAAGCGGCAACTTTGGAAATCTTACCGCCGGTCTCTTTGCCCGAAAAATGGGCTTACCAGTTACTCACTTCATTGCTGCCACCAATATCAATGACGTAATTCCCCAATACCTGCACACGGGAGCATTTCATCCACGACCTTCGAAAGAAACACTCAGCAACGCCATGGATGTTGGAAATCCATCCAATTTCACCAGGATCCTCGAACTTTATGGTTCCACGTGGAACAAAATCAAATCCGAAATCTCCGGTTTCTCATTTACTGATCTCCAAACCCTCGATGCCATTCGGGAAATCTATCAACATTACCACTATATTATTGATCCGCACGGAGCCATCGGTTATTTAGGTCTAAAGAAGTTTCAGAAAGACCACCAAAATTACACCGGCATCTTTCTGGAAACAGCCCATCCATCCAAGTTTAAAAGCACCATTGATCAAGCTTTAAACACAGACCTACCACTGCACCCTTCCCTTCAAGCCATTTCCGAAAAACCCTCTTCCAAACTTTCCCTTTCTAAAAATTACTCTGATCTATTTACATTCCTCATACAAAGTTATACTACCTAGGTCACCATCGTTCATTCACATATTTTTGCTTTTACCAGGCTAAGATCTACACATCACTCCATAGATGACGTTCGAACCTGCTTCAGTAAGACCCTTTCCTTGTATTTAAGATTAGCACTTGGACATAAGGTTAAGAAACAACGATCAATCCCTGAATTTCTCTCAAATATTGTTCCTGGATTTAAAACAAACCATCTTATTGTGCATGAAATTCTCCCCTAAGTCGGGGAATTTTTTCATATCCAGAATTGTTCATCCAACCATTTGGTCATACTCACTAAGTCAGGAATACACTCGAATTCACAGCTTCAACGGATACCAGATGCTCCCTTGTTACTCCATACCATCCATTGGATTAAATGCAGCAAGCGACATTAAGCATCAACAAACCAATCTTTAGGTGATTCAGGCAGTGGAATTATTCCACTTTCTCGACATTAGACAGGAATTCCCTTAAAATGGGATTAAATTGTGCAGGATGTTCCAGCATGGGTGCATGACCGCATTGATCCAACATTTCCAGGCGAGAATTTTTGATCAACTCATGAAATTTTTCACCAACAAAAGCCGGTGTAATAGTATCCTGTCTACCCCAGACCAACAAACACGGGACTTCCAACTCTGACAACCTATTCTCCACATTATGCCGGATCGCAGACTTTGCAGTTTTTACTATCCTGATTCCCTTCATCCTGTCATTCACAATACCAAACACCTCATCCACCATCTCCTTGGTAGCTACCTCAGGATCATAAAAAGTTAATTGCACTTTCTTTCGGATATATTCATAATCCTCTCTCCGTGGAAAACTTGTCCCAAATGCACTTTCGTATAGACCGGAACTACCTGTAAGAATCAGAGACTTCATTCTCTGCTGATTTTCCAATGCATAGATAATCGCCAAATGACCACCCAAGGAATTACCCAATAGGTGGATCTTCGCGAATCCCATCATATCAACGAAGTTAGTCACATACTCCAACAATCCTCCCATTGATACTTTCCGAATGGACATCTCAAAGAGGGGCAACACAGGCATCACTATCCTACGCTCCTCCTTAAAATAATTGATGACTCCATCAAAATTGCTTGCGGTTCCGAATAATCCATGCAGTAACAATAAAGGAAACTCTGTGTGAGGACCTATATCCAGATAAGTGTATTCACCCTTTCTGATAAGTTCATGTCCGGTCATGGTATAAATAGCTTATCTCTTTACCGCTAAGATACCTCAGTCTTGTGGTAATAGGAATAAAATAAATAAATTGCCATGGTAAGCAGCAGAATGGCTACCGCCTGATGGAGTACTCCATAAAGCACTGGTATGGTACCGATACTCTGGATCAATACACTGACTCCAAGCATAATCTGAATTATTAACAAACTTATCAACACCCATGGTAATCCTTTAAACAACCTGGTACTTTTACTTGCTATCATTCTAAAAAATATATATAAACCATTGATTAACAACAGATAACCAATCAACCTATGAAGTGATTGAACCAGTGCTGACAGGAAAGGCGAACTTTCATAATCCACAAAATTATCCACATTCCAGGCATCTCTATTCAACAAAATATCCGGTATCCATGATCCCCCTAAATCCGGCCATGTAGGATAAACCAAAGCAGCCTTTAGTCCAGACATTAATCCACCCAGAAAAATCTGCATGCACAACAAAACAAGGAAAAGCCTGACTGCCGGGTAAAGACCACTATTCAACAAATCTACACCAGGATTTATAGCCCTTAAAAAGGTCCAAAACAGATAGCCATAGACCACTAACGCAAGGCTTAAATGAATAGAAAGCTTATAAGCATTTACCCAAGGCCGGTCGATTAGTCCACTGGCTACCATGATCCAACCAAACACTCCTACCAGACCTGCAAGGAGCACTACGATCAACAACATGCGAATTAGCACCGGGTCAATCCACTTCTTCCTGAGAAAGATGATAAAAGGTACTATGAAGATAATTCCCATCAACCTGGCCCAAAGCCGGTGAAGGTACTCCCAGAAATAAATAAACTTAAAATCTCTTAGGCTCATGCCGGCATTGATCCTTTGATACTGGGGAGTCTCCCTATACAACTCAAAAGCGGCCTCCCAGGCCTCAGCATTCAGAGGCGGTATAGTCCCCATCACAATATCCCATTTGGTAATGGATAAGCCGGAACCAGTCAATCGGGTCACTCCTCCGATCGTGATTTGCAAGAATATCATCACTAAGCCCAAAACCATCCAATACAAAACCAATCGACTCTTAACTAACATTTGTCTTTGAATAAATGATGACTTCAATCAAAAAAATCTTCTTTCTATGCTTCATCATCAATCGTGTTTAAATGTATAATTCTTATTGTATAATCTTTTAATAACATCACATATCTACATTTTACTCTCTATATTCACCTATAATCCACATTCTAAATGATTGATATTCAATTCTTTAATATCTTTTTAAGATTATGTGAAGTATGAGAGATGTGGAAAAAAAGATCGCTGTAAAGCTGTTCAGAAACCAACCTCAGCTGTTTGGTAAACATCTCAAAACTTAATGTAATTAAACAGTTATAAAAAAATCAGGTTGACATAGGTTTACAAAAGTTAGAGACTGTGGAAACCTGTTGAAAAACACACTTTAAATTATAAATTATATATATTTGTAATTGGCTATATTACATCTATATACAAATTCATTGTTATTGAGATGTTTATAAATTGACTAAGGAATCTGAAGTTTACATGCAACGGTTTTCATCAATTCTGGATAAGAATGACATTGATCGGGTTTTTGACCATAAAATCCTAAAATTGCCGCTTACGCAGAGTTATCACATTGATGTGCTGGATCCGGTAAACATGCTGGTGGCTCATGACGGATTTCTGGTCAGGGGTCTATGGGGTATGAGTCCGGTGTCAGAAGAGGTTAATCTTCCCATGATCGATTTCCGGCAGGTTCACGTAAAGCCAACCTTCCGAATGGCTTTCAGGACTCAACGATGTATTATTCTGGCGGATAGTTATTATACGTGGAAAGATAAGATCCGAAAACCGATTAGGGTCCATTTTGAGCAAGGAATCATGTTTCTACCAGCCATCTATTTTAAAACAAGATCAGATGACTATGGATTTACCATTATCAGCCGGCCTGCCCGTAAATCATTGAAAGAATTCTGTGATGCAGAACCAGTGGTATTTGACCGGGAGGTTGCTTTCCAATGGCTTGATTTTTTACCCGTGGGAGAAGTCATCAAAATCCTGCAGACGGTTCTTCCACGACCATTTAAGACACACAATGTTTCCCAAAAGATTTTTATCAAAGGTTTTAACGGTAAAGTTCTTCACCAGTCTCATCCGGATCAGGTTTTACTCTTTTAGTATTTTGATCATTCTATGCGTGCGGTGATCCAACGGGTATCAAGGGCATCTGTATCGGTGGATGCAAAACCTCATGCCAATATTGGAAGGGGATTGCTGCTTTTGGTAGCATTTGAAAATACCGACAATCTCAATGACATTGACTGGCTGGGCAAAAAGATCGTAACGATGAGAATTTTTGCCGATGATAAGGGTTTAATGAATAGATCAGTTAAAGATGTAGATGGTGAGGTCCTGGTAATCAGTCAGTTTACCCTTTATGCCAGTACCAAAAAAGGAAACCGGCCTTCCTTTATCAAATCAGGTACTCCCGACCATGCCAGACAAAGGTATCAGGAGTTTATTGATCATCTTCAGTCGATGTTGGACAAGACCGTAAAATCCGGAATATTTGCTGCCAATATGCAGGTAGATTTAACCAATGATGGTCCGGTTACCATCATTATTGATTCAAAAATCAGAGAATAATGACAATCCAACAATGGCAGAAAAGCGTGGATGGATGGATTCAGCAATACGGAGTACGATATTTTGATGTCATGACCAATACGGTCTTGCTGATGGAGGAGGTTGGCGAAGTGGCCAGCCTGATTGCCAGAATTTACGGAGAACAATCCTTTAAGGAGCCTCTGACCGAACATCAACAGCATCAAAAACTACGCGATGAATTGGGGGATGTTCTCTTTGTGCTTGCCTGTATTGCCAACCAAACCGGCATCGATTTTGACCAGATAATCCAGGAAAATATTGCTAAAAAGTCCAGGAGAGACTATGACAGACACCGCAACAATCCCAAGCTTTAGTTTCCCCGTCTCAAATATCTTGAAGCAAATCCCGGTCTTTCAATGTGACGATAAAAGTCTTCCATAAACTTATTACAGCGTTTACGGTGTTTTTTGGAGAGAAGTTTGAAATCATTGATAACACGAAATAAATCTTCCTTGCGTTCTTTGAAGAGTTTCAGTACCTTCTGAAACTCAACTGGATTCTTGCCGACCGGCAGGGGAGACCGGTCATAGGTTACGGTCTGATCTTCGAAGGCATAGGGAGCCCGTACAAAAGCAGAAAAATCAAAATCATAGGGGATAGGTATCTTCTTATCAATATGCTTTCCTTCAAGAAATCTGACATTGTGCTCAATATGCAGGTTCATATCTTTATTACCAATCATGTATTGAAAAAAGATGACCAGCTCACGATAATAGTCATTGATCGAGTCGGGTGCCATACCCATGCAATCACACCATTTGCCACCCAACCTGTCTTTAAGTTCGTCATTGCTTTCCAGCAACATGGCATGACTTCTTATTGAAGACTGCTTATCCGTATCATTATATTTGATGGGAAACACAACTGCACGGAATCCGGATGGTTCCAGTATCCCGTACATCTGATATACAAGGTATTCGCGATACAGGTATTCCTCTGCTTCTTTGATGTCAAGACAGTGGGTGACCAGTTTATACTCGTCTGACTTTTTTAGATTATTGTCTTCAAGATCATCTTTGGGAAAGTCAAGTAATAATGGCGGAAAGTCACAGGTTCTTCTTCGGAACTTTCCTCTCACATTGACTTTTACCGGGAGCTCTAGTGATAGTGATTCACCTCTGAAAACGACCGTTCCTCTTGACTCGAATGGTCTTTGCTTCATAATAACCAGGGAATCAACCTGAGTATTGAGCTCAACCTTCAAATGTTCCTGACCGGAAATTAGGTCAAAAAGGCTAAGTTTTCGTTGTTTTTCCCCGGGATTTTGTGCAGTAACAACAAAAACGGGAATTAAAGAAATCGAAAATAAAACCAGTCTGACGTAAAGTTCAACCATTTACTTTGCGGTAGATTAGTAAATTCAAGGTCAAGATACAACAGAAAGACATACTTTGATTATGCGAACAAGACTTGTTCTATTGCTCTTTTGCGGCATCATAGCCTGTTCACCGCGTGCAGGAGTCAGACATACCGTGGCAGAAGTGGCGGAAAAGCCACCTAAAAATATAATTTTGATGATCGGTGACGGGATGGGTTTGTCTCAGATCACCGGAGCTATGTACTCTAGCCGCAGGGGCTTACAAATGGAACGATTCCACCACATTGGCCTGCAAAAGACGCAGTGTAATGATGATCTCGTTACTGATTCGGCCGCTGCTGCCGCTGCAATCGCCCGGGGTATCAAAGCAGATATCAATACTTTTGGCACCAATGAAAAGCAGACAGCGCCACCTTCGATCCTTGAACAGCTCGAAAAGCTAGGTTGGGCCACCGGCATGGTGGTTACCAGTTCATTGACTCATGCTACTCCGGCAGCATTCATTACCTACCAGTCCCAACGTAGTATGTATGAAGAGATCGCCACCGATTTTCTTAAAGTCGAAGTGGATTTTTTGGTTGGCGGTGGTAAGCAGCATTTTGATCGTAGAGCTGCAGACGACAGAAATCTGCTGCAGGAATTAGGGAACAAAGGAGTGGTGGTCAAGAGTTACCTCGATGGGGCACTGGCTGATTTGACTATCTCTCCTCAAAACAGGTTTATGTACCTAACCGCTGACAGCGAGCCATTAAGCCGTTCAGCCGGCAGGACTTACTTTACCACGGCCTCTGAAAGGGCACTTCCCTTTCTGGAAAAAAGATCCGAGCAGGGTTTTTTTCTGATGATTGAGGGCTCCCAGATTGATTGGGGAGGTCATGCCAATGTTTCTGATCTGGTCATTGATGAATTGTTGGAATTTGACGAGGTCGTCGGAAAAATGCTCAATTATGCCGACAAAAACCGCGAAACACTCGTGATTGTCACCGCTGACCACGAAACCGGGGGTTTTGCCATTGTTGGTGAGACGAAAAAAGGTGGACCGCAGATATCTTTCATTTCAAAAACACATACTGGTACCATGGTTCCGGTTTTTGCTTATGGTCCTGGAAGTGAACATTTCAGCGGTATTTATGAGAATACTGAGATCCCTAAAAAAATCAAAAAAATACTGAAGATAACCGATGCTGCACTATGAATTTTTCCACAGCTGATCTGATCGTATTCATCGGATACCTTCTTATTATGATTGGAATCGGGGTCTGGTTTGCCCGAAAGAAGAATGAATCAACCCAGGACTATTTTCTGGCCAGTTCTGCCCTACCATGGTGGGCAGTTGGAGGCTCTCTGATCGCTTCCAATATATCAACGGAACAAATACTGGGTATGAATGGATCCGGATTTGAAATCGGACTTGCCATTGCCAGCTATGAATTGATGGCCGCCGCAACACTTTTACTCGTAGCCAAGTTTTTTCTGCCGGTTTTTATCAGTAAGGGCATCTACACGATGCCCCAGTTCCTGGAACAACGATTTGACAACAGGGTCAGATCGGCCCTGGCAATTTTCTGGATCTTCCTTTTTGTATTTGTCAATATTACTTCCGTACTATACCTTGGAGGCCTGGCAATCGAAAGCATCATGGGTATACCGTTGATGTTCGGCATCGCCGGACTGGTCATTTACTCGGCATCCTTTTCCATCTTCGGGGGCTTAAAAGCGGTCGTTTGGACCGATGTGATTCAGGTGATCATTTTAATCATTGGCGGTTTCACAGCCAGTTACCTGGTGGTTAGAGCTGTGGGAGGAGGTCATTATTTTGATGGATTGCTAAACCTTCTGGAAGAAGTACCAAATCGATTTAAAATGGTCTTTTCCAAAAGTGATCAATATCTTGATATCTCTACCGGTACCCAGAAAAGTGCTTATAGTCTCTTGCCGGGATTAAGCGTACTTCTTGGAGGGATGTGGATTGCCAATATTTATTATTGGGGTACCAATCAATATATCATCCAACGGGCACTGGCAGCCAGGAATCTCAATGAAGCCCAAAAGGGTGTTGCCTTTGCCGCTTTTCTGAAAATCCTGATGCCCTTAATTGTGGTTATCCCGGGCATTGCTGCCTTTTACCTTCAGGCCGACATCAGCAAGGCGGATGAAGCTTTTCCCTGGGTGCTCAATAACTATGTATCTCAAGGGTTGAAAGGTCTGGTCTTTGCCGCTCTTATTGCTGCAATCGGCTCTTCTATTAGTTCGATGGTTAACAGCACTTCTACCATTTTTACATTAGACATATACAAACAACTGAATGCTGACAGTAGTGAACAAAAGTTGGTCAGGGTTGGCAAAATTTCAGCCGCCGCCGCGTTGCTCATTGGAGCAGTCGTCGCCCCGATGCTTCAATCATTGGGACAGGTATTCCAATATATTCAGGAGTATACAGGATTCATCAGTCCCGGTATTGTCGCCATCTTTATTTTTGGTCTGTTCTGGAAGCCAACGACGGCCAACGCTGCCATCATAGTGGTCATACTTTCGATTCCCCTATCCTGGGCCTTGCAGGTATATTTTCCGGAACTTCCTTTTATTGACCGGATGGGCTTTTGTTTTTTACTATTGTCGACCATATTGGTGGTGCTCTCGGTAATGCAACAAACGCACTCCCATGAAATGCGTCCGCGTACTTATCAATGGGGCATTCTGGTGGCAATCACCGGCATTGCCACCGTTCCGGGTATAAAGATCCTGATTCAGGATGGGTGGTCCAGTATTTTTGGGATATTGTCAATTGCACTCTCTGTGATTTTAAGTGTCTTTTTATTGACTGAAAACAAGGTTGAATACACACGGTCCATTCAGATTCCGCCAAATCTGTTTAAGACGAGCAGTCAATTCAATATGGCAGCAGTATTTACCCTGACCATCCTGGCCATCATTTATATTATTTTCTGGTGATTGTAAGCCGATTGATCCAAGAATCTGGGATATGAACCCAACATTGTATGAAATAAGTACCAGGCTATGGATCAGGCAATTTGGGGAAGAAACTTCTTTATCTCAGATACCAGATACATACTGGAAACATTTAAAAAGCAAAGGTGTGGACTATGTCTGGCTAATGGGAGTCTGGCATACAACACCCTCTTCGATCAGTAAATACTGTTTTCACCCGGACCTGGTCAAAGCCTATGATGCGGTTTCAGAAAGGTGGACACCGGCAGATATTACGGGTTCTCCCTATGCAGTCGAAGATTATGTGGTATCACCTTTGTTGGGTGAAACGGATGATTTAATATTGGTTAAGAAGCAACTAAATCGTTTAGGCATCAGGCTGATTCTTGATTTTATACCCAATCACTTTAATTCGGAAAGCAGCCTTCTTGATACAGATCCCGATGTTTTTCTGCACGTAGATCAGTTTCACTATGAAAGCGATCAGGAAACATTCTTCAAGCACCAACGATATCATTTTGCTCATGGCAAGGATCCTTATTTTGCCGCTTGGTCAGATACCGTACAGGTCAACTATTTCAATCCTGTTGCCCATCAGTTTATGCAGGATCGACTCTTGCATATAGCTGAATTGTGTGATGGAGTGCGATGCGACATGGCGATGTTGATTTTACCGGAAATCTTTGAGAAAACCTGGGGGTATACTTCCTCAAATCGACGACAACTTGATTTTTGGTCAAAAGCAATAGCAAGGGTACGATCCTATAAGAAGGATTTTATCTTTTTGGCTGAGGCGTACTGGAACACAGAGTGGCATCTGCAACAGTTAGGGTTTGACTTTACCTACGATAAACGATTTTTGGATCTCATTAAAGAAGGTAATATATCCGAATTGAAAAATCATTTGGCAGGGACCCTGGACTATCAGCATAAAACAATACGGTTTTTAGAAAATCATGATGAAGAAAGGTCCATTACTGCCCTGGGAGATATGAAATCAAGGGCAGCTGCGGTATTATGCAATTGTCTACCGGGTATGCGTTTGCACTTTGATGGTCAATGGGATGGAAAGAGGGTGCGTTATCCCGTACAGATCGGCACTGACTTTCCAGCCTCCCCCTGCCCATGTACTGTCAGACAATTTTTACCAGAGGGTTCTGAATGTCCTTGTACCAAAACGCACTATGATCGTTTACTGCACATCACGGGCGATCCGCTTTTCAAATATGGTGAATGGCAGCTCATATTACCCATAGAAGGTTCGGGAGATTGCCTTGTCGTACAGTGGAACTATCAATCTGTGGAGAAACTGGTAGCGGTTAATCTTGGGGAGCAGCCGGCAAAGATAAAAATCACCACTCCTGCGTCCATGCAGACCGGTACTATCCGGGATGTTTTGAACCAGATCGAAAATCCCGGTTATCTGTCTCGCCATGCTGATGGTTTGTATCTCAATATACCCGCTTTTAAGGCTTGTATCTTTATGGCTTAAAAGTCAAAGCGGATACCTTGGGCTAACGGAATGTCATTGCCGTAATTGATGGTGTTGGTTTGTCGTCGCATATAAGCTTTCCAGGCATCGGATCCACTTTCCCGACCACCTCCCGTTTCCTTTTCTCCACCAAAAGCACCACCGATTTCGGCGCCACTGGTACCAATGTTGACATTGGCGATACCACAATCAGAACCACTGGCTGAGAGGAAGACTTCCGCTTCCTGAAGGTTGTTGGTCATAATGGCTGATGACAGTCCCTGTGATACACCATTATGGATCTCTATGGCATCTTCCAAAATTTGGTATCGAATCAGATAAAGCAAAGGTCCGAAGGTTTCCTGCTGAACGATCGGCATATCATTGGTCACCTCTGCAATACTGGGACTCACATAGCACCCGCTTTTATATTCCAGTCCATTAAGGGCATCACCTTTCACTGCAAAGGTGCCACCCTGTTGGGATACAGCCTCCAGGGCTTCGAGATAATGGGCAACAGCCGCTTTATCAATTAGAGGTCCCATGTGATTATCGCTGTCCAGTGGGGTACCTATCTTCAATTGTTTATAGGCAAGCACCAGTCTTTCTTTTACCTGATCATATATCGAATCATGGATAATTAACCGCCGGGTTGAGGTACAACGTTGGCCCGCTGTACCTACTGCACCGAAGACGGTTCCGCGAATCACGAGATCCAGATTGGCACTAGGGGTAATTATAATGGCATTGTTACCTCCCAATTCAAGTAAGGATCGACCAAGTCGTGCAGCCACGGTACTACCTACTACCCTACCCATGGCACAACTTCCCGTTGCTGAAATCAATGTTATTCGTCGATCTCCTGCCATCAGCTGACCGACTTCACGGTCTCCGGTGACAATACTGGAAACACCTGAAGGAACCTTATTATCCCTAAATACGGTATTTAGCAAATGCTGACAGGCTACCGCACAAAGTGGAGTCTTTTCAGACCCTTTCCAGACACAAACATCTCCGCAAACCAGGGCGATCATGGCATTCCATGACCAAACGGCGACCGGAAAATTGAATGCCGAGATGATTCCGACGATTCCCAGAGGATGCCATTGCTCCATCATCCGATGATCCGGTCTTTCCGAGGCCAGGGTCAGTCCGTACAACTGACGTGAAAGACCCACGGCAAAATCGCAAATATCGATCATCTCCTGTACCTCTCCCAAACCTTCCTGAAGGCTTTTACCCATTTCATAGGCAACGAGCAGACCCAGGTCTTCTTTGTGTTTTCGAAGGATTAGTCCGTATTGCCGGATAATTTCGCCTCTTTTGGGAGCGGGCCATTTCCTCCAGATTTTAAAGGCTTTTGCTGCCTCCCCGATGATCTGGTGATATTCTTCGACCGTCGTGACCGTTACTTCCCCAATTAGGGACCCATCCACCGGAGAAAAGCTCTGAAGGTAGTTTTTCGAAGGATACGAATTGATACCTGACCAACTGCCGATGTTTCTCTCCCGGAGCTGCAGTTTATTCAGAAAATCTTTGTTCATGGGCCGTTGATTTGATTGATGACCTAAAGTTGAGAAAAATGTAGCCCTTTTTGGAAAACCAAATAGTCTTAAATTTGGTAAGATTTTGGTTTAGATTAAGGAAAAGAGGCTGGATGTACCTTAAATTGATATCGATTGCGATAAATATCTTGCTCTCATCGCTATTTTTCTTGAATCAAATTGGATCAAACGAAGATGAGCCCGAGAATCTTGTTCCAAATCCTGGATTTGAAGTTTTTTCCATCATGCCTCATGGTTGGTTTTACCGGGGCTCTGATTTCACCAGTCTGGTAAAAGACTGGAGTTCTGCCAGTGAAGCTTCTCCCGATGTTTATGGTCCCAATATCAATGTACCAGACACGTGGCAGGAGAAAGGCTTTGGTAAAAAGAAGCCCCGATCCGGACATTACATGGTTGGAATTACAGCCTTCGGGTGTAATCAGGGCAAACCACACTGCCGGGAATATATACAGGTCAATCTCACTGAACCTCTGGTTCCCGGTCAGGCCTATCACGTTGAATTCTGGGCCTCACCCCTTCACACCGGTATTCATTCCAACAACCTGGGTATTTTGTTTAGCAAAGCAAAATTGCAGGAAAGAACCGACCGGGTGGTGGTCAGGAAACCTCACATCTTCAGTGAGAAGATCGTGCCGGGAAATGAATATATATGGCACAAGATCCAGGGTGACATTACCGCCGATGATGCCTACAAATTTTTGATTATTGGTAATTTCTTCCCCGATGAAGAGACGATAAGCAGCAAAGGTTCTGATGATTATCACCATAATTTCGCTTATTACTACATCGATGATGTAAAAGTCTTTAAGAGACCACCCATCATTGAAGGCACTGTCGATGAATTTGCCGATTGGTATCCGCTGGAAGAAGATAAAGTGATTCCTCTCGATAATATTTTGTTCGATACCGACAAATCGACCATCCGAACAGAAGGTAAAAGTGATCTGGACAAGCTTCAGAAGATCATGGTGGAATATCCTACCATGGAAATAGAAGTGGGAGGTCACACGGACAATCAGGGTAGTTTCGATTATAACATGAAATTGTCCAACCGTAGGGCCCGGGCGGTCGTTAACTATCTAATTCAAAGAGGCATTGAAGAATACCGCTTGTCATACATAGGATATGGCACGACCAGACACATTGCTACCAATGATACGGAAGAAGGTCGCCAGCAAAACCGCAGAGTCGAATTTCGCATCCGGACTATCTGAGGGGATTTTCAACACATTATGTATCTTGCATATGTGTTACCCAGTCGAATCGATCATGGAATATTGGAAGCCGGATGCGATGAAGCCGGAAGGGGTTGCCTGGCCGGTCCGGTTTTTGCGGCAGCAGTTGTCTTGCCTTTTGATTTTACCCATCCTGATCTTAATGATTCCAAGACACTCAGCAAATCAAAACGTTATGAACTGCGGCAGATTATCGAAGAGGAGGCAATCGCCTATGCCGTGTCTTATTGCCTGCCGGCAACCATCGACAAACTTAATATACTGAATGCTTCTATCGAAGCGATGCATCGGGCCATCCGGAGGCTGTCGATGGTTCCGGAAAAATTGCTGATTGATGGAAATCGTTTTAAGCCTGTGGGACAGATCCCGTTTGAATGTATAGTCAAGGGTGATGCCAGTGTCGGATCTATAGCTGCAGCATCAATCCTGGCCAAGACATACCGCGATGATTATATGGAAAGAAAACACCAGGAGTTTCCGGATTATGGCTGGGATACCAACAAAGGATACCCAACCCCGGCACACCGGCAGGCTATCCTGATTCATGGCCCCTCACCGTATCATCGAAAGTCCTTTCAACTTCTACCCTTACCCGAACAGATGGAACTTTTCTAAAACACCATATTCCCCGATATTCAGGAATTTAGAAAAGGATTATGTCTTCTTTCAAAACCAATCGTGGTCGATTGTCCATGACCGCTATATACGGTCACATAATCCGGTAAACTAAGGAAGTGCTTTTTGATACTTTGCATCAGGGTTTCGTAGTCACCTCCCGGCAAGTCTGTCCTTCCAATACTTAAATAAAAAAGCACATCACCGGCAATGATGTATTGATCTTTTTCACAATAGAGGGAAACACTCGCCGGCGAATGACCGGGAGTTAAACATACTTTCAGGCTGGTTTCACCAAAGGTGAATAGCTGCCCGTCTTCTAAATATCTATCGGGTTCTGGTGAAGGTTCTGCCGCCAGACCGTACATGGCAGCAAAGGCCGGATAAGATTGCAATACCACCGATTCTCCCCGGGGGATATATAAGGGGACATCCGGAAACGACCTCTTCAAAAAGGCATTTCCAAAAACATGATCAACATGGCAGTGCGTATTTAATATCCCAACTACCTCAAGGTTTTCTGACACCAGGTGGGCCATCAATTCTTCTTTTTCGGTATCCGCATGGCAACCAGGATCGATAATTATTGTTTTTTTTGTCAGCATATCGGTCACGACGTAAGTGTTTTCCTGAAAGGCATTGAAAGTGAAGGAAGTGACGCTACTCATAGGTTTTTATTCTAAAATCAGCAAGAAACTATTGAAAGTCGTATTTTGTCTATTCTGTCGAGTGGTCTATGGCTAACAAGTTTATGAAATATTTTATAGTACTCGTGACAATGCTGGGGTATCCGATCGTTTCCACCTGCCAGGTGGCCGATGTGGAATACGGTAAAAACCGCATTCAGTATCACGATGATTTTGACCAGTGGCTATACTATGAAAGTGAAAATTTTATTACCTACTGGTATGGAAAAGCCCGCAATCATGGAGTTTCATCCGTAAAGATCGCCGAACAGGATCACGATGAAATACTGGATTTGATCGAACACCGAATCAATGATAAGATTGAGATCATCGTCTATACCGATATCACTGACCTCAAACAAAGTAATATTGGGAGCGACGAAGTGTTTAATACCGTGGCCGGACAAACAAAAATCGAAGGCAGTAAAGTCTTTGTTTATTTTGACGGCGACCACAGTCATTTGCGAAAGCAGATCCGCAAGGGAATAGCCACTGTATTTTTAAACAACATGTTTTTTGGCTCCAACCTCCAGGAGGTCGTTCAAAACTCGGTGGCTGGCTCCATTCCCAACTGGTTTCAGGATGGGCTGGCTTCTTATGTTGGCTCCTATTGGGATACCGATGATGACGTCCGGTTGCGAAACATCCTATTGCACGAAAAGCGCACAAACTTCAGAAGGCTCAGTGGAATTTACCCATCTGTAGTCGGCCAATCCTTCTGGTATTATATTGGCTTGACCTACGGCCGATCGGAGATATCCAATTTACTGTATCTGACACGCATCAACCGCAGCGTGCAGGATGCCTTTTTATATGTCTTCGGTGTTCCTTTCGACAATCTGACCGAGCAATGGGAACAATACTTCATCAAACGGTATCAAGCCGAAAAATCGCTATTTACAGAACCGAATGTTGAATCACAACTTACGTACAAAAGGAGAAAGAAGGTTCCGGTCAGTTTCCTGTCATTCAGTCCGAAAGGTGATGCATTAGCTATTGTTGATAACCAGATAGGAAAAACCCGAATCATCATCAAGGATTTTGAAACCGGCGAATCGACTAAGATTTTCCGGTATGGATTTAAAAATAACGTTCAGGAAACCGATTACAATTACCCTAAAGTAAGCTGGTTACCTGATGGCAATGGCCTTTTCATTTTGTATGAAGACCGGGATAAGATCACCTTGGAATTCAGGGACTTTGCAAATGGCACCACTTTAACCCAATTCCTTCCTGAAAGGTATCAAAGGGTCTATTCATTTGCCGCGCTGTCAGCCAATGAACTGATCTTTTCAGCACTGTCAGAAGGGATGATTGACCTTTTCCACTACACGACCAACAACCGTCAATCCAATCAGATCACTGAGGATATTTATGATGATCTTGATGTGGTTATTGCCAATATCGATGGAATGGATGGCATCCTCTTCAGCAGTAACCGTCCCAACACGACCAACCAAAGTCAGAGTGTTGACACTATGTTGCGATTTAAAAATTTTAACCTGTTTCACCTCGCTTTTGAAGAGAGTGGGCCTAAGTTATACCAAATCACCAGTCAACAGAAAGCCAATTATCATTTGCCAAAACCTTATCCGGAAGGGATTATGTTTCTATCAGAAGAAACTGGAATTATCAATCGGAAATTGATCGACGTCACCAGAGATTCAGTGGACAAAGTAGAATTCTTACTCAAAGACAGTAGCAGGGTTTTGCGTTCAGTGGGTGATGAGATGGACATTGCCGACACATTAATACTGAGTAGTCGCAATGTACACGAATTGGAATACCAGGGTACTGAACGCTTTCTGACCAATCATCTCTGGAATATTGTCACCTATGATGTCAATAGCAGCACGGGAGCAGTAGCTGAGGTTTTTAAAATCAGGGACGAATACAAATTGTTTCTTGATCAATCGCCGGTATCGTCGGTTGATGTAGGACTGAGCTTGCATCAGCAGCTGGAGGAGAAAAGGTCAAAGGATGAGAAAAGGCCCGAACCTGAAGTATTGCCCGCACAACCGGTCGAAGAAGTGATCAGGTCTAGAAGATCAACTGAAGATGGTAAGAAATACCTTTTTCAATCGGAATTTCCGGATATGGAGACCGATAAAACAGAAAAAATTCTGGAGGCTGCCGTTGAGAATCAGGTGGTACTGAATACGGCGATCAGTGCCCGGCCCGAGGCCCAAATCGATAGTCAGCCGATAAACCGTTTGCGAATCGTTCCCTACCGGCTTAAGTTCAAGCTCCATGAACTGAGCACCAACATGGATAACAATCTTCTCTTCGGAGGACTCGATAGCTATGCCGCCTTTAAGCGGGAATTTGAACCCACCCCACTGGGTTTGCTGACCAAGGCCAATTTTAAAGACCTGTTTGAAGATTATGTTTTTGAAGGAGGTGTTCGCATCCCAACATCTTTTAATGGCACCGAATTTTTCTTGGTCTTTGACAATAAGAAAAAGAGACTCGACAAGCAATATGCCATCTATCGAAAGTCCCTTTCCAATGATGTGCAGGGCAACGGCGATCCATTCCGGGCTCGAGATGTCATCTTGCTGGGTCAGTTTGGAGTGAGGTATCCTCTGGATATTTATCACAGTCTGAGAGCAACCGCTACTTTACGACAGGACAAAACAACGTTTCTGGCATCTGATCAGGGTTCGCTCTTTAACCCGGACCTGGAAGCTCAACGGGTGGGCCTGAAACTGGAATATGTTTTTGATAATGCCATTGATATTGATTACAACATCCGCTCCGGTACGAGAGCCAAGGTTTATGCAGAGATGGTCAAGAAATTTAGTTTCTCCATTGACCCGCTTTCAGTGAAGCTTGCGGAGGGTTTTATGACGGTGGTCGGTACCGATGTGCGGCAATATTTCAACTTCGCCAAACATATGGTTTGGGCAACCCGTTTGGCAGCAGCGACATCATTCGGTTCGGAACAGAATCTCTATTATCTGGGCGGAGTTGATAATTGGTTGATACCCAAATTCAATCAGGGGGTTCAGCAACCCGAAGGCAACTTTGCCTACCAGACTATCAGTCCTAATCTTCGGGGATTTGAGTACAATGTGCGAAACGGCTCAACGTTTACCCTGATCAACACCGAATTAAGAATCCCGTTTTTTAAATACTTTTCCAGGAGACCCATCCGGTTTGCTTTCTTACGGCATATGCAATTGGTGGGCTTTGCCGATGTGGGAGCCGCCTGGACGGGATTATCACCCTTTGACGATGATAACCCGATTAACATTTATGAGGAAGAATTTCCTCCGGCGCTTAAAATTAGAGTCAATTACCATCGTGATCCTGTCGTCTTTGGATATGGGGTAGGATTCCGGACTGTGTTATTTGGTTATTTCATTCGACTGGATTATGCCTGGGGTGTCGAAACCAGGGAGGTTCAGAAGCCAAAACTTCATCTTGCTTTGGGTTTTGATTTCTGAGAGAACACCCGTTTCTTTGTGTCCATGCAAGTACGATTATACCAGGTCGATGCCTTTACCGATCACCTCTTTGGAGGTAATCCGGCCGCGGTTGTTCCGCTGGATAAATGGTTGCCAGACCCGGTTATGCAAAATATTGCCGCAGAAAACAATCTGGCTGAAACTGCCTTTTTCATCCCGGACAATGGTGCATTTATCATTCGCTGGTTTACCCCGACAAAAGAAGTAGAACTTTGCGGACATGCTACGCTGGCAACCGCCCATGTGTTGTATGAGCATCTTGAATTCAGCGGAGAGAGCTGTATTTTCCATACATTGAAAAGAGGAAGTCTTGAAGTACGGAAGACGAAGACTGGACTTACGATAGATTTTCCACGCGATCAACCCCGGGAAATTGTGGGAGAAGAAAAGCAAATCATCTCA
The DNA here is from genome assembly GCA_964428345.1 of uncultured Saprospiraceae bacterium. Classification (GTDB taxonomy): domain Bacteria; phylum Bacteroidota; class Bacteroidia; order Chitinophagales; family Saprospiraceae; genus JABDMH01. The sequence continues at coordinate 74,888 of CAYRYD010000003.1, read as the reverse complement.
GATTTGCTGAACCTGAATCCCGTTTATACTGGAAAAGGAGCGGATGATCTTCTAATCGTGGTTGAGGACTACCATCAGGTAATGGATTACCTTCCAGACCTGGATGCCATTGCCAAACTAGATGCCAGAGGTATCGTTCTATCTTCCGGGGGAAATGAAAAATATGACTTTATCAGCCGGTGTTTTTATCCGAAATACGGAATTGATGAGGATACGGCTACTGGTTCTGCCCATACCCTCCTGACCCCTTATTGGGCCGCCAGATTAAATAAAAATCGGTTTCATGCTCTCCAGGCCTCTTCACGATCCGGCATACTGGTATGTGAAAACCTGCCAGACCGGGTTCTTCTGACCGGAAAGGCAGTGACTTATCTTCAGGGACAAATATACCTAGACGATGGCCTATCACCCCAAACATCGGTATAAAAGCCGCTCCGAACGTTATGCTACGATTAAGAGGAATACGAAAGTCATTCTGGCCTTTCTCTTTGTGGCTGTAGTGATCCTGATTTACCGAAACCGGATCTATCTCAGTGACATCCTGAGAATCTACTTTTGATTCAAACCGACCCATGCTTGGATTTTATGCCGGTCGAGGCGATAAATCGTGCCGAGATAGACAATACTGAGTGCAGTGCTCAGGAAAAATTGAATAACCAGAGTAGGCTGGAGGTAAGTTTTTGCGACTTCGTTGATCCCATAGATCAGAAAAGCCAGCAAAAGATAACCCACCATTTTGCTGATTGGATAGGGAACCGGATAGAAATAATGGCCCGTCATAAAACTGGCCACCGACATGAAAGCATAACAGGCCAGGGTCGCCCAGGCCATGGCAATCGAACCGTAACGGGGAATCAAGGTAGCAGCCACAACCAGGGTAACTACAGTGCCACCAAATGAAATCAGGGCACCCATATAGGTCTTGTCTTTGATCTTATACCACATACTGAAATTATAGTACAGACCCAGACACCAATAGGCCAGCAGAAGTATGGGCACAATGTACAATCCTGACCGGTAATTAGGACCCAGCAGATATTTAAAAACATCAAGATAGAGAAGTACAACCAGTAAGGCCAGACTGGCTGTCAGGGAAAAGGCCTGCGCCACGTCAGCATAGGTTTCTCTGGCATTTTCGTCTCGTGCTCTTTTGAAAAAAAACGGCTCGGCGGCATAATTGAAAGCTTGCGTAAACAAATTCATAAGCAATGCCAGTTTAGCTGCAGCCGCGTAAATTGCTGCGGTGTCAAGATTGGATTGCCTCTCGAATGGTAAAAGATATTTTAGCAATGGAACTGCAAATGACTGATTGAATACACCGGCAATACTGACCAGCACCAGAGGAAAAACATAGATGGCCATTTTCCTGAGTAATGAGATATCAAACTGAACCCTGGATTTGATAATTTGTGGAACAAGGAGGAGAAAGACCAGTCCGCTGGAGAGAATATTGGAGATTATGACCAGATCCAGTTGCCTGTCCGGCTGATAGATTTTTTCGAAGAAAATAAAGCCACGGTTGATTAAATACGGGCATATTTCCAGAAAAAAAATGACAAACAGGACAGTAAATACAATGTTCATTATTTTAATGAAGGCAAATCTCAAAGGACGGTTTTGCAAGCGCAACCGGGCGAAAGGGATTGCTGCCAGAGCATCGAACGCAATGATCAAAAGCATGTATACGATATAAATACCTTTACTGGCATATTGTAGAAGTGCTGCCAACTCTGCACGCCAGATAAACATCATGAAAGAGAGCAGCAGTGTAGTGACCACAATACTGATAAGCGAGGTATGAAAAGCCCTGTTTTCCAGCTCCTTGTCTGAACCCATCCGGAAATAGGCCGTTTCCATGCGATAGGTAAAGATGATCAACAGCAGGGCCATATAAGAATACAGATCCTGGTGAATGGCATAAAGGGTCCGGTCGGTAAAGATGCGGGTAAGGTAACCGGTCAGGAAAATAAAGTAGACAATTCGGCTAAGGATGCTGCTGATGCCATATATTGCCGTTTCTCCGGCCAATTGTTTGACAAAAGACATGTATTTTTATCAGCGCTTCTTTTGGTTAAGGTACCGATTGATGACGACAATATTAAGGAAATTATTTTCCATCATTGTATAGCATATTTTTTACATCCAACTAAGCTTGAGTTATTCATATAGTATGATAGATTTTGATTTGTTGAAAATAATCTGTGAGACCCCGGGTGCTCCGGGTTTTGAAAAACCAATCCGCGATTTGGTGTTAAAACTGGTCCGCCCCATGGTTGACGAAGTTACAGTAGATCCCCTTGGCAATGTAGTGGCTTTGAAAAAAGGTCGTGAACGCAAACGCGTCATGGTAGCTGCCCATTTGGATGAGATCAGTTTCATCGTAACCCATGTTGACGAAGAGGGATTTATTCGTTTTCACACCCTGGGTGGCTTTGATCCCAAGACGCTGACTGCCCAGCGGGTAATCGTTCATGGCAGGAAGGATGTCTTTGGGGTGATGGGTAGCAAACCGGTACATCTTATGCAGGCCGAAGAAAAGACGAAAGCCCCGAACATCAAGGATTACTTCATCGATACTGGTCTTCCTGGTAAGGAAGTAAAGGAATTGATCAGTATTGGAGATCCGATTACCCGGGAGCGCAGCCTCATCATGATGGGATCCTGTGTCAATGGCAAATCACTGGACAACCGGGTATCGGTTTATATTCTGATTAAGACCCTGGAAGTGCTGAAAGATCAGCAAGTACCGTATGATTTGTATGGTACCTTTACGGTTCAGGAGGAGGTCGGACTGCGGGGAGCCATGAGCTCGGCCGGACATATCAATCCACACTTTGGTTTTGGACTCGATGTGACTGTTGCCTATGATCTGCCGGGAGCTCAGCCCCATGAAGTGATCACCCGACTGGGGAACGGGGCAGCCATTAAAATTATGGATGGTTCGACCATCTGTGATTATCGTATGGTCAATTATCTTAAATCTCAGGCTGAGACGCATCAAATCAAATGGCAAGCCGAGATCCTTACTGCCGGGGGTACCGATACGGCCGGGATTCAGAGATATGGCCAGGATGGTGCGATCGCCGGAGCGATTTCCGTTCCCCTGAGACATCTGCATCAGGTGATCGAGATGGCTCATACCGAGGACATTGATCACTGTATTCTTTTGCTGACCAACGCAATACAGAATCTCGACCAGTATGACTGGCAAACCTAAATATCAATTATTATGTGGGTAGAAAAGGACAACAACTTATGCCGGACCTTTCAGTTTAAGGATTTTGTTCAGGCATTTTCATTTATGACACAGGTCGCTATCCAGGCGGAAAAAATGAATCATCATCCCTGGTGGAGCAACGTGTATAGCCAGGTGGAATTTAAGCTCAATACCCACGATGCCGGGAACACCATAACAAGTAAAGATCATGATCTGGCCCGCATCATTGACACTATTTATCTAAGCTACGGCAAGGTATGATGCTCAGTAAGTTGCCGGAAGTCGGCACAACGATTTTTACGATCATGTCAGCCCTGGCCAAAGAACACGGAGCTATCAATCTTTCACAGGGTTATCCAGATTTTGATTGTGATCCACGGTTACATGAACTGGCCTATGAAGCTATGCGGGAGGCACATAATCAATACCCTCCTATGCGGGGAATCGATGCTCTTCTCGAGCAAATTGCCGGAAAATATGCGAGCTTATATGGAGTTTCACTCGATCCAGGTCTGGAGATAACTGTCACCGCGGGTGCTGCGGAGGGCATTTATTCAGCCATCACCGCCCTGGTACATCCCGGAGATGAAGTGATCATGCTTGATCCAGCCTATGATCTCTACAAACCCGCTGTCCTTCTCAATGGAGGCAGACCCGTGATCTATCGACTCAAATCTCCCGATTTCACTGTCCACTGGCAGGAGGTGAGATCACTGGTGAATGCAAAAACCCGGCTGATCATCATCAATACCCCGCACAATCCCATTGGCCGGATTTTATCGGCCAAAGATCTGGCGGATTTGGAGCAACTGGTCCAGGATACCGGCATTTTCATTATCAGCGATGAAGTCTATGAGCATTTGGTTTTTGACGGCAAGTCTCATGAAAGTATTTTAAAATATCCAGGGCTGTATGAAAGAGGTTTGGCTGTCTTCTCTTTTGGTAAGACTTATCACATTACCGGTTGGCGGGTAGGGTATTGTATCGCTCCTAAAAACCTGACGGTCGAGTTTCGCAAGGTCCATCAGTTCAATGTGTTTACGGTGCCAACTCCCCTCCAGTATGCGCTGGCGGCCTATATGCCGGACCAATCCAGGTATCTCGAGTTGCCCCGTTTCTTTGAAGAGAAACGCGATTTCCTGGAGAATGCTTTGGTTGACAGTCAATTGAAGGCCCTGGTGAGTGAAGGCAGCTATTTCCAACTTTATGACTACTCTGCCCTAAGTGATGAAACCGATGTTGAATTTGTGAGGCGAATGACTGTTGATCATGGAGTTGCTGCTATTCCGATGAGCGTCTTTTACTCTGAACCCGATCCCCGGGAGCGATTGATCCGGCTCTGTTTTTGTAAAACCGAGGCTACATTGCAAGCTGCCGCCGAGCGTTTATGCCGTATGTGATAAAGGGGTTACTGAGCCAATGCTATGGTTGCAAAAGATATCCGGATATCCCTCACTGTGGCTAATATCTGAGCACAAGCTTCGAGTGTTGAACCCGTTGTGAGTACATCATCAACCAGGAGAACATGCCTGCCAGTCAGATCGGCAGATCGGGTGTTGATTTGGAAAGCTTCCGTCATGCTTTTGAGCCGGTCGAATCTGGATTTTGACGTCTGGGAGGCAGTCTCTTTCACCCGGCGTAAATATTCACCCGCCACCTTGATGCCAAAGGAAGATGCCAGACCATCAGCAAAATACCAACTCTGATTATACCCTCGTATTCTCAATCTGCTGGGATGCAGTGGAACAGGAATAATGCAAAACAAATCATGAAATGGCTGTTCCTGTCGGAGCAGTTCGCCATACCGACGTCCCAGTTTTCGCGCCAGATTTGTCTGTCCCCGATACTTGATCTGGTGAATCATATCTTGTATCATCCCTCCGGGATAAAACCGGAACATACTGACACCGCAGGTAAATGGAAATCCCCCAATCATCCGGTCCATCGCTTCGTTGTTCTGAATTTTGTGAAAATCAGTAACAGGTAATTTGGTTTCGCATGTAATACAAAAGAGCTCATCTTTGTCTACCGCTTCCATTTGGCAACCCGCACACAAATTAGGATAGACCAGATGAAGCAGATCACCTGCAAGAAGAGTAAAAGTTCGCTTTAACAATGATCAATGGTTTAAAGGGGTTATTGAATGTCTGATCATAATAATACAAAAAAAGAGTTAAGAATCCGAAACGCATTGCTGGATTGGAGTGCACACCATCCGCGGTATTTACCATGGAAGGCTGATAAAGATCCTTACCGGATTTGGGTCTCCGAGATTATCCTGCAACAGACCAGAGTTGAGCAGGGACTGCCCTATTTCGAACGTTTTATTGACCGGTATCCGGATTTAATGACGCTTGCCGCGACTAGTGAAGATGCATTGATGAAAGTGTGGGAAGGGTTGGGGTATTACCGGCGTGCAAAGCATATGTTGATGGCAGCCCGGGAAATTGCTTTGACGCATGGTGGGGTTTTTCCCCAGTCTTATGATGCGATCCGGAATCTCAAAGGGGTCGGATCATATACCGCATCAGCCATTGCATCCTTTGCCTTCGATCTCCCATTTGTTGTGATCGACGGCAATGCGATCCGGGTCATCACCCGACTATATGGAATTACGGGTACGGTCAGTGAAACAAAAACCCGAAACCAGATCGCTGAAATAGCTGAGCTTTTACTGGATAAACACCGGCCCGCTGCTTTCAACCAGGCAATCATGGATTTTGGAGCACTTCACTGCAAACCCACCAATCCTTCCTGCCTGGTTTGTCCTCTGGCCAATGACTGTCAGGCATATCAGGAAAACCAGGTCGCATTGATACCAGTAAAGAAAGCACGTAAACAAAAACGCGGACGACATTTCTATTATCTGGTACCGGTATTTAAAGATCAGGTATACATCCGGAAGAGGACCGATGGTGACATATGGCCTAATCTTTTTGAGTTTTTACTCTTTGAGAGCAACGGTCCACAAAAATGGGCAACGATACTGCCGGAACTCGATTTGCCGATTTGTCGCAGCAGTAGTCAGGCGAGAAAGTATAAACAAATTCTTTCACATCAGATCATCCATGCGGAGTTTCTGATTGCTGAACTGGAAACGGATGCGTCAATCCTGCGTAATCTCAATTATACAGCCGTAAAGACAAAAAAAATCCGGAATTTTGCATTCCCAAAAGTGATCGATTGTTTCTTAGCAGATAAAGACGTAATTTTAAATTTAGAAAATCTCAACTGGTAAAACATGGTAAATAAAGTAACTCTGATAGGCAATCTGGGGCGGGACCCGGAGATCCGGCATCTGGAAAATGGCAGTATGGTTGGTAAGTTTCCGGTGGCCACCAATGAAAGCTACAGAGATAAAAACGGCGAGTGGCAGACCATGACGGAATGGCATGATGTAGTTGTCTGGAGATCACTCGCTGAACGGGCTGAAAAGACCTTGAAGAAAGGATCATTAGTCTATGTGGAGGGTAAACTGACCCATCGAAAATACCAGGACAAAGATGGCATTGAAAGGTATATTACCGAAGTGGTGGCAAATACCATTAAACCATTGGATCGCCGGGAAGGGAATACCAGTGGATATGGAACCAGCTTTCCCTCAGCCTCAGATGCCCCTCAGGGAATCAGTTATGAACTAAAAGATCATAAAAGCACCACCATCCAGGAAGCAGGGGGAGGTCAGGAAGAAGAAGTAGATGATGACCTTCCCTTTTGAAAGGGGCTGGCGATCGGTGCCTGGATACTCACGATATTCTTAATTAAGCCGAAAGCATTTGGATAGCATTGAACCTCCCAGTCGGGGCCTTTTATTGTTTTTCGCTCCATTTGTGTTGATTGCTGTGTCCTTTACCGGACTTTCATTGACCATTGTCCTGATGGTTTTTCTGTTAGCTTGTTCGGCGTTGATCTCCGGGGCCGAGGTCGCTTATTTTTCCCTCAGTCCGGCCGATATCCATCAACTGGCCAATGAAGGTAGTGTCAACAGCAAACGCATATTGCAGTTACGTCAGAATCCCCGGATGTTGCTGGCAACGATACTGATCAGCAATAATTTTATCAATATTACGATTGTTATTTTGTCGGATTTTCTGATCCGGAATATTTTTCCGGCAGACACTTTTTCTATTTGGGCTCAGTCAATGCCGTCCTTTTTTCAGGACCAGTTTACGACGGAGAGTTTGGCCTGGGCCATAGAATTTACTTTAACGGTCGTTGGCGCTACTTTTCTCCTTGTTTTGTTTGGTGAGGTGGCCCCGAAGATTTATGCCAATTTCCACAATAAGCAAATGGCGAGGATCATGGCCGGGCCATTGCTTGTCCTGAGAGCGGTGTTTTACCCCATTTCAAAGATTCTGGTTACCTGGTCTACTCGATTTGAAAGTCGGTTAGCGCAGGATACCATCAAGAGCCGAAGCCGGAAGGACGACCTGGACAAAGCCATCGAGCTCACCGTCAGCCACGAGCAAGACTCGGAAAAAGAGATTGATATCCTAAAGAGCATTGTTAAGTTTGGCGATGTCAATGTCAAGCAGATTATGCGCTCCCGCGTAGATGTTGTAGCCATTGACATTCATAACTCGTTTACTGAAGTGATGAAAATTGTCAAAGACTCAGGATACTCCCGGATTCCGGTGTATGAGGAGGATTTCGATAATATCAAGGGAATTCTTTATGTCAAAGATCTTTTAATGCATCTGAACGAAGCGGAGGACTATGATTGGAAAACATTGGTCCGTCCAGAAGTTAAATATATTCCTGAAGCTAAAAAGATAAATGAGCTGTTGACCGAATTTCAGCAGGAGCGGACTCACATTGCCATAGTCGTTGACGAATTCGGAGGCAGTGCCGGGCTGGTAACTCTGGAAGACATTATGGAAGAGGTCATCGGAGATATCCGGGATGAATTTGATGAGGAAATCGAAGTCGAGTTTGAAAAGATCGACGACTTCAACTATATCTTTGAAGGGAAAACGCTGCTTAACGACCTTTGCCGGGTAATCGGTATCAGCACTGATACCTTCGAAGAAGTAAAGGGAGGTGCCGATAGTGTGGCCGGATTGATTCTTGAGTTGCTCGGGCGAATCCCCAGGAAGAATATCGAATTGAAATACAAGGACTACCGGTTTAAAATATTGGCAGTGAGTGCTAAAAGAATTGAAAAAGTTAAAATTACCCTTCCTGATGTGGACAAGATTTAGTCATCTTATTTTTCTGATGCTTCTCCTGGCATGTCAGGATAACAATCTTAATATCCCTAAACCGAGGGCTTTTCCCAAAATCGAGTTTCCCGAAAAGAAATACATCCCGTTTGATGAGGCTTATTGTCACTTTACCTTTGAAAGACCGGCTTATACCGAAATTGAGCAGGATACCCTGTTTTTTAACGAGAAACCGGTAGATCCTTGTTGGTTTAATATCTACTACCCCGATTTCAATTGCCGGATCTATTGTAGTTATTTCCCTATTGATGCGAAAAATCCCTTTTCCAAACTAAATAAAGATGCCTTCAATTTGGCGATGGAACACAATCGTAAGGCCACCTACATCGATGAGGTGAAATTTGAAAAGCCCAACGGAGTCAGTGGCTTTGTTTTTAACCTGGAAGGACCAGTTGCAACACCTTTTCAATTTTATATGACCGACAGTACCCATCACTTTCTGAGGGGAGCATTGTATTTTGATACCCAGGTCAGACCGGATTCGCTGGCACCGCTGTACGAATTTGTGAAAGTTGATATTTCACATATGATCAACACCTTTGCCTGGACCGAGTGAAACACTGGAGCCCTATATCTCTACCGCTCAGGAGAGCGATCCGGTCAAGCATCAGTCATTCACCGCTTCATCTACTGATTCAGTCAGCGTCCGTCCGGTAATTTTTTGTTTGATCTGATTTTCGATTTCTTCCGCAACTTCGGGGTTATCCAGCATGAACTGTTTTGCTGCTTCACGGCCCTGGGCGATCTTGGTACCCTCAAAACTAAACCATGATCCACTTTTTTTCAGGATGTCCAAATCGGAACCCAGATCAACAATTTCCCCCACTTTGCTGATGCCCTGACCGTACATAATGTCAAAGGTTGCAACGCGGAAAGGGGGAGCGAGCTTGTTTTTAACAACTTTGACCTTGACCGTATTCCCGACAACATTGCCTTCTTTATCTTTGATAGCCGCGCCGCTTCGTCTGATATCCAGCCGCATGGACGCATAAAATTTCAGGGCATTACCACCGGTAGTAGTTTCCGGATTTCCAAACATGACTCCGATCTTTTCCCGAAGCTGATTAATAAAAATGCAGCAGCAACCGGTTCGGCCGATGGTCGCGGTCAGCTTACGCATGGCTTGCGACATCAACCGGGCCTGTAGTCCTACTTTCGAATCGCCCATTTCCCCTTCGATCTCTGCCCGGGGTACCAAAGCCGCCACGGAGTCAATGACGATAATGTCAATAGCACCCGAACGAATCAGATTTTCGGTGATTTCCAGAGCCTGCTCCCCATTATCCGGTTGCGAAATGAGCAAATTTTCGGTATCAACCCCAAGGGCTTCGGCATAAGTACGGTCAAAAGCATGTTCTGCATCGATGAAAGCAGCAATACCGCCTTTGCGCTGGCATTCAGCAATGGCATGGATGGCCAGGGTGGTTTTACCGGAAGATTCAGGGCCGAATATTTCAATAACCCTTCCTCTGGGAAACCCACCAATGCCCAATGCGACATCCAGCCCCAGAGAACCGGTTGAAATCGTATCGGCTTCAACCACCTGTTGATCTCCCAACCGCATGATCGATCCTTTACCATAGGTCTTCTCCAACCGATCAACGGTGAGCTGTAAGGCTTTAAGTTTTTCTGAATTTTCTTTACTCATGATAAGAATTGGGTTAAGTAAACAAATATAGGGTTTTAATATACTTTTATCGCACATATCAAAGCACAAATATCCGGTTATGAGGGCACCTTAAAGGATCGCTGCAGCGTTTGTAGTCTGAGATGAACAAACTACTGCTTTTCCTATGGTCATGTTTACTTTTATGGTCCGGATGTACCAAGCAGGATGAGGTGTTGTTTGAAATTCCTTTCCGGCTCAATTTCGAAATTGCGGCCGGGCTTAACCCATTTGAAAAACATTTTTACCGGATCACCAATGTACCTACCAATATTCAGACCCTCCGGCAACAGTTTAAAATATCCGAAGACCAAACAGTAATCATCCGCCCGGCATCGGCGATATTTTCTGCCCTGCATCAGGATATTGATTTCAGTTTTATCGAAGAGTTAGGTATCTCCATTTATCAGGGGCTTGATCAGAATAATGATACCGATGTCTTCCTGACCGACTTCGTACCAGCTAATGCCGGAAGGAATATAAACATCCTGCCATTCGATGATGATGTCGCTGATGTTTTAAATCACCCTACGGTCAATTTCATCGTATCGCTGAGATTGAGGGCCACCACTCCGGTTTTTATCGAAAGCAACATTGATATAAAATTCACCGCTGAATAGCCAATCTTCCAATCTATCGAAAAGTAGATCCAACAGGGTGAAAGGATCCCAGACTTGTTCTGCTGGATCCGATCTCCGGCTGTATTTATCCGGTGAAATGTTTCAGCATAATAACTTCCCTGGGAGTGAGGAAGCGATATTGGCCGCGCGGCAATCCTTTTTTGGTTAATCCACCATAGTAAATGCGATCCAGGCTTTTGACCACATAGTCGAGTGATTCGAAAATTCTCCTTACGATGCGATTCCGACCGATTACAATAGTTAGAATGACCTCCGTATGGTCAGGAGATGTGATCTCGATATCGACCACCGGAGCCGGCCCATCTTCAAGCACAACACCTTGTTTGATTTGTTCATAATCGGGCTGGCGAAGAGGCTGGTCAAGGATTACTTTATATTTCTTCTGAACTTTACGGCCTGGATGCGCCAGTTTGGTAGCCAGTTCTCCATCGTTAGTCAACAACAATAGTCCTGTGGTATTGCGATCCAGACGACCGACGGGAAACATGCGTTCCTTCCCTTCAAAATGAATCAGGTCGAGAACCGTCTTGCGGTCACGTTCATCAGAAGTAGTGCTGATGGTATCTTTGGGTTTATTAAGAAGGATATAAATCAGGTTCTCTTCCGGAGTAAGTTTCTTTCCATCCAGAGTCACCTGGTCCGCCTCTTCGACGAGAAAGTAGGGTTCAACAATCGTCACAGCGTTTACCTGTACCCGTCCCTCCTTAATCAGATCGACAGCCTTTCGTCTGGAGGCAACGCCTGATTTTGCGACGTACTTATTCAATCTTACCGGAAAAAGGAGGTTTGCTTCGGGTGGCCTGACCTTCTGATGAAAGGGATTGGAATGTTTTGGTTTCTTGGCCATTAGAAAGGAATATCATCATCCTGGTTCATCCGCGAGGATCGTGTCATAATCTGATCTCCCGGGCTGCTGAAATCCTCACCTTTCAGGCTACTGAAATCAAATTCGTCGAGATTGGTAAACTTGGCAAACTGATCAATGAATTTCAACCGCACAGTATCGAGAGCTCCATTCCGGTGTTTGGCAATAATGATTTCGGCTACTCCCTTGAGAGAGACCCCCTCGCTCTCCGTGATGTCGTAATACTCCGGTCGATAAATGAAAGACACAATGTCAGCATCCTGTTCGATAGCACCGGATTCTCGCAAATCCGACAGCATCGGTCTCTTCTCACCCCCGCGGGTCTCTACTGCCCGGCTCAATTGGGAAAGAGCAATGACTGGAATTCCCAGTTCCTTGGCCATTCCCTTGAGTGCTCTGGAGATGGAGCTGATTTCCTGTTCGCGGGTACCCCCTTTTTTATTGTCCACATTTCCTGACATCAATTGCAGGTAATCAATGATGACCAATTGGATATCATGTTGCATTTTCAGACGCCGGCATTTGGCTCTCAGTTCGAAACTGTTAATGGCCGGAGTATCATCAATGTAGATGGGTACGTTAGACAATTTCTCCACCGCTGTATACAATTGTTGCCATTCGTGGGCTTCCAGCTGACCATTTCTCAGTTTACGGGAAGATATTTCGGCTTCCATCGAGATCAATCGCTGCACCAGTTGCAGACTGGACATCTCGAGCGAAAACAGGGCAACGGCACGACCATAATCCATGGCAGCATTTTTTGCCAGTGACAGTGTATAGGCGGTTTTACCCATACCAGGCCGGGCAGCTACTATGATCAGATCGGAGGGCTGCCAACCTGAAGTCAGACGGTCAAGTTCGGTAAATCCGGAGGGTATACCCGTAAGTCCCTCGGCTTTATTGGACAACTCTTCCAGTTGTTTCTGGGCTTTGATGGCCAGAGAACCAATCGATTCAAATCCTCGGTTAAGGTTCCGCTGGGTAATGTCGAAAAGATTGCGCTCGGCATCATCCAGGAGTTCGAAAACATCCTTGGTGTCATCAAAAGAATCCCGGATAATGGTCGTGCTGGCCCGGATCAACTCCCTTTGGATATACTTCTGAGCGATTATCCTGGCGTGATACTCGATATTTGCCGCAGACCCCACCCGGTTAGATAGGTCAACCAGATAATTGGCCCCTCCAACTTTTTCGAGGTGACCCGCTGATTTTAACTCTTCATGGACAGTGAGAATGTCAATGGGATGGGTCTTTTCAAACAGTTTGAGCATAGCCTCATAGATATGCTGATGTGCTTCCACATAAAAACTGGCAGGTTGCAAGATGTCCAGGACCGTGGGCAAAGCATTTTTGTCGATAAGGATGGCGCCCAGCACAGCCTCCTCCAATGGTATAGCCTGGGGCTGGATACGACCATACTGCAGACTCCCCATATCAGTGTCGGTTTTAATGGTTTTGAGCATCTGTGACCCAACAGGTTTTAGTGAGTGATCCCGTTCTGCCATTATCTTGATTTGCGGACGGTTATTTCGTATTAAGCAAAATTACGATATAAAGTCAAAGGTGGGAAACAATCTGCCCTTTCCGGTCCGGACCGACTGTTAATGAAGTTATGAGTCCTTGTGGATATCTTGTGGATAAAAACTCCTGACCCGAAATACCAATTAATGCAGCACAATAATGCATTGCTTACTCCGACCGGTATTCCAGTTCTTACGTGCCAGCAACGGAATTATTTTCGTGGCCCTGGGATACCGCTCACGATGAGCTACATGGGGAAAAATGTGGAAAAAATTTGAAGAAGACCCTGTTTAAGTTTCCGCCCTCGCCAATTTAACTTCTACCTGGCGAATGGCTTCCCTCTGTCCTTCAATGGTTTTGCGCATGTTTTCCTGATCTTTCAGGTTGACATCAATGAGTCCCTCGTTTTCCTTAATTTTGGCCTTCCACTGTTCGATCTCCGAATGATATTTTTCATTTAGTTTTTCAAGTTTGGATAGATCTTTTTCCAGGTCCTTCAGACGGGTTTCTTCATTTCTCAACTCGATTTTGATGTTTTCAACATTCAGTTGTTTTTCATAACCGAGCAACAACGTCTTCACCCCTTCGAAAGCCTGCGGAAAGTTTTGGGAGTCAACAAAACCACCCCCCAGATCCATCCACATCTTCAGTTGCGATCCGTCGCCCTTCTTTTCGATATAACTGTAGATATCCACGGTATTGTTTGAAATATAGGGTATTGATGCATCGTCGGTAAAAACCTCATCGCTTCGTTTTACTTTTCTGGATTTACCTTTAAAAGGCTTTAGATAGTCTCGCCAGACGTCATCGGCAAATTTGGCATCATAGGGCAATTGCATGACTATGGCATTATGCTGGCCGATACTCATATTTTCCATGACCTCTTCAATATCCTGGCTGTAAACGCCGGATGAGTAAATAAAAGCGAAAACGAACAGAATAGACAGTTTTTGTTTCATGTTAAGAGATTTTAGATGGTAAATAAAAATTGATCGCCTCCGTTTCTACACTGAATGTTGCAGGTAGCCTCCCTCTGATCTCGCCGTCTGCTTGTATTAACACAACAGAATCGCCAAGAGGTTCAACAAAAAGCCGGGAAGTTTGCAATTGTCTGGTAAATCGCAACTGATGGATACGACCATTGAAGAATTGCCTGATGTTGAAGATCAGTCGCCAGGGAGATACTTCGTTTATTTTGGTCACCGTCAATCTGCCATCAAAAGGTGAAGCGGTTGGACAAAGCCGGAATCCTCCACCCAGGTACCGGCAATTTGCCAGGGTGACATTCCATGCCCGGTAGGGATCTGGGGTAGAATCATCCCGGAGCCAAACTACCGAAGAATGAAGCAGCGCTTTAACTGCCTGCAACAGATACATCATCTTATTCGGTTTCGTCGCTGCTTTTGCCGTTAGTTTGAGTACAACTGCCGATTCCAGTCCGATACCGGCTTCATTGAGAAAGTAGACCGGCATCGTATCGGAGGAAGTAATCATACCTACATCCAATGCGGCAATCCGGGCACTTTGCAGAAATGCAAGCCAGGGTTTGATGGTCATGGGAATGCTGAAATGACGGGCGAAATCGTTACCGCTGCCGGCGGGCAAAATGGTTAACCGGATGTTGGACCGGTCTTTCACAGAGAGATCCATCAGACCATTAACCACCTCGTTGAGGGTACCGTCACCCCCGATTACGATCACATTCGGGGCATTTGCTTTTGACACTAAGATGGCAAGCTTTCTGGCATCACCCGGCTGACTGGTCAATTGTGCTTTAAAACGAATATTGTGGAGAATGAGGTGATTTTCAAGCAGTTTCCATGATTTCATAGCTTTTCGTCCTCCTGCCACCGGATTGATGATGATGTACCAGGAAGAATCGACAGTATAACCGGAGTTTAGGTAATGCATATTGAATGGATAATAAACACTCAAGATCGTGAATCACCAACAGCCTCGAAAGTTGAGGCTTTTTCGCCAAACGGCATCTCTGTACCAATCAATCGTAAGGATTTGCAGCTCCTGGTAAACTCCCTTATTCCTGACCGGGTGTGTACATTTGACGTGCATCATAAACAGTCGTCGCAGCATTGCTGTCGGAAGCGGCGGCAAAAAGCAATCATCACTTTCAGCCACAAAGTCCTTCCTGCTGCTTATCACGGCCTTCGAAAAGCAATGGAGTATACTCAGGAATGCGTCTTTTCAATAAAAAGTCGCACTTATCTGGATGGTTAAACTTCCCTAAAAAACTGAGGACAGATGGCAAGAACCATGCGTGAGGCCGTTAGAGCAAGTATAAATGACGCTTGATTTGATCAGCTTCACTGATTAAACAGGGTATAAAAAAAGTGCGGCTCCTCGAAGAGTCGATTTGCCGCACCTACACCCCAAAACCATCTATTCTTAAAAAGAGATCTATGATCTCTATCTGCAATCTCAAATTTCAGCAGCTAATATTAGAACAAATTCAGATGATTGGCAAACTTAATCGTTTATTTCTTGTCACGTAAATGTCAAAAAACAAAATGATGTTCTTGTGCCCTGGGAAAATAATCTCCGAAAGCGATAAGCGCGTTTCTCAAAATTCTGATTCGGAGCGACAAACTATTAGACCAGGCTCATGGGTTAAAAAATCTATTTTTGAGCCAGCCCATCGCATTAATATGGCTATACTATCGGTACAGAATGTTTCGAAACAATACCACAACCAGTTGGCACTGGATCAGGTATCTTTTGATATGCCCCAGGGGAGCATCCTCGGACTACTAGGTCCTAATGGAGCAGGAAAGACTTCACTGATCCGGATTATCACAACGATTACCAGGGCAGATCGGGGCAGGGTGCTTTTTAATGGTCACCCACTTGATTTGTCACATCCGGAGCAGATTGGTTATCTGCCGGAAGAAAGGGGTCTATACCGCAAGATGAAGGTTGGGGAACAGTTGATTTATCTGGCCGAGTTAAAAGGGATGGAACGAAAGATCGCCCGGAAGGAGGTTGAAAGCTGGTTGGTTAGATTTGAAATGATGGGATGGTGGAATAAGAAAATTGAAGAGCTAAGCAAGGGTATGCAACAAAAGGTGCAGTTTGTATCGACGATCGTGCATAGCCCCAGGTTGATCATCCTGGATGAACCTTTCAGCGGATTGGATCCCATCAACACTCAAATGATGAAGCAGGAGATCAGGAATCTGAATGAACAGGGGACGAGTGTCATATTTTCCACCCACCGGATGGAACAGGTCGAGGAGATCTGTCAATTTATCGTACTGATCAATAAAGGCAGAAACATATTGCAGGGAGATGTCAGGCAGATAAAGCAAGATTATAAAGATCACTTATTCAAAATAACGTATCTGGGTACTCTGGAGAACGAATCTGTCGAACCTGAGATCGTTGCTCATGAGCACAATGTATTGACTGTGCGATTGCGAGAGTTATCGGACGCCAACCGGTTCATCAGGGATCTGATGGAAAGGGGTATCCTCATTCAAAAATTTGAGGAAGTACTACCTTCTCTCAATGATATCTTCATCAAGAAAGTAACTGAATTCGCATGAAGAAACTGAGGTTGATCATTCAACGGGAGTATCTGACCAGGGTCAGGAAGAAATCATTTATCATATCTACCCTACTGGCCCCTCTGGCGCTCGCAGCTTTTATGATCATTGTGGGTTTGATTTTTTCCTATCAGGGCAACGACACAAAAAACATAGTGGTTGTTGACCAATCAAACGTTTTTGACGGTAAATTAAAAGACCAGCGCAATTTTTATTTTTCGTTTTCAAACGAACCCATCGAGGATATAACGCAATCTTCCGGTGGGGGTAAGTACGATGCGATATTGGTAATTCCACCCCTGGAAGACCTTTCGGCACGTAAGCATACGGTTTATTATTATTCTGACAGTCCGTTGGATCTGGAAGGAACCGAACACCTTCAAAACATTGTGAGGGATAAAATCAGAGAATATAAAATCAAAGCCCTGAATTTTGATACCAAACAACTCGAAAACTTAAATACCCAGATCACCCTTGACCCCGAACCCCTGATTCCGGCAGATGACGAAGAACCACAGGGCGATAATCCAAGTCCTTTTACGGGTATCATCGCTGCTGCCATTGGTGGATTGATGGGATTTGCCATGTACATGATCGTATTTATCAATGGGGTGATGGTGATGCGCAGTGTCATGGAGGAAAAAATGAACCGTGTTGTTGAAGTGATGATCAGTAGTGTAAAACCATTTAATTTGATGATGGGTAAGATTATCGGCGTAGGTGCCGTCGGACTGACCCAGATTCTGATTTGGCTGATTCTCCTTCCTCTGATAACCATTGGCGTCAATCTTTTATTCGGTTTTGATACTCCCGGAAATATGCTGGAGACCTCAGCCTCCGAGGTAATCAATCCGGAAGATCTGGAGGTGATGGTCACGCAGGTAATGAATGAGCTGAGTACGATCAACTGGTGGTTGATCATACCTTGTTTCATCATCTTTTTCATCGGGGGTTATATCATCTACGCCTCTCTGTTTGCCGGGGTAGGTTCGGCGGTTGGTGATGATTTGGCTGAAAGTCAGGCATTAACCCTTCCTCTGACGATACCGGTGATTATCGCCCTCTATATCATGTTTGCTGCGCTTCGGGTACCCAACAGCTCTCTGGCGGTCTGGTCGTCCATCTTTCCTTTTTTTTCACCGATAGTCATGCCAGCGAGACTGGCCTTTGGTCCACCGGTTTGGCAAATCGTTTTGTCCATCGTCCTCTTGGTGGCTGCTGCCATATTTTGTGTATGGATTTCCAGCCGGATCTATCGAACCGGTATCCTTATGTATGGCAAAAAAAGTTCCTTTAAGGAAATATGGCAATGGATGACTAGCAGGGACTGATCGTCACCTCGTGACCGAAAGGTGCACTTCATCCAACTGCGTCTGATCGATTTCGGAAGGAGCGTCGATCATCATGTCACGACCCATATTATTCTTTGGGAAAGCGATAAAGTCCCGGATCGAAGTACTCCCTTTCATCACTGCACACAGGTGATCAAATCCAAAGGCAATTCCCCCGTGAGGAGGTGCTCCGTACTCAAAAGCACCCATTAAGAATCCAAATTGTGCTTCGGCTTGTTCGGGGGTGAATCCAAGCAAGCGAAAGTTCGTCTCCTGGAGCTGACGATCGTGCATCTTGATGGAGCGCCACCAATTTCGACTCCATTGATCACCAGATCGTAGGCATCCCCACGCAAACTCTTCATGGTTTCATAGTCTCCGGTCAGCATTTTTCTAACATCGGCCTTTTTCGGATCTGACTTTTTTTGAGATTTTATATCAGTTGTCGGGTTGCTTATAATCATTGTTTGATTTTGTGGTTTGTGTTAAATAACATCAAATTTCATTACTCTATCAAAATCAAAAAAATGAGACTGAAGGTATTAAAATCGGGTTTAATGCTGATTACGTTTATTTTGGGGTTTGCTTCAGTAGGTGCCCAAAATCAGGACAAACTCAATTTTCCCGTCCAATGGGAAGTGAATTGCAATGGATATATTGGGATACTCAAATATACCGTAGACCCCTCTACAGACAGAGTTAAAGGTACTCTTTTAGGAACGGAGGTTGAAGGCTATCTCGTGGGCCGTCACTTGGTTTTACACCGGTTTCCCCAGGGGAGAACTCAAATTTGGGATGGATGGATCATGGATGAAAGCCTGGGCGCACCAGGGCAACCTTATTATAATAAAATGTACTTTATAGCCGGTACTGGAAGCCAAACGCTTGGAAATATTGATGGGGTATTTCCATGGTATGGGACAGAAATGCGAACCCACAACGGATCTAAAGATCCGGTAGCTGGTGTGTTAGATGGATTGAGATGGGAAATGCCGTGTGCCGGAGGTGGTAGTACTTGTTCCGCCAAAGTGCAAAAACCCCTTGAAACAGCAATCCTGGGAGGAGATCCTGACCAACTATACGAAGTCACTCTGAGATTCAGGGGGGTCGTCGAATACCATACCTATACAGGTGGAGAGAAAGACGGCCTTTGGTATATTGGAGGCAGATCAGGCCAAGGCAGTTATAATATTTACAAACTTGAGATCAGCGATCCACCTCAAACTTACTTTTTAAATGCAGATCGGGCTGGGATTGCCAGATGCTGGGCCATTGACTATACTCGAAAAATCAGGGTAAGAGGGGGCGCAAATGTAATTCTTTCGGCAGATGCCCAAGATGGGGCATTGATCGGTAATCATGATGATAAAGGGAATCCTATTATCATACCGGGCATCAACCCTGCACCCAATAGTTATAATGGTCAATTTATACAAATGGATGTGCTTTCAGTAGCTCCTGTTCCGGCACATTGATTCATTAACAATCAATGAAATCAAAAAGCACGGTTCCATTGTGCCAACTTAATGCAGGGAGTGAATAAATTTTTCAAAGGGTCAGACGAAGAGATGCTTGTCGACTGTGACAATTCACCGATAGTTATGCCAGCTAGACTGGCCTTTAGTCCACCGGTTTGGCAGATCGTCTTGTAGATCGTTCTCATGGTGATGCTGCCAGATTTTGTGTATGGATTTCCAGCCGGATCTATCGAACCGGTATCCTTATATATGGCAAGAAAAGTTCCTTTAAGGAAAAATGGCAAATGGATGACTACCAGGGACTGATCGTCACATCCTGATCGAAAGGTGCAATTCATCCAACTGAGTCTGATCGATCTCGGAAGGAGCATCGATCATCATATCACGGCCCATGTTATTCTTTGGGAAAGCGATAAAGTCCCGGATCGAAGTACTACCTTTCATCACGGCACACAGGCGATCAAATCCAAAGGCAATTCCCCCGTGAGGAGGTGCTCCGTACTCAAAAGCACCCATTAAGAATCCAAATTGTGCTTCGGCTTGTTCCGGAGTGAATCCAAGCAAGCGGAAGTTCTTCTCCTGGAGCTGACGATCGTGAATCCTGATGGAACCGCCACCAATTTCGACTCCATTGATCACCAGATCGTAGGCATCCGCACGCAAACTCTTCATGGTTTCATGGTCTCCAGTCAGCATTTTCTTAACATCGGCCTTTTTCGGAGAAGTAAAAGGGTGGTGCATAGCGTGAAATCGTCCGGTTTCTTCATCCCACTCCAGTAATGGAAAATCCAGTACCCAAAGGGGTTTATAATCTCCGGGTTTCATCAAACCCATCCTCCTGGCCATTTCCAGGCGTAATTCACCCAGTTGTTTCCGTGTCTTATCCGTTTCACCGGAAAGGATCAGGATTAGGTCCCCTTCTCTTGCACCGCAAGCTGTGGCCCACGACCGTAAGGTGTCATCCGGATAAAATTTACCAATGCTTGACTTGATGCTGCCATCGGTACCCCATTTAAGATAAACCAATCCACTGGCACCGATCTGCGGCCTTTTCACCCAATCAGTCAGGGCATTGATATCTTTATTGGAATAGTGGTCTGCCTGACTTTCGGCAACGATACCCAATACGATTTCGGCCTGGTCAAAAACCTGGAAACCATGTCCTTTAGCCACAGAGGTCAGATCATTGAAGGTCAGGTCAAATCTGAGATCCGGTTTGTCGCTGCCATACCTGGAAATAGCTTCGTCGTACGTGATCCTTGGAAAATCATCCAGCTGAATATTGAGGATTTCCTTAAACAGATGTTTGGTCAAACCCTCAAAAGTATTCAGGATATCTTCCTGAGTCACAAAAGCCATTTCGCAATCAATCTGGGTAAATTCGGGTTGCCGGTCTGCTCTTAAATCTTCATCGCGAAAACACTTGACGATTTGAAAATATTTGTCAAATCCGGCCACCATCAGAATTTGTTTGAAAGTCTGCGGACTTTGAGGCAGAGCATAAAACTGACCCGGATTCATCCGGCTGGGTACGATAAAATCCCGGGCACCTTCGGGTGTACTTTTGATCAGACAAGGTGTCTCGATCTCCACAAAATCTTCCTCTGTCAGGTATCGTCTTACTTCAAATGCGACCTTACTTCTAAATAGGATTTTGTCCCGTACCGGCGCTCTTCGCATATCCAGGTAGCGATATTTCATGCGAAGATCATCTCCACCATCACTTTCATCCTCGATGGTAAAGGGAGGGACTTTCGACGCATTGACGATCTGAAGATCAGATACTTCGATTTCGATATCACCGGTAGACCGGTTTGGATTTTTATTACTTCGTTCCCGCACCGTACCTTCCGCTTTCACTACAAACTCTCTTCCCAGTTCCTTGGCTTGCTGACAAAGAGCTTCATTCTGGTCTTCGTTAAAAACCAGTTGGGTAATGCCATACCGGTCTCTCAGGTCCACAAAAGTCAATCCTCCAAATTGCCGGGTGGCCTGGACCCAACCACTTAAAACGACACTTTCACCGACATGTTTCAGTCGCAACGAACCACAATTGTAAGTACGATACATCCTGGATGGTTATGATTTAATTGCTGAAATGCCTGCAAAAATACAAGAATATCATTGATACAGGGGACAACCCTCTAATTTGCAAATAGTGCGCTTCCTTAAAACTTTTTTTCGAGACGCGACGTCATTGAGATGGAAAAAGAATTTGCCAAGTAATTCCTGGAATGACCGATAAAGATACCTCTGCTTCTTACGAATTGGTTGACAGACTCCGGAATGGGGAGGCCAAGGCTTATCAGTTGATTGTTGATCTTTGGCATCAGCGGGTATTCAATTTTGCGCTGAGATACAGCAACGATTGGGATTTTGCCCGTGAAGTAGCTCAAAAAACCTTTATCCAGGTTTTTGAAAAGATTGACCAGTTGCAGGATCCTGGCAAGCTGAGATCCTGGATTTATAAAATTGCGAGCAATAACTGTTGCAATGAAGGCAGAATCAGGTCGAGAGTTCAGTATGATGCCATCGATGACCAACTAGCATCGAAGGCAGCACCGGAGACTCCGGCATTTGCCTATGAAAAAACCGAACTCAACATGATGGTAAAAGATCTCCTGCAGCGGATCCCGAAAGAACAGCGTGAGGTGGTTATCATGAAGGAGTATGAAGGGTTGAAATTCAGGGAGATCGCCGAGATATTGGGAGAATCGGAAAACACGGTGAAATCGAGAATGTATTATGGCCTCGATGCTATGCGGAAAATTTTGTTAAGTAAAAATGTTTCTAAAGATCTATACTATGAATAAGGAAAAGCTTTTGGATTATCTGTATGATGAGATGTCTGAGCCGGAGAAAAGCGCCTTTGAAAACGAACTGGCACAGGACAGTGCCTTGAAAAAGGAATTGGAAGAAATGCAGATGGTGAGAGGCTATTTGAAACGGAGTCAGGACGAAATCTCGGCTCCGGTAAAACTGGTTATTAACCGGCCTGAAGTACGATATTTTCGTAGCCGCTGGTGGGCTATTGCTGCATCTCTGCTGGTTCTTTTGATAGCCGGCAAACTGATGAATCTCGGAATTAGTGTCACGGATCAACAACTACTGCTTTCCTATGGACCCGTGCAAAGTGAGAACACCATCACTCCAGGCGAGCTGATGGAGAGCCATGCTGACCTTGTACAAACAGTAAACCAACTCAAAAAGCAGATCGCCATTTATGGACAGTCCATGGAGGCAGTCGCTGTCGGGGAACCGGCAAACCAGGAACCTCAACCGGACAACGAAGTACTGGTCAATATGCTACGTAATTACCTGGCAGAACAAAAAGGTCTCGAAAACAGAGTAGCCGGGAAGATTTTGGAGGATCAGCAAAAATATATCCAGGCCGTGGCACAGGACCTCATTCGATATTGGGACGAACAGCGGAAGAATGACCTGAGGATTATCAATGAAGGCATGCAGAACCTTGTTCAGTCCATCCGGTATGGGCAGGAAGATTTGACTCAATTTGTAAATAATACCTATCAAAATTATTAATCGATGAAATATTGGAAATTACTGATTCTTAGCCTGATGTTGACCGGAACGGTAAGCGGTCAGGCCGTCGATCAGACTCTGATGGATAAAGATCTGGAAGTGGCCGAAAATATCCTTAGCACCCTGTTTAGGCAGTCTGAAAGTCATCCGTTCTATTACATAGGCCAGGGAAAACAGGTTGAAGGAAAATACCTACCTAATTTTGGTGTGGTTTTTAATGTCACTGCCAATCGATTAAGGATCATATCACAGAGCCGGATAGATCAGAAGAAAGATGAAGAGGTGCAAGTGGATATCGAAGGCATGGAAGAGAACGAACCAACCAGTACGGTGATCCAGACCTTTAAGGAGTTTCTTGCAGACTACGGTCATATGATCCGTCAGCTCAATCCCAGTGAAAAGATCCTGGTCAAAACGGGAACACGCGGAGGTAAACACGATTTGGTCGTGATCGCCGGTTCAAAAAAAGTGGTAGGAAATAATGGTATCAGCGCTGAAGTCACCAAATCCGACCTTCTATCATACGAAAAAGGTGGAATCACCAGGGACCAATTACTTGAAAAAATCAAGATCAGCGAAAATCTGACCGATGCCTCCAAAGAACCTCAACTCGAAGTGTTTTCCTCCATGCTGGAGCGGTTATATGAAGTCGACCTGTCGGATACTTATTACATGGCCAGTGCACCTGATTATGACCGGATGGAAAATTTCGGGGTGACCTATTACCTGAAGTTCTATTCCAGTACGGTATACGACGATGATAATTATTCCCTGCCGACCATCGGACGAAAAAATGTCGGTAAGTCGGAGCGCAACAAAATAGTCGAAGAGATGTATCCGGATTTCCTTAAAGGTTTCAAGCAGAATATTCTGGACTACGGGCATATTCTTAAAAACCTAAAGGAAGATGAGATGCTGGTCTTTCATATTAAGTTAACCTCCTGTGAGGGATGCGACATGCCGGCGGTGATTGATGTTAGTGTCAAGAAATCGATCATTGAAGAGTATCGCAGCGGACGTTTAAGTCTGGAGAAGGCATTGGATCAGTTTGAAGTCAAAAACCTGGAAAACTGAGCCAATGGCTCATTCACAAGCACTGTTTACAAATTGATGACATTAATTGCAATGGCAACGATTATCTTCGCCCAGTATATTGCGTATGTTGTCAGATATCCATATCCTTACCGTCTCTCACAAAGAACTTCCGTTGGACGAGGTTCCGGGATTTGCGGTTGTCCATCATAATGTGGATGAGCTAAGGAGTGGTCTGGAGCGTTTGAAGTCTGACCATCAACTTAAAGAGCTGTATTATCTGAGCACCTGCAACCGGGTGCTCTATTTGTTTGTCACCGAACAGACTGTCGATTCCGGATTTATTTCCAGCTTTTTCGGTTCCAGGGACGCCGGACCAGTTAGGCATTTCCGGGGCGAGCAGGCGGTGTATTACCTGTTTCAGGTCGCCTCCTCCATCCACAGCATGGTGGTGGGAGAGCGGGAGATCATAACCCAGATCCGGACTTCATATGAAGAACAGGTGGCCTGGGCATTACCGGGAGATAACATCCGGATGTTGATCCAACAGACCATCCGGGCAGCCAAAAAAGTGTACGCCGCAACCAGAATTGGTGAAAAACCGGTGTCGGTGGTTTCTCTTGCCATCAAGCACCTGCTTGAATTCAAGATCAAACCATCCATGCCGATTATCCTGGTTGGTGCCGGTTCAACCAATCAGTTGGTAATCAGACATTTGACTAAAAAGGGATTTAAGAATATCAGCGTATACAACAGGTCCATTGAAAAGGCTCAATCGCTGGTTAATGGATTGAATGGACAGGTAGGTACATTAGAAGATCTGATCCATCATCCGCATGATTTTGGCTGTGTGATCGCCTGCACGGGGGCTAACCGGCCTACGGTGACCATGGAGCTGGCTAAAGCCATAACCAGAGATAAGATTGAAGACAAAATCTGGATCGACCTCGGCCTGCCCTGCGACATTGATCCTGAAATTCATCTCAGGTATCCTGACCGCATGATCAATCTTCAGGCATTGCAGGAGACTGCAAAAGTCAATCTTGAAATACGGCAGAAGGAAATCCGGAAAGCCAATGAAATACTCGAATCGGCGCTGAATAGCTTCACACAAAATATGTATCAGCGAAAAATGGAAAGGGCATTTCAAAACATTCCGGCCGAAATCAAGAACATTAAAGAAAAAGCCCTGACCGAGGTATTTAAGAATGATCTGGCCAACCTGGATTCCCAAACCCGGGAAGTGATTTCGAAAATGATGAATTATATGGAAAAGAAATGCATCAGTGTACCGATGAAAGCGGTACGTGAGACGGCAATCTGATTTTCCGGAATTTCACCCTTTCTTCCAGGCAACAATTTCATTTTACCAGAGATTAAGAGTTGACAGTATGTTTCTCCGGAATCATATTGATAAATGCTTATATTTAACAGACACATTTGTAAAACCGTCTGTTATATGCTTGTAAAAACATTTGCCAGTACCGTTCAGGGAGTGGATGCAAAAACCATAACGGTCGAGGTGAATGCGGGTGGACCTGTACATGCAGGCACCCAGAATTTTTATCATCTTGTAGGTCTTCCCGATAGTGCGGTTAAGGAAGGGTTTCAAAGAATTGAGGCAGCGATAAAGAATATCGGATACTCGATGCCGCGTATCCGGCTGGTGGTCAATCTGGCACCTGCCGATATCCGGAAGGAAGGATCGGCTTATGATCTGCCAATAGCCTTAGGGGTATTAGGCAGCACTGGTCAGATGGACGGAGAGATGATTTCCCGGTATATGATTATGGGTGAGCTTGCTCTCGATGGGGACCTGAGACCCATCAAAGGGGCGCTGCCTATCGCCATTCAAGCTCGAAAGGAAAAATTTAAAGGATTTATACTTCCCCGCCAGAATGCCCGGGAAGCCGCTATTGTCAATGATCTTGAAGTCTACGGTATTTCCAACTTGACTGAAGCGGTAGGTTTCTTTAATGGAGTGAATAATCTGGAAAGAACTCAATTAAATACCAGGGAAGAGTTTGATGAAAACAATAATAAGTATGATGTTGATTTTTCAGATGTAAAAGGTCAGGAAAACATTAAAAGAGCCTTGACTCTTGCAGCTGCCGGTGGCCATAATGTGATTTTAATTGGGCCACCGGGAGCGGGTAAAACCATGCTGGCCCGGAGGCTGCCAACCATCCTGCCACCTATGGATCTGAGAGAAGCTCTGGAAACCACCAAGATCCATTCGGTTGCCGGTTTGCTGCCATCCGATGCCAGTCTCATGACCGTACGTCCTTTTCGATCACCGCATCACACCATCAGCGATGTAGCGTTGGTCGGTGGAGGATCGCATCCCAGTCCTGGGGAGATTTCTCTGGCTCATAACGGTGTCCTTTTCATGGATGAGCTGCCCGAATTTAAACGAACGGTGCTGGAGGTCATGCGGCAGCCTCTGGAAGAACGGAAAGTGACGATCAGCCGGGCAAAACTGAGTGTGGATTATCCCGCCGGTTTTATCCTGGTTGCCTCGATGAATCCGTGCCCATGTGGATACTACAATCATCCGGAAAAAGACTGTGTTTGCGCCCCTGGTGTGATTTCACGCTATCTCAACAGAATATCCGGTCCACTGCTTGACCGGATCGATCTTCATGTGGAAGTCACACCGGTTTCCTATGATGAATTGTCTGACAGTTATACCGGTCAGGAATCAAGCAGACACATTATTCAGAGAGTGATCGATGCCCGGAATATTCAGGCGGAAAGGTTTAAGTCGGTCGAAGGAGTATATACCAACGCCCAGATGTCCAGTAAGATGGTTCATGAAGTATGCCAGATCAATCAGGCCGGCAAAGTCTTGTTGAAAACCGCCATGGAAAAATTGCAGCTTTCTGCACGGGCTTATGATCGCATACTGAAAGTGGCTCGCACGGCCGCTGATCTTTCCGGTAGCGAGCATATCCTGATCGAACACCTGGCGGAAGCCATTCAGTTGCGCAATCTCGATCGGGAAAGCTGGGCTGGCTAGACCATTAACCGGGAAGCTGCTGGATTTTTTCCAGCAATGCACTGGTCTCGGAAAAATCCATCCCATTTGCCTTTGCCAGATCTATGGCTTTCGTAGCGTATTTCAGCGCTTGTTTCTTCTTTTTCTGTTTGTAATAGAGCGCTGCCAGTGTATCATTGTTGTAATAACTACTTTCGAGCGCAATTGATTTCTTAGCCCATTTTATCGCCCATTTTATGGCTTGTTTGTCATCGATTTTTTCATAAAAATTCCATGCCAGTGAATTAAGGGCATTAGCTGATAAATTAGGGTATTTCTTAACATATTGACGGGCTTTTTCAATATATATTTCCTTTTTACCCAGCGCATCGTAATAATTAAGCTCAAAATTATCGAAAAAAGGTCCTGCTTTGGAAGAGGGAAAGGTTCTGTCATAGATTTCCTTTACCTCTTTCATATTAATTTCTTCGATCTTACTGAAAAGGTAATTTTCTATTTGTCGTAAAATGGTGCCATCTACCCTGCCCTCACCAAATTCTTTAATGAAGAGGTGCCTTTTTTCCACCATGAAATTGTAGTACGGATCCTGATACTCCGAAACGAGTTGGGCAACCAGTTCCATGTTTTTCCGGGATGTCCAGGTCTCCTGGGTCTCCAGGTATTCCTTACCGATCTGCTTTCCTTTTTCATCGCCGGCTTCCAGCAAGGTAACTGCGTAATTATAGAGGATTTCTTCAGTGCGGTTTCCTTTTTGGTAGGCTTCTTCCAGAACCGGAAGATGCCGCTTTGGATCGAGAGCCTGTTTACCCAGTTGCATAAAAGCAGGAACGGGGTGGTACCCCAGGCCCCGGTGCAACAGGGTACCGCTGGCATCGATAAATAAAAAGCTCGGATAACCTCTAACACTGTACTTTTTGGCCATGGCAATTCCCTCTCCTTTTTCCATGTCCAGCTTCAGATTGATAAAATTGGAATTAAAAAAAGCACCAACGGCACTATCGGTAAATACCTCCCTATCCATCATTTTACAAGGACCGCACCACGTCGTATATGCATCGATAAAGACGATCTTATTTTCTGACTCCGCCTGTTTGAGGGCAGCAGGCAGGTCATTGTCAATAAAATGAATCACTAATTCTTTTGTCCCTTCTTTTTGACCAAAGAGAAAAAGAGGAATACTGATCAGCAAAAATAATGTTCTCATGGTTTTGACGAATTAGCGGAATACTTTATGATTTTTGTATACCGATTTTTTGTTCAATAGCTGCCAGCAGTCGTTTAATATGGGGCAAGGCTCCTGATTTATCAGCTGACGCCAACTGCAGGGCACGATCGGCAAAGGTCTTTGATTCGAGGTACTGACCGTCAACAAATAACAGTTGAGCAGCTACAAAGCAATGTTGCTCATTTTCCTCTTCCTGAGCAGCTTCTATTGCCCAGATCTTCGCCTGTTTTAAAAGCTCAGGCTGGTTTTTCTGACGGTGCAGGATATCATTGGCCACTTCAAATTTAAATTCAGGCCCCATGCGAACATAATCTTTAGCATAGCGCAGATACATTTCCGGCTGCCCCGTCTCACTGTAAAATTTAAGACGGGCTGAATACTGAAATTGTTTGTATTCGCTTCCGGCATATCGTTTTACTTTATCAATTGCCTCTTCAAGCAAGTCGCTGTTATTAAAGTCGATGGCTTTGATAACCGTAGCTTCAGCGGCTTTGACAATTTGTTTTTCAACAGCGGATTCGCCAAAAATCCGGATCATTTCCTTCCTGTGTTCCAGCATCAGATTGAATATTCGCGAGTCGACTTCCACTAAACTATAATAGATCACCCTAAGATTGTCCGGGGTTCCCAGTTCCTTCTGACCGGACAAATATTCGTTGGCTATCTTTAAGAGTGACCGGTTACTTTTCGACAGGGATTCAATATATTTTGCCATAAACTCGGGGTCTCTCCTGCCCTCTGCATATTCTTTATCCAGGGTGGAAGCAACTGATGATTTTGAAGCTGCAAATTTTCCCAGATTCAAGAAATTGGTTACATCCATGCCACCGATGACTTTATGCACAACTTTCCCTTCAGGGTCGAGAAACAGCAAGGTTGGAAAAGCATTGACCTGATATTGTTTCTGAAAGGCCTTGCCCTCACCTTTTTCCATGTCAAGCTTTAGGTTGATGAAGGTCATATTGTAAAATTCTCCGACCTCTTCCTGAGTAAAGACATTAGCCGACATTCGTTTGCAGGGACCGCACCAGGTTGTAAAGGCATCGACGAAGATCAGTTTGCCCTGCTGTCCGGCAAGTTCTTTCGCTTCAGCAAATGTCCCGTGAAAAAACTCAATGCCTTTGCCTGTCAAGGTGGTCTGACTCAGAAACAAGAATATGATGCAGGTAGCTAACGATTTCATAAGGCTGTTTTATTTGTGAATGTAACGAATTTGTGCCGGCATGCTAGTACAACTAACCACCAGGATTTTAATGGAAAAAACGCTAACCAGCCGGCGGATCCGGTCTCTGCCACATCAATCAAAAGGGTTTTAGTAAATTCGAGGTCACTTAATGTTTGGTACAATGGTCTTATCCTGTCTGCTTAAACACTTCTTTCACCGGGCTGGTTTTGGAGTCGGACCCGAAGAACTGTCGCTTGCCGGTCAAAACCCAATCAATCAAGTTGTTGAAGAAGCGATTCAGGCAGCTACTATACCTCCGGTCAAGCAAGAACCGCGGCAATCGGGTTCTCCGGTGTTAGGTCAGTCACTATTTGGCCTGGAAAACATAGAGCCGGGATTGCAGAAAATCGAAACCGCGGTATCGCGCCTGGACAGGCTGAGGGCAGTCTGGATTGCTGCAATGTCGGAGGAACACGCTTATCTGAGGGAGAAAATGAGCCTCTTCTGGCATGGACATTTTGCCTGTCAATGTACTTCTGAAGTGACAGCCCAACAATATCTAAATACGATCAGGCAGCATTCCCTGGGTAATTTTAAAACCCTCCTACGTGAGATGGCCAGGTCACCGGCAATGATTCTTTTCCTGAACAATCAGCAGAACCGGAAAGATCATCCAAATGAGAATTTTGCACGGGAACTGATGGAATTGTTTACGATGGGCCGGGGTACCTATAGTGAGCACGATGTCCGGGAAGGGGCCAGAGCCTTCACCGGCTGGACCAGTGATCTTCAGGGTAACTTTATATTCAGGGAGAGTCTCCATGACTTTGGTGTAAAGCAGTTTTTAGGTAAGAGAGGCCGCTTTGACGGCGATGATATTATTGACATAATACTTCAACAACCTCAAACGGCCACCTTTTTGGCCACCAGGATTTATCGCTATTTTGTCAATGCAATTGATGACCCACCAGCCATCGCAGAGATTGCCAGGCACATCCGGGAACATGACTATAATCTGTCGGAAGTGATGTACTTCGTTTTTACGAACGAGTTTTTTTACCAGCCAAAAAATATGGGTAACCGTATCAAATCGCCGGTCGAATTACTGGTACAGTTGTCCAGGCTTTTAAAGATCCGTTTTCAGCATGATCATGATCTGGCATTCCTGCAAAAAGCCCTTGGTCAGCTGTTGTTTGACCCACCCAATGTGGCAGGCTGGCAGGGCGGCCGGGCATGGATCAACAACTCGACACTGATGCTTCGGCTGAATCTGGTGAGGTACCTGGTTAATCAGGAACGATTTGATCATTCGGTTTCTACTCCCCTCGAGGCTATGACCGCCAGTGAATCCATACAGATGATTGAGATAGAATATGATCTGGCTCCGGTACTGGAGTTGTTTAGTGGTACGCCATACCGTGAGTTGGAAAATGCCGTTAAACATCTGTTGATTGTCACCGGGTCTTCACCTTCACTGGCAAAGTCTAAAGATTTTAGAGAACCGGATGTTACCAAAAAGCTCATTTTACGAACGCTTTCTCTACCGGAATTTCAAATGGGTTGAAAATGCAGAATCGGCGATCATTTCTCAAACATTCATTCCTTGCCTCTGTTCCGGCTCTGGTACCGGCTTTCCTGAAGCATTCCCCTGTATCGGCTGACCGGGGTAAGAGGCACGATAAGATCCTGATCGTTGTGCAGCTTTCCGGTGGTAATGACGGCTTGAATACTATTGTACCCTACCGCAATGATCGTTACTACCGAAGCCGGCCGGAGATAAACCTGGCAGCTTCTACCGTCATCAGGCTCAGCGACGAACTGGGCTTAAACCCTGCTCTGGCACCATTGCAGGAATTTTATGACCGGGGTTATCTATGTATCATGAATGAAGTGGGATATCCGAATCCCGATCGCTCGCACTTCCGCTCGATGGACATCTGGCATACCGGTAGCAGTGCGACAGAGTACCTCAATTCCGGGTGGCTAGGAAGGTATCTTGACAGTGAGTGCGAAGATTGTCACCTTCCTTATCACGCGATTGAGATGGGCGACAATGTTAGTCTGGCGCTCCATGGTCAGCGGCGCGACGCACTGGCGATGCGCGGACCAGACAAACTCCGGAGGGCAGTGGAAGATCCCTTCCTGCAGAATCTGGGAAAAAACTATCAGCCTCCCAAAAACGATGACCTTGGGTTTCTTTATAAAACCATGGTGGAAGTTCAGGAGTCTGCCGAATACATCACCAGGAAGGCTAAAACCTACCGTTCAGCTTTCAGATATCCTAACCATGCATTTGGTGAAGGTATGCGACAAATAGCCGAACTGATCACCGCCGACACCAATACCCGGATATATTACATCAGTCTTCCGGGATTTGATACGCATGTCAACCAGAAAGCGCGGCAGCATAATCTTCTTTCGATTTATGCCCGTGCGGTCAGTGCACTGATCAAGGATCTGCAATCAAACGGCTTGTTTGAAGATATCCTGATTCTCACTTTTTCAGAATTCGGCAGGCGTGTTCAGGAAAACGGCAGCCAGGGAACCGATCATGGCGCAGCCAATAGTCTCTTGCTTATCGGGGATCAGCTAAAATCACCCGGGATTTATAATCCTGCCCCAACCCTGGATATGCTTGACGATGGTGATCTTATCTACCAGGTAGATTTCCGTTCGGTTTATGACCACATCCTGACCCGATGGCTGAATGCCGATTCGGTTAACATTCTTGGTAAGGTGGAGCCCCTCACCAAAAGCATTATCTGAAAAGAATTTATTCCTGGACTACTTCAAACTTAACTTCGCTGACTACTTCCGGGTGTAAATTCAATTTGGCGGTATAGGTACCAAGCTCTTTTACATCTTCAGAAAGGCTGATTTTACGACGTTCGATCTCAATTCCGTGTTCTTCCTTCAGCAATTGTGCAATCTGAACGTTCGTAACACTACCGAAGATTTTACCGCTGGTTCCTGCCTTGGCGCCAACTTTAAGTACCACATCCTTCAGTTTATCTGCAATTTCCTGATAAAAGTCTTTAAGCTTTGCCTCCTGGGCAGCTTCAATCCTTTTCAATTCATCCAGCCGCTTCTTATTACTGCTGTTTGCGATCAGGGCAAAACCTTTAGGAATTAAATAATTACGGGCATAACCGGGTTTTACGGTCACAATCTCATGCTTGTCACCCAATTTATCGATCTCCTTCAGTAAAATGATATCCATGACAACAAACTATTTTAAGAGGTCAGCTACATATGGTAATAAAGCAAGGTGCCGGGCCCGTTTTACGGCGGCAGCGACTTTTTTCTGGTATTTCAAGGAATTGCCAGTCAACCGGCGGGGCAGAATTTTTCCCTGCTCGTTGATGAATTGCTTTAAGAACTCAGGATCCTTGTAGTCAATATGTTTGATTCCAAATTTCTTAAACCGGCAGTATTTTTTAGCCTTGAGTCCGATCTTTGGGTTGCTGAGAAACTTTATATCATCACGTGATGCCATAATTTTTTTCTTTCAGTTCAGTTAATACGTTTACTCCTCTTCATCAGTTGACTTGACAGCCGCTACCGGCTTGCTACTGACTGCTGGTGCAGGTTCTTCCACGGCCGCCTCAGAGGTGGCTTTGGTGGTTTTCTTTCTGCCAATCAACCCTTTGCGTTTGTCCTCGTTGTACTTGATTCCGTATTTGTCAAGTTTCACGGTGAGAAATCGCATGATTCTTTCATCTCTTCTGAAGGCGAGTTCCATCTTCTCAATGATCAGGCCGGAATCAGAGGTAAATTCAATGCAGAAATAAACACCGGTAGTACGTTTACCGAGAGGATACGCCAACTGACGCAAGCCCATCTCTTCGACATGGACGATCTTACACCCTTCACCTTGAAGGTGATCGACATATGTCTGTGCTGTCGCTACAATTTCATCGCCCGACAGCACTGGATCTACGATGAAAGTTACTTCATATTGATTCATGTCAATAAGTCATATTTCTAAATGGGCTGCAAATATAGAATTATTCCCGGAAAAGCCCTCTCTTTTTTCCGTAAATGAATGGCATGTCCTTGTTCATTCAAAAAAACCAACTGCCGGCTTGTCCGATATCATCAATCCTGCATGGTTTAAGAAGTCAGGTTGTTTTTGTTTCCAGACCCTGGATGTACTGGAGTATCTCATCGAGACCATCAAAGGTAATCCAGTTTTTCCGGCTTTTGATCTGCTGCCGGCTAATCTGAATCCCGGACAGCAGAATGGTACTGTTTCGGCAGTGCAGGGAGAGTTTCTCGATATAGTCTTTAACGGAATCCTTAAAGAGCCCCTCGTTTATAATGGTGAATATATAGTCGGGATGATGCATTTCAACCACCGGTAGTAGATCGTCCAGGGCGATATTTCGGCCCAGGTTGAACACTTTATAGCCGGCATCACGCAACAGGAAGTGCACAAAAAGGGCGCTCAGTTCATGCTCTTCACCTTCGGGCAGGAAAACAATAAAAGTACCTTTTCGCTTGATTGGGTGAGGCAACTGATCAATGGCCACATAAATCTTTTGCTTAATCAGACCGGCGATATAGTTTTCCTGGACCGGCATGACACTACCGGTCATCCACAGTACATTCAAACGGTTTAGAAAAGGGAAGACCACCTGGATCATCGTTTTTCGAAATCCATCTTCCTCAATTCTCTGACGGATGGTTGCATCGAACTTCTCTTCATCCAGCTCCAGCATAGCCAAAGTCAGGGTATCGGATTGCAGATCCCCATCGATCTTTTTTTCGGTGATCTCCAGGACCGCTTCATGAAGCTGCCTTTGTGACATGCAGGCAATTTTACTGATCTTGTATCCATGTCGGGTGAGCAGTGCGGCATTTAGCAGCATTTTGACATCCTGATCCAGGTAATATCGGATGTTGGTATCGGTACGCTGGGGATTCAGGAGTCCGTAGCGTTTTTCCCACATCCTGATAGTGTGGGCTTTAACACCAGACAAGGTCTCCAAATCACGTATAGAATAAACGGCCACTTCCCCCTATAGTTATCCTGTTATCCAATCAATGAGTGTAAGGAAAGTGTCTTGGGAACGTCTGTGCCATTTCACTTTCAAGACAATCATTAAACTAATATCCGTCAAATTTGTTTTCAAATCTGATCTTGAGACCCCGGGTTGGCATTTTCTGACCTGTTGCCGGAAAAAAGCCTGATATGTGCCAAAGAATACTAAATTTCACACGGCATGGAAGCAAAGCGACAAAATATTCAAAAGGTTAGAAACCGGTTACACCTTCGGATCGTCCGTAACATCAAAATCTAGATTAAGTCTGATTATGTCTGTAATGAGAATTGGAATTGTCTGCTACCCAACGTTCGGAGGCAGTGGAGTGGTCGCTACCGAATTGGGACTGGCCCTGGCTAAGAAGGGTCATCAGGTACATTTCATCACATATAAGCGACCAGCCCGGTTGAGCGCTTTTCACGAAAATGTCTATTTCCATGAGGTGTCTGAAGTGAACTACCCACTATTTGAATACGCTCCATATGATACCGCCCTGACCAGCAAATTAGTCGATGTAGTCAGATACGAAAACCTTGATCTGCTGCACGTCCATTATGCGATCCCGCACGCTACAGTGGCCTACATGGCCAAAAAGATCCTTCTCCAGCATGGAAAGTACATCCCGGTAATCACTACGTTGCATGGCACCGACATCACGCTGGTTGGTAGCGATCATAGTTTTGCACCGGTGGTTGAGTTTAGCATCAATAAGAGTGACGGCATTACGGCCGTTTCTGAATTTCTCAAAGCAAAGACCGAAGAGTATTTTCACATTGAAAAGGAAATACGGGTCATTTATAACTTCATTGACTTCTCCCGTTTCAAGCGGATTGATAAGGATCATTTCCGGAAAGCAATTGCCCCCAATGACGAAAAAATTCTAATGCATATTTCCAACTTTCGGAAAGTGAAGAGGGTACAGGATGTGGTAAAGGTCTTCAAGACTGTTCTCGCGAAAATGCCGGCCAAACTCCTGATGATCGGGGATGGGCCAGAACGGGCATCTTGCGAAGAATTGTGCCGCAGTATGGGTATTTGCAGTGATATTCGTTTTTTGGGTAAGCAGGACGCCATTGAAGAGCTACTGGCAATTACCGATGTCTTTATCCTGCCCTCGGGCAATGAAAGTTTTGGTCTGGCCGCTCTGGAAGCAATGGCTTGTGAGGTACCCGTAATCTCTTCCAATGTCGGGGGATTACCGGAGGTCAACCTGGAAGGGGAAACCGGGTTCTTAAGCGATGTAGGTGATGTAGGAGATATGGCAAAAAACACCCTGCTCCTGCTGGAAAATCCTGAGTTGTTGACCGAGTTTCGTACCAACGCCCTGGCGCAGGCCAGACGTTTTGACATCGACATCATCCTGCCCCAGTATGAAGAATATTACCGGCAGGTAATGGAGACCGCAAAGCACCACACAGCCATTTAGATTTTAGTCTGATATTGAATAATGTGCGCCAGAATGTCTGGCTGGTTGTCACCTAATTTACCAGCATGATTTTGGTGACAGCGGCGTCGGGATTGATCAGATCGCGGGAAGCACTAAAGACCAGGTAGACTCCCGAGGAAACCCTTCTGCCACTAAGATCATTGCCATCCCAGATGGCCTGCCCTCCCTTGGCGGTGGTTTCGAATACGAGCAATCCCTGGATATCGGTAATTTTTACATTGGCATTTTCCGATAGACCCTTGATTGCAATCGGCCCCTGGTAATGAGGCCGGACCGGATTGGGGAAAACAGTAACTTCCTTCTGGTGAAAAAGACCGCCGCTTACCGCTTCTCCGCGGTACGACTGGATGCCTTTGTTGGTGGCAATAACTACCTCACCATCCACTTCATCAATAGCGATGTCAATAATGCCGTTGTCAAACAGGGCTGAATTGCGGGTATTGAAGGCATGGACCTGGGTTTCTATATCTGCGCTCTGGACAAATACTCCGTTATTGGTACCAAACCACTTTTGGTTGGCACCATCGACCGCAATGGCTTTGATATTTTCTTCTCCCAACAATTCACCGGCGATACCATTTTGCTCCACGATAGGACGGGTGCCCAGGCAGTTGGCCTCAAAAGGAAAATTACTGCAATTAAAAAATACCACACCCTCCGTTGTGCCAACCCAGACACCCCCATCCCGGTCGGCGGCAAGATCATTGATTGAGTTAACGGTGAGGCTGGAGTTGTTTGAATTAAAGACCCGATAGCGGTCATCAGCAGAGGAAAGCAGATCGGCACCGCTGTCATAGACGACCAAACCGACCCCACCCACAGAGATCCATTTGTAACCAAGGTTATCAACGGTTATATGCTCGGGATTGGTGGAAGTCGGCAGGGCGAAATTCATCCATTCTCCCTCGTTGGTATAGACAGAAAGTGGTCGGGGTGCATCGTGATTCAGGATCCAAAGATTATTATCAGCATCAAAGGCAAGATCCGTGATCCGGTTTCGGTCGGGATTGATGACACTATTCTGCAAACTGGAATTATTTTGATCAAACAGGGTAATTTGCCCTGCCTTATATTGAATCAGGCCGTCCCAAAAGGTGCCGATATAGACAGTGCCTTCCGCATCGATCTCCACGCAGAGAAAATCTCTCATATCCTTTTGACCCAGAATGGAGACATTATCTTTATTGTAGGAGGTCCAGGTACTACCTTCGTTGGTGAAGAATCCCTCCGTTCGGAACAAATACCCA
The DNA here is from genome assembly GCA_964428345.1 of uncultured Saprospiraceae bacterium. Taxonomy (GTDB): domain Bacteria; phylum Bacteroidota; class Bacteroidia; order Chitinophagales; family Saprospiraceae; genus JABDMH01. The sequence goes on along the minus strand of CAYRYD010000003.1, from coordinate 37,685 downwards.
TAATTAATGGTCACTCCGCCGGTTGCTACATACAGATTTCTGTTGTACAAAGCCAGTTGGGATGCATTATGTGTCGGGGGCCGGTCAGGCAGAATGACCTGGCAATCGCCGGTAAAGCCTGCGGAGAACTTATATCCCTTACCATCATCAGCATACCAGACTCTTCCTTCCTCATCCACAACGGCATCGAAGCTCTTGTTGCTACAGTTATTGATCACTCTTTTATTCCCGTCTGGATCCAGTAGTATTTTCTTTCCATTGCAACCGGTCTCGCACAGCCAACCGGTGAGAATCCCTTCACTTCCTTTCACGGCAAACTGGAAATCAAAACCCGGTTCCTGATGAACAAACTCGTAACGACCGGCATTGCGGCGGTAGAGCTCATCGTCTATACCCAGATAAATGGTTTGATCAATCAGCGAGATTTTTGTGCCGGTATGAACTTCCGGCAACCCTTCGGTAAAGCCCAATTTTTTCCATATTCCAAAATCTGCCAGGTTGTTGTCAGCATTGGTCTCTACCTGATACACACCATCATCGGTGGTGATGATCAGTAGATTTTCTTCTGCAGTGATCCCTCTGACAGCCGTATTGGTAAACGTAGTAAATCCAAATTCACGGGCCTGGATATTCAGTTGTACCACTCCAAAGCCACAGGCCAGATAGGCATAGGGTGAACGGATCGTAACATCATGGATGGTTCGGTCTTCAACGATTTGGGTATTAGCCTGAATTTGATTGAGATTGACAATCTCGTCTTTAAAGACCAGATCGATATTGCTGTTGTTATAAATCACGATGAGGACCTCGTCTTCTTTTCCATACCGAATGGTTTGGACACCAATATCGTGCAGACCTTCGACCTTGGAGAAAAATTCCAGGCTGAGATCTTCTTTATTGACTTTGAGCAAAGCCCATTGGGTGCCATAATAAACGGCATCCGGACTTTGGGCAACACTCCATCCAAAGCGATAAGGCAGATATGATTTCCAGGTGCCAATCCGTTGATTTGATTGTCCTGATACCGCCAATCCAACCCAGAGAATGCAAATCGTGATTAGAAGTCTCATAGTCTCTTTAACAAACGTAGTCCTTGCCGGTTATGTTACACGACTAAGATCGATACATCGAACTGCCGGCCAGGTATTCATATACGGCATCGGGGACCAGATATTGGACAGATATACCATTTTTGAGGCAATCTCTGATGTAGGTTGATGAAATATCGAGCAGAGGAAACCGGTTTAAAATGGTAATATGTTCATGTTTGATCGCACCGCTCAAATTTAAATGCGGCCGCCGATATACGTATATACGGAACTGTTGCAGAATCTGTTGATAGTTCTTCCATTTGGGTAATGTCAGCAAATTGTCTCCACCCATGATTAATATGAACTGATATCCGGGATATTTTTCCGTAAGATAGGTCAGGGTGTCAATAGTATAAGATGGTTTGGGCAGGTTGAATTCAATACTGGATGCCTTGATCCGTACATTGTCTCCAATCGCCAGGTTGACCAGATGCAACCGGTCATAATCACTCGCCAGCGAGGTTTTTTGTTTTAGCGGATTATGTGGGCTCACCACCATCCATACCTGATCCAGATCAGTCAGATGCAATACCTGACTGGCAATGATCATATGTCCTGTATGGACAGGATTAAATGATCCGAAAAAAAGGCCAACCTTCATTCAGGAAATGAGTTAGAGCTGGCTTACCGGCTCAACATCACAGGCATCACCAGCATGAGTAATTGTTCATCATCCGGGCTTTCACCCGGTAAAAGAATTCCCGCTTTATTGGGGGTAGAGAGCTCCATGATTACCTCATCGGTGTCCAGGACGTTGAGCATTTCAATCAGAAATTTTGCATTAAAACCAATAGTGACCGGACTTCCCTTGTATTCACAGGTTAGTTGCTCAGTCGCCTCATTGGAGAAATCGAGATCCTGGGCTTCAATGGTCAGGCTGCCGTCATCGATATTCAGGATGACCTGGTTGGTGGTTTTATTGGCATAAATTGCAATACGGCGCAATGAACTGAGAAAATCGGTTCTCCCTACCGTCATTGTGTTGGGGTTATCGACCGGAATGACTGCATTGTAATTTGGATATTGCGCATCGATCAGGCGGCATACCAGACTGTGGTCTCCAAACGCAAAAAAAGCGTTTGACTTGTTAAAAGAAATTTGAACCTGACCATTGTCTGGCAGGGCATTACGCAACAGGGAAAGTGATTTTTTAGGGATGATGAACGAAGTATTGACATCGCTCTCGAGACCTGAGAAGGTGTATTTGACCAGTTTGTGAGCATCGGTAGCGACAAAAGTGATTTTATTAAAATCGATATTCATATATACCCCGGTCATAGCCAGGCGCAACTCATCATTACTGGTCGCAAAAGTGGTCTTGACGATCGCCTCGTGCAGCAGATGGGCACTCAATGAGACGGAATCAGTACCCTCAGGTCTGGGTATTGTCGGAAAATCTTCGGCATTGTCACCCGAAAGTTTGTATTTGCCATATGAGGAAGTGATTTCGATACTGTTCTTCTGTTCATCTACATCGATAGTGATTGGCTGTTCTGGCAACGCTTTCAGGGTGTCAAACAGTATTTTACCGGGAATGGCGATTGCACCGTTACTATCTGAAATGACATCAACGGTTGTGGTGATCGAGGTTTCGAGATCGGTTGCTGAGATCGTCAGGGTATTTCCGTCTATGGCAAACAGGAAGTCCTCCAGGATCGGTACTACGGCATTTGAACCAATGGCCCCGTTTGCCAATTGTATCTTCTTTAAAAGATCGGCAGAAGAAATGCTAAATTTCATACATGAAAACGTTACTACCTTGCAGAAAGTAGGATGAATTACTAGTGACAAAAGTAAAGGATTCCCTTTCATTTTTTAAACTTAGCTGCCCTTATTTAAAAAATGAATCATACGTCTGATTTAAGTGTGCAGCATGCCGGATAACCGACCACCCATTTTTCAGATAGATCGGATTGAATTTCCGAAGCCAAAAGTATATTCGCTTGGACAGGGACTGACGACCTACCTGCTGGAAGGGGGCAGCCAGGATGTTTGCAAGCTTGACTTCATGTTCCTGGCGGGAAGGCCATTTGAGCATAAGCGTCTCACAGCGGTTACGGTTGCCGGTACGATCAAAGAAGGCACTCTCAAACAGAGTGCGTCTGTCATTGCTGAAGCGGTGGATCGGCGGGGTGCCACACTTTCCTCCCCTTTTTCGTTTGACCATATAAGCCTTCAACTGGTCTGTCTCAGCAAACACGTTACGACTCTGCTGCCTTTACTCATTGACATTATCCGGCAACCAGCCTTTGAAGAAAGAGAAATCGAACTGTTTAAGAAACGAACCTTTCGCCGGCTGGAAGTTGATCTTTCGCACAACGATGTGGTAGCTTACCGTAAGGCAACTGAGCAGTACTTTGGTGTGGATCATCCTTATGGGTACAATAGTGATGTTGCATTGTATCAGCAGGTCAACCGGGAGGATCTGATAGAGCACCACCGACAGTACTTTAACCCCGGGAATTCCGTACTTTTTATCGCGGGTAGAGTGCCGCCCAAAATGCACAAACAGCTGGAGGATTTGCTGTCTGACTGGCCGGATCCAATCACAGAAATCAGTCCGTTCCTTCCAGAGTCCACCAGTCATGCCGATCATTTTGAGATGGATATGCGCAAGCCTCAGACCGCCATCCGGATTGGAAGGCGATTATTTAACCGCAATCATCCCGACTGGCCGCCAATGTTTGTACTGAATACCATCCTGGGAGGATACTTTGGGTCAAGACTGATGAAAAACCTGCGGGAAAACAAAGGCCTGACCTATGGGATTCAGAGTATGCTGGAATCTCTCAAATACGATGGCTATTTTAGTATTAGCCTGGAAACAGAAAGGAAATTTGTCAGGAAGGCATTAAAACAGATCTATCAGGAGATCGAAATTCTGCAACAGGAACTGGTGCCCGAATTCGAATTGAAGATGGTTAAAAATTACCTGGGAGGTTACTTGCTGAGCCTAATGGATGGTCCAATCCAGACCCTCGACGTAGTGAAAAACAACATCGCGGAAGATAGTCCCTACGACTTCACTTCCAGCTTACTTCAGCAAATTGCCCACCTTACCACAGAAGACATCCGGACCATGGCCAGAACCTACCTCAAGAGGGAAAATCTAAGCGAGGTCATTATCCACTAAACCGCTTGACAACCAATACATTATGAATTAATGTTATTTGTAAAAACTATATATTTAAATCATTCGTAAAATTTTCCTGATTTAAATAAAATTAGCTTCTTTTGCTGAAGCTGGTACAGGCTTTGCTTGGGGATAGCTCAGATTAAAGGCTTGAAATGAAATTTTTCAATTTTTTTACACAAGAGTTGGCTATTGATTTGGGTACCGCAAATACCCTGATCATCCAGGATGACGAGATTGTTGTCGAAGAGCCATCTATTGTGGCGATTGACCGGAGAACTGGAGAGACGATTGCCGTCGGCACAAGGGCCATGCAGATGCACGAAAAAACGCACGAGCACATCAAGACGGTAAGACCGCTCAAAGACGGTGTGATTGCTGATTTTCAGGCGGCTGAAAGTATGATCGAAGGGATGATCAATATGATTGATCAGAAACGTCGTTTCTTTACCCATATGAAGATGGTTATTTGCATTCCTTCCGGCATAACCGAAGTGGAGAAAAGGGCAGTCTTTGACTCTGCCGATCACGTTGACTCCAAAGAAACCTACCTGATTTATGAACCAATGGCAGCCGCTCTGGGCATCGGCCTGGATGTGGAGGAGCCGGTCGGCAATATGATCATCGATATTGGTGGCGGCACCACTGAAATTGCTGTCATTGCCTTGTCGGGCATCGTGTGTGAGCAGTCGATACGAACCGCCGGTGATGAATTTACCATGAACATCATTGACCACTTAAGACGCAATCACAATCTGCTGATCGGCGAGCGTACAGCTGAGTTGCTGAAGATCAATGTGGGTTCGGCTTCAACCGAACTGGAAAATCCTCCTGAACCCTTTGCCATCAACGGGCGAGACCTGCTTACCGGCATACCCAGGCAAGAGACCATTACCTACCAGGAGATCGCAGAAGCCCTCGATGGCAGTATCAGCAAGATTGAGGAAGCTATCCTCAAAGCATTGGAAGTGACCCCTCCTGAACTGGCCTCCGATATCTATAAAACCGGATTGTATCTTACGGGAGGAGGCGCCTTGTTACGGGGCTTGCGCAAAAGAATATCGCTGAAGACCAAACTGCCGGTCACGGTAGCTGATGATCCCTTGAGAGCAGTGGTGAGAGGAACCGGCCTTGCATTGAGAAATACTGATAAGTTCTCCTTTTTGATAGATCGTAAAAGTGTGTAAAAGGATACTCACTTCTTATGCAGAATATTTTATTTTTTTTATACCGGTACGGATATGTACTACTTTTCCTGTTATTACAGGTATTCTGCTTTAGTCTGATCGTTCGCTTCAACCCCCATCAAAAAAGCATATTTATCCGGTCATCCGGCATGGTCACCGGATGGATTCTGGAGAGATATGATAGTATCATCAGGTTCATCAATCTCTCCGGTGTTGCCAACCAACTCGCGGAAGAAAACGCGGCTCTACGCACTCAAACCCTGACTTATCAGGAAATTTACGGACCGGCATCCACTCATATTGATTCCAATCGCACCCAACAATACACTCTGATTGCAGCCCGGGTCATTAACAATTCCATTGCTAATCTCGACAATTACTTCACCTTAAATGTCGGTAGACGGGATGGTATTGAAAAAGGCATGGGAGTGATTCAGACAAACGGCATAATGGGCATCATTACCGATGTGAGCAATCGCTATGCCCGGGGTATTTCCCTGTTGCACCGCGATACCAGAATCAGTGTCACTATTCAGCGAAATCACTTTTTCGGTACTCTTTCCTGGATGGGAGGAGATCCCAAGAAAGCACGGTTGAGCGATATACCCAAGCATGCCGACCTGGTCGAGGGAGACGTTTTGGTAACCAGCGGATTCAGTTCGTTATTTCCTCAGGGTATCCAGGTTGGCAAGATTGTGACATTTAACCTGAAAGAGGGAAGTAATTTCTATGACGTTGAAGTGGAGCTCTCCAATGATCTTTCTCATGCGCATTATGTTTATGTGGTCAGGAATCTGTTTGCTAAGGAACAGCTAGACCTCGAAGCACAAAACTAGGCTGATGGAAGGTCACATTATACGAATTTCTTTCAGGTTTATCCTGATCGTCCTTTTGCAGGGCCTGATTTTTCACCGGTTCAATCTGGGGGGTACTCAATTTAACTATATCCAGATTTTAATCTACCCTCTTTTTATCATGTTACTCCCGGTACAGACTGGCAGGATATTACTGATTATACTGGGGTTTTTACTGGGACTGAGTATCGACTTTTTTTATGATTCTCCAGGGTTGCATGCCAGTGCCAGTGTATTCACGGCTTTTATCCGCCCCTTTGTGCTCGCCTCCATCGAACCCCGTGGTGGCTATAAGATCAATTCGGTGCCCAATAAAAATCAATTTGGTGTCAACTGGTTTGCCCGGTATGTCGCCATTCTCCTGTTGTTTCATTTATTATGGTACTTTACTGTCGAGGCTTTTCAGATATCCATGGTTTTACAAATCATTCTGAAGACGGTTTCTTCATTTTTTGCCTCGATTATTTTCGTTGGGGTTTATGTTGTAATTTTCAACCCTAAAAACTAAGGCGATCAATGCAGGAAAGAAGCTACATTATCCGGGCAACCATTATTTTCACAGGTATTGTGATGCTGCTCCGGGTTGGGTACATGCAACTGCTGGATCAATCTTACCGGATCAAGGCCGATGCAGCTACCATCGAAAAGCAGGTTATCCAACCGTCGAGGGGACTGATTTATGACCGCAATGGAAAATTGCTGGTGTATAATCAACCCATCTATGACCTCTATGTAACGGCCAATCTGGTAGATCCAGGGATGGATACGGCCAAACTTTGCCGAATACTAAACATCGATAGGGAGACTTTCAGGAAAAATATCCAGAAGGACTTTTCCGATATCCGCTATTCCAGAAATGTCCCTTTCCTCTTTCTGGATAAGATCGATCCCGTGACCTATGGTCAGCTGCAGGAGGTCTTGCATGAATTTCCAGGATTCATTTCCAAGGTTCGCAGCGTCCGCGGGTATGAATTTCCTTTTGCTGCGCATGCTCTGGGGTATATCAGCGAAGTTGATCAGCAAATCATCAATACCCGCCAGGGTTACGAACGAAGGGACTACTATGGAGTAAGTGGTATTGAAGCCAGCTACGAAGACAAGCTTCGCGGACAAAAAGGAATGGAGTTTCAGTTGAAAGATAATTTTGGTCGTAAAGTGGGTTCTTACGACAGTGGTCAAAGGGATGCCTCGGCGACGTCTGGTATTGATCTGATTGCATCCATTGATATCGATTTACAGGGATATGCCGAACAGCTGCTGCGCGATAAGATCGGTGGAATAGTAGCACTGGAACCCCAAACCGGAGAGGTGTTGGTCCTGGCAAGCAGTCCGACCTATCACCCGCAGTCTCTTAGTGTGAGTGCAAACCGGCAGAAAACCTTCACTGCTCTGCAAACCGACAGCCTCAAGCCTTTTTTCAATCGCGCCATTCAGGCCAAGTACCCTCCCGGATCCATCTTCAAGCCGGTGCTGGCTCTGATCGCCCTTCAGGAAGGTGTCGTCACGGTAGACCGCTTTATTACCTGTACCGGAGGCTATGTCTACAAATCCTTTCGCTGGGGTTGTCATGCCAGCCCGGGTGTCCGCAATTTAACCACCGCCATTCAGGAGTCATGCAATACCTACTTTTATACAATCTACCAGGATCTCATCAATGAAGACGGATTCGAACATCCTGAATTGGGTCTTAACCGGACGGTTGAGTTCCTGAATCAGTTTGGACTGGGCGCTCCCCTGCAAATTGATCTGTCACAGGAACAGTCCGGCCTGATTCCTGACAGTGATTATTACGATGAACTCTACATGAATAAGGGAGACTGGCGCAGTACCTATATCATCTCCAATGCCATCGGCCAGGGTGAGATCGAGCTGACAACCCTGCAGATGGCCAACCTGGCTGCAATCATTGCCAACCGGGGGTTTTACTACCGGCCGCATATTGTCAAAGGCTTCAGTGACTCCTCGATACCTTTAAATGCTGAATATCGCACACCAAAGCGGATTATGATTGATGACCGGCATTTTGATCCGGTGATCGAAGGCATGTCTCGTTCTGTCAGCATGGGTACCTCAAGGGCTGCCCAAATCCGTAATATTGAAGTATGCGGAAAAACCGGTACTTCCGAAAATCCCCACGGTAAGGACCATTCGGTTTTTTATGCGTTTGCCCCCAGAGAAAATCCAAAAATTGCCATCGCCGTCTTTATCGAGAATGGAGGTTGGGGAGGTTCGTACGCTGCTCCCATCGCCAGCCTGATTATCGAGCGGTACCTTAAAGGTGACATAGACCCTTCCCGTCTGTGGCTCGAAGAACGAATGCTTCAAGTCAATCTGCTGGCTTCCGGTGACTGACCATCGTCCGGCTGGCTTCAAAAGAGTTGCGCCTTATGATATCCATTAAGTGGGAAGAGGAGACAGGAACCTGAAAAAGCGCGGACTTCGTACCCGGGCGATGACTACTGCATCATCATATTGCCTATTTTTACTGTATGGTCATTTCAGCAATTGCGGCTATGTCAAGAAACCGGGTGATCGGTGTCGATAATGATCTCCCCTGGAACCTGCCTGCCGATATGAAGTATTTTATGCGTACCACGCGCCATCATCATGTTATCATGGGCCGAAAGACTTTTGAGTCAATGGGAATACCCTTAAAAAACCGCACCAATATCGTGATTACGCGGGAAGCTTTTTATGCTGCCTCTGGTATCCTCGTCGCGCATTCCCTGCAGGAAGCGCTGCAAATAGCCGATTCGCATGGAGAAACGGAGGTCTTTATTATTGGAGGGGCTGAAATATACCGCCTGGCACTACCAGTCCTCGACAGAATATATTTGACCGAAATTGATCTCGTTGTTGAGCATGGAGATGCCTTTTTTCCGGAACTGGACTTATCCGAATGGAGACTGGTCTTTGAAGAAAATCATGAGCCCGACGAAAAAAACCTTTACGCCTATTCGTTTAAAACCTATGAAAAAATAAACCATTGAATCAGACTACATCCCCTAAAATCAAGGAAGACCTTCTTTACTATGTCTGGAACCTGAAGACTTTTGATCTCGATGATCTGCAAACAACTTCAGGACAACCCGTGCAAATTATTCAGGCTGGTATTCGTAACCAGCATTCCGGCCCGGACTTTCTTCAAGCCAGGATCAGGATAGGCCCTGAGATCTGGGTGGGACATGTTGAAATGCACGTACTCTCGAGCGACTGGCTGAAACATCAACACCAGGAAGATAAAGCCTTTCAAAACGTCATTCTCCATGTTGTCTATCAGGAAGATGAAAAAATCAGTTTGCCTAATGGTGAAGAACTTGCCTGCATTGAATTGAAAGACCGCATACGGCCAATGCTGATCGGGCAGTATGAAAATCTGATGCTTGCCGAAAACTGGATTCCCTGTGAGAAGAATGAACGTCCAGTGTCCATACCCGCACTTCGCGGATGGTACGAAAGCATTCTGGTAGAAAGACTGGCTGCCAAGACAAACCGCATTCAGGAAGTCCTGGAAAACACGGATTACGATTGGGAGGAAGCCTTTTACCGTACCCTAGGACGAAATTTTGGTTTTAATGTCAATGCGGATGTTTTTGAAGCCCTGACCATTTCCCTGCCCAGAAAAATCCTGATTAAACATAAGGATAAATTAAAACAGGTAGAGGCGTTACTGTATGGCCAGGCCGGCCTGCTCCACCAAAGTTTTCAGGATGACTATGCCCTGGACTTAAAGGCAGAATATGATTATCTTCAGATGATCCATAAACTTACCCCTCTTCAGGAACAGCAATGGAAATATATGCGAATGCGTCCGGCAAATTTCCCCACCATCCGCATCGCCCAGTTTGCCGTATTGATTTTTAAGACCGTACATCTTTTCAGCAAAATGCTGGCCGCCCGCTCGGTGACGGAAATTGTCAACATGTTTCAATCGGATGTTTCCGGATACTGGAAAAATCACTACATTTTTGACCAGGAGTCTGAGAAAAAAAGTAAAAAACTGGGAGCGTCGTCTATCCACCTGATCATTATCAATACCGTGATTCCATTCCTCTTTCACTATGGCCAGACTCACAGGATGGAAGCTATGCAGGATAGAGCCTTGAGATTTTTAGAGGAATTACCCGCTGAATCCAATCAAATTATCCGGAGATTTAAATCATTGGATTTTGAGGCAAAAACCGCTTTTGATTCCCAGGCCCTCATCCAGCTTAAAAATTTTTATTGTGACCACAAGCGCTGTCTGGAATGCACTGTTGGAAATTCCATTTTAAGTTCCTGAAATGATACAGAAAATTCTATTTCAACTTTTGATGTCACCTTTTGCCCTGCTCTATGGTATGGGCATTGGTGGCAGAAACCTCCTGTATCGTCTGAATATCTTAAAAGAGATCAGTTTTAACATCCCCGTAATCTCCGTAGGTAATTTAAGTGTGGGAGGTACCGGTAAAACACCTCATGTAGAATACCTGATCCGGTGGTTGTCACAGTATATCAATGTTGCTGTTTTGAGCAGGGGGTACAAGCGGAGAACCAAAGGATTCAGGAAAGTTAATCCACATAATCAGGCTCAGGATACCGGTGATGAACCTTTACAGTATAAACGTAAATTTCCCCAATCCGCTGTTTTTGTCAGTGAAAGCAGGGTATTGGGAATACCAAAAATTATTGCACTTCATCCGGAAGTACAGGTGATTTTGCTGGATGATGCCTTTCAGCACCGGGCAGTAAAGCCGGGCATTAATATTCTTTTAACCGAATTCAACAGGTTATTCACATCCGATTTTCTTTTACCGGTAGGCCGCTTAAGGGAATGGCGCAGTGCTTATAAAAGAGCCGATATTATTTTGGTCACCAAATGTCCCGGATCCCTGGATCCGGCAGAAAGAGACCGAATTACCAATGAGATCAATGTACTGCAGCATCAGAGAATATTCTTTACGACCTATCATTATAAACCAATTTATCATCTGCTTTATCCCACGGTTCAGGTTAAACTGGAAGAGGACATGCATGTACTGGTCATCTGCGCGATTGCCAATACCGATTTTTTACTCCACTATCTGGAATCCCAGGTCTCATCTGTGAAAATTATGGAGTATGAAGACCATCATGATTTTACCAGTTATGAAATAGCACAGTTAAAATCTCAGTTTGAATCGATTGATGAAAACAACAAAATGATCATTACCACCGAAAAGGACGCCGTTCGTCTTGAAAAACATCTCGATTTTCTTCGTAAAGAGCAGATACCGGTTTTTGTTTTACCGGCATATGTCTCTTTTATTGACGGTGAGCAACAGTTTCAGGAAATCATCCGGGATTTTCTTATGAATTTTAAAACCTAGATACATTGACCAAACAAATTAAATACCTCATAATCATTTGGATTTTAAGTGCACGCCCAGGCTGGACTCAGGGTACTTATATGTCTTTCAATGATGTAACCTATCATTGGCTTGACCGATTTGATGTATTGTTTGAGAATCCGACCGATTTACACTTTTCGATTAAGGGGATTGCGAGAAAAGATGTTGCTAAATTAGTTAATGCGATAGACTCCCTTTTTCCCGCCCGGTCTCTACGGGAAGCCGGTGATATGCAATGGCTCATTAATCAGAATAATGAGTGGTCGCGACCAGTAAATAATGAGATCCTAAGGCAGGAATACGTGGATAGTAATCAGATATTTTATACCTATGCCAGCAGTGAAAATCTGAGATTGAATGCTCAGGCAAGTAAAAGACCATTCCTTAAGCATTTTTACAAATCACCTGCTCATTTGTTTGAAATCAATTCGCCGGATTTTACTTTACGGATCAATCCTCTGCTAAACTTCCGGTTGGCAAAAAGTGAAAACGACGATCATTTGTTGTTTGAAAATCAACGAGGCATCGCTATCCGGGGTACTATTGACAGTAAAGTCTATTTTCATACGGAAATACTGGAAAGCCAGGCCCGTTATGCGGAATACGTGAATGATTTCCGGAGTAAATTTAATGCAGTACCCGGTGCTGGGTTTTATAAATCCTATCAAAGCAGTATTTTTAATTTTACCAATGGCGTGGATTTTCTGCTGGCTAATGCCTATGTTGGCACTGATATTTCCCGGCATGTGCAACTGGAACTTGGCCACGGAAGACATTTTATTGGTAATGGCATTCGCTCCCTTTTCCTATCGGATTTTAGTACCGATTATTTTTATCTCCGGTTGAATACCAGGGTATGGCGGTTTCATTATCAGAATATCTTTGGCGAACTACTTCAGAGACGACGTGGCACCGGCGATCAATTGTTACCAAAGAAGTATTTTGCCGCGCATTACCTGAGTCTCAAAATTCTGCAGAATTTGCATATCGGTTTATTTGAGACTGTTGTTTTTGCCAGAGAAGATCAGTTCGAACTGCAATATCTAAATCCGGTTATTCTATATCGTACCGTTGAGGGAGCTATCGGAAGTCCCGATAATGTGTTGCTGGGAATGGATCTGAAATATAACCTCTGGAAGCGGGTTTCACTTTACAGTCAGTTTGTATTGGATGAATTCAAGATCAGTGAGATTCGATCAAATAGTGGCTGGTGGGCCAATAAATTTGGCTGGCAGATGGGAGCCAGGATTTTTGATTTGTTTGGTATTTCCCATCTGGATGCCCAGATTGAATATAACATCGTGCGACCGTATACTTATTCTCACCGCACCGGAGTTGCCCATTACAGCCACTACAGCCAGGCTCTGGCCCATCCCTTGGGTGCCAACTTCCGGGAAACGATCTTGCGGGTGACCTATCAACCATCCGAACACTGGTTTATTACCTTGAGAGCATTGTCCATGCATACCGGAGAAGATCGGGATACATTGAATTGGGGAGCCAATATCCTTCTGCCCAACGACGAACGGGTGCAAGACTACGACAATGAGATTACTCAGGGAGTGCGGACCGATATTACCATGTTTGGACTGGATTTAAGTTATCAGATAAAACATGGATTTTTTATCGATCTATTTTATCAATACCGTAAAAAGGAAAGTGCAGCTATTGACCGTAATCAGAAGAATTCCTATCTGGGTGCCGGCTTGCGCTGGAACCTGGGTAGACGATGGTCTGAATTCTAAGGTTTTACTTCGCGATTTGTTTCTCCAATAAGCAACAGCGCCGGTGAATTCACATTCCCGTTAATTAAGGCCTTCCCTGATCCGGATATTCCGAAAACGGACCTCCGTACCATGACCGAGAAATCCAATGTGACCTTTCAGTCGCTGAAGACCTGGATGCTCCTTGCCGTCCAGTGTACCATTTCGCGTCGCATTGTTGAGGTCATCAAATAAAATCCGCTGGCCATTAAGCTCCACCCGGATCTGATTACCGATGACTGTAACTTCCTGACTGTTCCACTCTCCCACGGGCTTCAGGGCTCCTTTGCTGGCCGGTACCAGACCATAGACTGATCCGTGATACTGGTAATCTTTTAGGTTTGCATAAATCGGAGCGGTATTGTCAAGTATTTGAATTTCTTTACCGGCATAGGCAACATCTCCTCCAAGGGGGGCATGGATACCCAACCCATTGTTGGCTCCCGGTGTGAGTTTGAATTCAAACCGTAAGATGAAATTGTCATACTCTTTTTCGGTAAACAAATTTCCATTGCCGCTGCTGCTGCCGGGATAAATGACAATTTCACCGTTTTCTACTACATAGTCGGTTTTATTGCCAATCCACCCGTCGAGGTTAATTCCATTGAATATCGGTTTGAATCCGGCATTTTGTTCGACTTCTGGCAGATCCGGAACACCGGGTAGTTCCCGGACATAGAGATCCCGGAACTGTAAATTGGTACCATGTGCCTGTAATTCAATAGGGCCTTCACGGAAAATCGGCAATTCACGGTTCCAGAAATTTTCCAGCACTACGTGGTCGGTAACGAGTACCCCATTAAGATAAACAGTCACTTTATCATTGATCATAATGATCCGGAAGGTATTCCATTCTCCTACCGGATTATCTGCAAAGGTCAAAGGCTTGCTCTCATGAACCTCGTTATTGTAGAGTCCGCCCGAACCCACCTGGGCCCCGATATCGGTCATTGAAGGATCCCAGATTTGTACCTGGGGTGATCCGCGCAGGTAAATTCCGCTATCCCCGTCTTTGGTTATTTTCCAGTCGACCATCAGCTCGAAATCACGGAAAGATTTGACACTGCAAAGATTATCATAACCTTTTCCAAAAAAAGTAATCACGCCATTTTCCACTTTCCAGTTGTCGGCCAGCTTAGCGTCGGCTTCCTGCTGCTTCATTCTTAGCTCAAGACTGAACATGGAATCACGGGCCAGGGGATTTTCAACCAGGCCTTGCCATCCCGTGAGGTCCTTTCCGTTAAACATTGAAACAAATCCGCCTTCTTCCGGCATCAGGGAAAGATACTTTCTCAGAAATGATAAAGAATATTCATCGGCATCTTCTCTCAAAATGGTGTCGGCCTGCATCAATCCGGATTTGATTTCAGGACCGTAAAGACCCAATGATTCGCCGGGTGCCGGTAAGGCCAGGTTCAGCAATGTGCCGGCAGCGGTCTTATTGAGATCTGCATCAGCCAGAAAACTTTTCACATACATAAAGGAAGTGGGAGACTTGGCACTTCCAAGCAACCGGATAATCCGTTCTTTTTCGGTGGCATTGGTAGCATATGGCATCAGTTTTCTCAAGTACAATACCCGTTGATCGGCGGGCAAAGCTTCGTGTCGGATCAAGCGTAAAATCGATTCAAAATTTGCATCCCGGTCGATATTGGCGTCCAGGAGAGCAAACAGATCCGGTATTGCTTCCGGATATTTCCAGTCGGTCAGGGCTTTCTTATCCGTTTGTTCCCGGATATAACTTAGTGAAGCATCACCTCCGATAGCGGGCAATATTTTACTCAACAGAGCTGGACTGGATGATCCGAAAGTATTCAACAGAGGCAATACCATTTGGTCTGTCTCATCAAATTGTCGGGCTTTCTTCCGGAAAGCACTCCGGATAGATTCCAGTTCTTCTTCATTGCCCGCAATCGATACCAATGCCATCAGGTCGTTGACGGAAGCATCCCGCACAATGCCAGGCAGGGCGTTAAATGCACTTTTGCGAACCATGGGATCAGCCGATTGCAACAACGGCTCAATCAGGGAAAATAATTGAGTCATTCCCCGGTCTCCCATCATTTCGATGACCTCCGCTTTGCTTTTACCAGAGGTCATCTGAAGGGTATTGGTCATTACCTCGGCATTTTCGGAAGAAACCCAGCGGGACAATTCCTGAATCGCTACTTGCACCACATCGTCGTTGCTGCTACCGGTCAACACTTTCTGCAGCTCCGGAATGCTTTGTTTACCGGACAGTTGAGATATAGTTTTGATCGAAGCGATCTGAAGGCCTGGGTCGGAACTGGTAAGCAGCTCTCGGGCTGCCGGCAATGCCTGCTGATATTTCCGGCTGCGGGCAGCAGTCAACAGACCTGTTTTTACAGGCGCACTTACTTTCTTAAAGGATTTGAAATATGCGGCCATCGGCATAGCCTCATTTTTCTCCAGGGATCTGGTGACGGCCAAGGCTTCTTCTTCACTCCCCCTGGTCAGGATTTTTACGAGCTCTTTTCTTGAGCCTTCTGACAGGTGATCAGCCATTAACCCGACCGCTGTTTCCTTTTGCTGCGTACTTCCCGTAGATCGTACCCGTTCGATGATAGGGTTTAGTTCCCGGGTGTTACCCGACCGGGCGAGACCGCTGGCCAGCGTCAGTAGAAGATCATTGCCGTTGGCAGCGTCTAGCTGGCCATAACTCATCAGTGGAATCACTGCTGAAGGACTGCCCGAGTGAGCAAGACTCTTAAGGGCAGCCATTCGCACTGTTTCATCCTGATCGGAAGATAATCTGACCAGTTCGCTGAGGGCTGCCGGTTGATCAAAGGAGCCAATGGCTTTGGTAAGCACCATTTTGCAATAACCATTGCTTTCTGCCAGAGCATTGATAAGAGACCGGAGAGCTTTTTCAGTATGAATCTGGGCAATGGTTTGTACCACGGGCTCGCATAGCAGTCCGATTTTGGCTGGTAAGCGATCGATGCTAAGATCCGATCCGAAATATTGTAACTGTTCGATTAAAAATACCTCCGCATCCACCTCGAGGCCAAGCTCCAGCGACTGCAGGAAACCCTCTTCAATTTCCCGCCTTTGGTCAGGGTTATTTCCCTGCCCTAAATACTTAGCCAGGCCCGCCAGGGCATATCTTTCCCGGAGATCACCTTGTCCGGGTACCAGACTGTTTAATCGTTGACTCATGGTCACCACAGCCGGTGCTCCCAGGTTTGCCAGCTGTTCCATTTGAAGACTCAGATCTGCCGGAGAAGAGGCAGGGAGTTTATCCAGAATTTGTTCAAGTCCTTCCTGAGCGGTTAGTCTCAGAGATCCGGCAATAAAGAGAACAGTGAATAGAAGTATTTTTTTCATTGTAAATATCAGACTGAAGAATTTTCTTGTAAAAAAGTTAGAGTGCCCATGAACCCCGCATAGGCTGATAGATCATCCGGTTGGCAGCTTCATCATCGATAAAGACCTGTTTTTCGGGATCATATTGAAGGTTGCGTCCCAAGCGCAAGGCTGTCACTCCCAGGTTGATCAGGGTGCAGGAACGGTGTCCGTTTTGTTCATTCAGGGCAAATTTTTCCCGGGTCCTCACTGAGTGGCTAAAAACGCTTACCTGAGGAGCCGGGTCCGGCAGGTTGGCGATCAGTGCGTCAAGGTCTTTGATGTCCGAACGCATACCCCGGTATAGTTTTCCCTGTGGCCCCTCAATAAATGCGGCTTCCTTATCCCGGTTGGCTCCATCCAATACAATCTTACATCCGTCAGCATAGGTGTATTCAATCCTTCGCCAGGTACCGGCCGCGTCGGGATGCTGTTGTGGTGCATCGATTTCCACACTCACCGGACCGGTATGATCTTTTTCGAGCAGGTATTGAGCGGGATCCATATAATGTTGGCCCATATCGCCCAAGCCTCCGCCATCGTAATCCCAGTATCCCCTGAATTTGACATGCACCCTCTCCGGATTATACGGTTTGAAAGGGGCCGGCCCCAGCCACATATCGTAATCCAGTCCTTCGGGTACCAATCTTGGTTCCAGTTCAGTCTGACCACTCCAGTAAAATTTCCAGTCAAAACCAGTCGTGGCACTGAGTGTAATTTTAAGCGGCCAGCCGAATACCCGGTTTTCCACCAACTTCTTGATTGGCTTAACCGGTACCCCCATGCCGTAAAAGGTATCCATAAATCGAAACCAGGTGTTTAGCCGAAACATGCTGCCGGCTCTCCCGACCGCCTGTTGTACGGCTATCCCTTCACCAATGGTGCGGGTCATGGGCTTTTCGCACCAGATGTCCTTTCCTGCCCTGGCAGCGGCAATCGCCATCAGACCATGCCAGTGGGGGGGAGTGGCAATATGTACCACATCGATGCCCGGTTCTGCCAACAGCTCCCGGAAGTCGCTAAAGGTCTTTAGACCGGCTCCCGAGATGGAGACAGCTTTTTCCAGATGACGTTTGTCAACATCACAGATGGCGACCAGTCTGCCTTCATAGTCGATGTGGCCCCGGCCCATCGAGCCAACTCCTATGATGGCTTTGGTCAGTTGATCACTGGGTGCTGTAAATCCGTTACCGCCCAAAACATGACGGGGTACAATGGTAAAAATCCCAGCTGCCATGGTAGCTTTCTTCAGAAAATCACGGCGATTATTTTGTATAGGCATATCATTCACTTTAGGTGATCAAAGATAAAAGATTGTCAATGACTTTCCCGGGAGCTTCTCCGGGATGCAAACCTGATAGAATCCGGACTTGATTTTGGGCTTTGATTGAATGGAGTTGACAGAGTGCTCTGGAGGACGGACCCGCCGTTACCTTCTTTTGGAACGATGAAATCTGCCCGATTGATCTGCATCCGGTTGATTTCAGACAAAATTCTGTCCCTTTGGCGATAATCGGCGCTCTGTGTCTGGTCCAGGCCAGTCAATATCCGGTAAACCAGATGAGTGGACCTCTTAATTTGTTGAGGAATTCTATCTTTGGCTTTCCGGTTCATTTTCCTTTTTACATTTACTAAAATGAAAGCATTAGATCAAACCTGTATTCTGGCCGAAGCCAATTGGAAAACCGTCAATCAAACGGAATATAAAGTGGCTGTGCTCCCCTGGGGTGCCACTGAAGCCCATAATTATCACCTTCCCTATGCTACCGACAATTATCAGGTGGAATACGTTGCCCGGGAAGCAGCGGAAAAGGCATGTGCCGGCGGAACCAATGTCCTGGTGCTTCCCTGTATACCGTTTGGCATCAATACCGGTCAAATGGATGTGAAATTTTGTATGAACCTCCTACCCAGTACCCAATTAGCCATTTTAAAGGATCTGGCTGAGGTGCTGTCGCGCCATCAGATCGAAAAACTGGTCATCCTCAATGGTCATGGAGGCAATGATTTCAAGAATATCATCAGGGAATTGTCCATTTATTATCCCGATTTGTTTGTATGCTGGATAAATTGGTACCGGGTGGTTGACTGGACCAGGTATTTTGATGAACCCGGCGATCATGCCGGCGAGATGGAAACCAGCGCTATCATGCATATCCGTCCTGATCTGGTCAGGCCGCTCGAAGAAGCAGGTGATGGACACGCCCGGAAACTTACGCTGTCCGGATTTACCGAAGGTTGGGCTGTGACTCAACGAGCCTGGACCAAAGTCACCGATGACACCGGTGTGGGTAATCCCAAAAAAGCAACTGCAGAAAAGGGACGTCTTTACCTCGAAGCCTGCAGTGCAAAACTGGCTGCTTTTTTCAACGAGCTCGATCAGACTCCGTCGGATCAACTTTACGCATGATCTTACAAATACTTAAAAAGGTCGCAATCGCTCAATCCTGAGTCACAGTTGCTGCTGCTAATTCGGTGTCGGCAAGTTTCCAGCGATCGTGTGGTTATTTCCTCACTAATTGTTACTGGTTCGGATTGGAACGATTTATGATAGGGTATTTTTGGGATGAATTTCTACGAATTTTTAGATCTGGATGACCGCGGCAAAGCCTTTGCAATCTGGCACTATGGCATCTACCTGATGTCAAGGACATTTAACGGACATACCCATAAGCTTTATGCCATCGAAGATTTTTATGTCGAGGTTTGCCACAGTGAAAACGACGAAATGATCGATCTCATCAACAGCTTTGAAACGGTGGATTTTCTGGATCCTTACCTTGATCAGATCAACCTGGATGATCTGGAAAGCATAGTCCGGGATACATAGGCCCCGCTTTTGCACAACATAGCTCAACCTTTTATTCAGCAGGCACCTTCCCTAAAAACAAAAAGGTCCGGTTTTTGGCCGGACCTGAAATCCAAGAGGAATGTTGGGGCTACTTAGGAGTGCCGAAGGCCCATTTTGGAGTGTAGGCTAAAAGGGACAATGATTCTTAAATATCTTCGGTTACCTCGATTCACCTGGTTGCTGGTTTCTGCCAGTAAAGTTTCATGAATCGTATCAGACGTTACCCGAACCGGCAATTTTTTTAGAAAAAAGATACGACAGCACTTTTCACGTATTGCGTTAAAGTGTTCCTAAAGAATTGCCTCAGATGAAAATTCTTTCAAACTTTACTGAATTCCGAAAGCGCTTCCGTTTGAAAAATCTGCATACCGCACCATTTTCATTGATTTTGTTTTGGGGCATCCTGTTTTTTGGGTTTTCCGACTCCACTGTTTATGGGCAGTTTTGCGGGACCACCATCGAACAGACACCGGATATTGATCCGGTTTCCTGGCAGGCGTTTCGCAACCGGTGGTTGTACCGTCGCGGAATGGAAAAAGTGAGAGCCGGAATTACGGTACATATTGTTGAGCAGGTGGCAGGTGCTTCCAATATCGACCTTGACCGGCTGTACGCCGAGCTGGATGCGGTCAACTCCATCTATACCTCAGCCGGCATTGAATTCTACTTTTGCGGATCACCCCGTGCGATCCAGGGCAGAAGTATTTATACCTACTCCGAAGCTGCCGAATTGCTGAATCGTTCGTATCACATACCCAATACCATCAATATTTTTTACCTGGATGAAATCGGCAGCCACGAACTCAATTCGTTTGCCTGCGGTATCTCTACCTTTCCATTCAACAGCACTCCGGAACACCGGTTTATTATCATGCAGAAAGGATGCAGCACCAATGGTACAACCCTGGCGCATGAAATCGGGCATTTCTTTGGTCTACTCCACACCCACGAAACCGCCCTGGGTCAGGAACTGGTCGATGGTTCAAACTGCGAATCGGCGGGTGATTTGATCTGCGATACTCCTGCTGATCCCAATTTAGCCTTTACCGGCCTTAATGGTTGCAGCTACCAGGCCCCCTATACCGATCGCAACGGTGATTTATACCAGCCTGATCCAGCCAATATCATGTCCTATGCTCCGGCCACCTGCCGCCGCCGGTTTACGGTAGATCAGGCAATGATGATGAACTACTGGTATAATGCCGAATTATCGTACCTGGTGTCCGCCTGTGACTTCTATCCGGACTACGCCATGAGTACCGGTGACTACAATATAACCGCCGGTAGCGGACAAGATCTGGATCTTGCACTCGATTTTTGGAAGGCCGGATTAACAATTGGACAAAAGGTGGCCATAGATTTTATCCTGAAATCCCCTTCTGATGTTTTGCTGCTGACAATTTCCCGGGATTCAGTTTTATTTGACGGTGACATCCAACAGTTTTCCCGGAATTTTACCGTAAGGATACCCTTGTCGATCAGTGCTGGTGAATATACATTGACCATCCTGCTCGATCCCAGGAATGCGATCCTGGAAAGGGATAAGCGCAATAACATCCTTGACCTGAATATCCGGATTGACAACTCATACCTGGCTGATATGACGATTTTTCCCAATCCTGCCACCGACTATCTGAGGGTATTTTTGCGTGACCGGCAACTGAGTGGACAAGTTCAAATTTCCATCAGCGACCTCTATGGACGACCCTATAACTCAATCCGGAGCTTTAAAAGTAAAGAAGAGCTATTCGTAGAACTGGATCTCAGTGATTTGCACGATGGTACTTATATCTTGACGGTAACCTTTGAAAAAATTGATCGCACTGAATCATTTCTTTTTATCAAAGGCTAATGCTCGCTATCTGAAAAACACTAATTGCGGTAATCCAGAGGTGGCTCCCGGTCTCCGACCAGGCTCTTGTACTGAAAATCTTTGCCTCTCCTGCGATCTATTTCTTTCCAGGATTCTGCAATCAGTGTCTGATCGGTAAACAGATCACCGGCCGTCATCGCCAGCGTTTTAGCGGCTACGGTCATACCCTTGATGCCGATACTTGTTCCACCGGAGGCCACGGCCTGCCAGCTGTGGGCTGCTGTGCCGGCAACCCAGGTTGAAGCCCGCATGCCAGCCGTGGGCACCACCCAGCTGACATCACCCACGTCGGTTGATCCACCTGCACCTTCTTCCTGGATCCGGAAAGGCCTGACCGCCCGGGATGATTCAAGGTTGAAGGGTATATCGCCAAAGCTTTCTGACAGTTTTTTCGCAAAGGCCATCTCCTTTTCGTCGTAGTAGATACCGCCCACTTTCAACAGGTTGCGATGCATGACCCGGGAGAGCGCTTCATTGGGTAATACATTAAACAATCCGTGGATGACTTCATATTCCATCCGGGTCTGGGTACCCAGTGCAGCCCCTTCAGCTGCCTGAACTATCCACTCAAAATTCTTCCTCACCTCATCCGGATCAGGATGCCGGCAGTAGTAAAAAACTTCAGCAAATTCAGGAACAACATTGGGCGCTTCTCCTCCCCGGGTGATCACATGATGGATCCGGGACTTGCTGGAGATGTGTTCACGCATCATATTGACCATGTGATTCATGGCCTCGACGCCATCCAGGGCTGAGCGACCTCGTTCCGGAGAACCGGCAGCATGAGCAGCCTGGCCGTAAAACCGGAACTTGGCCGATTTGTTGGATAATGATGAGGCCGCATCTGCACTGTTCTCTGACGAGGGATGCCAGTGTAAAACCACATCCACATCGTCAAAAAGACCGGCTTTGACCATGTAGATCTTGCCACCGCCCCCTTCTTCGGCCGGAGTGCCATAGAGCCTGATCGTGCCCTCAATGCCTTCTTTTTCCATCCAGTGGCGTAACGCTATGGCCGCTGCAGCAGAGCCGACTCCAAACAAATGATGGCCGCAGGCATGACCCGCACCCCGTTCATTGAGGATCCTGCGTTCCGGGGTCGAATCCTGGGAAACTCCGGGCAACGCGTCAAATTCTCCCAGAATCCCGATGACGGGTTTCCCCGAACCATACGATGCGACAAAAGCAGTAGGCATTCCGGCGACAGCCGGTTGTATGGTAAATCCAGACGTGGTCAGCATTTGCTGCAGTGCCCGGGAGCTCTGGTATTCCTGGTAACCTACTTCCGCATAACCCCAGATTTCCATGGCCAGCTTTCGATAGGTGTCAAGGTTCTGTTCAATCGATTCAACAAGTATCTGATCCCGAAGGTCTTTAGGGGGATTCTGCAGGTAAATGTCTTGGCTGAAAACCATTAAAATCAAGATCAAAGCCCATTTTTTCATGCTACCATTTTTTATAACCTTCCCAATGTACCATTTTGAAGTGATGCCTCAAACTCCTTGCGAACGGACGATTACGCATTGATTCCTTTGACCGCTATCATTGGCGAGCGAGCAGGTGGACCGGGCGCGCTTTGTCTCTGGTTTTTGATTTTGGTTGATTTAAAACTATTTTCGCCAGCGATAACTGACAGGCCAGAATTGGTTGAATGGTATTGAAGTCAACAGAAACATATGATCTGATCATCATCGGAGCGGGTCCGATTGGTCTGGCCTGTGCAATCGAAGCCACCCGGCATCAATTAAAGTATGTGGTGCTTGAAAAAGGAGTTTTGGTCAATTCCCTCTTTCATTTTCCCACCAATATGACCTTTTTTTCGACGTCCAATTTATTGGAGATTGGTGATGTGCCCTTTATTTCGCATTCGGACAAACCGACGCGGCGGGAAGCACTGGAATACTACCGCAGGGTTTGGCAGAGCTGGAACCTCAATATTAAACTGTATGAGGAGGTACTCTCCGTGACTCCTGAAAACGGAGGCTATGAAGTACTTACTGCAAAACAGCGTTATCATACCCGGTTTATGATCGTCGCGACCGGGTTTTACGGAAAATTTGTGCCGTTGAATGTACCTGGTGAAGACCTGCCCAAGGTCAGGCATTATTACGACGAAGCTCATCCCTATATCGGACAAAAAGTGGTCGTGGTAGGAGCCGCCAATTCAGCTTGTGATGTGGCATTGGAGACCTACCAGAAAGGAGCGGAGGTTACGATGGTGATCAGGGAAGACACGATTTATGAAGGGGTCAAGTACTGGATCAAACCAAACATTGAAAACCGAATCAAAGAAGGCTCGATCAAGGCATTTTTTAACTCAACCATTAAAGAAATCAAACCAGACAGTGTAGTAATCCAGACTCCGGAAGGAGAAATCAGCCTGGAAAATGATTTTGTGCTTGCCATGACGGGATATCAACCAGACTATGGACTATTGACCAGCCTGGGGATTGAAATCCTGGATGATGCATTTAAAACTCCGGTACACCATCCAGACACACTGGAAACCAACCTGCCAGGAGTATATCTGGCCGGGGTCTTGTGCGGCGGCCTCAAGACCAATAAACTGTTTATCGAGAATAGCCGCATCCACGCAGGTATGATCGTGGGCGACATCCTCCGGAACATCGGGAAAAGCAGGGTAGAAGAGTACCAATAGGCTTGCCGGCAGCCATATTGCCTCCTTCCCGCCTCCTTCTTTTATTCACATATTTCATGGTAGATGCAAAATTGCCGGCTAAGCTGTAACTTTTGTTTTCTTACTGCGTATAACCATCAAATGACTGCCAGCGAATACAACCAATGTGTTAGCGACTACGCCGACGGGCTCTACCGGTTTGCCGTTAGCATGTTGTCGGATGGAATAGAGGCAGAAGACATCGTACAGCAGGTATTTGAGAAGTTCTGGAAAAGACATAAAGGGGTCGATCCCGGAGCCGCTAAAACGTACCTGTTTACCAGTGTACACCGGGCATGTATTGATTTTTTTCGAAGGAAGAAAACATCCCGGAATACCACCGGACTATTACCGGAACATGATCCCGGAATTTCCGGCCACGATTTCGAAACCAGACAGCTGGTGCAACAAATGCTGGATAAGTTGACTGAAGAACAAAAGACATTGATTTTGCTGCGTGATTATGAAGGTTATTCATACCGGGAAATCGCCACTATGCTGGACTTGACCGAAGCCCAGGTGAAGATTAATTTATTTAGAGTACGAAAAAAGCTTCAATTTTTTTTAACCAGTAGTGTCACATAATTCAGAAAAATGAAAATCACGATAAATAATTATGAAGAATATGCCCTGGATTACCTGGATGGTCATTTAAGTCCGGATGATCACCAGCAGTTCCTTTTATTTCTTGATGACCATCCTGAAATAAAGGATATCATGGAAAATTTGGAGGGAATAAAACTTCCGGTGTTTTCTGTAGGCATGCCCGGTAAAAATAAATTATACCGTAATGCCGGTGCGGTCAGATCATTGGGGTTTTATTTGCGGTCTATTGCTGCCTCACTTCTGGTACTGATAATTGCTGCCATTGTGTGGAACAATGTAAACAGGGATTCCCGGGATCTGGTCATCACAGATCATCGGTCGCCCGCTGATCAAAGACCGGAAACACCGGTGGCACCTGTCGTTCCTTTACTCCCTGAGGAGGAGACAACTCCGAAACCGGGGCAGATACAGGCCCTCAGCGAACCCGCTCGAAGCATCGAAAAATTAGTGGAAGTACAAAAAGTGGATCCGGCTGAAACTGTGGTATCCGCTGATCTGATGGAGACAATCGAAAACAGGGAAGTGATTTCCGATCTACCCATTACGCACGATAACAGGGTAGTTTATGAACCGGTACCAGTTGTTTTTATTGAAAAAATTGAGATCAAACCGGCCATACAGATGGTATATCCGATTGAAAAGTCAGATATGGTGTTACCTGAGCTTCAGGTGGATGATGAAAAGGAGACCCTTTCAAAAATTGGCAATTTACTGGCTAAAGCTAATTTAATTCCGACCGGACTTCGCGAAGAATTTTCTGCAAGCAGCATCAGGGAAAAAATAATTCCCGAAACTTATGTTGACCTTAAATAATTATTGAACTATGAAATACATATTACTGGGTTTTTTCCTCTTTGGATTTTTTGCGGTTTTTTCTCAAAGAGATTCGGATATGGAGAAAAATGATTCGATTTTCTACCACGAGAAAAACCGGGAAACAAAATCCCGGTGGCATCGTAAAGTAAGGACTCGCTATGGTTTGGTGGATTTTGGATTTAGCGCCATTTCAACACCCACAACCTACCGGTTGGAGAACGGCATTGATCCTTTTGAAATGCGGCTTTGGAAATCCACCAATTTTAATTTGCATTTTATCCAGCAAAGAGTCAGTCTCATAGACCGTAATTTGAATCTGGTATATGGCTTGTCGATTGAGTCACACCGCTATTTTTTTGATAATCCCGTGATATTGCAGGAAGATACACCGGAAGTCAGTTTTGAGTTCGTTGAAAACCGCCGGTTCAAGAAAAACCGGTTGGCATACACCTATCTCACGGTACCGGTCATGTTTAACATCAAGTCCAATCCCCGTTATCCATACCGTTCTTTTCACATCAGTGCCGGCGGCTTTGCAGGCCTTTTACTCGGGGCCAATTTCAAGACCAAGGTCAAAGGAGACAAGGATAAGGTAAAGGACAATTTTGGTTTGAATACCTTCCGGTACGGGCTGCGGGGAGAGATCGGATACGGACCGCTGATTTTTTATGGCACCTTTACCCTCAACCACTTATTTGATAAGGACAAGGACAACGGATACGAAGTCAATCCCTTTGCTATCGGCCTGGTTATCTGGCCCTTCTAATGGCGTAAGTAAAGGATGCAATTATTTCCATTTGATGCTGCATCCGGCGCTGGGACGCTGCACCGGATTGACCGGTTCACGGAGAATCAAGGCGTTAAGGGCGTTTTCCAGATCTTCACCGGTAACAGGGATATCGTTGGCTGGTCGCGAACCATCCAGCTGGCCATGATAGACCAGCTCCATATTCCGGTCGAAGACATAAAAATCCGGAGTGCAGGCAGCATCATAATCTTTGGCGACATTTTGTGATTCGTCGTAGAGATAGGGGAAAGGATAGTTCTTTTCAGCAGCCAGTTCCCGCATTTTTTCCGGGCCATCCTGCGGGTACCGGTTTATGTCATTGGAAGAAATCGCCACAAAATTGAAACCTTTCATCAGGTATTTTTCGGCAATCTCGATGACTTTGTCGGTTACATGCATCACATAAGGACAATGATTGCACCAAAACATGATGACGGTACCCCAGTCCGATCGCAGGTCATCAAGAGTAATATGTTCACCCGATACTACGTCGGGGAGGCTAAAATGGGGAGCAGTTATTCCCAGCTCCAGCAGGTTAGATTCTGTGAGTGCCATGAGTTCGTAATGTTTTGAAGCACTTAAGATAGTGAATTTTGATATTTGATCCGGTCACTTTAACGACCAAAATTCAGACAAGTACTGTCGATACCCAATACATAGTTCCGGACTATTCCGATAGGAATGGCTTGCTCCGCCCCCTGAAATCCTGTGATCAGCTCATCGCGTAAGCTTTCTTGTACCTCCCGGGTCATTGCTCCCGAAAGGGGCAGAAATGACCAGTGCCACTTTTCTTCTTCATATCCGGACGGACGGTGAATTCCCTTCTCCGTATAGGGTTGACAAAAGCCGAAACCCGGTGCATGCGTAGTCAGCCAGGTATAGATCTTTAATCCCTCACCTTCTTCAAAGAAGGCATTGTTGAAGGCATTGAGGTCGATATCGGTACCCCAGTGGTGTCTTGAACTGCCCGGCATGGAACTGTATTTCAGAATTTCCCTGGCCCGCATGGTTTCATCGCTGATCAGGGTGGCCCGTTTGGTTGACTCCAATGGTGTTTTACCCGACCATTTATTCTCCCAGATTTTTTTCTGATTGTCAAAATTTCGGGTCGCAGAGCGGATCACCAGTCGGACATTATCCCGGAGGGCCGCTTCAAACATCCGTTCAAAAGCGGCATATGTCTCCTTCCGGAGGTAAAGCCCGGGACGGTCAGCATGTTCCGGTCTGATCTCGACAAAATTGGTATCGCTGACCGGATTAAATTTTCCCATCAGATATGCTATCGACCAGACCGTATCATGGTCGCGCTTCAGGGTATCGGTAATCACAACTGGTATTTTGCCGGTTTCACCCTGGTTTGCTGGCTCCTCCGGTGGCTGACCAGGCAGGCAGGCATAAAAGATGAAGGGTAATAAAAGGTACGGAGATTTCATCTGAGGTGTTCCTGATCTAAAAATTCTTTGCTTGTTTAATGTAAGCTTCATACCTGAGTACTATTCGAGGTGATCTACTCTCCGGGCGGCGCAAAAATAGTATTGTTTTTCACACACCGCTCCACAGGTTTATATGTGCATGATCAGTTGGGTTCCTTTTTGTGGCATACGGCAGGAATTGCAGCGAAATGATTCACATCATATTATGCTTTCCCAATCGAATAAACAAGGTCTTTTATCGATTGGCCGGGCCTCGTTTATCGGTGCTTACTATTTTGTAAAGTATCTATTCATCACTTAAACGTTCTGTTATGAAAAAGATGATTTTACTTGGCAGCCTTTGCTTGTCAAGTATTTATGGAGCAATGGCACAGACCATCAGCACCCCACCGGGCGGTGACAATCAGCAATGCCTGGTCACTCAACATATCGGTGGCATTGCCAAAGTAACGGTGCGATACAATAGTCCGGATGTGACCTCTCCTACCGGTGAAGACCGCACCGGAAAGATTTGGGGTCAGCTGGTACCCTATGGTTTGACCGACCTTGGGTTTGGTAAAGGTAATCCAGCACCATGGCGCGCAGGAGCCAATGAAAATACGGTGATCAGTTTTTCTCACAACGTGAGGATCGAAGGCCAGGAACTGAATGCCGGAGACTATGGCCTGCACCTGATTGCCCGGGAAAGTGGACCCTGGACCTGGATTTTCTCCAGGAATACGACGCAATGGGGAAGTTACTTCTATGATGAGAATGAAGATGCACTGAGAGTTGATGTGCAACCCCAGGAATGTGAACATACCGAATGGCTGACCTATCAATTTATCGACCGGAAACCCACCACCGCGGTGCTGGCGCTGAAATGGGAACATAAACTCATCCCTATGGGAATCGAAGTAAAGGACTACAATGATCTGTACGTCAATACCTTCAGAAAAGAACTTCAGGGGGCCGCAGGCTTTAACTATCAAAATTGGGTGGCTGCCTCGCAGTTTTGCCTCAATAACGAGACCCACCTCGATCAGGGTCTGGAATGGGCCGAGGCAGCCATCAACGCACCTTTTATCGGGGTCAGAAACTTTAGTACCCTTCAGAATAAGTCAGCCATTCTGCTCAAGTTGGGGAGAGAAGCCGAAGCCGAAGAAGTGATGATGATGGCCATCAAAGATCCATCGGCCACGGCGTTCCAGATCCACCAGCTGGGCAGACAGCTGATCACTATGGGTCGGAAGGAAAAAGCGATGGAAGTTTTCGAATACAATCACGATCATTTCGATGGAGCCTGGCCTACCAATGTGGGGATGGCCCGGGGACTTTCAGCATTGGGCAAATATGTCGAAGCTTTGAAGTACGCAGAAATGGCCTACGGGGAGGCACCTGATCAACTCAACAAAGATGGCATGAAAGCCGCAGTCGAAAAACTGAAAATGCAGCAGGATTTTAACTGACTAAATAACTGCCAGTAGCTCCGGTCTCTGACCGGAGCAGAATACGCTGGGAATGAAATTTGTAG